>JANQQK010000039.1 GCA_028289375.1 Phycisphaerae bacterium | reverse complement strand
CGACCGTGTCTCTCCGCGAACAGCAAGTCGAACGTAGATCGCTAAACCCTTGCAGAAAAGGGCGATAGATCGCGAAGCGCGGAAGCGTCTCCGCACGGGCCATCGTCGTTAACCCGTGGGTCGATGAGTTTCGTTAGGGGAGGGGAACTAGCGGGGGGAGGACTCGAACCTCCGACCTCCGGGTTATGAGCCCGACGAGCTGCCAACTGCTCTACCCCGCATCAGGGACCGCAGAGCTTAACCGCAGCCAAAGGCGTGTCAAGTGACACTCGATCGTCTCGAACCCAGTTCCACGAGCCGTCAATCGGCTTCACTTGTATCGTTCTTGGCGAGTTCGGCGTCAGGCGTTTACAAGCCCATGATCGCACCACGAACCTGAACGATCACAACGTGAGACTAAAAAAGGAAGAGCAAATGAGCGACACAACGCACACCGCCACTTGGCTTGGCCTCGCAATTAGATTGTACGATCGGCTGACCAGACGCAATGCTGAGATAGCCTACGAATTCTCCAACATGAATCTCAAGATTCCGAGCGGAACCGGCCAGGAGGCAGAGCACGCCGAGTGGGTGCTCGATGGCACCATCAAGATACACGCCCGTGACAACGCCAACTGCCCAAACTGATGCTGGCCGGACGTCTTGAGGGCACCATCGGCGGCCGGCCTGTGTCGATCACGACAACAAGTAACAGTATCACCCTCAATACCTCGATCAGAACCGCGTGGCGTCTTCGTCGAGTTGCAGGCTTGAAACCGTTTGTTGATGGTGCCGGCCCGATGCTGAACCTGGACTGCGGTCTGAAGGTTGGTTCGTTACCGCGTTTCAAGCTCGGTGGTTTCTGGGCAAAGCTGCTCGCCAAGCGCTGATGCGGCTCTGCGTTTTCCCCACATCGTACAAAGCCGCGCCTCTCCCTCCGTGGGCTGACTTCCGCTAGACTCTCAGCGTTGCAACGTCAGCGATTCGGAGGGAAAAGCGCGCGTGGTCGATGGCAACGGATGGAAACCGGGTCCGGATCTGGACCTGATGGTCGCGACGGAGATCATGGGCCATGTCGCCGCTTACCTAAGCGATGACGGCAACCTCTGTGTCATTGGTGACAATCACGGTGTTGCCCGCCTTTTCCACCCATCGCGCGATCTTCAGGATGCCCTCCGCGTCTTACAGCGTATGAAGATGGCCGGTTACCGCATTTCAATCGATGTGGAGCCTGACGATACGGACGCGACGTCCGACCTCTGTCTGTCGATTTGTCTGGCGGCACTCAACGCAGCCAACGGCCGCGGTCTAGGCCATTAGGTTTTCTGTCAGGTTGGCGTGATCAATACACGGTCTCAGCTGATCCATCCATGAAGCTGTTGATCTCGGTCACTGAACTGACAGAGCCGTCCGCTGCCAATGTGAAGTCCGCGATTCGCCAGATGTCCATGCTCGCGTCGCCGGCGGCGTCCTGCACACGGTACTGTCCAACCTGCTCGCCCTTGGCGAAGATCGTCACAATGGCAGACGAAATGTCGAATTCCGGCGTATTGGAAAAGTTGTGAATCCAGACCCGGTAATCACCAGCCACGTAATTCTGCGATGACGACTTGGAAATCGTGACGGTCTCCGGACCGTACGATTCGCGGTCGTCGAGATCGAGCGATCCGTAAGGGACGGGGTTGAGCGCGAAGAATGCGATGTGGAATCGATCACCGCTTTCGTCGGGCCCGCTGACATGCAGGTCGAGGTCGGCGGGGTCTTCGCCCCATGTCAGAATGACCGCGACACCATCGCCGCCGTCACCCTCCTCGAGCAAGCCAATCGACGTTTCCTGCGTCGCATCGGCCACGACTGTCACGGGAACCGATGCAGAAACAAATCCGCTCCGCGATGCAAGCAGGGTGCGTTCACCTTCGGGGGCGGCAAACACGGTGAATCGTCCACCGCCGCCGGTTGTCGACGTGATCTCGAAACCTTCGACGGTGATCTGAGCACCCGAAAGCACCGCCCCGGTTTGCGCGTTCACAACAACACCCTCGACGCGACCGGCGGGATACATCTCAAAGCGTGTGTCGGCTTCGATGTCCTCGCGAATGGTGACCGATTGTGCGGCGCCGACGAATCCGGACAGCGTGGCGTTGAGCGAATAGTCGCCGGTGACAAGATCGGTAATCGCAAACGTACCGGTGCCGTCGGTGAGGTCGGTGAATCCTGTCCCGGAGACGCCGATGCGTACGTCGGTCATGGGTTCCCCTGTGACCGCATTCACGACAATGCCCCCGACGGATCCGCGGAGGATCGGTTCGGGTTCGGGTGGCAGTGATGTTGGTGTGTCGGGGCTGTTGGCAGGCCGATCGTCGACGATCGGGGTTCCAGCAGTGCCGATGAGCGTGACGGCGGGAACGCTTTGCCATGCACGTTGATCGTCGTTGATGCGTGTGCCGAACGTCGCGGGGTCGGCAATGGCGAGGCTCATCCCCGTGAGCACACGCGGCGTGTCGAGGAAGATGCGAATGCGATAGACGTATGCTGTGAAGTCAAAGGCGGAGTCGACGGACGACTCGAAACTGTAGAGGACGGTGCCGCGACTGTGGGCGACGCCGCCGACGCTGCTGTGCTCGGCGCGGTCGAATGACCACTCAGCCGTCTCCGTCCCGAGGCGCAACGGGACACGCTCGTCGTCGACGGAGTCGTTGAAACTGAGAACCAGCTCCGCCACGGTCGTCCCGTCTGGCAGATCAGGAACAAATCCGCTAAACGTCGCAACGTGAATGCTGTCGACAGACGCGAGGCCAATCTCGCCCAGGTTGATGTCGAGCGAGCCGGGGTTCTTCTGGGCGGGCGTCTCGTTGGTAACCGCATCAAGCATGCCGACGATGGCATAGTCCACGCCGTCGAAGGTGCTGGTGGGTCTCGCTGCGACCGCCTCGCCATCGACGATCCGCAACGGTACCTGAATGGTGGTCCCATCCGTGTCGATTACGTCGGGCAGCTGTTCCTGATTCGCGTCGCAATTCAACGTAGTGCCATCCCAGAATACCTGTGCTTCGTACTCAGTGCCCGTAACGGCGGGGCAATCGGCCGATGCCACCGTCCCGCGCATGTTGGATCCTGCGCGAATGTTGATGGCGGTTCGGGATGGCTCGAGTGTGACGATTCGCGACTCGCCCGGCGGCACCAGCGTCTCAGGTGTGAACACCTCACCCGGCGCGAGCAGCGAGATTTCCTCGGCGGATGCATTTCGCAATGTCAAGCTTGGCAGCCGCTCGCCACCGTCGAACGTGAGGTCGATGTTCTCGATGATCACACGACCCTCGAAATCGGTTTGTGTGCGGATGCAGATGGCCACGTCGTTCGAGGCAATCGTTTTGAGCGTTGGTGCGTCAATCGCAACGGTATCGTCCACGACGCTCGGCACACCGGCGGTCAGGACGACGGTAAAGCGTGCGAAAGTGGAGACGTCACCGCAGATGTCTGTGGAGCTGCGCGGGGCAAACCCGATCAGCACGGTGGCTGTGCCCTCGAGGGGAAGCGCACGTGCAGCCGCCGATGCATCGAGCGGTTCGACCGCTATGTCGGTTGATCGCAAGGTCAGTTCGCCTCGCTCCGGCGTTTCGGATGGTGTGCCGCTGAACAATCGCAGGCTGGCGGTCACAGCCGATGTCTGTCCCGGTACAAGACTGACGCCGCCCAATGCTGTAAGCGGCACACTGAACACCTCGCCACGGATATTCACCGTCGCGCCGGTGTCAATGGTGTCAGGATCGGTGATGTCTGGTGTCGGTGCGATGGTGACCGGGGTGCACGCCACGACCACGAAGGCGAACGTCGTGACAAGTAACAACTGACGCAAACGCGGGTATGTACGATCCATGATGCCACGATTCCTGACTGTGGTGGTTTGTCCGGGGTCGAAGCGGAGACTGACCGCGTCGGTGCCCGTAGTCCTTGATCATGGATATCGGCTTGATCGATTCGCCGATTCCGGCGAGGCGTGGCTATCGGACGTGGGCTGCGACGAATCGGTCGTGACGTGGCGAATGCGACCGTGTGGTGGTGACGTCGCTCGGGACCGATAAGCGCACAGACGAACATCCGCCTGGAATCTACACCAGACGCCGTGTCTTTTCAGTCTGGGGTGTCGCGGAGGTTTATCGGAGATCCTCGCCAAGACCGTACTGGACCACGCCGGATTCGTAGATCTGCATCGCGCCGCCCATCTGGGATTGAAGGTCAACGATCCGACGGTCGGTGCTCGGATGCGTGGACAGGAACTCTGGTGGACGCTGGCCCGATGCAGCCTTCATCCGCCGCCAAAGCTCGACAGCTTCACGCGGGTCATACCCTGCCTTGGCCGCGTAGATGATGCCGAGGGAATCGGCTTCGCTTTCGTGCGCGCGACTGAAGGGCAGCATCACACCAACATTCGCGCCAAGACCATACGCCGCCATCGCTGCTTCCTGCGCGGCAGGCGATGCGTTTCGAAATCCAACTGCAACAGCCTGACCGGCGAGATTGGCAAGGATGCCCTGCGACACACGCTCTCCGCCATGGCGTGCGACGGCATGGGCGACTTCATGCCCCATCACGGCCGCCATGCCCGCTTCGTTCTGCATGATGGGCAGTATGCCCGTAAACACCGCGATCTTCCCACCGGGCAGGCAAAAGGCATTGACCTGATCGGATTCAATCAGATTGAATTCCCAGACGAAGTTGGGGCGGTCCACAACGGCGGCGATGCGTTCTCCGACGCGCCGCACGATCGACGTGAGGCGTGGGTCGTTCGACAGCGTCGAATCAGCCAGGATTTGCCGGTAGGCGTCTTCGCCCAACTGCTGTTCCTGATTCTGTGACAGCAACATCAACTGCGAGCGACCGGTCCCCTCCACTTTCGTGCAGGCCGGACACATCATCGCCGCAAACAAAACGCCGAGAATCAGTATTCGTCTCATCGCCGTGGTCCTTCCATCAATATCCCGGAAACCGCCGCCAGTTCGCATCGCGCACAGCATCCACCATTTTGCAGGTTTTTTCAATTCCGACGTCGGCCCGGTCTGCCGCCGCGTCACGTATCCTGCGTGGCCGGCGGGCCATGGTGACACACGTGCCGCAGGCGTGATGAGTCTTCATAAGCAGGGGCGGTTCGTTGAAGTCGACCCCAAAGTACAACGGGATGATCACTGTCCTCCGACGCTTCGCCGTTCACGCCGATTCAGGCATGGACGCCACGACGCTCATGTCTTTAGCCCGCGTATCGAATGCCTGCCACCCTTGCACCATTGCGCTCTCGTGAATCCAAGCGTATCAATACATTCCTGTGGATCACAAGAAACATTGATGCGGCTCGTTCCATTTGCCATAATGTACACGTGAGCAGGAATTGTGGGTCGCACCGGTCGCGTGTGCAGTTTGCAGCGGCACAGCACGTCGATCCATGACCATTCAATCGATGCAGCGCCAAATGACCGAGCCATCCACATCTGTCGAGTCGATCTATGACGAATTGCGCGCGCTGGCCGCTCGTTATATGTCACGCGAACGGACCGACCATACCCTCCAGCCGACCGCGCTCGTACACGAAGCGTATCTTCGCCTCGCCAAAGTCGATGGTGCACCATCAACGAGTCGTGCAGCATTCATGGCGTGTGCTGCCACCGCGATCCGCCGCATTCTTATCGACCATGCCAAGAAGCGTGATGCCCTCAAGCGCGGTGGCGATCGACGTCGTCTCATGATCGAGACAGAGCACCTCCCCGCGCCAGAGGCCAGCCTCGATTTGCTCGCGCTCCATGAGCAGCTTGATCAACTCGAACGTATGGATCGCCGAATGTCGCGCATCGTGGAGCTTCGCGCATTCGGCGGACTGACCATCGCCGAGACCGCCGATGTGCTCGATGTTTCAACGAGCACCGTCGAGCGAGATTGGGACTTTGCCTGTTCGTGGCTTCGCACGCAGATCGCCAGGGGCGATAGCGATGAAGACTGATCGGTGGCGCCGAATCCAGCGCGTGTACCATGAAGCCCTCACGCGCAACCCCGGTACGCGTCATGCCTACGTCGCCGAATCCTGCCGGGACGACCCTGAACTTGCCGACGAGGTCCTCGATCTTCTCAGTGCCCGTAATGACGCAGCACCACTGGTCGGTGACACATTGCGAAACACAGCTCAAGAAGCACTCGAGTCCTTCGACCATCACGCACGTGTCGGTCAGCAGGTCGGCCACTACCGGATCACGGACGTCATCGGCGAAGGCGGCATGGCGGTCGTCTATCGCGCGATCCGTGACGACGATCAGTTTGATCAGCAGGTCGCCGTGAAGATTCTCAAGAAGGGAATGGACTCCGTTCAGATCATTGAACGCTTCCGCAACGAACGGCAGACGCTCGCAAACCTCAGCCACCCCAACATCGCCAGACTCTTCGATGGTGGCACCACCGAAGATGACATGCCCTACCTGGTCATGGAGGCAATTGACGGACAGCCGATTGACCAATTCTGCGATGATCGGCAACTGTCGGTGTCCCAGCGATTGAATCTCGTCATGCGGGTGTCTGCGGCTGTCCACCATGCCCATCAGAACCTGGTCGTTCACCGAGATTTGAAACCATCCAACATTCTCGTCACCGACAACGGACAGCCCAAACTCCTCGACTTCGGCATCGCCAAAATCCTGACAGACAACACGTCAACGACCCACGTCACACAGACCACTCAGCGCTTCATGACACCCGACTACGCCGCACCGGAGCAGATCGTTGGCCAACCCATCACAACAGGCACCGACGTCTACGCTCTTGGCGTGCTGACATTCCAGTTGCTCACCGGTTCGCGTCCGTTTGAGCGTTCGACACTTTCACAGCACGACCTCGAAAACGCCATCGTTGAAAACGATCCACCCAAACCGAGCGACGTTGCAAACGAGAGAATTCGTAGAACACTGCGTGGTGATCTCGACCACATCATCCTTAAGGCACTCCGCAAGGAGCCGCACCGGCGGTACACCACGGCCGACCAGCTTGCAGACGACCTCCAGCGCTACCTCGCTGGGCTTCCTGTCTTGGCGCACAAAGACACATTTCGTTATCGCGCGACGAAGTACTTCCGTCGCAACAAAGTCGTGGTCTCCGCCATTGCGGCTGTGACTCTGTCGCTTGTCGTCGGAATCTTCGCTGCGCGGTCGCAGGCGATAAGAGCCAGAACATCCGAGGCAAACGCAACGCGCCTTGCCGCCGCAGAATCCGTGGCGAAAAAAGAAGCACAGCAGGAGGCGCTCAAGGCCAGGCGCACCAGCGACTTCCTCAAGCGCGTGCTTTTGTCCCCAGATCCCTATCGCTACGGCAAGAACTACCGCATCCTTGACCTGCTTCAATCCGCGTCCGAGTGGATCGACGATGAAACCGCTGACTTGCCCGAAGTGGCGTCCGAAATTCACTTGGCCATGGGCATCGTCTATCGCGGCCTCGGTGAGTATCCCGACGCGCTAGATCATCTCGACAAAGCTCACGAGATTCGCATGCAGGTGTTTGGCGATAGCAGCCTCGAAGTGGCTGAGGCCGAGCACGAGTTGGCAGACCTCGCTTATCGCGAGCGTCAGTATGATCGTGCGGGCGAACTGTTTGAAAAGGCCCTCCGTGTCAGAGAGAAACACCTGGACCCGGACGATCTGCAACTGGCTGCGACACGTCAGGGATTGGCTGGTATTCACTTCACGCAGAAGGCATTCGGCAAAGCCGAGGAGATGTTCCGACGCGTACTGGAACGGCAGGGCATGCGCTCCGAAGATCCGTCCGGGTACGCACGCACCATCAACAACCTGGCCACGACACTGCGCGAACTGGGACGATATGATGAAGCCGAGCCGCTCTACGACGAAGCGCTGCGGGTGCGCCTCGAGAACCATGGGCCTGACCACTACAACGTCGCGGTCAGCCTCGCCAACATCGCCACACTGCGCGCCTTGCAGAAACGATACGATGCCGCCGCCGAACACTACACCAGCGCCGTCGCCATCATGGAGACCCAACTCGATCCCGATCATCCCACGATCGCCATTGTCCTGCACAAATTCGGAAACGCACTTGTCGAGGCCCAACGCTTCAACGAGGCGCTGCCAGTGCTGCATCGGGCCATCGACATTGAGGGCAAGAACTTTCGCGAACCCCACGCGCAAACTGCCGACATCATCTGTCTTCTCGCCAAGGCGTACGACGCCCTCGGGCGTACCGACGAAGCCATCAAGCAGTACGAGACCGCTCTTTCAATCCGACGCGACGCACTCGGGCTCGATCACGCGGACACGCAGGAGCTGATGGATCTGCTTGCGAATCGCTGACCATTGTCACCGACCGCCAACTTACGATATGCTCATCGCACGGAAGAGTCTGTCGTACCTTTTGATCGCCCCGCGCATGATGATGTCACACGACAACGACCAACGCATCACGAAGGCTCGCGAGGGCGACCGGCAAGCCCTAAAGGAATTGCTCGCCGACGTCGGGGATCGCGTCTGGAAGCGCATCAACAACGACATCGCCCAGCGTTGGCACGCCAGTCTCGACGCCGACGACGTTATGCAGGTCTCGTACATGGAGGCCTTCCTCCGCATCAGCCACTGCCGCGCCGAGACCGCCGATGGCTTCGCGGGCTGGCTCACTCAGATCGCCAACAACAATCTCCGCGACGCCATCCGCGAACTAAGCCGAAAAAAAAGACCCAACCCAGCCATGCGCATCCAGTCCCCCAACCATGGCGAATCCTGCGTCACGCTCATCGAACGCATTGGCCACTCCGTTGCGTCTCCGAGTAGACAGGTTGCCGCCGATGAGGCCGCCACCGCCATCGACGACATCCTCAAACGCATGCCGCCTGACTACGCAAAGGTCATCCGTTTGTACGATCTTCAGGGTCGCGACATTCGCAGCATCGCCGATGAGTTGGGTCGATCCAGCGGCGCCGTCCACATGCTGCGCGCCCGGGCACACGATCGGCTGCGGGAATTGCTCGGTGCAGAGACAAATTTTTTCACAAACGTCCGCTAGGCGTCGACGTGACGACACATCAGCAGAATAATGGTCCGGGGCGGCCAATCGGGCGAAACGCGGATACGACAAGTTGAGTGACGACCGAGACAACCGGCATCAGGCGGACCTGATCGACGCAGCGTTTGATCAGATCGACCAGATCGCAACCACACAAGCTCACGGCGCTGCCAGTGGACGTGCCGGGTCCACCACCGGGCCAATCGGCGTCACCGAGGAAACGCGATCCGCCGTTCCCGGTTATCAGATCATCGATGAGATTCACCGCGGCGGGCAGGGTGTGGTCTTTCGCGCATCACAGAAGTCCACCGGCAGGCTTGTCGCGCTCAAGGTGATGCATGGCGGTCCATTTGCAGGACCGAAAGAGCGCGCTCGCTTTGAACGCGAAGTGCAGATTCTCGCCCAACTCAAACACCCCAACATCGTCACCATCCACGACAGCGGATCATGCGGCGACAATGCCTACTTCGTGATGGACTACATCGACGGTTTCCCGCTCGATCTCTATGTTCGCAACATGTCGCCGACCCTGCCGGAGCGACTTCGCCTCTTCACGACCATTTGCGACGCCGTCAACATCGCCCACCTTCGCGGCGTCATCCATCGCGATCTCAAGCCCGGCAACATCCGCATCGACGCCGACGGTGTGCCACACGTGCTCGACTTCGGACTCGCCAAGCAGGCCGACGATCAAAGCGACACCGGAAAGGGCGATTCTGACCATCAGACCGTCACCATCACAGGCCAATTCGTCGGTTCTATGCCGTGGGCCAGTCCGGAGCAGGCCCGCGGACGTCTCAGCGAGATCGACCTGCGCACGGACGTATACTCACTCGGTGTCATGCTCTACCAATTGCTGACCGGTACCTTCCCATACGAGGTGGCCTGCTCGATGACCGACGTCGCCGCCAACATCATCCACAAGACGCCCCGCAACCCACGATCGCACAACAACCAGCTCGACGACGAAATCGCCCAGATCACCCTCAAAGCCTTGCGCAAGGAACGCGCGTTGCGCTATCAGTCCGCCGGCGCGCTGGGCGCCGACATCGAACGATACCTTGCCGGTGAACCCATCGAAGCCAAACGCGACTCGGTCGCCTACATCATCCGCAAATCCCTCGCCAAACACCGCGCCGCCGTCACCGTGGCCGCTTCGTTCGTCGTCCTGCTCGCAGTCGGCCTTGTCGTGTCGCTCTCATTCTGGCGACAGGCCAGCGTACAGAAGGGCATCGCTCAGGAAAATGCGAACCAGGCCCGTATCGAGAAAGCGATCGCACAGTCCGAAGCGGAGAAGGCAACGCTCGTCACCGATTTCCTGACCGAAATGCTCGCCTCCGCAAACCCCGAAACCGGCGACCGCGCAGACCTCACCGTACAGGAGGCCATCGACACTGCCGTCCGCAAGCTCGATCAAGGAAGATTCAGCAATCAGCCCGATCTCGAACGCAAGCTTCGTCGCGTCATTGCCGAAACGCTTGGCGCGCTCGCTCTGTACGACCGCGCCATCGCCCAACTCGACATTGCCGCGAACATCGCCCCCGTCGACGAAGTAGATGCACTGGCCAATGACCTCAAGTCAGACATCGGAAGAGCATCTTTCCTTCGCAGCCGCGGCGACCGATCTGAAGCACGCATCCACTTTGAGAATTGCCACGAACGAGCCGTCGCCAATCTTGGACCGGATCACGAAATCGTCGGCCTCGCCAAGCGTGGCCTCGCCAAAGCCTATCGCGATGCCCAGAAGCTCGAAGAAGCACTCACACTCCTGCGCGAATCCGAGCAGATCTTCCGTGGCACCGATGACAACGGCGCTCAACTCGCCAGCACGCTTAACGACATGGCCCTCGTTCTCAACGAACTCGGCAAGCTCGAAGAGACCATCCCTGTCATCACCGAAGCCATCGAAATCAACGATAAGATATTTGGCCCCGGCAATCACAACTCTGCCATTGCCCGCAACAACCTCGCCTCAACGTATGTCGAGTTGGGCCGGTTCTCCGAAGCCGAGCCAATCTTTCAACGCTCGCTCGAAGTTTTTCAGACCATCGACGGCCCGCGCAATCCAATTGTCGCAAACGCGATGGACAGCATGGGCGACCTCTACAAACAATGGGGCAAGCTCAAACTGGCCGATCAGTTCTTGAGGGACGCCTACGAAATCAGGCTCGAATCACTAGGCCCAGACCACCCGCTCATTGCCAACAGCATGAACAACATCGCCATCATCGAATACCTGCAGGGCGATTACGATGCCGCCACCGCGAGTTTTGAAGAGGCCATCCGCCTCTTCATCAACACCCGCGGAGCGGATCACCCCTCAGTCAACGTTCTCAAGTCAAATCTCGCCGCCATCTACACGCAACAGCGAAAGTTCGACAAAGCACTGCCCATACTCCGCGATGCACTCGACGCCCGCCGCGACAGACTCGGCGACGTGCATCCACTTGTCGCACTGGCAGAGCACAACCTCGCCAAAGCACTCTACGACGCAGGTCAAGCCGAAGAAGCCGAGCAACACGCCCGATCGGCCATGGACCATCGCCACAAACTCTTTGGCAACGCCCACCCAGACCTGGCCAGCACTCAGTCACTGCTTGGCGACATCCTACGCAAGAAGGGTGACCTCACCGAAGCAGAGGCTCTCGTTCGTGCGTCATGGGTGATGAACAGGAAACTCTTCGGCGACGAACACGCCAACACTGCCATCGCCGAGAACACGCTCGGTCTGGTCCTGGGCGAACAGGACAACTGGATCGACGCCGAACAGCATCTCAAGAACGCCACAGGTGTCCTCGAACGGCAACTCAATCCCGATCACCCCCAACTCGTTCAAGTCCGCATCAACTGGGCCGGTGCACTGCTCAATCTCGACCGCCCAACCGACGCAGAAGCCCAGCTCAACCACGCCGCGCCCGTCATCAAGGCGCGATTCGACGATGAACACCCCCTCACCATCCGGCTCGACGCATTGCAAGCCAAACTGGACAAACAGCGTCCCGAATCGAAGACACCCGCCAAGGCCGAGCCGCAAATCAAATAGCCGACCGCCAAGCGTCCCAAAAATCGACGCAATTGAGCCTGAATCGATGATTCTTGCGGATTTTCCGGATTCCGCGTGACCCCCCGCCAAGACCGTCGCCGCATGGCATAGGGTCGCGTGCACAACGTCACCGATCGACGACACCGACAGAGTCATCGCCGCCGGATCAATGCGAGAAGGAGCATTTGCCTATGTGTTTCATGGACAGCCTGCCAGCCGGAACCACCGAATCATCACCTTTCGCCGACCGCATCGTCAGCATCGTCAACAGTGGCGCAATCGCGCTCATGATCAGCGTTGGCCACCGTACCCGACTGTTTGACACGATGGCCACCCTTGATCCTGCGACAAGCGAGCAGATCGCCAAAGCGACCAGTCTGAACGAACGCTACGTACGCGAATGGCTCGGAGCCATGGTCACAGGTCGAATCGTCCACTACGACGCTGCAACGAAGTGCTACCAACTGCCCGCAGAGCACGCCCAGCACCTTACCCGCGCCGCATCACCAAACAACATAGCCGCAGCCTGCCAATTCATCCCGATGCTCGCCCAAGTCGAGGATCGCATCGTCGACTGCTTCATCAATGGCGGGGGCGTGCCATACTCAGCCTTCGAACGCTTCCAGGAAGTGATGGCCGACGAGAGCGATCAGACCGTCCGAGCCGCGCTGATCGATGACATTCTTCCACTCGCCCCCGGCATCAAAGACAAACTCTCCGCCGGCATCAACGTCCTCGACGTTGGATGTGGCAGCGGTAGGGCGTTCAACCTGTTGGCCCGCACCTTTCCCAACAGTCGATTCACCGGATACGACTTTTCCGTCGAAGGCATCGACCGCGCCTGCAAGGAAGCCGACAGTCTCGGTAATGCGAATACAAAGTTCCACGTCGTCGACGCTGGCCAGATGGTCGATGTCGAGAAATTCGATCTCATCGTCGTTTTTGACGCCATCCACGACCAGGCTCATCCGCAACAGGTGCTCAACAACATCCACCGCGCGCTGAAGACAAACGGCACGTTCCTCATGCAGGACATCAGCGGCACGTCGCACGTTGACCAGGACGTCGAGCACCCCATGGGGCCACTGCTCTACACCATTTCCTGCATGCACTGCATGACGGTCTCACTGGCGCAAGGGGGCGCGGGCCTTGGGGCGATGTGGGGTCGCGAGTTGGCCGAGAAAATGCTCACCGCAGCAGGGTTTAACAGCGTCGTCGTCCACGAACTCGAACACGACCCGATGAACCTCTTCTACGTGATTGGAAAATAAGACAATGAACGCAACGCCACAGGAGACCGCCATGCCAACATCGACCAACGACAGCGCCCGACGCGTTGCCATTTTCGCCTACGGAGCAGCCATTTACCTGCTCTTCCTCGTCACGCTGACATACCTCATTGGTTTCGTGGGCAACTGGATCGTACCCAAGTCGATCGACTCTGGAACGCCCACAGCCTGGCCACTTGCTGCACTGATCAACAGCGGCCTACTCATGCTCTTCGCCGTGCAGCATGCGATCATGGCCAGACCGTGGTTCAAAGAGCGTTGGACGAAGTTCATTCCCCAGGAAGTCGAACGCTCCACGTTCGTCCTGGCGACCTGCGCGGCCCTCTGGCTGATGGTGTGGCAATGGAGGCCCATGCCCGAAACCGTGTGGCACATCGATGCCCTCGTGGGGCAGATCGCTCTGTACGCGATTTGTGTCGCAGGCTGGCTGATCGCCGTCTACTCGAGCTTCCTGATCGATCACTTCGATCTTTTCGGCCTGCGTCAGGTGGTCCTGCCGTTGCTCGGCAAAGACTACACCACACCCGGGTTTGCCATGCCATGGCTGTACAGACTCGTGCGCAACCCGTTGATGCTCGGTTTTCTGCTCGCATTCTGGTCAACACCACACATGACCCGGGGGCACCTGCTCTTCGCCGTTCTCATTACCGCATACGTCTTCGTGGGGGTTCGAATGGAGGAACGCGACCTCGCCGACAAACTGGGCCCGTCCTATCGACGATACCGATCCGAAACACCGATGCTCCTGCCAAGGCCACGCCGACAACCCAAACAGGCCAACATCATCGGCACAACCCACTAACGACACCTGTATCGCGCCCCTCCGCGACAAAGAAGCATGGCCGAGCGCTATCATGCGCTCGGCCATGCGTCGCGGAATCAAGATCCAACCTGCGTCACTTCGTAAACTTGCACTCCACCTCGAAGCACTGCAAACCTGGATAGTGTGTCCCCTCGAGGTTGTTGCAAAGCTCAGCCGTGGTCACGAAGCAACCCTTAAACGAACAGCACGCACCCTGTTCTGGCACACACGGATTGTCGACACACGTCATGCCCGGCATCGGTGTGCCATTCTGCAGCACCTCGCATTCGCACGGATCCAGCATCAAACACTGCCCACCATCGAGGCAACACGCCTCGGGTGCCGCCGGTGCGAGCGGTCCCGTCACCAACTCCTCGAATGGCGGGAAATCAAACAAGTCGACGTCACCATCGCCATCGTTGTCGAAGATCTCGCAGCCAGCGTCGAATGGTTGTCCGCTCTGAGTCGCGCACGCCTGAAACGCACCGAAATCAACCAGATCCCGATCATTGTCATCATCCACATCATTCGGATTGCAAACGCCGCTCGTCGTCAAGTCCACGACATAGACGCCCTGCGAATCATCGGTAAAGAACGCCAGAAACACCGCCTGATCACCATCCATTGAATCCGGGCCGACGCGGATGCTCTGAATCTTCTTGCCATCAAGACGGTCAAGCGCTTCGAGCACCTTGATCACACGATTGCCATCGACCATGTACAGCCCCGACGATCCACCACCGGAACCCGTGAACACCGTTCTGCCGCCCTGCGAAGCGAACTCCCCGATGCCCTCGAACATACCATTCGCACACGGCACCGGCGTGCTCGTATCCACAACCGCGCGAAGGCCACCACAGTCGTTCATGTAGATACCCGGATTCAGTAGCGTTGAATCGTTGCCACGGAAGGCAATGTTCGATCCGTCGTGCGACACCTGCTCGAGAAAGAAGTCGAAGTTGCCCGTCCCCCCCGGAATCGGCGTAAACCGGTTCGCGATCACCGAGAGCACGCCGCCAACCCACCGGTACAATCCACTGTTAAACGCAGAATCAAGTCCGTAGAACACAACCGTTCCATTGCGATGGTGGCTGTTTGGATTGAAGCCCTCAAATCGCCCCCCGCCCCCCGGAATGAACGTCGTCTCATCGGCAATCTTCGTGATGCCGGACGGATTCCCGAAGTAAAGCCCCTCAAGAATCGGAAAGTCCGGAACGAACGCCCAGAACGAAATGTTGCCATCGTCCAGCGACGCCGATCCCAACGTCGAAAAAGGAAACGACGCACCAACCGGCATCGTCGTCTTGTCCGCCACAACGTCGAGCACACCATCGACGCGCGTGTAAACACCACGCTGTGCGACGGTCTGGCTAGCCCCGCCGAACGCAACATCCTCCCCATCGATCGTAGGCCGATTGAATCCGTTGTTGAGCGGAGCGCCAAAATTCCCCGTACCACCTGGGATCGGCGTGTTCACGTCAGCCACAACGCTCAGCACGCCGTTGCTCCAGAAATACACCCCGTCCTGCTGATCACCAAGCCCGATGAACGTCACGTTGCCCTCGCTGATCGCCGTCGTGTTCAGAACGCCGAAGCTCGTGAACGTTCCGACACCACCCGGAATCGGCGTATCCGTGTCAGCCACCTTCGTAAACGTCGGACCCGCCGGCGCAAACACCTGACCGCTCACCGTCGAATCAAACGTCGCCATGTTGTTCGATGGATCAGGATCAATCTCATTCGCAGATACCTCGACACTGTTGGTCAGCATGGACCCATCCGCCACGCCCACATCCACCAGCGCTGAGAACGAAACCGACAGCGTCTCCCCGACCCCGACCCTCCCGCCACCAACGTCGCACGTCAGCGATCCGGGATTCGCCGGGTCGCTCAGCGGCGTCACGCCCGCCGGAAACGTATCCGTGACATCGACGCCCGTCGCACTCGATGGTCCCGCGTTGAACACCGTAATCTCGTAGAGCAGCGTACCGCCCGCCGCCACCGGATCAGGGCGCCCCGTCTTCGTGACCGACAGGTCCGCGAACGCCTGAACACTGGTCGACGCATTGGACGAGTTGTTGAAAATGTCATTGTCAAACTCGCTGCCCGACACACTCGCTGTGTTGAACAACGCCCCCCGTGTCTCCGGATCGACCACGACACCAATGGCAATCACGCGGTTCTCGCCGCCCGGCAAATCGCCGATCACACACGTCACGAAACTCCCCGATATGTCGCACGACCCATCCGATGCACCGGCATCGAACATCACACCGCTCGGCAACGAATCGCTCACCGTGACATTCGTTGCGTCAGCAGGCCCCGCGTTCGAGACCGTCAGCGTATACCCCAACGCCTCACCAGCCGTCACTGGATCGACATCATCCACCTTCGTGATCGACAGGTCCGCCACGGTCACAAACGTCGCGATGCACAACCGATCACCATCCATCGCGACCGAAATCATCGGATCGTTCCCGCCGCACGCACCGCTCCAACCCGTAAACAGCGAATCGCCCGCTGCCGAGGCGGTCAGCGTCACCTCCTGGCCAACCGCGTATGTTTCGTCACAGTCAGACGGACATGAAATCCCCGAAGGCGACGAACTCACCGAACCGTTCCCCTGCACCTGCAACGTCAGCGTCGCCGTCGGACAATCACCGCAATCCGTATCCGGCCCAAGCCAACTCCCCGTCAGCAACTCGCAGTCATCCACCGTCTCCAGCGAACACCCGTCAAGCCGACAGCACGCGCCATCAACAGGCGGAGGGTCATCCCCACACGGCGTGAAGTTCAGATCGAGTTGGCCACCGAGTAGATCAGGATGCATCACGCTGACAACAAAGTTGCCGCCGCCCGCGTCCGCCATCGCGGCCGTTGCAACCGGAGGATCGATGTCAAACAACGCACCACCAACGCTGCTGCTCAACGGCTGGCCGAACCGATCACCAGCGCAAAGATCGACCGCCGTGTAGTCCGAATTCGGCGGTCCGCCAAGATCATGCTGCACAAACGCCACATCCCCATATGGCGAAACCGGCACACGCGTGAGTTGCAGTTGCGAATTGAAGCCGGGAAACGTCTGAGTATGCACGCCCGCATTCAGGTCAAACCACGTGATCTGCACGCGCTGTGTGAACGGGTCACCCAAATCGGATACATACGCGATCCGCTGCGGTGAAACGCCCAACAACGCATTTCCACCACCATCCACGCACGTCAGCCCCGACGACGGACACGAAAGGTCCGCCAGCCCGTTGCAACACAACCCGGTATCGTAAAAGCCAATCGTGCCGACATTGTTTGGAATGCACGCGCTGTCAATCAGCGTCAGAGAAGCCGGTGGATCGGGCACGTCAAAGAAATGCACCATGCTCGACCCGCTGCAGTCTGACGTATTGCCGTACGCCATCAGGATGCGCCGCGTCGGCGACAACCGCAGATTCGTCAGGCCGCCCGCAGGAACCACAGGTCGATCGTAGCAGGCCTCCGTGCTGCCATTCCCATCAAGATCAATGCAGATTTGTACCCCGGGCGTCACACCACCAAGCCCCGTCGCAGGATCAAGCCACCACGAATTGAACGGCTGAAAAGGCCCCGTAAGCGTCTGCCCGATTGTCGCATCAACGCCGATCAGGCAAGAGCCCAACGCACTCAGCAAGACCCAACCACCGCGCACCAACGACCCACATCCATGTCCATGCATCTGAATGGCCCCCATGAAGATTGTCAGGCACCCCGCACGTGATTCGGAATAGCAACTCGGGGTACGCCTGAAGTTTGGCCAAAACGGATCCGCCCCATCCATTCCAGCGCGACTTGTGAATACCAGGATCGTAGCACATCTCTGAGCCAAGTCCAATGGCCCTTGATTTCTTGAATCACCGGTCAAGTGTTTGGCGTGTGCACAACAAACCTCACGCGGTCGATGCCGTCACCAGCAAAGCTGCCGTTTGCATTGCACCGACTCCCAGGTTCATCAGGATGCAGGCCCGCGTCGCAACAACGGCAGGCGGACAAGCTTTGGTATGTATTTGACTTCTCGCGGACGCGAAGCGCGGCATTACGACGTTCGGGCGACGACCTTGCGACGACCAACACCGAACCGATTGGACCTGTCAAGGTCGCCACGCCGATTCGAAGAAATTCGCCCGACAGCGTTGCTCACGAGACGCAACTTCTGAACAGAAGCCGAAACCTCAACCGTGCTGCCCCATTCAAACGCAAGCCAATCCCGTTCCACGCCATCCGCGAAGATCACTCCGCCCGCCTTATTCTCAGACCGGATTTTCAGTTGGCCGCCATGCGACAGCAGTCCCTCTGTCAGCGACGTCCCCGTCGCCACACTCGGAAACGCTTCGCGAACAAAGAAAATCAACCCGTCCGCCTCGGGAGACGGCATCACCAGATTCGAGCCACGCTCACGATGAATCGACCGTGCCCATCCCGTCGCACCCGTCCCCGTCGCCACAATCATTCCCGATGAGGACTGTCGCTCTTCCGCACCATTCGCACAGATCGTGTATCGCGCCGATTGATGCGAACGCACCCCGATGAAAACCTCGTTCAGCCCCAGCAACTCCTGACCATCGTCAAGCTTCGCCAGCACCATCGTGCGCGACTCGTACGCCGCGCCCCCATTCGCTGTTGCCCGCAACAACGCCGGCACCGACGCCACGTCATGACGCACCAGAACCCCGTCATACCGAGCGGGATTCGGATTCACGCCGATCACAGGTTGCCCACTCAGGTACTTGGCCACGTTCGCCACCAGACCATCCTGGCCCACCACAAGCACGATGTCTTCAGGCGTGAACAGAAAACGATCCAACGCGCCTCGATTCACCGACGCCCGCCGCCACGTGGTCGGAATGGCCGCCGACACCCGCTGCAGCACCGCACCCAGCGCGTCATGCTCGGCTTTCACAGAGTCAATCGACTGAGCACGCGACGTCAGAAAGAAGCGAGCCTGATCGTGCGTCGCATGACGCGCGAGCAGGGCGTCATACTCCGTCTCGCGCGTCACCATCACCACCTGCGGCATCGACATTGTCATGACGATTGCTCCTGCGAACCGCGACCACCGAGGTGCTCCATCACCTTCTTCACCCCCTGCGCCAACATGTCGGGTGTTACACTGACATGCTCGATGTGCTGCAACTTCTCAGCAAAGGTCTGCGCCGCCAGGCCCAACAGCACCGCAGGCGTCACAGCCTCATACGCCGTCAGCCGTTCCTTCTCCGCTTCCGCGCGCGCACCCTCGACGAGCCTGATCTGGTCTGCCGTCGCATCCGCCTCGGTTCGAATCGTCTCCACCCGCGAATCAACCTTGATGCGATGGGCCGCTGCCGCCTCCTCAGCCCGCCGTCGGTCATTCATACCCTGCTGTTCGATCAGGCTCTGTTCCTTGCGCGATAGCTCGATCTTGCTCTGCAGTTCATTCTCCCCGATCGCCCGCTCCTTCTCGACCGCCATCGCACGTCGTTGGAACATCGCCTCATCCGCCTGCTGCTGAATCAACTCCCGTGCTGGCGTGCACAGGGCTTTCTCCATCTCCGCGGAAGGTGCGATGCAGACAACGCGCACGTCCTGAATCTCCATCCCCATCCCCTCAATCGCCGCGTTCGCGCGAAGCGATGAGTCAATCACGGAGCGAATGGACAAGACGCCTTCGTCGAGAATCTGATGAAGGTCATGCTGCAGGATCTTGCCCACCGTGACCTGCTTGCACTGCCCGATGACAAACGACGCCAACTGCTCCAGAGGCTCCTTGATGTACGTGCCGCGCGTCAGGTCGATGCTGAAGTCCACAACATCGCTCATCGCGTCAGGCCGGACAATGCGATACCCAACGCTTCCCTGAACCGTCACCTCCTGAAAATCGCGCGTCTGTGCCTGAACCAGAAACGTCAGCTCACTCGTGTCCACCGGAATCTCCGCAATGCTCGTGCTCAACGGCATGAACCAACCCGTCAAGCCACGACCGCTCGCCTTCAGGCGGCCGTTGCGATACACCAGCAAATGCGACGACGGTTCACTGCGTACATGTCGAAATCCCAAAACCCGTCTGATCTCCGCCATGATTCACCTCCTCGCGCAATACCAACCAACCACAACCGTCACACTTCAAAACTGAACCCTGCCTCAACAAGTCGTGCATACTTATCCGGATCAAACCGATACAAACGCGCCGCCCGATGCGCCACGTCCTGCTCAACCTCATCAAGCTCTTCCAGAATCCCCATCGCCAAGATCTTCTTGCGAAAGTTGCGCTTATCGAGCGAACGCTCGAGGATCACTTCGTACAATCGCTGCAACTGTGAGAGGGTGAACTTCGACGGAAGCAGCTCAAAGCCGATCGGCTGATACCGCACCTTGCCCTTCAGCCGTTGCAATCCCATGTCGAGTATGTGTTCGTGATCAAATGCCAAGGTCGGAAGGTCTGCCGCCGCAAACCATGCCACATCCCGAGCGTCCGTCGCCGCCCGCACCCGATGGTCCCGCAAAGCCACCAACGCGTAGTACGCCACCGACACCACCCGCCCCCGCGGATCACGATCAACCGCACCGAAGGAATACAACTGCTCGAGAAAGACCCGCGTCAGCCCTGTCTCCTCAGCCAATTCACGAGATGCTGCCTCATCCAGCGTCTCATCCGGCAGAACGAACCCGCCCGGAAGCGCCCACACACCCGCCATCGGTTCGGCGTCCCGCTGAATGAGCAGGACCTTCAAGTCCTCATCATCAAGACCAAACACCACGCAGTCGACCGCGATGGCCATATGTTGATCTGTTGGCGAATGACACATGCCGACCTCCTTAGTGTTCGTTGCACACTAATATAGTGTACAGATTACACCAAGGCAAGCGGTATTCTTATGGTTCTCTGCATCCAATAGTTTGGCACAGCCCGCCGGGACGGCAGGAATGGGTATAAAACCCCAATTAGACAAAAACAATGGGTATTAATGCGCTCGCCCGAAAGCCCAACCCCCATTTCTGGCCCAAAAACGCGGTTTTTCACTTTGGCACGCCGGTTGCTTCATAGCGACGTGTCAGTCGGCATGGGGGTCGGCGGCAAGGGAAACAACACAGGAGACACCAAAATGTCGAACAAGGCTCAAACGCGTCGCAACGGTTGGATTTCGGGACTGATGATCATGGGTTTGGCTTTCTGCGGTTTCGCAAGCACCGGTTGCGATGAAGCCATGTTGCTCCAGTTGGCCGAAGTCGTCGCCAGCGAACTCGTCGACGGGGACTTCGACATGGGCGGCGGATTCGACGACATGGACAGCGGATCAGGTTTTGAGGACGAGGGTTGCTTCGGCTGTGGATCCGGCTTCGACGATTCAGACTTCTGGTTCTAAGACGCGCCAACGCAGCTTCGCTCTATCATGAGCGGCTGGAGCGGCCGACCGATGGGTCGGCCGCTTTTTTTGTGCGCATCCAATCACATTACACGTCATCGTGTCGGTGGGCCGGTTGACGGTGGTTCAAGCGGATCATGATCCAAGCCGCGGGGATCACCAGCAGCGCACCATACAGACTCGGCGAGAATGGTATGCGATCGATTCCTGACATCCCAAGAACCGGACAAAAGCCAATGACGTCGTAGACCACGAGAGTGGCCAGCGTACAGACACCCATAACCAGGACCAGTTGCGTCCAGTTGCGGAGGTCCGGAACAGGCGTCGATCGCCGCCACAGCCACGTTGCCGCCACATTGGCGAGCAAGAAGATCAGCAATTGGACAGCCCCGGCCCATGGCGAACCGAGCCCGATCAATACACATCCACTGATCAGCATCCAGCACGAGCCACCGATCTGTGCACCGAGCCAGCCGCCGAGCTGATCACGCTCTGGTCGACGCGTGATTGTTGAGGCTTCCGGGGACATGAAAACACCAAATGGGCGTCAGAGAATCACGAGTCCGTAGTGTAGCCCTGATGCAGTGCCCGATTCCAGCCAATTCCCGAAGCCCCGGGGAATCAGGCCGAAATCGCGGATTGCTGCCCCATTTTCGCATCATTCACCACGCGCGATCGGTCGATGCACCGAGATCGGATGATCACGGTTCTGTAACGGTAGGGCGTTTTGCCTTGACGCCTAAGCCGCCTGTGGATGCAATCAGGCAGTGATGAAGCCTCGGCAACAATCTTTCCTCGCGTGGACTGTCGTGCTGCTGCAGTTCTCCACTGCGAATGGCCATCTCCTGCACCACGCGCTGGACGAGGCGACGGTGGGGCACTGTGCAAGCATGTCATCTCACTGTCACGCGCATTCGTCACAAGGCGAAGATCATCACCACCATGCGCCACACCATCATGATCACGAATCGGGCGACGACTGCTCGCACTGTGATATTCACGAATCCGCACCATCGCAGATCGCGTCACAGCGTGCTCTGGATGTCGACGTCCCTGCCGCCATCTGCGTTGTATCCGTCTCGAGTGTGCAACGATCCGATTTCGCGGCCGCATCGGTAGCCGTGGAACTTCGTCCGCCACAGCGTCTCCACGCGATCACACTTCCACTTCTGATCTGATTCGCCGCGCTTCTGGCTGCGCGCACTGATGGCTTCCAAGCAAGGCGTCCATCTCTCACGCGCGGCCCTTCGTCCCGTCACGCTGTTTCATGCGCGATGATTGAACCCGTGGAGATCGTATGATCAGAATCACAAAGCTTTCCGCATGCGCAATCGCCGGCTTGCCGTGGCTCATCGGCTGCGCAAACTATGAACCGATGCCACTCGCCATGGAGCAGTATCTCCAGCGCTGGCCGATGCGCGACATTGAAGGCGAGACCGTCAAAGCCTACGCCAATCAACTCATCGCTGCAGAATCGGACGCACCCTACAACCCTGCCGACGGGCTGAACCTCTCCGAAGCCGAAGCCGTCGCGCTCGTCTTCAACCCGCAATTGCGACGTGCCCGCGCCCAGGCCGACGTCCCGCTTGCGACAGCTCAGGAAGCGGGCTGGTGGCGTGATCCACGGTTTCAGGCACAGGTATTGCGATTCACGCATCGCGGCGCGACGCCGAACTTCCAACTTGACGGACCGTCGCTGGACGGCATCAATCCGGGCGGACTCGAAATCACCCCGCCTGGATTCCGTCGTGTCGGCGGACAGTTCATCGACGAGCCATGGGAGAGCGGCGCCAGCCTGAGCATCACTATTCCCATCTCCGGACGACTGGCCGTTGAGCAGGATTGGTCTTGGGCGATGTATCGCGCTTCCTGGCGACAGATTCTCATCGCCGAATGGGACCTGCTCACCCGACTTCGCTCGGCATGGCTGGAATGGTCCACGACGCAGCAGCGCCTGACGGTGATCAACGACTACCTGCAACAACTCGCCGCCGTCGCCAACATCGCCGATCAGTTGGTCGCTGCCGGCGAACTCAATCCCACCGACGCCCGCCTGCTCAACATCGAATTGCAACGTCAGCGAACGGTCCGGCAGGGACTGGAGGGAAACGTCGCCGACCAGAGGCTCGAACTCATGGCAATACTCGGGTTATCGCCGGAAGCAGACGTCCATCTGATCCCAGCTCTGTTCCTGGCCGCGATCGATCAAAAGGACAAGGACAGACGCGAGATACTCCTTGATCGCGATCCGCGCCTGCAAGCCGCCCGTGCCCAATACGATGCCGCCGAGCAGCGACTGCGCCTGGAAATCCGCGAACAGTTTCCCGATCTCAACCTCGGCCCCAGCTACACGCTCGAAGAAGGCTTCTCCCGACTCGGGCTTGGCATCAGTTTCCCGCTACCGCTATGGAACCGAAACCGGCAGGCGATCGCCGAGGCACTCGCGGAACGCAACGCCGCCCGCATCCAAGCGCAGGCCACCATCGAAGCCGTCATGTCACAACTCGCCCGAGTCGAGGTGCGTCTCCGGTTCGCCGCCGAGCGACGCCGCATGCTGCTTGAAGATGTCGCACCACTGGTCGACCAGCAGGTCGCCGAGACGCGCGAACTCCTCGACCTTGGCGAAATCAACGTCCTCGTCCTGCGCGATGCCATCAGCAGCGCCGTCGAAACCAAACTCGAACTCCTGACCGCCACGCTCGCCGAAGCGCAGGCTGCCAACGAACTCCAGCAGATGCTCGCACCCCGATGGATCACACCATCTGGTGAAGCAGTGAAAGAGAATCAACCATGAACGCAACCGCCAAAACAAATCGCATCGCATGGCTTGCCGCGATCACAGCAACCGTCCTGATGACCGCGTGTCGCCCCGACGCCACAAGCCACGACCATGAACATGGAGATGACCAAACGACAAACGACACTCCCAACCGTCTCGCCATCCCGCAAAGAGTTCGTCAGAACCTCGGCATTAGTTTCGTCGATGTCCAAAAACGATCGGTCCGTGAAACGATGCGCATCGCCGGCCAATTCGAACTCCGCCACGATGCCCGCCGAGAGTACCACGTCATGCTCTCCGGACGCATCACGCTCCTCGTTGCCCAATATGACCACGTCGACAAAGGCCAACCGCTGTTCCATCTCGAATCCCCCGACTGGCAGCAAATGCAAAACGAACTCGTCACCACCGCCAACGCCATGAAGCGAAGCCACGCCGACGTCGCCGTTGCACAAGCCAAGCTCTCCGAGTTGCAACAGTCCATCACGTTCATCCAAGACCGCATTGCCAAGCTGGCCGATGCCAACGTCCGCCGTGTCGAGCTCGAAGCCAATCTCGCCGAAAAACGAAACGCACTGCCCCGACTGGAAGCCGACCTCGACGCCGTCCGCACACAGTTTGACACCGCCCACACCCAATACGAAGTGATGCTCAGCACCGCCGCCTCCTTGACCGGAATCGAACGGAAGTCGCTCGGCGACAACGTGGACGACCATGGCCACGTTCACGAATCGGAAGGTCCGCCACCGTGGCAGTCGATCGACAGAATTACAGTCCGCGCCGAAGCACCGGGTGTGGTTGATCGCGTTGTCGTGACGAATCGCGGTTGGTCCGAGGCGGGGGAACTCGTCCTCGACACCGTTGTCCCCGACATGCTCCGTTTTCACGCCGACGCATTGCAAACGGATATCACGCTATTCAAGAACGGACAACCCGCACGCATCGCACCGCCGCAAGGTGGCAGTATCGATCTGCAGGATACGGTCGACGGCCACATCACCATCGGCATCGAAGCCCACACCGTGCAGCGCACAGTGCCCATCTACCTCACACCCCGAACTGTTCCCGATTGGGCCAAGGCGGGCGTGACAGCCTATCTCGAAGTGTTCATGGATGGCGATGTCGACGGCTCGCTCGCGATTCCCGAAGCCGCCATCGTGCGCGACGGCCTCGACAGCATCTTCTTTCGGCGTGATCCCAAGGATCCGAATCAGGTCATCCGCGTGTTGGCCGACCTCGGTGCGTCCGACGGCCGATGGGTCGAAGTGCTCAGCGGTGTTCGCGCCGGAGACCAGGTTGTGCTCGACGGCGTCTATCCATTGATGCTGGCCACGTCAGATCGCGGTGAGCGCGATACCGGATTCCATGTTCACGCCGATGGCACCGTGCATGACGGTCACTAACGGAGAGGACGCATGCTCAAGAACCTGATCCGTTTCTCGGTCGACAATGCGTCGGTCGTCCTCGTCATCGCGATGCTCGTGCTCGGGTTGGCCATCTACATCGTGCCGACGATGCCGCTCGACGTCTTCCCGGAATTAAATGCCCCGACGGTCACCGTCATTACCGAATCCCCCGGATACGCCGCCGATGAAGTCGAACAGTTTGTCACGTTCCCAATCGAAAGCTCGGTCAATGGTTTGCCCGGCGTCCGACGCGTACGCAGCGCCAGCGCGATCGGTCTGTCCATGGTTTGGGTTGAATTCGACTGGGGCATCGATATCCTGCGCGCCCGGATGCTCGTGAACGAGCGATTGAAGTTGGCCGAGGAGCGACTCCCACGCGACGTGCACTCCGAACTCACGCCCGTCAGCAGTATCACGGGTGAAATCATGCTCATCGCCCTCCGCTCGCCCAATAACACCATGACTCAGCAGGAACTGCGCGCTTTCGGCGAATTTGATCTCCGCAACCGACTGCTCAGCGTGCCCGGCGTATCGCAGGTCGTCGCCATTGGTGGCCAACTGCCCGAATATCAGATCAATGTCGATCAGGAACGCCTGCGACTGTACGACCTGACCGTTCAGGACGTTGTCGAAGCGGCGAGGCGTGCGCACAGCTCAGCCGGCGGTGGCTATCTCCCCGACGTCGGCGGACTCGAGATTCCCTTGCGACAGTCCGGACGCGTGCAGGACGTCGAGGACATTCGTTCGACGCTCATCCGCCACGCCATGGGCACGCCCATCACCATTGGCCAGGTCGCAGACGTCCACTTGGGCCCCGCGCTCCGTCGCGGAACAGCCTCCCAGTCAGGCCAGCCGGCGGTCGTTCTCAGCATTCAAAAGGCACCCGGTACAAACACCCTCATACTGACCCAAGCGGTCGACTCCGTCTTAGACGACGTCGAATCCGCACTGCCCGATGGTGTCCTCCTCGAACGTCAGGCCTTTCGCCAGAGTGACTTCATCAACGTCGCCTTGGACAACGTCGTCACCGTCGCACGAGACGCCGCCTTCATCGTCGTGGTCGTGCTGATCCTCTTCCTGCTCAACGTGCGGACGACCATCGTCACGCTCGTCGCGATACCGCTCTCCATCGCAGTGGCCTTGCTCGTGCTGTGGCAAATGGGAGAATCGATCAACGTCATGACGCTCGGTGGCTTGGCTGTCGCGATCGGTGTTGTGGTGGACGACGGCATCATCGACATCGAGAACGTCTACCGGCGACTACGCGAAAATCGTCACCTACCCACCGATCAACAACGCACGATGGGCCAGGTCGTCTTCGACGCCAGCAACGAAATCCGCCAGTCGATCATGTTCTCCACGTTGATCATCGTTATCGCCTTCGTGCCGATGTTCTTTCTTAGTGGCTTGGAAGGGCGTTTCCTCCAGCCGCTCGGCATCGCGTATGTCCTGTCGATCGTAGCATCGCTTTTGGTCGCACTCACCGTAACGCCAGCGCTCGCACGACTCCTGTTGGGCGGAAGACTGAGGGGCGTTGAACGCGACACGTTCGTCGTACGGGGTTTGAAGGCGATCTACACGCCGCTGCTGTCGCTCGTGCTTCGGTTTCGATTGTTGACGGTCGGCGGCGCCATCATCCTCACAGCCGCAAGCCTCTGGTTCGCCGGCACGTTCGGATCCAGCTTCCTGCCCGAATTCAACGAGGGAACCTTCACCGTGTTCGTCATGACGCCCCCAGGCACGTCGCTCAATGAAAGCGACCGCATCGCGCGCAGCATCGAGCGCGGGTTGGCCGACATCGACGGCGTCCGCTCCGTCGTCCGTCGCACAGGCCGCGCCGAACGCGACGAACACGCCGAACCAGTCAGCAACAGCGAGATCGACGTCACCCTGATGCCGGGTTCTGACAAATGGGAAGTCCGCGCGCGCATCGACGATGTGCTCGCTTCCGCCCCCGGCGTCACCACCAACGTCGGGCAGCCGATCGAACATCGCCTTTCCCACGTCATGTCCGGAACGCCCGCCGCCATCGCAATCAACGTCTTCGGAGACGATCTGCGCGTGCTGCGCAAAATCGCACGCGACGTCGAGCGAGCCATCGCCCACATCCCCGGCGTGCGCGACGTCACCGCCAACCGCGAAGTAATGATCACATCATTGCCCATCCGTTACCGGCACCACGATCTCGCCCGCTGGGGACTCACCCCCGCCGACGCCGCCGAACAGGTTCGCAGCGCAATCTTCGGAGAGACGGTCGCCAAGGTGAACGAGGGCGTGAACATCTACGACATCGTCGTCCGCCTCGACGAATCCCATCGTCGCCGGATCGATCAGATCAAAGACCTCATGCTCCGCGGTGCCGATGGCATGCTCGTACGCCTGAGTGAAGTGGCCACCATCGGTGTCGAAAAAGCGTCCAACCTCATCTCGCGCGAGAACGCCCAACGCAAAGCCATCATCTCCTGCAATGTCGCCGAAGGCTTCAACCTTGGCGATCTCGTCGCCGAAGTCCGCGAACGCGTCGACCCCATCGTCCAGCAGGTCGGCTACTCCATCTCCTACGGCGGCCAGTTCGAAGCACGGCAAGCCGCCGCACGAACGCTCTACGTCCTCGGTGCCGCCGTCGCCGTCGTCATGTTTCTCTTGCTCAACCTCTCATTCGGCTCGACGCGCGCCGCCATTCTCGTGATGGCCAACCTGCCCCTCGCGCTCATCGGCGGCGTCGTGGCTGTCTTCATCGCCGAGTCCGACGCGCCAATCCACAACGTGTCGGCACTACTTGGACTTGGCGGGCGCTACGAAGCCCCCGTCATCTCGATTGCCAGCCTCGTTGGATTCATCACGCTCTTCGGAATCGCCGTCCGCAACGGCATCCTGCTCATCAATCACTACACCCACCTCATGCAAATTGAAGGCGCCTCACGCACCGAAGCCATCATCCGCGGCTCGCAGGAACGACTCGTCCCGATCCTCATGACCGCACTCACCGCCGTCGTCGGCCTGCTCCCCATCGCATGGGCCGTCGGCGAACCGGGCAGCGAGATCCTCGCACCGATGGCCATCGTCGTCCTCGGCGGACTGGCAAGCTCAACGTTGCTCAATCTGCTTGTCGTCCCCGCAGGCTATGCCCTGATTTTCCCGAATGACTAACCGACGGCTGACTACCCCGACCGCGCTTCCAGATCCTCCCATCGAGCATACAGCGCTTCAACGTCCTTCCGCGCCGATTCCAACGCTTCCCAGCGTTTCTGCACCTCGACATGATCCCCCGCAATCTCCGGATCCTCCGTCGCAGTTTGACACGTCTCGACCCGCTCCTCCGCCTCCAGGATTTTCCCCTCTATCTCCTTCAGCTCCGATTTTTCGCTCGCGGTCAGCCCGCCTTCCTTTCGCTTGCCGCCCGACCCCTTCGTCTTGACCTTCGAAGGCGGCGACTCATCCACGCGGCGCCCCGCCACCGCATCAAGCCAATGATCGCAATGCGCATACTTGCCGACCCGACCATCCCCATCCAGCCCGATCAACTCCGTGCACACGCGCTCCAGCATGAACCGATCATGCGTGACCAGAATCACCGCGCCGTCGAACCCGATCAGACGATCCTCCAGCACATCCAGCGACGTGATGTCCAGATCATTCGTCGGCTCATCAAGCACCAGCACATCTGCCGGCTGCAACATCAAACGCGCAATCTGCACCCGCGCCTGCTCACCGCCCGACAGCTCACCCACCGGCATCTCAAGTTGCTGCGTCGAAAACAGAAACTGCTTCGCCCACGCCGATATGTGAACGTCCTTGCCCCGAAATTCAACGGTCTTGCTCTCGCCGGCCAACGCATACCGCAGCGTCACATCCTGCGGCAGCTTCTCACGATTCTGATCAAACACGACGACCTTCAAATCGTCTGCGAAATCGAGCGTCCCCTCATCAGGTTCCAACGCCCCGGTCAGCACACGGATCAGCGTCGTCTTCCCGCTGCCGTTCGCCCCCAGAATCCCCACCCGCATTCCCGGCGACAGCAAGAGCGACACGTCCTCAAACAGCTTCCTGCCACCCAGCGATTTCGACACACCCTCCGCATGAATTAGCTTCTTCGACTTCCGCCCCGTCGCGTCAAACTCGATCCCCGCCGCTGTCGCCCGCGCATTCCGTGACGACAGATCGCGCAACTCATCCTGCAACCGATACGCCTCTTCGATCCGCGACTTCGACTTGGTCCGCTGCGCCTTCGAGTTCGACCGGAGAAACGCCTCCTCCCGCCGCACAATGTTGGCGAGCGTCGCCTGCTGCGATTGCTGTGCCTCCAGGAAATCCGCCCGCTTGTGCAAGTAGTCGCTGTATCGCCCCGATACGCTGAAATAGCCGTCCGCATACACTGGATTCAGTTCCACCATCCGGTCCGCCACCGTCTCCAGAAAATACCGATCGTGACTGACAGCCACGAACCCGAACGACGCCGCCATCAGCACTTGCTCCAGCCAGCGAATACCCGCGATGTCCAAGTGGTTCGTCGGCTCATCGAGAAGAAGCAGGTCAGGATCCTGCAACAGCGCACGCACAATCGCCAACCGCTTCCGCCACCCGCCGGACAATGTCCCAACCTCTGCCGTCGGATTCTCAAACCCGAATTTGCCCAGCGCAATCGCGACCGCCGTCTCACGCTCATGCACATCGCTCGTCGTCTTCACGAGCGCATCAGCCAGCGCTGAGAACACCGTCGCCCCGGCTGCGAAACGATCCTGCTGCTCCAGCAAGACCACGCGCCCCTCCCGCCGACGTCGCACCTCGCCCGCGTCCGCCTCCTCCAGCCCCGCAATGATCTTCAGAAACGTCGTCTTGCCCGACCCGTTAGGCCCCACGAAACCCACCCGTTCGCCATCGCCAAAGCCAATCGACAAACCGTCGAACAGCTTCCGAGTGCCGTAGTGCTTCGAAATCCCCTGACAAGTCATCAGTGTGCCCATGCACGGCATCATAACCCAAACCCGACCGAATGGGTCTGCTGCCCGACGGCTTGCACTCGCCGCACCACACGACCGCGGTACGCTCACCCTACAGCCAATTCGTGCAACATCTTGTCAAACCCCGCATCAGCACACTACCCTCACGGGAGTGAGCAGGGCGGGACACATGGTGTTCCCCTAGAATGTGCTGCAATTGACTCGCCTTCGGCCCAATCGATTTGGCATTCGATCCAATTGGAGATAACACCGTGTTACGCAAGAGTCTGACGACGGTCTCAGTCACCATCTTCACGCTGATCGCCTGCGGCTGCGACGTCAGCATCTTCCCCATCTGGGATCCGAATTTCTTCGACGAATCACCCGCCAAGGTTGGCAGCGTCGCCTTTCGTGAATTTCGCGTCGACGTGCCCGACGGAGCCGACGGTATGCCCGCGGGCATCACCGTTTTCGCCCCCGAAAACACCGCCGAACCCGTCCCCGCGCTCCTTTGGGTCACCGGCTCGAACGTGCAGGCCTACTACCACCAAAGTCTCCACGAAACGCTCGCAGGCTGGGGATACGCCGTCATCGTCCCCGACGGGCGACTGCTCACCTTCACCGATCTCCAGTACCACCGCCGCACCGTCGACCTCGCCCGCCAAGCCATCGACCTTGCCAATGATGGCCAACTCGGTGTCGAGATCGATCTCGATCGCATCGCCGTCGGCGGTTACAGCATTGGCGCAACGATGGCCAGCTTCGTCGCAGCCGAAGACCCCTCCGTCGCAGCCGTCGTGCTCTGGGCACCGACCGGTTCACCATTCTGGACAGGCGTTGAGCCGAATGGACTCTTCAACCGCGTCACCCAGCCGACATTCTTCCTGCTTGGCGAGTTTGACATCGTCGCACCGCCAGAAGGGTTCCCACGCGAAATGCAGGCCCAATTGACCCAGTCGGAAATCACCGAGGTGGTCATCCCGCAGGGACTGCACCTCTTCTTCCAGCAACCCACCGGCGCCGATACCCCCGACGATCCGGAAAGCGAACTCACCCGGTTTGAGCAGCAGGGCATCGCCATCGACCAAACGCGTGCGTACCTCGACACGCAATTCGGCATCACGCGACCGGAGTTGGTTGAAGACGAGTAAGGCGCGCAAGAGCGATCGTCGAACGCACACAAGCCTTGCGCGCCGGTTTTGATTACATCCGAATCGCGTTACGATGCCCCATGGCGTCATGGCGAAGCGTCATGCTGCCGATGGAGACTCGCGATGAAGAACATTCTCGTGATCGGTGCGGGCCAAAGTTCTCCCTACCTGATCAGCTACCTGCTTGAACACGCCGAAGAACACGACTGGTTCGTCACCGTCGGCGACCTCGATCAATCACTCGCCAGGCAGCGCGTCGGCGATCACCCACGCGGCACCGCCATTCCGCTCGATGTCAACGACGCCGCCCTCCGCGCCGCCCAGATTGAAAATGCCAGCCTCGTCGTCAACATGATGCCCCCAGGCCTGCAGCCCGTCATTGCGTGGGACTGCGTCCAGCACCGCCGCCACATGATCTCCGTCTCCCACCACGACGAAAGCACCCGCGCACTCGAAACAGACGCCAGTCGCGCCGGCATTCTCCTGCTCACAGACGTTGGACTCGACCCGGGAATCGACCTCATGTCGGCCATGTCGATGATCCATCGCGTTCGTGAGAAGGGCGGCGTCATCGAAGCATTCGAATCCTACGGCAGCGGTGTCCCCGAACCCGACGTCCCAACAAACCCGCTGCGATACTGCATCACTTGGAACCCACGCAACGTCGTCATGGCCGCCGAGTATGGTGCCCAATACCGTCGTAATGGCCACACCAAGATCGTCCCCTGGCATCATGTGTTTCAACGCTCCTGGCCCATCGAGGTGGACGGCGTCGGATCGATGGAAGCCTACCCCAACCGCGACTCCCTCGCGTACGAGGATCCATTGGGCCTCGAAAACACGCACACCCTCATCCGCGGCACGCTCAGGTATCCCGGCTGGTGCGAAACATGGCTGCAGATCGTCCGACTGGGCCTGCCCGCAGAGCACATCCGCATCCCGCACCTCAAGGATCGCAGCTACGCCGAAATCGTCGAAATGTTCATGCCCTCCGGCGTCTCGGGCACCGACATCGAACAGCGCGTCGCCGGCTTCCTTCAGCTCAACCCCACCGGTCAGATCATGCGGAATCTGCGCTGGCTTGGTTTGTTCTCCAACGAACCATGCGGCTGCGATGGCGAAACGGTGGCCGATGCGATGATCCACCTATTGAACACCAGGCTCGTGTTGCCCGAGAGCGTCCGAGACCTCGTGATCATCATGCACGCCGTCGACGTCTGCTATCCCGACGACCATGACCGCCGCGAACGCATCGTCGCCACCTTCATGCAACGCGGTGAACCCGGTGGCACCACCGCCATGGCCAAGACCGTCGGATTGCCCGCTGCGCTGGCGACCAAGCTGCTGTTAGCCGATGAACTACCATTAACGGGATGTGCCATGCCGACCCACGAACTGGTCTATGGCCCCATCCTCCGAGAACTGGAAAAAGAAGGTATGGCCTTCACCGAACGAACCGATTCGCTGTAGGCGCGAACGACCATCGCACGGAGTAAGACAAATGCTCAAGACGGGTGTCATCGGCACGTCACTGAAGGAAAACGAGCACCGTGTGCCCGTCCATCCGTCCCACTTCCAACGCATTCCGCCCAACGTGCGAAACCACATCACGTTCGAGACTGGCTACGCCGAGCACTTCGGTATCGATGATGACACGATCGCGCGGTTGGGGTACGAACTCGCATCCCGCGACGAACTGCTCGAGCACAGTCAAGCCGTCATCCTCCCCAAACCCACCGACGACGACCTCCAACGCATGGCCGATGGCATCGTGCTCTGGGGTTGGCCCCACTGCGTGCAACAGGCATCACTCACCGAAATCGCGATTCAGAAACGCCTCACCCTCATCGCCTTTGAAGCCATGTACGACTGGTCCCCATCCGGCGCCCGCGGATCCCACAGCTTCTACCGCAACAACGAACTGGCTGGCTACTGCGCCGCTCTCCACGCCCTCCAGCTCACCGGCCTCGACGGCTACTACGGACCACACACCAAAGCCGTCATCCTCAGCTTCGGCTCGGTCAGTCGCGGAGCGGCATACGCACTGCACGGTCGCGGTTTCACCGAAATGTCCATCTTCACCCAGCGCCCACCGCACGTCGTGCGCGACAAACTCATCTACGGTCGATTCGGACAGATGATGCGCGGACCATCCCCCGATCAACCATTGTTGGCCCGATTCCCCGGCGAAACACCCCGGCCGATGTGCGACGAGTTTGCCGCCGCCGACATCATCGTCAACGGCATCCTGCAGGACACCGACAACCCGTTGATGTACATGTGTGACAGCGACATCGAACGCTTCAAACCCCACAGCGTCATCATCGACGTCAGTTGCGATGCAGACATGGGTTTCCCATTCGCAAAGCCGACAACGTTCGAGACGCCCGTCTTCCGCACCGGCAACGCCACCTACTACGCCGTCGACCACACGCCGACCTACCTCTGGAACGCCGCATCGTGGGAAATCTCCCAAGCGCTCCTGCCATACATGGATGTGGTCATGAACGGCCCCGACGCCTGGCCTGCATCGCCAACCATTGCGAAGGCGATTGAGATCCGAGATGGCGCCATTCAAAACCCCAAAATTCTCACATTCCAGCATCGAGAGCCGGCGTACCCCCACGCCGTCCGACCGGGCGCCTGATCGTCAGCCGGTGCTCTGCATCGCCGACGCAATACCATTGATGCTCGCAAACAGCGCTGGTCGCAGTTGCTCCTTCTCCGCTTCATCCGCAGCCCGAAAGCGCTTCAGCAGTTCAATCTGACACAAATTCAGCAAGTCGGTCGCGCCATTCCGCTGCTCGATCGATCGTTGAATCACGGGATTGTTATCAAGCAGCGCCCGCTGCCCGGTGATGTTCAGAATCGCCTTCCGCGCCAATTCAAACTCCGCCGCAATCCGTTCGAAGTGAGACTCGCCGGACAGCGAATCGTAGCACTGCGCAATGCTCAAGCGCGCACGCGCCATCTCCTGCTGAGCATTGTCAATCAACGTCCCGAAGTACGTCCAATGCCGATACCAGTCGGTCAGCAGCGACGCCATCTCGTCCGACTCATTCAACAACTCGCTCAACGCCGTCCCGATCCCATACCACCCCGGCACGTTGAACCGCATCTGCGTCCACGCAAAAACCCACGGAATCGCCCGCAGATTCTCAAAGTGCACCGACCCGCTCGTCCGCGCCACCGGGCGCGATGCAATGGGCAGCGCACTAATGTGCTCAATCGGCGACACTTGCGTGTACCACGACCAGAACGTCGGATCATCAATCAACGCCCGATACGTCTCCATCGCCCGCCGTCCCAGTCGCAGCATGATCTCATCGCTCGCCGCGTCCTGCCTCGCCCCGGCACCGGCATCCGCCTCCGCCAGAATCATCGCGTTGGTCAGTTGCTCGAGATGCCGATGCGCGATGTCCGCCAACGCGTAACGAAATGAAATAACTTCTCCCTGTTCGGTCATGCGAATCCGCCCGCTGCGACTGTCCGCAGGTGTCGCCATGATCGCCCGATTCGACCGCCCACCACCGCGACCGACCGTCCCGCCACGACCATGAAAGAAGCGGAATCCGACATCGAACGAGCGGCAGACCGCCGCAAGCTTCGACTGCGCCGAATGCAGCAACACGCCCGACATCAGAAAACCGCCGTCCTTGTTGCTGTCGGAATAGCCAAGCATGATCTCTTGGAACTCACCACGCCCCGCCACGTGCCGACGATAAACGTTGCAAGACAGCATGGCCTGCATCAAGTCCGGCGCGCGCTCCAGATCGTCGATCGTCTCGAACAGCGGCACCACGTCCATGTCGCCGCACCCGGAGGCACGCATCATGCACAGCACCTCCAGCACATCGCTCACTCCGTTGGCCATGCTGATGATGTACGCCCCGATCGCGTCGCCATCCGCCCGCCGCGACCGCTCAACAATCCGCAGAACCTCCAGCATTCCTGCCGCCGCCGCCGACAAACCGGACGCGTCGATTCTGTCGATCGTCGTCCCATCGAGCACATCGCACAGTAGCGCAATCCGCTGATCCTCGTTCAGTGTCGCATAGTCCGGACACACATCTGCCAGCGCAAGCAACTCCGCCACGACCTCTTCATGCACCGCACTGTGTTGACGAATGTCCATCGCCGCCAGGTGCAGCCCAAACGTCCGCGCCTGAATCTGCAAGTCCCCCAGTCCGCTCGAATCCACAATCTCAGTCAGCCCGATCGCATGCAGACTGTCTGCGAGCAACTGCAAGTCCGCTTCAAGATCATCCGCACGATACGCATCAACATCCTCGACCGCCGCATCAAGTCGACTGATCATCTGCAGGAGCTTCAACCGAAACGGCTCATGTCGCATCCGCGCCATCGCCTCGTCCGAAACAAGGTCAGCCAACTGATCCGCTTGCACGCGGTCAATCAGCGCCTTGGGAAACGCAATGCGTCGATCCGACAGGCTCAACAGGTCCATCAACTCCTGCAGTTTTCCCCGATACAAATCGATCGCCGTACGACGATGCAATCGCAGAGACTTGGCCGTCATCTCGGGCGTCACCAGCGGATTCCCATCCCGATCGCCGCCGATCCATGTCCGGTACCGAACCGCCGTCGACCCATCAGGACACACGCCGAAGTGCTGTTGCACCGCCTCGCGTGTATCGCGCACGATTCGCGGTATGGCATGCCAGATGGACGACGCCAGAAAATAGAGCGACCCCTCGATCTCTTCGATCACCCCAAGACGCTCGATCCGAACCTCGTCCGTGCCATACAACAGCATCACCAATTCACGAACGGTCGATTCAATTCGTGATCGCGCATCCGCGTCGCCGGACGCATCGTCAAGTTTCAGAAGTTCGTCTGCGATGTCGCGCTGCTTGTTGAGAAGGGTCCGCCGCCGCGATTCGGTCGGATGCGCCGTCAGCGTTGGCTGAATGTCGAGGCGCTCGAGAATCTCCAACACCTGCTTGGCCGAGAATCCGCGAGTGTTCAGCGCCAGCAAAGCTTCAGCAATCGACTCCCGGCGTGGCTGAAACGCGGTAGCCTCATGCTTGCGTCGCCGATTGATGCGTACGATCGCGACTTTCTCCGCCTGATTTCGCAGATGAAAACGCAGCGTGATCGACTTGATTAGTTCACGAATGTCCCCGAGCGAAAGCGACGCGATCTTCGCACGTGCCTCGGTGAATCCGCTGGATTGCCCCTCTCGACAAAGACGCAGCAAATCCTCACACGCCTGCGTCTGGCCCGGCGGTCCAAGACGATCCAGAACGTCGGTCAGAATGGATGAGAGAAGTTGAACGTCGCGATCAAGTTCGGTGAATGTTCCCATGACACGATACGTTAGTGCACGGGTACGTTGATGTCATCCCGTCGAACGGGTGCAGGGTGTGTTGAGGAGCGACGTTCAGGCGCCGACGACGATTGCATCACCGTTGACCAATGCATGCGACCGCCACGAGTCCAGACGTTGCGAGAGCAGTTCCACACCGCGATCCACGAGTTCCCCCGTCTCGCGCGACAGCCCATCACCAAACGAGCAGTCATACGCACGAATCGCCAACACATACGCCGCCGGTGTCCGCAACCCCATCGATCGACACAACGCAAGCAGCATCGCCGGCGAGCAGTGATGACTGTCCAACGCGCCCCCTGTGTCCGCCTGCACCACGTCAAACGACAACGCCGCCCGCTCCGTGTCCACGTGCGCATCGACGAACACGACCACTTCCGCGTCAGCCATGTCGACCGCCACCTCCGGACCGAGTTGATGGTGTGCATGCAGCGTCACATCCGGGTACGCCTCCACGCCCATTTCCGCAAGACGATCGAGCAACATCAACGCAGCACCATCATCACCGCGGCCAACGTTTCCCCAGCCTATGATCCGGATTGTCCGACTCATCGCGACACCTCATCAACCAGGTTGCGTTCCGCATCATACAACTCAACCCGAAGCCCCATCTGGCCCAACGCGTGCGTGCTGCAGGACAGACATGGGTCGTAGCAACGCACTGCCGCCTCAACCTTGTTGAGCATCGATTCCTCAAGCTGCGCGCCGTTGACATGCTCCCGTGCAACCTCCGCAACAGCCCGATTCATCGCGTAATTGTTCTGCCCCGACGCCACGATCAGATTCACCCGCTCGATTCCGCCATGATCGTTGACCATGAAGTGGTGGAACAGAGTCCCGCGCGGCGCCTCGATCACACCGACGCCCTCCTCGCAAAGCTCCGTGCTCTCCGCGATCAAGTCTTCAGACAGAATTTCAGGATCATTCAGGAGCAACGCCACCCGTTCAATTCCAAACAGCACCTCGATCAGCCGCGCGTAATGGAAGTACATCGATCCTTCCACCATCGGCTTGCCCTGCGACAGCGACCTGAAGTAACTCAGCTCCGCATCCGCCTCAGGTGTGCCGACCTGGTCACAGATGTTCAATCGTGCCAGCGGTCCAACCCGATACGAACCTTCCGGGTAGCCCGCCGCCCGATAGAACGGGAACTTCAGATAGGACCAGTCTTCGGTGGCTTCGGCGATCAACGACAGGTAGTTGGCCGGCGAGTAGGAGTCCTCGACGATCGTCCCATCGGGGGATTTCATCCGCAGCAATCCATCGTAGTGCTCAAGCCCGCCGTCCGGACGAATCAGCCCCATGTAAAATGTCGGAAACGTCCCGAACCCGGAAACGAACGACTGCTCCTTGTCAAAATATCCGCGTAACAGATTCAGCCCGTCGTGCGCCCACTGCTTCACCTCATCGATCCGCGACAGCAGCCCATCCCGCTCATCGACCGACAGCGCCTTGTTCACTCCGCCTGGCACACAGAAGTCGGGGTGAATCTTCCGCCCGCCGGACGCCGCAATGACATCCTGCCCGAACTTGCGAAGCCCGATCCCTTTCCGCGCATTGCCCGGATCCTCCGCGATCAGGCCGAAGATGTTTCGCTTTTCCGGCGGCGCATCGAATCCCATCAGCAAGTCGGGCGCCGACAGATGGAAAAAGCTCAGCGCGTGCGACTGGATCAACTGCCCCATGTGCATCAACTCACGCAGCATGCGGGCCGTTGGTGGCGGCTCGACATTGCAGATCGCATCGATCGCCTTCGCCGCCGCCAGGTGATGACTCACCGGGCAGATCCCGCAGATGCGCTGCGTCAGCGTCGGCATCTCGGAGAAATGACGCCCCTCGCAGAACTTCTCGAACCCGCGAAATTCCACCACATGAAACCGAGCCCGCTCCACCGCACCCGATTCATCCAGATGCAGCGTCACCCGACCATGTCCCTCGACCCTCGTAATCGGATCAATCTTGATCACGCGCGACATCGCCCACCTCTATCAGTCGTATTCCAGTTGCAGACTTTCAGATGGCTCGCCCGTGATGAGCGCCGCCACCGCCGACCAGATCCGCTCCGCACTCGGCGGGCATCCGGGAATCCACGCATCCACCTTCACGCACTCATGAATCGGCACGACCTTCGGCAGAAGCTTGGGGATCTCCTCGGTTGGCACCGATCCCAACGCCGTGCTCTCCACCTCGATGTACGCCCGATCCAGAACCTCTTCCATCGGGAATTGATTCCGCATCATCGGCACGCATCCGAACCCTGCACAATCACCCAGCGACACCAGCACGTCACACGCCGCCCGCAGCGACTTGAGCACGTGCAGGTTCTCTTCATTGGCCACGCCGCCCTCGACCAGGCCAATGTCGCACTTGGGGAACTCCTTCACGTCCACGATCGGACTGGCCACCACATCCGCCAGATTCGCCAGATCGATGAGCTTCTCGTCGAGATCGAGAAACGACATGTGGCATCCCGAACACCCGCAAAGCCAAACCGTTGCAATTCGTTTCTTCGCCATGATGCCTACGCCTCCACCAACGCCCGCAAATGCGACCAGTCCACCGGGGTATCGCGATCGTCCCGACAGGGCAGCAACTCACCGTCACCGATCGACGTCAGCGATGAAGGCAACGGCGGCGCCGTCCAAGGACTGCCGTTTCCGGACAGATCCGCCGCCAAACGCTCGAAGAAGGACACCTCATCCACCACGTTGGCGGACGCGTCCATCAGTCGATGCCCGATCTGCAAGCGGCCCTCCAGATTCACATACGTCCCTTCACGCTCAGACCACGACACCGTCGGCACCACCGCATGCGCTGCCGCCATCGGCTCCTCACGCTCGCGCGCCACCAACGCCACCACATACGTCACCCGACGCAACTTCTGCAGCCACTCGGTAGGCCACTCGCGCTTCGAATCTCCCAGCACCAGGAACGCCACGTCGGCTGTGTGCGGATCAAAGTCATTCATGTTCATCCCCGGACAGCCCAACAGCCGCGCGCCGTACGAATTCGCCTGCAGTGCCAACTCCATCAGTCGCCACCGTCCGTCAGGGGTCATGCGCTTCGTCGCCCGAACAATGTTCAACGCAGCCACCAGCCCTGCCGGCCCGTGCTTCGACACGCCGCGACCACAGATGATCACCGGTGCTTTGGCATTCGCATAAGCATGCGCCATCTGCTTGATCGCCTCAGCATCGACACCGCACGCCATCGAAATTCCGTCGTCATCCAGTCGCTTCAGTTTCTTCGCCAGATCGTCGGGAACCGCGTCCGCATCAGCCGCTCCAAGGTCCAACAGGTACTTCAGCATGGCCGACAGGATCATCGGATCGCGTCGTCGTTCGCTTTGCAGGTGAATGTCCGTCCAGTCGGTCAGCCACGTATGATTCGGATTGATCTTCAAGAGCTTTGCACGACGATGCAGAACGCCACGTCGAACGTAGGATGCGACGACACCGGCATTCCGCTCCAGGTTGGCCCCGACTGTCAGAAACAGATCTGCTTCATCCAACTCCGCCAAGCCCGCCAGAGGCGGCAATCCGCGATCGAGTTCCAACGCCTCTCGCGTCGACTGCGCATTGGACCGATCCGCAATCACCCAACGGTCGCTGCCGACCACATCGGTCATGAAGCTCTTCACGGCTTGAATCGTCTCCAGAGGCAGATGACCGCTCAGCATGGTGACGATCCGGCTCGGATCCTGCTTCACGCGTGGATTGGCCAGTCGGCGGCTGCACTCGGCGAGGATGTCATCGACCGTGCGCGGTTCAAACTTGCCGGCCACTTTCACCATGGGCGACTTCACCCGTGGAAACCGTGGATTCACAGACCAGAATCGCCCCTTCTCACAGAGAATGCGATTCCCGCTTGGTCCACCCGAACTCCGCACCTCGCCGATCTGCCGATAGCGAACCGACGCATGCATGCGACATCCAACGCCGCATCCCGCACAGATCGTCTCGCTGTATTCCTTCGGCAGTCTTCCCTGCCAGTGCGCGCTGCGTTTTTCAAACAGCGCGCCCGTCGGGCAGACCGACACGCACGTGCCGCACGACACGCAGGACGATTCACCAAGCGGAACATTCTGATCGGCGATGATCATGCTCCGCGATCCCCGATCATCGACATCTAGCGTGTGCGCCCCGACCCACTGATCACAGGCACGCACACACCGCGTGCACAGAATGCAACGGTTGTGGTCCATCGTGATGAAGGAGTGCGAGTTGTCGACCGGCTGCTTGGGAAACAGGTAATCAAACCGCACATGGTCCATCCCATGGCGATATCCTTGCGACTGCAGTTCACAGTTGCCCGACGCTGCGCAGAAGGGACAGATGTGGTTCCGTTCGCCGAACAGCAGTTCAAGCGTCTGTTGCCGCAACGATTCAAGCCGCGGCGTGTGCGTCTTGACGACCATGCCCTCGCTCACCGGCGTCGTGCATGACGATACAGGCCGACGCCCGCCCTCAAGCTCAACGATGCACAATCGACAAGCCCCGACGTCTTTCAGCCCCTCGTAATGACACAACGTCGGCACGTCGATGCCATGCTGCTTGCAGACCTGCAGAACGGTCTGATCCGACTCCGCCTCCAGCGTCTGTCCGTTGATGGTCAGTTGAACCGTTGCCATGTCAATCTATTCCTTCAGGACCGCATCAAAGCGGCACACATCGAAGCACTGACCGCAATGGATGCAGTCCGTCGTATCGATCCAGAACTGCTTGCGATCGTCGAACTTGTGAATCACGTCGACCGGGCAGTTGCGTGCACACAAACTGCAACCCGTGCACTGATCCTCCAGGATCGAGAATGTCAGCAGTTTGCGACACACACCGGCTGGACATCGGTGATCGAGAATGTGCGCGTCATACTCAGCTCGGAAATGCCGCATCGTGCTCAGTACCGGATTGGGCGCTGTCATGCCCAGCCCGCACAGACTCGCCGTGCTCACCACATCCGCCAGCGATTCCATCCGTTCCAGCTCATCCTCGCCGGCCCGCCCCTCGCAGATCTTCTCCAGCATGTGGAGCATCTGATAAGTGCCAACCCGGCAGGGCGGACATTTGCCGCAAGACTCGTCCACACAGAAGTCCATGAAGAAACGCGCGACATCCACCATGCACGACGTCTCGTCCATCACGATGAGTCCGCCACTGCCCATGATCGAGCCAAGCGCCTGGAGCGAGTCAAAATCAAGCGGCGTATCCAGATGCTCCGCTGGAATGCACCCGCCGGATGGCCCACCCGTCTGGGCCGCCTTGAACGTCCGACCATTCGGGACACCTCCGCCGACGTCGAACACCAGTGTCCGCAACGTCGTACCCATCGGCACTTCGACCAGCCCCGTGTTGGTGATGGCACCCGCCAGTGCGAATACCTTTGTCCCCGTGCTCTTCTCGGTCCCGATGGCTGCGTACCACGCGCCGCCGCGTCGGATGATTGGCGGTATGTTCGCAAACGTCTCCACGTTGTTGATCATCGAAGGTTCGCGGTTCAGGCCCGACTGCGTCGGGTAGGGCGGTCGTGGACTTGGCTGACCACGCTGACCCTCGACCGATGCGATCAACGCCGTCTCCTCGCCGCAGACGAATGCACCAGCCCCCACGCGAATCTCGATTTCAAACGCGAAAGAGCTATCAAGAATGTTTTCGCCCAGAAGGTTGTGCTCCCGCGCCTGATCGATCGCCAATTGCAGCCGCTTGATCGCCAGCGGGTACTCGGCCCGCACGTAGATCACACCGTGGGATGCACCCGTTGCGAAACCTGCCAGCAGCATGCCTTCAAGCACACGATGCGGATCACTCTCTAGAACGCTCCGATCCATGAACGCCCCGGGGTCGCCTTCGTCGGCATTGCAGATCACGTGCTTGTGATCACCCGGCGCCGATGCCAGCATCGACCACTTCATTCCGACCGAGAATCCACCACCGCCACGCCCGCGCAGCCCGCTCGTTTTCACTTCCTCGACGACCTGCTCGGGCTGTAATTCCGTCAACGCCTTCGCCAGCGCTGCGTATCCCTCCAGCGCGACGTACTCGTCGATACGCTCCGGATCGATCACACCGCTGTTTTCCAGCACGATCTTCTGCTGATACTTAAAGAAAGGCATCTCGGCTGCGTTGCGGTAGGGTGTGGCCTGTCCCTCAGGCTGATGCAGCAATGACTCGACGATATCGCCGTCAACCAGGTGCGATTGCACGACAGCGTCGACGTCCTTCTCCGTCACACGCCGATACAAGACATCATCCGGCAGAACCTGAACGACCACACCAAGGTCGCAGCATCCCACGCAGCCGGTCGCAACCAGCCGCACGTCCACTTCCAGGTTCATCGCCTCGATGCGGTCCTGAAAACGCGCCGCAACCTTCTCGGCACCACAACTGATGCACGCGCCCCCGACACACACGAGCACTTCGCGGCGATGCCCGATGACGTCGGAGTCGACGGCGGGCGGATTGGGCGACGCTGCCAGCCGCAGCGACAGTCCCTTTGCCTCGCGCTCGCCCCATTGTTTGAGTTCTGCAGTGTTCATTTGTATTGCCTGACCACGTTCTTGAGTCGAGCCGTCTGCACATTGCCGTGCACGTCGTCGTCGATCACCAGTACCGGCGCCAGCCCGCATGCACCCACGCAACGGGCACACCGGACGCTGTAGCGACCATCGCTCGTCGTATCACCCGGCTCCACGCCGAGCAGCTTGTTCAGACCACGAACCAACTGATCCGCCCCGCGCACATAGCAGGCTGTCCCCATGCACACCGTCACCGTGTGCTTGCCCTGTGGAACGCGGCTGAAAAAGCTGTAAAACCCGATCACCCCATTGATCTTGCTGACCGGCAGGCGAAGCTCCCGGCTGACATGATCGATCACATCCTCGCGCAGGTATCCGAACAGTTCCTGCGCTCTGTGCAGCACCTGGATCAGCGCTTTGGGGGAATGGTCAAAGTGCGCGATCGTGGCGTTCAACTCGTCGAACAGCGGGAATTCCGACGCCGCCACCGTCGCGCCACTGCGACTGACCGATTCAATGTGTGCAAGTTGCGTTGGCACGGTCTTCACGTCTCCCAAAACATTTGGTCACCAATTCGTGTCCAGCCCGATGCTGTCACCCAAATACCCTGCAATTGACGCGCCAGTGAATCCTGACTGTCCTCACGAAGTGAATCGATGTGACGTTGATCGGTATGATCGACTTAGAAGGAACTTGCTTCCGCTGGCGCGACAGGAACGTCTGCAGCGACATGATGGACAACCCAATTCATCCAGGCTTCCAGACCGGCGTTGTTGCGCACGGACAATTCGAGCACCGGCACGTCGGGGCGCACGCGCTCGACGTTGTGAATCGCCAGTTCGCGATCAAATCCGACCGCCTCCGCCAAGTCCAGCTTGTTGATGATCACCAGATCAGCCGTGTTGATCAGTGTCGGGTACTTGAGTGGCTTGTCCTCACCCTCGGTCACCGGAAAAAGCAGAATGCGTTTGTCCGCTCCGAGGTCCCACGTGGCTGGGCAGACAAGATTTCCGACGTTCTCAATGAAGAGCGCGTCGAGCGTGGAAAGGTCCCAGCCACGAATGCTCTCTGCAACCATGTCCGCCTCAAGGTGGCACATGGTGCCGGTAAGGATCTGTTTCGCCGGCGCGCCGCTGGTGGCCAGCCGTTCAGCATCGTTGTTGGTGGCAAGGTCACCGACCACCGCGGCGCATGTCATCCCTCGTTCACGCAGTTCCCGCATCGTATACGTCAGCAGCTCGGTTTTTCCGGCTCCGGGACTGGAAACAAGGTCACAGACGAAGGTGCCCGCATCGTGGAACCGCGCACGCATCGCACGCGCGGTCTCATCGTTCTGCTTCAGAATCTTCTGACGTACATCGAGAATGCGTGTCATCGTCAGCACCTCGCGAGCGCAGCAACGGACTCAGACGCTGCACACCCGCAATCCGATTCATCCACCTCGATCGACGCGATCTCGAGTTCGCGACCAGACAGCAACTCACTCGATGCCCGCCCGCAATTCGGACACAGCATGAAAGTGAGGTCATTCACGGTCACCGACCCACAATTCGGACAGGCGATCCGCACCGGCACGTCCTCGATATCCAATGATGCACCCGCACAAACTGTCCCTTCCCGGACCAGCCCGAACGCCGACTCCAGCGCGAATCCGACCACCCCGGACAACGCTCCGATCCGCACACGGACAGATCGAACCGCCATCACCTGGTGCTCAGCCGCAGTGGCTTCGACAAGTTGGACAAGGTTCTGAGCTATGGACAATTCATGCACGATGGCAACCTCCGCCGCGACGCCAAATGGCGACGCACCAGAGTGTTTGCAGGCCGCATGCCAAGCGAATCGGGTGCATCGTGCAGCCCGAACCGGTTTTTTCGGTCCGAAGGGGCGATTCACGCAATGCGTGGTGGGGGATATGCCGCACCGGCGGTGCCTTTCGCCCAAATCGCTGTTGGGGGATTTGACCCTCCGTGAATGGACCTAATCGAGGCAGTCGTTCGCAAGCTGGTCCGGATCGATGCCCTCCGCCCGCAGCAGCAGGTCGAACTCCTCGCGACACTCGGGACAAATCTTCAGATGCTGGGCGACCGTCCTGAGGTCGGCATCGGGCGTGTGGCGCTTCGACAGCGCTTCGAGGTAGGGCCCGACGCGGTTGAGCATCTCCGCGCAGTCGATCTCCTGCTCCTCGGTGTCGTTTAGGAGCCTAGCAAGGTCGGCAAGATGTTCTTCGCTCGGTTTGTTCATTTCTTCAATTCAACCATCGCCGGCCAACACTTCCTTGACCGCTTCCTCGTGGAATCCTCGGTCTTGCAGCGCAACCTTCAATCGCTTTCGTGCATCGTGCGTTGCTTTGTAGACCGCACTTGGTGTCATGCCCAGTTGATCAGCCAGCACAACCTGCGGCACGCCGCTTAGCTCAGCCAGCAGTACCTGCCGCTGCCGTGGAGCCAACGCATCGTCGATCGCCGTCCGCATCGCCGAGAACAGTTCGCGCCGGCTGTCCGACGCTGCCGCAGCATCGCCGTCGCTGTCTGCCACCGGGTCATCCAGCAGCTCGTCCAGCGACCGATCCTTCCATCGACGCCGACGCATCGCTGTCAGGCTCACGCGCACCGCCACAGCCATCGCCCACGTCGTGAATTTGCTGTTGCCGCGAAATGTCGCCAACTGATCCAACACGCGGACGACTGCCTCCTGCGTGAAGTCGTCCAGATCGGCATCGTCCACGTCGGAGCGATTGGCCATCGCCGCGCCCAATCCCGATCGAATCCGATCCCGCAACGCCGCGACCGTTTCCTCGCGACCGTCCGAAAGGCCGGCCATCCAGTCATCGTTGCTCATCGGTTGGGCGGTGGTCGACGTCATCCGTGGCCATTCTAGGCGTCCGGACGCCGCTCCGCGACGAAAAACGGACCTGCGAAAAAAAGTTGCCATCGGTTGGTAAGGATTCAGATTCCCGCGTCGTCAAAGGGGCGAACCCGGGACGAGACGATGCCCGGAAACGAATCGAGGTCACAGAAACAGGAGAACAGACATGCCACGCCTCAACGCACTGCAGAACAACGAAGTGGACAACAAGACGCAGACAACCTTCGACAACGTCCAGAAAAAGCTCGGCACCGTGCCGAACATTATGCGGACGATGGCCAACGCACCGGTCGTACTCGATTCCTACCTCGGCATCAGCGGAGCACTGTCAAAGGGCACGCTGTCGCCCAAGCTCCGTGAGCAGATCGCCCTCGTCGTCGGCGAAACCAACGGCTGCGATTACTGCCTCGCTGCCCACAGCACGCTCGGCAAGATGGCCGGTCTCGATGCGGAGGAAATCAACCGCAACCGCCGCGGATTCTCATCGGACGCGAAGTCTGAAGCTGCTCTGACATTCGCCCGCCGGATTCTCGCCGAACGGGGCCACGTCAGCGATGCTGATGTTGAAGCGGTTCGGTCCGCCGGCTTTGATGACGCCGCCATCGCCGAGATCACCGCGCACGTCGCGATGAACATCTTCACCAACTACTTCAACCACGTGGCCGACACAGAAATCGACTTCCCCGAAGTTGAGAAGCTCGAAGCGCAGCCAGTTTGAAGCGACAGATCAGAAAACACCAGACGCAAGAACCAAGACGAGGAGATAAAACCATGACACGCAAGACCGCAGTGTGGGCGATGATGATGATCGCCATGGTCGGACTGACCGCAGCCACCTTCGCCGGAATGTCCGAGACCGAGAAAGCGACCGATTCCCGCGCGTACCTGAACAGTTTCAATATCCCGAGCACCGGCGTCGCACTGGAAGGCTACTGCCCCGTCGCCTACTTTGCCGCCGGCAAGGCCATCCGCGGCAAAGCAGAGTTCGCCCGTGACCACGACGGTGTCACTTACTGGTTCGTCTCCGAAGACGCCCGCCGCCTCTTCGATAAAGACCCGGCCAAGTACGTCCCTGCTTATGGCGGATGGTGCGCCTTCGGCATGGCGGTTGAGGACAAGTTCCCCGTCGATCCGACCAACTTCAAGATTGTCAATGGCCGACTGATGCTGTTTCTCAAGAACCGGAATGTCGACGCCCTGAAGCTGTGGAACGACGGCAACGAATCGGAACTGACCGCCAAAGCGGACAAGTTCTGGAAGAAAGTCACGGGTTGAAGCCCGGGATGGGCACAAAAAAACGGAGGTCGCAGAGAATGGACTGCGACCGCCGTTTGCATTTTGCAGATGACGCGTTCTAGTGTGCACCCGCCGGGCAGCTTCCCGCGGACGCAGCGTCCTCACGACCATACACTTCGTGCTTCGGACGGGCAGCCAGAATCTGCTCCTTGCCCCAGTTCGCGACGTTCTTGAACTGCTCGCTGGCGATGAACCCGTCGAACGCCTGTTCGCTGGTCCACTCCGACACGATCAGGTAGCTGGTCTTCTTGGCCACGTCGACGTATAGATGGGACTCATGATGACCGTCCATGTCGCCCATCACCTTGAGCACCTTGGCGAACATCGTTTCGAACAATTCCTGCTTGCCCTCGATCACTTCGTAGTTCATTCCGATGGTAACCATCTGATTCTCCCTGATGCGGCTAGATGAAAAGTGTTTCAGACGTCCGACGCGCCCGATTGGTCTATCGGTACGACCCTCTCCGGGAGTCTAGCCAAACCGCCCAATCCCGCCAAGGGTGTCCCCGTTTTCGCATGGCATCGCTGCACGGGTTCGATAGAATCAGCCGCAGAACGTGCACGACACCAGGATGAAAAAGGGGGGCACCGTGACCGAATCAGCCAAACTGTGGGCGAGATTTCAGCACTGCTATCGCCGATTCGACTCCATCGGACTCGGAATCGACATCAGCCGCATGAATTTCCAGGACGCGGCGCTCGAAGCGCTTAGCGGTCCGCTGGCCAAGGCGTTTGGGGAGATGGCCAGCCTCGAGTCCGGTCAGATTGCCAACCCGGACGAGCACCGCATGGTGGGGCACTATTGGCTTCGCAATGCCGCGCTTGCCCCGACGCCCGAAATCCAATCCGCCATTGACGGCGCTGTGCAGGCTATTCGCTCCTTCGCCGCCGACGTCCACAGCGGCAAGGTCCATCCCGATGGACATGATCGCTTCACCGACATGCTGCTCGTGGGCATCGGCGGGTCGGCATTGGGGCCGCAATTCGTCGCCGATGCGCTCGGTCGCAATGGCGAAGGACTCGCCCCGCACTTTTTCGACAACACCGATCCTGATGGCATGGACGTCGTGCTCGATCGATTGGCCGATCGATTGGCGACCACGCTCGTGATCGTCGTGTCCAAGTCGGGTGGTACGAAGGAAACGCGTAACGGCATGCTTGAAGTCGCGCACCGATTTACATCCGCAGGTCTTGATTTCGCCGACCGCGCGGTGGCGGTGACGGGTGAAGGCAGCGAGCTGGACCAACGTGCGACGTCCGACGGTTGGCTTGCACGGTTCCCCATGTGGGATTGGGTTGGAGGCCGAACCTCGGAAACGTCCGCCGTCGGACTCTTGCCGGCTGCACTTCAGGAAATCGACATCGACGCAATGCTCGCCGGTGCAGCCACCTGCGACGAGATCACGCGCAAACCCACTTTGTTGGAAAACCCCGCCGCCATGATGGCCGTCATGTGGCATCTTGCCGGCGATGGCGTCGGCGAAAAAGCCATGGTCGTCCTGCCCTACAAGGATCGTCTTGCACTCCTGGGCAAGTATCTGCAGCAACTGGTGATGGAATCGCTCGGCAAGAGGCTTGATCGCGACGGCCACGAGGTGTGTCAGGGTCTCACCGTCTACGGCAACAAAGGCTCAACCGATCAGCATGCCTACGTGCAGCAGCTTCGCGATGGGACGAACAACTTCTTTGCGACGTTCGTGCAGATTCTGGCCGATCGCGACGGTGACTCAATAAGCGTTGAGCTGGACATCACGACCGGAGACTATCTGCACGGCTTCCTGCTGGGGACGCGTCGAGCGCTGCATGAAGCAGGTCGCGCATCGATGACACTCACGCTCGACGATCTCTCACCGCGTTCGATCGGCGTGCTCATCGCGCTCTTCGAACGTGCGGTCGGATTGTACGCCTCGCTGATCAACATCAATGCCTACCATCAGCCAGGTGTCGAAGCGGGTAAGAAAGCGGCCGGTGAAATCCTCGCGTTGCAGTTGAGGTTGCTCAAGGCGATGCGCGAAAACACAGGCGACAAGCGAACGGCGAATCAGTGGGCCGATATGGCTGGGGCGTCCGATGACGTGGAAACCGTGTTCCACCTGTTGCGGCATCTCGCAGCCACGCGCGGTGATGTTCAATTGCAGACGACGGACCGTGTCATCGACGCAACGTTCAGCATCCAGCCCTAACGCGGATCGCTGCCCATTCGATTCAGCACCATCAGCCGAACCTCGGTCATGTCCTCGATCGCAAACTTGATTCCCTCGCGGCCTAGGCCACTGTCCTTGACGCCGCCATAGGGCATGTTGTCCACGCGGAACGACGGCACGTCGTTGATCACCACGCCGCCGACGTCGAGATGATTGAATGCATAGTAGGCATTGTGCATGTCGCGCGTGAACACGCCGGCCTGCAGACCAAACACGCTGTCGTTCACGCGATCGCAGGCCTCCTTGAACGACGAGAACGGCTCGACCGTCGCGACCGGCCCGAACGCCTCCTTGCACGAAAGATCCGCGTCCGGCGGGCAGTTCTCGACGAACGTTGCCGCATACAACGCGCCATCGCGTTTTCCGCCGGAAAGCACCTTCGCGCCGCGCGATACCGCATCATCCACCCACGATTCGATGCGCTTCGCATCGTTCTCGGTGATCAACGGTCCGAGGAACGTATCCTCATCCATCGGATCGCCCGATTTCAACTTGCCCGCCGCATCCGCGATGCGTGACGTCACGTCATCGTAGATGTCCTCGTGGACCATCACGCGCTGAACGCCGATGCACGACTGACCTGTCTGGTAAAACGCCCCGATCATCAGCCGATCCACCACATGATCCAGATCAACATCGCGATCGACAATGCACGCCGCGTTCCCGCCAAGCTCGAGCACGACACGCTTCTTGCCCGCTTTCGCCTTCAACGCCCATCCAACGTCCGGCGATCCCGTAAACGACAGCAGTTTCAGTCGCTCATCCACCGTGAACAGGTCAGCCCCGTCCCGACTGCACGGCAGCACGCTGAACGCACCCTTCGGCAGATCCGTCTCCGCGAGAATTTCACCGATGATGATCGCGCCGATCGGTGTTCGCGAGGCTGGTTTCAACACCCACGGACAGCCGCATGCGATCGCCGGCGCGATCTTGTGCGCGGCCAGGTTGATCGGAAAGTTAAATGGCGAGATGAACGAGCAAGGCCCGATCGGCACGCGCTTCCAGATCGACTCATACCCTTCGGCCCGCTTGGAAATATCCAGAGGCATGTATTCGCCATAGATACGCGTCGCCTCTTCGGCTGCGATGCGAAACGTGTCGATCCCGCGACCCACCTCGCCGCGTGCGTCCTTGATCGGTTTGCCCGCTTCGATGGCCAGGCTGACCGACAATTCCTCGAAGCGTTCGGACATGCGTTTGACCACATGGTGCAGCACGTCTGCCCGCGCGTACGACGGCATTTCCGCGCACGCTGCCTGCGCCTCAACCGCCGACGCAATCCCGCGATCAATCACCGCCGCATCCGCCAACGCAACCTTCGTCGCCACGTCGCTGGTGTACTTATTCGTCACCGCGAGGTCCGTGTTCGCCTGCACCGCCTCGTTGGCCAGATAGTAAGGATACGATTCCTGCAACATATTCATCTCACTCCGTTTCGATCGACCCTTCGATGGGAGTTTATGCCGGGACCTTCAATATCGCCAAACCCGCGCACGATCACCCATTGTTGGATATGATCCGCCGGATCGCACAGACAACTATGGAGACACCAATGCTCAACAGAACCGCAAGCTTGGCCGCCGCATTCGCCATGGCCACGACCGCAGCCCACGCCCAGCCGGACTTCGACAGCATCGAAATCAAGACCATCCACGTCCGAGGCCCGGTCTACATGCTCGAAGGGTACGGCGGCAACATGGGTGTCTCGGTCGGCGAGGACGGCACGCTGCTGATCGACGATCAATTCGCGCCGTTGGCCGATAAAATCAAAGCAGCCATCGCCAAGCTCACCGACAAGCCGACGCGTTTCGTCCTCAACACCCATTGGCATTTCGACCACACCGGCGGCAACGAAGCCTTCGGCGAAACGGCCGACATCATCGCCCACGAAAACGTCCGCAAACTCCTCGCGGAAGACCAGATCGTCCTAGGCCGGCAGATCAAAGCGCTCAAACGCCACGGCCTACCCGTCATCACCTTCAGCGACGGACTATCCCTGCACATGAACGGCGAGGAAATCCGCGTCACCCACATCCCCGGCGGTCACACCGACGGCGACGCCATCGTCTACTTCACCAAATCCAACGTCCTGCACACGGGCGACATCATGACTGCGGGGCGATACCCGTTCATCGATCTCGACCACGGCGGAAGCATCCAACAGATGGCCCGAAACATCGACAAACTCCTCGCCATGATCGACGACGACACCAAAGTCATTCCCGGCCACGGCCCACTCGCGACGAAGCAGGACATGATCACGTTCCGCCAACTGCTCACCGACTCGATGAAGATCGTCCGGTCTGCAATCGCAAAAGAGAAGTCCCTTGAACAGATTCAGCAGGACGGACTGCCGGCCAGGTGGGCAGGCTGGGACGAGGGATTCTTCAATACGGACCAATGGCTCGCCATCGTTTACCGGAGCATCAAGGAAAAGTAGGCCACGCTGCAAGTGTCAGATCGGGCACGCAATCTGCCCCAGCCGCTCCGACAGCTTCAGGTTCTCGCGATAGTCGACGTCCATCGTCACCAACGCCGGCTTGCCGCATGCAAACGCCCGCTCAAGCGTCGGACGAAGATCACCCGACCGCGTCACACGGAAACCGGCTCCGCCAAACGCCTCCGCCAGCTTCACAAAATCCGGATTGGCAAACGACAGTTCCGAATGATCCCCAAAATGATTCTGCTGCTTCCACTTGATCAGCCCGTACTCGCGATCCTCCCAGATCAGCACCACGATGTTCACGCCGTAGCGGACGGCCGTCTCGAAGTCCTGAATGTTCATCATGACCGCAGCATCGCCCGACATCGCCAGCACGTTCCGATCCGGATAGATCATCTTGGCCGCGATGGCGCCCGGCAGTGAAAAGCCCATCGAGCAGAAACCGTTGGGAATCAGGCACGTGTTCGGCTCGTCACACTGGTAATACCGCGCGATCCACATCTTGTGCGCCCCAACGTCCGACAGCAGAATATCCGACGGCCCCATCACCTGCCGACAATCCCACAGCGCCTTCTGCGGCTTGATGACGCCCTCCGTGTCGTCGTTGGCATATTCCTCGAAGTCCGCCAGCATGGCCGATCGCACTTCGGAATAAGCATTGATGTCATGCTTGGGACATCCCTCGCCGGCAAATGCTTCGTTCAGCGTCCACAGCGAATCGGCGATATCGTTCGACAGCTCCACGGCCACGCGATAGTTTTCATCCACCTCCGCCGGCAGGAAGTCAATGTGCACAATCTTCTTCTCATTGCCGCGATTCCAAAGCTGCGGGTGATACTCGACGAGGTCATACCCGATCGCGATCACCAGATCCGCCCGGTCCATCGCACATGAAATGTGATCTCGCTGCTGCAAGCCCATCGTGAACAGGCAATGCGGATTGCTGCGCGGCACCGCACCCTTGCCCATGAACGTATTGATCACCGGGATGCCCGTGCACTCGGCGAATTTCATCAATTGAGCGCTTGCCCGCTTGCGCACCGCACCGTTGCCCGCGAGAATCACAGGCGTCTTGGCCGACTTGATCAGCGCGATGGCCTGATCGATCGACTTGTGATCAGGCCCCGGTCGTCGCAGCTTGACCGGTGCAATCGCCTGCTTATCCGTCTCGGCAGCGGCAAGGTCCTCGGGCAACTCCACCAGACACGCACCCGGCTTCTCCATCTCCGCCACCTTGAACGCCTTGCGAATGACCTCGGGGATGTTGTCCTGATGGGCGATGCTCGCAGCCCAGTTCGTGATCGGCTCAAACATGCCCACGACGTCCATCGCCTGATGCGATTCCTTGTGCATGCGTCGCGTATCCGCCTGCCCCGTCAGCACCACGACCGGCGCACGGTCCATGTTGGCGTCGGCAACACCCGTGACGAGATTCGTCGCCCCCGGTCCAAGCGTCGCCAGGCAAACGCCCGCACGCCCCGTCAAGCGCCCATACGCGTTGGCCATAAACGCTGCCGCCTGCTCGTGGCGACACAGGATGAATTTGATGTCCGACTTCTTGAGCGACAGCATCAGGTCGGCGTTTTCCTCACCAGGCAGGCCAAAGATGTACTCCACGCCCTCGGTTTCCAGACATTGCACAAACAGGTCGGATGCCTTCATGCTTTTCTCTCAGCTATGGGTTTGCGGCTCTCGCGGGCAGTATAGGTTTGGCGTGCGACATCGGCCAACGTCATGTCGAGCAACGTCGTCCGGCGCAGCAAAAAGGGGACACCCCGAGATTGAATCTCAAGGTGTCCCGAAGGTGTCGTCGCCGGCGCGAACGGGTCTGCGATCCGCCGACGACTGCGGTGGAAAAGGAAAAACCGCTATTCAGGCAACGATGCGCCCGCCCACGGCTGCGTGGACTGGCCGACGCCGTTGATCAACTGGCGAAGCAGCAACAGGTCGAGTGGGTTGACGTTCCCATCGCGACTGATGTCGAGAACGTCCGCCTCCGTCCCGATATTCGGTTCGATGATCTCGTTGACCAGTTGGCGGAACTGGAACAGATCCTGCGGCGACACCGATCCGCTCTGGTCGATGTCCGCCGGCAGGTAGCCGACCCGAATCGACTCATTGAACGTCAGGCTCGCATCACACTGAGCACGCACGGACGCCGTAATCGTCGTCCACTCGCCCAGCGAGATGTTCCCGTCGAGGACAACCGTGACAGACACGCCGTCTTCGGTCTGCACATCGGTGATGGAAGGCGGCGATCCGCCTGTGTCGGAAATCGAGAAGGCCGACGCGTCGATCGACGTGCCGTCGAGGTTTTCGACCGGTGTGGTGAATTCGAACGTGAATGCGCTCAGACCGAGATCGACCGACTGACCGTCCGTGCTTTCTGCGCGGGCATCGATGAATCCGTCATAGGCGCGCTGCGCGAAGGAGACGCCAGCCTCGCCACCAACGAAGTTGGGTGCGGCACATGCCAGTTCAGGTGCAACACCTTCAAACGATACCGAAGAGGGCGTACCCGGTCGGAACAATCCGAGCGTGATGTCCGTTTCGGCCGGCCCGGTGTCCGCGTCAAACCAGAAGGTGTACATCGTACCCCAGCGCAGTGCGTTGGAATTTTCGTTTTGTTTGAATGTCTCGGGGCTGTTCCATGTGACCGCGTTCGACGTCACGGACGAACTCCAGTCGGTGTTGTCGTAGGGGTCGCCTGAGTGGTAATCCACATCATTGAATCCGACGTTCGTGACCGTCACGCCGGCACCGATTGGGACACTGAGTGACCCGCCACTGCGATGCGAGTTCAGATTGAACACAGCGTACGTGTATCGCCATGTGCCGTCGCCATTGTCCGTGGCGCGTGACGCCGCATGAAACCGTCCTTCGTTGGTGACGTCCACCTCGCGAATCTCAATCGACGGGTCCGGCTGATTCACACCGTTCGCGTGCGCCTGCCAGGCATAAATCGCCGGCAGACCAGCGTTCAGTCCTTCCACCTCTGAGAAATCGAAGTTGCTGTTCGCCACGGTCACGCGCTTGTACGACGCGTTGTTCATGGCATTGCCGGAAAGGGCGTCATCACTGCCCACGTAGACGCCTTCGAGGAAGTACAAAGCCCCGGGGAAGTTGGCCGCGTCCATGTCCGACTCGCGAACCTGCAAGCGTCGAAACGTCGCGGGACCGGTTTGGCCGTCAATTGGTGAGAACGTGCCGGTAAACGCATTGATCCCGGAACGCGAGCCCAACCAGGTAAACGAACCATTGAAACCGGCCGAGTACACGTCCTGGCAACCGGCGCCCACGCCACCCGACGATGCCTGGCACGTTGGGCCGCAACCGAACGTGTCAAACGCGCAGCAAGCGTGCTTCACCCAGGACATGCCGATTTGCTCCAGTCGCCCCTCGTAAAGCCTGTAGGCATTTGAGCCAAAACCCGGGGTTCCGCGATTCTGCCAGAGCATTGCCTGGTCACCAATATTGCACGTGACGCTGCGAAGCGAATACGCGCGGATCCCGTCAATCGAACCGTAGTTTTGCAGGCCATTGATCTCCGAATAGAGAACATCCGCCCCTTGGCCCTTTGCGTCGCCGCACCATCCCAGGAAGCCCACCACGCATGCCAACGCAAAAGTCCGCCTCACCACTGCCATCATGCCCTTCTCCTTCAAACTGACCAATCGAAGTGAATGAACAGAGGCGTTGCATGCCCGAGACGCAGCGCCTCCCGAAGACTCCGACGTTACAGAGTCGGACGTTCCGTTGTCTCGCAGAAAGTCGCGTTATCGGCGGGATTCTTCATTCCTGATCAGTCAGACTTCTTTACGTGATTGCATTATTCGATCTCGCTGTAACATTCGCGATCGCACTGACGGCATGGATTCCTTCCCGGGATGAACCCCAAGCAAGGATGCGCAACACGATGTGTCTAAGGAATCGACCGCGCATTCCTCCTTGTGTCTATTTTTCGCAGCACGTCTTTGAACCGTGGATGGTGAGAGAAATGGCGGTTTAACTTGTCTACGAGTGTCTCCAGGGAACTGGACGCGTCGTTGCAGGGTTCGAGATGTGTGGCACGAAATAGGGCGTAGTCCGCAACGATCCAGAAGTCATCAGGTTCCGCAGCGTACGCGCGAGCGTAGTGCAATTCAGCAATCTCTGTATTGCCCAACTGCCGATTCGCTTCGGCCTTCATGTAATCCGCCCGACTCTCCTTGTTGATTGACGGCCACAACATCGCGGCATCAAGTTGCGTCAGCGCGGTTTCGTGTTGACCGATTGCAAGCGATTCCTTCGCCGACACAAATGCTGCAAAACGAACGCTGCGTAGCCAGTGTGTTCCGCCTGCAGCGACAAACAGGCACACCACGATCCCAAGCCCCGCGCGCGACACGGTACCCGGAAGCACTGTCAAGCGGCGACGGACGATTGAGACAGCCACGACATACCCGAATCCGAATATCAGTATCTCGCCGACGCCATTGCGCGGCAACATTGCCCAACCACCACCCAACGGCTCCAACACGATAGGCCATAACGGAATGCGATCCGACGCCACGAGCAGATCAAGCAGGATATGGCCGACCACGGATACGACTGCGACGACGATCCCGACGGTCCACTGCACGGTACCCAATCGCGCAAGCGCAACGCCCAAAAGCACGCCGTACGGGATGGCGAAGATCACCGAATGAGATGCCATGCGCGCCGACACGAATCCGGTTGTACTCGCCAGTTGCGAAACAATATCCGGCAGATAGGCCAGAAGCACGACCGATGGCACCCAGAGTGCGGTCGCCCGTCGTTTGTCATCCAAGGGCTGGACACACGCGGCCGTGGCCAACCCGACAAAAGCATGTCCAAGCACCGGCATGAATTCTCTCGCACAAACCACGTTCACCGGTCGTCCAGGCATGCGACGACCCAATGCTGTCCACATTATCGAACCGCCGCCCGCATCGCCGACACCTCCCGACGCAAAAACGTGTGGTCGTGTCACATCAACAACTGGTCGAAGATTCCACTGGGAGACTGCGTCTCTTGCGTCCGACGCACCAGACGCATAACGTCCGAAAATATCGCGGTCGAATGGGGAAAGATCGCGGTTCGAACCAGCATGACGGAGCAGTGACATGACCACGCAGCGAGCCTCAGCCCGCATCAACATCAAGGCGCTCATCATTCTCGTCGTCGTCATCGGCGCGTTGGGCGTCGGTGCTTTCGGATTCCACCATGTTCGAAAGCGCATGCAGGCGCAGGATGCCCAGACAGCTGGTATGACGGCGTTTGAAAACGCGGAATGGGAAGACGCAAGCACCCAGCTTCGCCGCTACCTCAAGCAATACCCCGACGATCAGGAAATCCTCGACAAATTCGTCGAAGCCAGCCTCAACGTTCGCCCGCCGCAGGACAAGTACATCGGCGAAGCGCTCAGCGGGCTGCGACGCATCGTGCGCACCAGACCGGACGATCGCGACGTTGTCTACAAACTGACCGAACTCTACGTGCGCACGCGCACGTACGAGGAAGCCATCTACTTCGGCGAACGCGGCATCGAAGCACATCCCGGCGACGCCGAAATCGCCCACCAACTCGCCAAAGCCTACTACGGTGTTCGCAGGCTCGACGAAGCCGAGGACCTGCTCGTGCGACTGGTTAATGAACTCGACCCATCCCACATCGAATCCTACCTGCTCCTTGTCGCGGCGATCACCGAAAAGTCTGATGCCAACGTCGCTGCTGCTGCTCCATGGCTGGACCTGTGCGTCGACAACAATCCCAACGCCCCCAAGGCGTATTTGCTGCGCGCCACCTTCAAAGCCAGTGGTTATCAGGGCAGAAAAGAAGCCGACCTCGACGGCGCCCGCGCCGATCTCGAAGCGGCACAATCCCTCGCCACCGAGAATCCACTCGTCAAAATGGCGCTCGCGGAGCAGTGGATGCGTCTGGGCGAAGCCGATCTTGTCGCGGATCAACTTGCGGCGTTGGAGCAGGTGGACCCCGAACTGCTCTACGATGAGAACACCGATCCCGCCTGGTTCACGTACCGCCTGCTGGTCAACCTCGCCGAATTGTCCCGCCTCCGCGCCGACACGAAAGAGATGGTCGCCGTCGCCGACCGCGGGCTGGCCGAATTGGGCGAGGACCAGCGATCGACGTTCCTCAAAACCGCCGTCGAACTCTACATCGCCGCAGACGAATACGAACAGGCCGAAAAGAACCTTCTCGAATACCAGAGCTACGCGGAAAGCTCCGCGCGTCTTAAGTCCGAACTCGGTGACGAAGTGGCCTACCTCGGTGCTCAGCTTGCCACCGTGCAGGATCGCCCCTTCGACGCCATCAATCTCCTGGAAGACGTTACCGCCAGAAACCCGCGTAACCCCGCACCCGCCTTGCTCCTAGCCCGCGCCTACAGCGACAGTGGTCAACCAAGACAGGCCGTGCGTACCTTGCGACAAGCATCGACCAACGTGCCGGGACACCTGATGACCATCACCCGACTCGCCCGCGAGAGTCTCCGCGTCGGCCAATGGGAAGACGCATTGCGATACGCGGAATCATGCGAACAGATGACCGATGGCCGACTCGATTGCATCCTCATGCGCATGGAGGCAGCCGCACGCGTGGCCGAGGGCACCATCAAGCAAGACGCGGTCCTCGCCCGCATCAACGGTGAATTGGATCAGCTTCGCGAAGCCTTCCCTGAGGCATACCTGATTCCACTGCTGCAATCGATGATCGCCACCGGCCAGGATCGTCCCGACGACGCGGTCGCATTGCTGCAGACGGCGGCCAGTCTGCCCGACGCCGGCGACGATGTAATCACGCGATTGGCGCGGTTGCTCACGCAGCAGAATCGCCGTGACGAAGCCATTGAGACCTGCCGCAATTACGTGACCGACCATCCCGAAGCGACCGTCATCTGGCTGACCATCGCCGATCTTCAGCAGTCCGCCGGCGATGTTGGTGGAGCACGCAACACGCTAAACGAAGCGGCCGGGAACATCACCACGCCCAACGCCAAACGCGACATCGACCTTGCGTTGGCCCGTTGGGAACTCATCGCCGGTGAGCGCGACAAGGGTATCGCGATGATGAAGGAGGTTGCGGCCAACAACAAGAACGATGCGTTGGTCCGCTCAGCCTTGCTCGAGATGCCCGAGATCATGGAAGACCGCGCGCTCGCCAATGAGTATGTCACGCAGATGAAGGCGGTCGAAGGAGACAATGGGCTACGCTGGCGACTGCATCAATCGCGGCTGTGGATGACCGGTGATGATCTGATCGCCAAGAAGGAAGAGATTGAAAAGCTCCTCAACTTCTGCATCGATGCCGACGCCAACTGGGTGCGACCCGCCATGTTGCTGGGTCGCGTGCACGAGGTCTCCCAGGATTGGCCAAAAGCGGAAGCGGTCTACCGCGCAACGCTGACAGCCAATCCGCGCGCCGCTCAGGCGGCGGACCGACTGCTCGCTTTGCTGCGCATGCAGGCCCGTGACACGGAGGCGGAATCCGTTCTCGCCAACCTGCCCGCCAACACGCCGGGGCTTGGAAAACACCGTGTCGACCTGGCCGTCAAGCGTGGCGATTTTGTGACCGCCATCAACATTCTCAACGCGATGGTCGAACGCGACGCCCGCGATACACGGTCGCGCCTTTTGCTCGCACGACTGCTCTATCGCGAGCAACGCAACGCCGAACGCGCACTTGAACTCCTCCGCGAAGTTGAACAGGCCGATCCCACAAACCCCGAAATCATCGCCGTCCGTGCCTTCATCATGTCCACCGAAGGTGAGAACCAGGACGCCCTCGCCTTGCTTAACGAAAAGGTTGAGCAGCGAAAGGACTACGAGTCATACTTCATCCGCGGCGAGTTCCACGCCGCCCGCGGAAACGACGATGCCGCTGAAATGGACTTCCGCGCCCTGACGCAGTTTGATGACCGCGCCGCCGACGGGTGGGAGCGACTTGGGCGGTTCTTCCAAAGGCGCAACCGCACGGAAGAAGCCATCGACGCGTGGCGAACCTCAATCAACCTCGACGCGGACCGTCTTTCCGCCAAGCGATCTTTGGCCGGTGCGCTGCTTTCGTCCGGCGATGACGCGATGGTCAAAGAGGGACGGAACATGCTCGCCGACGCGGAAGAACAGTATCCCGACGATCCCGACCTCCTGCTGATGTCTGCCCGCGTGCTCATCAGCGATGGGAATCCGGATGATCGACCGACGGCAGAGTCGAAACTCCAGAATGTCATCGAAGCGGACCCCAAAGCCATCACCGCTTACCTCCTGCTTGTGCAGTTGGCCCTGCAGGATGAACAGCTCGATGAAGCCACGAACCATGTGACCCGTGGGCTGTCCGCCAATCCGAATCATCCAGATCTGCTGCTCGCTCGTGCCAACGTCGAAGTTGCCAACAACAACATGGCCGCGGCACGCCGATTCGCCGAATCGGTCATCTCCGTTGATCCAAAGCGACGACCAGCCCACGTGATGCTGTTCGAAATCGCGTTGGCCGACGGTCGACAGGACGAGGCCGTGACCATTGCGGGCGATGCGTTGGAGCAGCTTGGCGACGATGTCTACTTCGTGGTACGACGTGCAGAACTGATGGCAGCAGCCGGACAGCTTGAATCGGCCATCGCGGACCTGTCAGCCTTCGTGGATCGACTGGAGGGCGCCGACACCGTTGAGCCGTTGCTCGCGCTCTCGGAGATGCACTGCAGACAGGGCAACGTCACGGCATTCGACAGCGCGCTCAGTCAAGCCAATACCGCCGGCGCGAATGAGACCCAGCAGTTCGTCCGACGATTCCGTTGTCTCGGTGCAATAAGGGGCGAGTTCGATACGTTGCCCGACATGCTTCTCGAACGAAAAGCGAGGGATCCGGAGGACTTCGTCACCCTCATGTTCGGTGCCTCGATTCTCGCCGGTTCTCAAGACCCCGCCCATCAGGTTGTCGCCCAGAACGTGATTGGCTACGTCGCCGAAAAGCAGCCCGACAATGTGGAAGCCCGCATGACCCTCGCTCAGATTGCGTACCAGGATGGCGACATGGATCACGCCATCAGTTTCTACGAGCAGGCCCATGCGGTGTCACCGGACGACACACGCGTCCTCAATGACCTTGCGTGGGTGTTGGCCGAAACCGGCAGGGATGTCGAACGGGCGCTCGAGCTGGCAACCCGCGCTGTCGAGCTGGCGCCCAATGATCCCCACGTGCACGATACGCGCGGTTACGTCCTCTCCGCACTCGGAAAGTTCTCCGAAGCCGCCGTCGAGTTGAACTCCGCGGCCGAACTCGCCGACAACGCCCCACGCACCAAGGCCGGCGCGTACCTCAAACTCGCCAAAGCCTACCTGGAATTGGGCTCAAAAGTGGCAGCCCGGAGCGCTCTGCAACAAGCCAAGGCGATCGACGATCGCCTTTCGGTGCTCAACGAAGCCAAGCGTTCTGAGATGCAGCAGTTGCTGGATCGCGTGGAGTAGGACCTGCTGCTGGCACGAGTCGCTGGTCCGATAATACATTGCACCGGTTACTCACGGCATTGCCCTTCAGTTCAATCCCACCGCGTCCGAAAACTTAGGGTAGCGGTATGTGTGCAGGGGGCTGAACCGAGGGAGTCCGAAAATCACCATGATGGATGAACCAAAACGCGCGGTCATCCTGGCCGGCGGGCGTGGCAGCAGGTTGAAGCCCTACACGCACGTCCTGCCCAAACCGCTGATGCCCGTCTGCGATGCGCCCATTCTCGAGGTTGTCATCAATCAACTACGCGAGAATGGCTTCACCGAGCTGATGCTCGCCGTCAACCATCTGGAAGGCCTCGTTCGGTCTTACTTCGGCGACGGGAGCGACCTCGGCGTCTCGATCGCCTACAGCAAGGAAGATCGCCCGCTTGGTACCGTCGGACCTTTGCAATTGCTCGCCGACTGGCTGCCCGAGCACTTTCTCGTCATGAACGGCGACTTGCTCACAGATGTCCCGTTCAGTGAGCTTTTTTGCGATCATATTCGCTCCGGCTGCCTGATGACCGTCGGAACCTACACGCGCGAGCATCGCATTGCCGACGGTGTCATCGAGACCAACGGCGAAGGGTTTATCACCGATTTTCGCGAGAAGCCGTGTCACAAAACACTCGTGTCGATGGGCGTCTACGCGATGTCCCGCGACGTGCTCGGCCACGTGCCGACGGGAACACCGTTCGGCATGGATGATCTCGTGCTCACGCTGCTGGGGCAGCGCATCCCGGTCAATACGTTCCGCCACGCAGGCGAATGGTACGACATCGGGTGCCCGCAGGATCTTGACCGCGCCAACAAAGCCTACGCCGAACGCCGAGCCTCGTTCATCCGACCGGCCACCGAAGCATTGGCGATGATCTGACAACCATGAGCGAAGGAGGCAGAATCGTGGAAATGGCGGGCAGGAAAGTGCTTGTGACCGGCGGCACCGGTTTCGTCGGCTCACATCTGGTCGAGCAACTCGTCGCCACCGGTGCCCAGGTCCGCGTCCTCGGAAACTACAAGAGTCAGCCGAACCTCGGGAACCTCGCGTTTCTGTCGGACGACGTGCGCCAAAGAATCGATGTTGTCTGGGGCGACGTCTGCGACCGCGATTCGGTCATGCACGTCACGGACGGGATCGACACGATCTTCCACCTTGCCGCCCTCATCGGCATCCCATACTCCTACATCGCCCCCGACGCCTACGTCCGCACCAACGTCACCGGTACCCTCAACATCCTTCAAGCAGCACGCGCTCGCGGCATCCAACGTCTCGTCCACACGTCGACCTCCGAGGTCTACGGATCCGCACAATACGTCCCGATGGATGAAACGCATCCGCTCGTCGGGCAGTCGCCATACTCGGCCAGCAAGATCGCAGCCGACAAACTCGTCGAGAGCTTCGCGTGCAGTTTCGAGCTTCCCGTGGTCACTGTCCGTCCGTTCAACGTGTTTGGACCTCGGCAGTCGGATCGTGCGATCATTCCAACGATCATTGCGCAATGTATTTCAGGACAGAAGGTTGTGAAAATTGGCGACCCGTCGCCGAAGCGAGACTTCACCTTTGTCACCGACACCGTCAACGGCTTCATCCGCGCCGCAACGACCGCAAACGCCACCGGCAGAACCGTGAACATCGGCCATGGCGAGTCGATCGCGATCGGCGAATTGGCCGACCGGATCTGCTCCATCGTCGGGGACTGTCGCTGGGAGAGCGAATCGACCCGCATGCGCCCGACCGGCAGCGAGGTCAGTGAATTGCTGTGCGATTCGCGGCTCGCGTGTGACCTGCTTGGTTGGTCGCCGGCGGTGTCGCTCGACGATGGACTTCGCCAGACCATCGCCTTCGTTCAGGAGCACCCACACCTCTTTCAACCAAAGTCCTACCGCGTCTGATTCACATTCGGTCCGAGATTTCATCTGGAATCCTGCCCGGTTCGCGGTCCTCGCAGACGGTGACCGATAAGTCTGTGCAAACCATTCGCAAATTTTTCGTTCAGACGGGACAGGAACCGATCTAAGGGCTGGATTTCGTTGACATAACGTGCTACTCTTCCCCATCGCTGGCGGGCCTCGCCAGTCGGGGGTTGGCTCAGGGTCGGACCGGGCCAATTCGGTTTCAACAATAGCGATCCCACCTGTTACTTGTGCATTGGGCCAGGCGTGGACCGGAAGGGTCTTCCGGCGACGGGTGGGGAATAACCACAAAGTAGAGTGTGACGAAAGAGCAATGGAACATCTAGCAAGCGTCCGCAACATCGGCATCAGTGCTCACATCGACTCGGGTAAGACCACCCTGACCGAGCGCATCCTGTTCTACACAGGTCGCATCCACCGCATCCAGGAGGTCAAGGGCAAGGATGGCGGCGCCACCATGGATCACATGGAGCTTGAAAAAGAGCGCGGCATCACCATCACCTCCGCGGCCACCAACGTCACGTGGCAGGATCACGAGGTGAACATCATTGACACGCCCGGTCACGTCGACTTCACCATTGAGGTCGAGCGTTCGCTGCGTGTTCTTGATGGCGCGGTTCTCGTGCTTTGTGCGGTTGGTGGTGTGCAGTCGCAGACACTGACGGTTGACCGTCAGATGCGTCGCTACCGCGTGCCTCGGATCGCTTTCATCAACAAGATGGACCGCGTCGGCGCCGATCCTGCTCAGGTCGTCAGTGAGTTGGAAAGCAAGCTTGGTCACGTGGCTGTCCCGCTGCAGTTGCCGATCGGTGCGGGCGACAATTTCGAGGGCGTGATCGATCTGATCGAAATGAAGAAAGTCTGTTTCGAAGGAGCCAACGGCGAGCAGATCAAGATGGTCGACATCCCGGCCGAGTACGCCGAGGAAGCCGATCGTGCCCGCTCCGGCATGCTCGATACGCTCAGTCTCTACGACGACGAGTTGATGGAGGCGATGCTCGAGGAGGCGGATCTCTCCTCAGAGATGATCCACAAAGCCATCCGCACCGCGACGCTCAATCGCGAGATCACCGCTGTCATCGTCGGCAGTGCGTACAAGAACGTCGGCGTGCAGCCGCTCTGTGATGCCGTCGTGCGTTACCTGCCCTCGCCGCTGGATCGCGTTGCCTATGCATCCGACAACCACAACGAAGGCGCCGAGACCGCCATCACAGCCGATCCCGACGGCCAGCTTGTGGCCATGGCGTTCAAGCTTGTGGATGAAGCCTTCGGTCAGGTGACTTACGTTCGCGTGTACCGCGGTCGCATGCAGAAAGGCCAGCAATACATCAACACCCGCAGCGGCAAGAAGCAGCGGATCATGCGGATTCTCAAGATCCACGCCAACAGCCGCGAAGACATCGACGAAGCCGTCGCCGGTGACATCGTGGGCGTGATGGGCATCGAGTGTAATTCGGGTGACACCATCTGCGATCAGGGCACCAGCTTCGCCCTCGAGCAGATCCACGTGATGGAGCCTGTCATCTCGCTCTCGATCGTTCCGGAGAAGAACGCCGATCGCGACAAAATGTCCAAGGGCCTCAACCGTTTCATGAAGGAAGACCCGACCTTCCACGTCCATTACGATGAGGAGTCCGATGAGACGATCATCAGCGGCATGGGTGAACTGCACCTGGACGTTTACGTCGAGCGTCTGCGTCGCGAATACAACTGCAACATCACGGTCGGTCAGCCAAAGGTCTCGTACCGCGAAGCCCCGACGAACGAAGCGTCCTACGATTACAAGCACAAAAAGCAGACCGGTGGTTCCGGCCAATACGCCCACGTCGTCGGCAAGCTAAGCCCAATGCCCGAGGATTCGGAGGAAGATTACGAATTCGAGAGCAAGATCACGGGTGGTCGCATCCCAACGGAGTACATCCCGTCGGTCGACAAGGGTTTCCAGATGGCCCGCATGCAGGGACCACTGGCTGGCTTTGAAATCGTCAAGACGAAGATGCTTCTCGAAGACGGCAGCTTTCACGCGGTTGATTCATCGGACCTCGCGTTCCAGGTCTGTGCACGCACCGCGTTCAAGCAGGCGTTCCTCGCAGCCAAGCCGGTCCTCCTCGAGCCGATCATGAAGGTCGAGGTCGAGGCGCCGACCGAGTGCCAGGGCGCTGTCACCGGTGACCTCAGTTCGCGTCGCGGCATCATCAGTGGTGCGGAGATGAAGGGGCAGTCGGCCATCGTCACCGGCGAGGTTCCGCTGGCTGAGATGTTCGGCTATGCAACCGATGTTCGCTCGCTCACGCAGGGAAAGGCCAGCTTCACGATGACCTTCCACGCCTACCGTAAGACGCCGGCGTCGATCCAGAAGGAGATCATCGAAGCGCACCAGAAGGCGAAGAGCAAAGCAGGCGATTAGTCGCAGCACGCAACAGGCTGTCGCTTTGACAGCCACCATGGCAACAAGAAAAAAAGGGACCGCACCGTTTCGACGGCGCGGTCCCTTTCTATTGGCCTGAGTTGCTGCGTATCTGCTAACGACGTGCCAGCGATCCCGCCACGTCTCGGAATCGCGCGTGACAGGCGTTGCACGTCTGCTGAATCTGCGAAATCTCCGCACGCATTCCGGCGATGTCCCGAGCCGCTGCACGATCGTTCAAACGCGTCGCCTGAACTTTGAGCGTATCAGCCTGCGCGATGAACGCGCGCCGATCCGCTTCCGATAGCTTGCCGATCACAGACGTGTCATGAATACGATCAGCCGACAGCGCCAACGCATCCGCCAGCTCGCATGCCTGCGAGAGTGCCTCGACGCGACTGGTCGGAATCTTCATTAGGTATTCATCGCTTGGCGATGCATCCGGCGGGGCGGTGACCACCTGCCCCGGCTCATGCGCGTAAGTCTCGGTCTCAATGTGCACCATCAACGCCTGCAACTGGGCATCATGGACCCAGTGATTCGTCACCTTGACGGACTTCTCCGTCGACGTGCAGGAGACAAGTGGAAAAAACAACGCGGTCAAAACGCACAAACCCAACAACCGTCGTGTCATTGATCGGCCCTCCAGAATATTGTGTCAAACTCAGTCTGTAGACAGGGACTTACTCTCGTGGTGGATGGAAGCGAAACCGGTAACATGCTGGCACTGTTCATTGCGAACAACGCATCTCGTCTGGCGCTACCACACTGTCGCAGAACTGCTCATCGCATTCTGCATCCCGGCTTCAATGGAAAGCTTACAACGCCGATTGCCGAATTGCAAAGGAGCTAGCCGACGGCAGGTTCCGCTTGGACGGGTGGCTGACCGCTTCGAACGATTACGCATGCGATCCCGAGCAGGAAGATCCCGCCGCCCACGAGAATCACGTGCCAGGGCAGATGCACAGGCCACGTTTCCGATTCCGGAATTCCGATCGATCGTCGCCAGCCCTCATTGTACACCGTGTAAACCGCCAGGCCGTTGTGCAGCACGTGGGCGATGATCCCAGGCCATACCGAGCGTGAGCGCCAACACAGGACGCCGAGCACGATCCCGAGTCCCATCGTGACGGCGAACCGGAAGATGATGAAGTGGAAGACGCCGAAGATGATGGCCGTGGCAAGGATAGCCGTCCAAGGCTTCAGCTTCGTCCCGAACGCCGACAGAAGGAATCCGCGGAAAAACAACTCTTCGCCGACGCCCGGCACAATGGCCAGACACAGCAACGCCATGGGCAATGACATCGACTCCAACGCCGCCATCAGCGACTTGTTCATCTCCACCAGGGATGGCGGGGATGCCAGGTACGCATCCTGAAACACAAACAGCTCCGACGCCGGAATCCACGCAGTCAATCCGATCAAGACGCCGCCGATCAGGAATCGACCACTGGGCATCGCTGTTCGCAAGCTCTTTTTCAGTTCCACGCGCCAGTACGACATCGCCGCAACGGGCACCAGCACGAACAATACCGGCAGCAGCAGGGCGGTCCCGCGTATCGCACCAGCCACCGCGTCGTCCGACGAGATTTGCAGCAGATTCTGAACGTGAAACCAGATCGGAAACAGCAACGCCGTGTACAACGCCGCACTCGAAAGCGTCGGCAATTCGGCAGGCCGAAACAGCCTGCGATTGAAAACGGCCTTGAGCGACACCGAATCGGCAAACAGCACCGATTCCCGCCCGAACACATTCGCCGCCAGCGCCACCGCGGCCACCGCATACAGACATGTTGACAGCAGCACCCACGCATAACTCGCCGCCGGCACGTGCGCCCCGGAGAGCAGCTCGCGCGTCAGCAGCACCATGTTGCCCACCGGCATCACGAGATTCAGACCCTCGAGTCGCGACCCCGGCAGGGCGGCGATGCCACCCGGAAAAAGCGCCGCCAGAATCACGGGCAATACGTAATTCTGCGCCTCCTTGAACGTCCGCGCACAGCTGCACACCGCGATCATGATCGCCGACATCAGCACCGCCAGCGGAATCAGACACAGCAGAACGACCGGCAATGCCCAAAATGGAAACCCGGCTTCGCCCTCCGCTGCCCCCATGTTAAGCATCTGCTGAAAACCACCGAGAAAGACCGTCACTGTCACACTGGCCAGGTTTAAGGCCGCCCCGATGATCGCGATCGTTGAGACCACCATGAACTTGCCGCAGATCAGATCGATCACCGGCACCGGGCAGACCATCAGCGATTCGAGTGTCCCACGCTCCCGCTCGCCCGCCGTGACGTCGATGGCTGGGTAGATCGCCCCTGTGATCGTCATCAGCACCAGAATCAGCGGCACGATCAGCCCCAGTACCGATCCCGCAGACGTCAACTGCTCACGTGCCACGACGATCGGCTTGATCAGCACCGGGTCGAGCTGCCGCATCCGCAGTCGCCGCTCCACGACGCTGTCAGCCACACGCTCAAACGCCGCCGTCAGTCGCTCCGACGCCACTTGCGATCGCAGATCCTCAGGCTGATAGAGCAGCTTCAGTCGCCATTGCTCCTGACCCGGAACCTGAAGATTGCCGGCTGATTCCACGATGACCCCGCAATGCACCTGGCGCGAGCGGACAGCCTCTTCCAGATTCAGCGTGATCTTGGGATCGATCAGCGGGGCGACGGGTTTCGGCATCGCGGCCAGCAATTCCTCACTGGCTCCGTCGGCCGCTGCCTTGGCACGTCTGGCCTGTAGGAGCGTGATTTCGTCCTGCAGCATCGGCGCGATCACGTCGTCCCAGTGCGATTTTTCCTGAAACGCGATGACAAATCGCGACTCTTCCAACTCCGCCGTCTGCGTGCTCAATACCTGAATACCGCCAAGCATCAGCGCCGGATAGAGCACGATCGGCACCACGATCATCGCCAGCAACGTGCGATGATCACGCAACAGATCAACAAGCTCCTTGACGTAGATTGACCACGTGCGGCTGAAGTTCATGGAAGCACGCCCTCCAGCGGATCATGGGCGTGAATCAGTTTCAGGAAGATGCTCGACAACCGCACCGCATCTGCACGCTCACGAAGCTCATCGATCGTTCCTTCAGCCACGATCCGTCCGCGATGCAATAGGCCGATCATGTCGCACATCGTTTCCGCCTCGTCGAGGTAGTGCGTGGAGAGGATGATCGCTTTGCCCGCTTCGCGTTGGGCGATGATGAAATCGAGAATCACGCGGTTGCTCATCACATCAAGACCAAGCGTCGGCTCATCCATGATCAGGACCGGCGGATCGGCGATCAGCGCCCTTGCGATGTTTGTGCGTTGCTTTTGTCCTGTCGAGAGCGTGCCGCACCGTTGATCTGAGAAATCAGTGATATCCATCTCGCGGATCAACACCTCGCAACGGTCGCGTGCCTGCTGTTTGTCGAATCCATGCAATTCGCCGAAATAGCGCAGCACGTCGCGCGGCGACAACCGCTGATACAGTCCCGTGTTGGCCGTCAGAAATCCGATCGACTGTTTGATTTCGAAGACGTGCTCGCCAACGGTGTAGCCATTCACCGTGATGCGTCCCGATGATGGTGTCATCAACGCGCTGAGCATCCGCAGTGACGTCGTCTTGCCCGCACCGTTCGGACCGAGCAGACCATAAATCTGCCCCGCCTCGACCTGAAACGACAACCCGTCCACCGCGCGAAACGCGCGGCCATCACTGTCGTGAAATTCCTTCGTCAGATTGTCAACTTCGATCATGGCCATGTCGGCTCGGTTCCGGTTGCCCACGGGCGGGTGATTCTAGTGCTTTTCCCGTCGTTCGCGTATAAAAGTAATCGGCTGACAACCGGAAAACATCGACCCCAAGATCAAGGATTCATTCCATGGCCGACACCAGAATCGAAAAAGACAGCATGGGTGACATGACCGTCCCCGCCTCCGCCTACTACGGTGCCCAGACCCAACGCGCCGTCGAGAATTTCCCCATCAGCGGATACCGCTTCGGACGACGCTTCATCCATGCACTTGGCCTGGTCAAACGCTCCGCCGCCAAGGTCAACAAGGACCTCGGCCTGCTCGACGCCAACCTCGCCGACCTGATCATGAAAGCCGCCGACGAGGTCGTCGAGGGCAGCCTCGATGCCCAATTCGTCGTCGACATCTTCCAGACCGGTTCCGGCACCAGCAGCAACATGAACACCAACGAGGTCATCAGCAACCGCGCCATCGAGTTGGCCGGCGGGAAAATCGGATCACGCGACCCGGTCCACCCGAACGACCACGTCAACATGGGCCAATCCTCAAACGACGTCATCCCGACAGCCATCCACGTGTCGACCGCGACAGCACTCAAGGAAGACCTCGTCCCCGCACTCGAACACCTGCGCGACAAGCTCGACGAGAAAGCCAAAGCCTTCGACGACATCGTCAAGATCGGCCGAACCCACCTGCAGGACGCCACGCCAATCCGCCTCGGCCAGGAATTCAGCGGTTACGCCGCCCAGGCCGACCAGTCTGTCATGCGTGCCCATAAAGCCATCAACGCTCTCCGCGAACTCGCCATCGGCGGCACTGCCGTCGGCACCGGCATCAACACGCATCACGACTTTGGCAAGAACGTCTCTGCTGAAATCGCGTCGGCCACGGGCATCGAATTCATCGAAGCCAAGAATCACTTCGAAGGACAAGCCACCAAAGACGCCGTGTGCGAAGCCAGCGGGCAACTCCGCACGATCGCCGTCAGCCTCGCAAAGATCGCCAATGACATCCGCCTGCTTGGTTCAGGCCCGCGCTGCGGCATCGGTGAGTTGAAAATCCCGGAGACCCAGCCAGGCTCCAGCATCATGCCGGGCAAGGTCAATCCCGTGATGAGCGAGATGGTCATGCAGGTGGCAGGGCAGGTGACCGGCAACGACGCCGCCGTCGCCATGGGGTGTCGTGAGTCGTTCTACGAACTCAACGTTGGCATGCCGATGATGGCCCACAACATCCTCGAGTCGATTCGTCTGCTAACTGCCGCGTCGCGCGTCTTCGCCGACGGCTGCATCGCCGGCATCGAACCAAACCGCGAGCGCTGCGAGGAATTGGTCGAACAGTCATTGGCGATGTGCACGAGCCTGGCACCGAAGATCGGCTACGACAACGCCGCCGCCATCGCCAAGGAAGCCTTCAGCACCGGCAAAACTGTCCGCGACGTCGCGATGGCCAAGGGTGTCCTGTCCGAGTCCGAACTGAACGACACCCTCGACGCCCGACGCATGACCGAACCCGACTAGGATCGCATTCCCTCTATTGGGTGGCCCACCACTTTAGTGGTGGGGGAGTCGATTTTCGTGCGTTGCGTGTTCGGCGCAATCCCACGTCATCATCGTGCCGAGGATTTCGATTCCCCCACGGCTAACGCCATGGGCCACCCATCGAGATGCACTGTCGACCATAGAGAGGCAACCATGGCCAAGACCATGCTCACCAAACACGAAGACATGTCCTTCGAGGACCAATTCATCTACCTCCGAGGCCACGCCTACATCAATTGCAAGTTCCGTCGCTGCACCCTCTTTTTCATGGGTCCGCCGAGTTTGCTCAGAGGCTGCGTCTTCAAGAGCTGCAACTGGCGGATCGAATACGACGTGCTCTGGGGCGACCCCGACACCCGCTCGGCCCTGCGCCAACTCATCGACCTGATCGACGGCGCTCCCGACGCCCGCTTCGGTCAATCCACAAGCGAGGGACAGGATTAGTTCAGCGACGGCATCGCATTTCGGCGGAACACCAGCGTCCCCGCGCAGACCACCAGCAACGACATGACAATCGTTCCCCACGTCGACGCAGCCGGCACCGGTGGCGGACATGGATTCGGAAGGCACGACACCCCAGGTCCCTGATAGTCACCCATCATCGAATCGCAATTGGCCTCGTCGAGCGACTGACACGACCCGTCCCCGAAGCAGCACGCGCCCGGACCACCTGGCATCACGTAGTCGATCGTCAACAGAGGCCTCGATGCCGGATCGCCAACCTCGCGTGTGGCGAAGCGCTTCGCGCGACCAGCCAACCCTTCCTCCCCGATGAGAATCCAGCCGAAGTTGCCAGCCGGCGTGTCCAGCCACGCCTGCACGTCGGCCACCAAGCCCGGCGTCGACGCCCACGTATAGAAACCAACGTCCGCGACCGTCGTCGTTGCCCGTGCGACTGGGTCGAAGTCACCACCAGTCGACGCCCAGAGGGACGAGCCAAAGAAATTCGATGTCCAGGTGGCGTCGCCAGTCTGAGCCGCTCCGCCCATTCCCCCGCCACCGCCAGCCGACACCGATCCCGCTTCCCCCCAGTCAACCAGAACGCGGAAGATTGAAATGTCGTTGGCGAATGAGGTGCCCTGACTCTGCCGCAACTGCAAAGAGGCTGATGTGATCACCGCGCCCGCGGGAACGTTCCCGGCCACGTCAAACGCCAGGAGCGCGCGTCGCAGAGGTCCGTCTGCCGGAATCTGATTCGTCCGCCCCACAAAAAACCCCGTTCCGGATCCATTGCTCAGGTTGCCCGCCGCCGATTCATACAGCGTGTTGTCTTTCGTCGGTTCGAGTGTCACGCTCTGCCCCGATCCCGGCGTCACCGCCAGCGTCACCACCGCACACGCCATCACTGCCCCAAGTCGGATCTGGTCGCTTCTCATCCTCGTTCCTTCTCCTGTTGTTGTCGCCGAACCCGTCGGCGAATTCTCCCGGCACTTTGCACCCCGCGAAGCGCAGATAGCAGTATAACCGTTCGCCCACTCCGATGCCCACCGCGACACGAATCTTCACCCATCGGCCGTAAGACGCGCGAAAAGATGAACTTATGATTGGCCCGTCGCCTCGGCGTGGGTTAGAATACAAGCACTCAGGCTGGCATTCGGTCGCCAACGGGCCGATGGCTTGAGCGGACCGGGCCAAAAGACCGATAATCCAGCAGAAAGACGCATTGACGCGTCGCCCATGAGGATTTGAAAGGACGCAAGCCTCTTCGATCATGCGCATCATCGACATACTCAACACCAGGCAGACCGCGTTCTCCTTCGAGTTCTTCCCACCCAAGAGCGACATCGGATTCTGGGATCTGTTCCGGACCGCGCAATCACTCAAGCCACTCGATCCCTCGTACATCTCCGTAACCTACGGTGCCGGCGGCAGCACACGACGCAAGACCGTCGACCTCGTCCAGCGCATCAGGAACGACGTCGGCATTGAGACAATGGCCCACCTGACCTGCGTCGGGGCTGACAAGCGCGAAATCGGCGAGGTGCTCGATCAACTCAAGACGGGTGGCGTTGAGAATGTCCTCGCCCTCCGCGGTGATCCGCCGGCGGGTACGACCGAGTTTGTCGCCACCGAGGGCGGCTTTCGCTACGCAAACGAACTCGTTTCGTTCATCAAGGACCGCTACGATTTCTGCATCGGCGCCGCCTGTTATCCCGAGGTCCATCCCGAAGCGCCCAACGCCGACAAGGACATGGACAACCTCAAACGCAAGGTGGACGCCGGCGTCGATTTCCTGATCACGCAACTCTTCTTCAGCAACGACGACTTCAACCGTTTCTGCGAGCGCGCTCAGCAGGCCGGCATCAACGTCCCCGTCATTGCCGGCATCATGCCGATCCAAAGCGTCTCTCAGATCAAGCGATTCACCAATATGTGTGGTGCCGCGATTCCGGCAGACCTGCTCGAAAAAATTGAAGCCGTCGAAGACGACGCCGAAGCCGTCCGACACCTCGGCAGCTATCACGCCATCGAACAATGTCAGGCGTTGATCGACAACGGCGTCGCGGGCATTCACTTCTACACGTTGAACAAATCCACGGCCACGCGCGCGATTTACCAGCAGATCAAGTCGCGCATTCCCGCACCCGTCGGTAGTGACGGCTGACTTTCGCTTTTGAGTATTGCTATGTGCTTGGGTTCGGTCAGGACGACGTCGTGATCGGATCGTGCACAACGAGTTGGTTGCGCCCCGCATCTTTGGCAACCTTCACCGCCTGCCGAGCATGATCGACACTGGCACGCCAGTCGCCCGCGTCACCGACAGCCATGCCGATGCTGACGGTCACATGGTCCGCCACCGGGCTGTTTTCGTAGGCGATGTTCAACTCATGCACCTTTTGTCGAATATCTTCGCAAATGTGGGTCGCTTCCGTGTCGTCCGTTTCGGGAAGGGCGATCAGGAATTCATCATCGCCATATCGCCCGACGAAGTCATCCGCGCGGGTCGCTTTTGCCAGTATCTGCGCCACCCGCACAAGGCACTCCTCACCGGCGAGGCAGCCATGATCGTCGTTGAACTTGTGAAACAGGTCGAGGTTTACGACGGCCAGGCAGTAGTTCAAGTGGCAGCGTTTCGCACGCCCATGGACCATCTCGACGCACTCAAGCATTGCTTCTCGATGCAGGACACGCGTGAGGCTGTCCAATCGACTCATCTGCGCCAGCTGGACACTCAAATCCGCCAATTCGTGCGTCAGTCGTGATGCCTTTTCCTGATCACGCTCGAACGCCAGCAAGCGCAGCCGTTGATCCTTTTGTTCCGTCGCGTATGCGATCACGCGCCGGATCGACTCGGCCTGCAGGTCGCTCTTGATGAGGTAGCCGTCTGCTCCGGCGCGCGTGGCGTCCATCGCGCAGTATTCATTGCCGCGACCGGTGAGCATGATCGTCGTGAGTTGATGATTGCGGGCGCGAAGAAATCGCAGAAAGTCGATGCCCGTGTGGCGGCCGGCCAGTTGATAATCAAGAAAGAGCAAGTCGAACGACTCGGTTTCCAACCGCATGAGCGCTTCGTCCGGCGTGCGACAATGGGTGAATGAAAAGTCCCCGTCGAGTCCCCGTTGAAGGTGACGCTTGAGCATCTCCGCGTCGAAGTCGCGATCCTCCAACGCCAGAATGTTCAAGGCTTCAGGCAAGGCAACATCCTCGAGACCCCCGCCGCCCGATGCGACCGGCAGTGGTCGCAAACCTCGAGCGCGCAATAACATACAGCAGTTGTATCGGGTGATTTGGAACATCGCTGAACGCACCAGACAGGGAATATCGGAAGTGGAAAAGCACCCGCCGATGGGGCGAACCGTACTGATTATCGGAACCACCCGCTCGAAGCCGTGTGCCGGTTGCCCCGCGCGTCGCGTCGAGATACGTTATCGGACTGCATGCAACACACGAAACACCAAACGGAGCACCCAATCGTGACTGCCACCAGAAAGAGTCAAGCCCCCCTCGTCGTCGCGCTCGCACTCGTCGCCGTGTCAGCGACGGTCGACGTTCGCGCAAACGAAGCGGAGGCACCGATCCTCACAAACATCCGCCAACTGACCAACTCGGAGATGGGCCTTGTCAAGGCGGGGGAAGCCTACTTCTCGCCCGACGCCAAAGCGGTCATTTTTCAGGCTGTTCCCACCGGCGACGAGCACTACCAGATTTACACCATCCCGACGTCAGGCGGCACGCCAAAGATGGTCAGCACCGGGAAAGGCGCGTGCACGTGTGCTTATTATCACCCGAGCAACAAGAGCATCATTTTCGCGTCAAGCCACACCGATCCACGCATCGAGGACCCGAGCTTTGAAGTTCCCATTCCCGGCTACAAGCGCGAGGGTGGTACCTACTCATGGGACTTCAACCCCTACATGGATATTTACCGTGCCAACGTCGACGGAAGCGGATTAACGCCGCTTACGAGCACGCTGGGCTACGACGCAGAGGGGGCGTTCTCCCGCGACGGCTCGATGATCGCCTTCGCCAGCAATCGCGACGGACACATGAACCTCTACACCATGAAGGCCGACGGTAGTGATGTTCGCCAGGTGACCAAGACAAAGGACTGCTACAACGGCGGCCCCTTCATTTCGCCTGAAGGAAAGCGCATCATCTTCCGCGCCGATCGGCAGAAGAAGGACTATCTGCAGATCTACGTCGTCAACATCGACGGCACCGGCGAGAAGCAACTCACCAGCAATGATGCGGTCAACTGGGCTCCCTATTGGCATCCCAATGGCAAGGTCATCGCGTTTACCACATCGCTGCAGGGACACCACAACTACGAGGTCTATCTCATGAACATTGAGACGGGCAAACTCATGCGGGCGACCAACTCCGCGCGGTTCGATGGACTGCCCGTCTTCAGCAACGATGGACGCAAAATGATGTGGACATCTCAACGTGGACCGGAAGGCAAAAGTCACGTCTTCGTAGCCGATTTCCGGATGCCAAAAGAACTGGAATAACCGGGATCGTGCATCAGACCGCGGTGGTCAACGATCCTCAAATGGATTGAGTGACGAAGGTGTCATCGCACGCCCGCATTTCGGGCAGTGCACCGATTTGGTCATCTGTTGCCAGATGCCGGGATGCACGCTCACGTGCGTGATCCGCTCCCGAAAATCCTCCTGTTCGAGGCGAACCAGCACGTCCCGAACCCCATGGACCGTGCACGTGTAGGAGACTTCGAGATCCGCCGTCGCCGTGCAGGTCTTGCACTTGCGCGGGAGTACCGATCCCGCAGCTTGAAAGACATGCCCGTTGGTACATCGCCACCGTGATTCGAGGTCGTGGATCTGACGCTGCACAGCCACCGTCGGTGGGGCGGCCTGCGACGCCCACCATATCAGGACCAGCGCAACCGATACCGCCAAGGCCGCAATGAGGCTGTACCACTGCGTGGGCGTGATTCCGCGTTCGAACGACTCGTTGTCAAAGGGATCAGATGTCGTGGGCGAGGACATCATGGATGCGATGCGTGCATGTCGCCCGCATTCGGGAATGAGCCGGTCCACCAGAAAATGCGGTCGTTGGCGAACGAGTAGTGCGCAAGCGAAAGGTCCGTGCACAATGGGCAGCCACCTGCCGCGCAGTTACCGTAGTAGCTCCGGATGCGCTCCCGCATGATGTCACGCGTCGGCACTGTCTTGACCACGCTTCCGACAGTCAGCACGTTGATCGAACCCAGATGCCGCTGCGTCAGCCACGATTGCTGAAGCCCGGACGTCCCCGGATGGTAATTGTCGTCCCAGCGCAACCGACCGCCTTCGCGCGCAGGCACCGGCTGAAAACGTCCACCGACATCACCGAGAACCTGATCCGGTCCCATGTCGGCCAGCAGAATCGTCTCGGACGGATGTCGCGGGGCGAAACGCTCGACATTGCACATGCCCGCCATCCGCAGCAACTCGTTCATGCCGTAACTGGACGCATTCGACGGATCGGTCTGTTCCGCGAGTGGGCTTTCCAGCGCTGACTGCGACCAAGGATACGGATCGGATGGGCAACGCAGTACCGACAACTCCTGCATGTACCTGGGAAAGAGCTTTCCAAACCAGGAATCATCTTCCGGATGAGCGTCGGGCGTTGAGCGGGCCGCGTCCGTACACGGCACCGATCCGACGTTGTCAAAGCGATAAGCCGTCATCGCCTGATCGAGTTCATGAAGCTGGTGCATGCAGATGGTCGTCGACGCGTGCTGCATCGACCGTCGGAGAGACGGAAGCAGGATCGTGATCAGCATGCCGATCACCGCCACCACAACGAGCAACTCAGCCAAGCTGAAGCCTCGGAGCGCACAGGGGTGCTGCACTTCGAATCGACGCCGCCGAGATGTTGCCGGGAGGAATCGCTGCATGACCACACGCCTCAAGGCGGAATTGTACCGAGCCGCCAAATCGCATGCAATTCTCATATGCTGCGTGAAGTGCGACTTTCACGATCGCGGTGGCAACCCTTGCGAGGTTTGCGGTTGACCGGGAATCCCAGTGCACGATTTGGGAACTGTCAACGACATCGTGGCCGGGTATAATGCGGCCACGCCAGCACACATGGCCGGTTCAAAGAGATTCCCGAAGCAAGAAGGCGGTAAGTCACCGTGATCGCGCCCAACATCATGCCACTCGCAGACAGGGTCAGTCATGAACTCCTGCCGTTCGTTCGCAAACCAAGCCAGTACATCGGCAAGGAGATTAACGGTCTGGCAAAGGAGGGGGACTGGGGAAAGGCCGACGCACGCGTCGTGATTGCCTTTCCCGACACGTACGCCCTTGGGATGAGCCACCTCGGTTGTCAGATTCTCTATTGGCTGTGCAACCACACGCCGGGTGTCTGTGCAGAACGAACGTATTGCCCGGAACTTGACGCCGAGCAGCGCATGAGGGACCGGAACATCCCGCTTTTCACATGGGACACGCGACAGCCGGTGGCGGATTGCGACATCCTCGCGATTTCCCTGCAGTACGAGATGGTCTTCACGAGTGTGCTGACGATGATGGATCTCGCGGGCATCCCGTTCCGCCGCGAGCATCGCGACGACACGCATCCGCTGGTCATCGTGGGTGGGCCGCAGGCGGACAATCCCGAACCGGTGGCCGACTTCGTGGACCTCGTGGTTCTCGGCGACGGCGAGGATTCGATGGCGTCTATCCTCCGCACTTACAAGGAGTTAAAGGCGTCGGGCATGCGTCGTCGCGACATGATCGAGGAGTTCGCCAAGCGTTACGACTGGATCTATGCACCTGGACTCTACGATGTCCACTACCACGTTGACGGAACCGTTCGGGAGATCGCCCCGAAATCGAGCACGGCTTCGCCGCTGATCCATCGCTGCAAGACGATGGATTTTGAGAACGCACCATTTCCCTTGAGACCGCTGGTGCCGTTTCCGGATGTCATCCACGACCGCATCGCTGTGGAAATCATGCGCGGTTGTCCACAGCGCTGCCGATTCTGCCATGCCGGTTACACAAAGCGTCCCTTGGGTTTGCGGAGCGTGGATCAGATTCTGGAAATCGCCGAGTCGATGTGGCGGACGACGGGGATCAATGAGCTCGGGTTGCTGTCGCTCTCGACGGCTGACTATCCGCAGCTTCGCGAGCTGGCCCAGCGTGTGTCTGAGCGATTTCATCCCCGTGGTGTGAACATCTCGGTTCCGTCGCTGCGGGTCGACAAGATGCTGGCACACATTCCGAGCATGGTGTCGGGCGTTCGCAAGGGTGGGTTGACGATTGCGGTGGAGGCGGCCAACGACGACATGCGTCGGGCGATTCGCAAGAAAGTCACCGATGGGCATCTGCTTGATGGCGTTCGGGCGGCGTATGAGGCGGGCTGGAAGAGTGTAAAGCTTTACTTCATGACGGGGTTCCCCGGCGAGCGGCCTGACGACATCGAGGGGATTTTTGATCTGAGCCGGGAGGTCAGTGAGGCTCGGCGTCCGATCTCGGGCTCGCCGGCGTCGGTGACGTCTTCGGTCGGGTGGCTGGTGCCCAAACCATACACGCCGTTCCAATGGGCTGCTCAACCGGAGCCTGAGTATTTCTGGGATGTTCGGATGCGATTGCGTGACCTGGCGAAGTCACGGCGCAGCGCCGTGAAGATCCGCATGCACAACATCGAGAGGTCGGAACTGGAGGCGGTGTTCGCTCGGGGCGATCGTCGATTGTCCGGCGTGATCGAAACGGCTTGGCGGATGGGCGCGCGGCTGGATGGCTGGGACGAGCATTTCAAGCCGGAGATTTGGCAGCGCGCGTTCGAGCAGGAGGGCGTGGACATAAACTTCTACGCCCATCGTGAGCGAGCGGCTGACGAGGTGCTGCCGTGGTCGCACCTGAATGGCGGACCGCCAACTCCTTACTTGCGCAAGCAGTATGAAGATGTGTTCCGACAGATTGATCCGTCGGGAAGTCTTGAGCTGCCGGTGCTGAGTGCCTGATCAATTCGTTGAGGCAGTTGCGCGGCGAGTCTATACTTCGGCGAATGGCGTTGAGTGGAAGGACAACGGACATGAATCAACAACGTAGCGTCGGAGTCGGCCTGTCGTGCATCCTGGTGATGTCGTCATTGGGCTGCCGTGCGAATGAATTCTCGCAGACGTTCTGGAACCCGTTCGGGCTTGAGTCTTCGTTTGCCCCGCAAAAGGAGCCGGTTCGCATTGGTGTGACGGGGGACGCGAGTCGGCTTTGGAATGTTCGGGCATGGTGGGATCTGGATGAGCGGACGCCGTGGACCGAGTTCCGCCGCGCGTTGGGGCGTCATCTGAATCGCCCGATTCAGGTCGAACAACTAAAGCCGTTTCAGGTTGGGTTGCAGCTTGAGAGCGGTCGGCTGGACTTCGCGCTGCTGGATGACGATCAGTACGACGAGGTCACCGGTGAGGTCGAGGGGTGTCGGGTCATTGCGCGTGCTCAAGCCAATGACAACGTCGGATTGATCGTGGCCAGTGCGAAGAGCGACATCGAACGCATCGAACAAGTGTCCGGCCATCGGTTCTCGTTCGGGCCTCGCGGCGATCCGGTGCTGCATTTTGGCGCTGCGGCGGCGTTGGATGAGGCGGGCGTTTCGATTGATGACATCCAGCGCGAGTTGATTCCGGTTGCGACGCTGCAATACCACCTGAATGCGATGGAGTCGGCCAAGGAGATCGTGCATGGTCTGACGCCGGCGGGTGTGATTCTCGAGTCGGATTACAATGGCTTCGCTGAGAGCGGTGGTACCTTGATTCCAATGAAACTGAGCAAGGATCAATTCCGCGTGCTGGGGCGTACGTCGTCGATTGATCTTGGACCATTCCTCGCAGGCCCGTCGACCGACGACGAACTGGTTGCGGATGTTCGGTCTTTCCTCGTGAATTCTGCCACCGAAACGCCGGCGGTGACGAACGCGCTCGGGATCGCGTCGTTTGTCGGCGTTGAATAGCGACTTGGGATGATCGTCAGATTGTTGTGGCTGATGGTTGTGGTCATTGGTTGTCAGCCAATGACGGCATGGTCGCAGGATGTCGCCACATCAGACGCGGCTGACGATCAACGCAAGCAGCTGATTGCGCTTGTTGAGAAGCTGGGTTCCGCATCGTTCGAGGATCGTTCCTCGGCAACTCTTGCCCTTCTGAAGATCGGCAAGTCCGCCACTTCTGTTCTTGAAATGGCCAGTCGCGGTGATGACTACGAGACGGCCGTCCGCGCGAAAGCGCTGATCCGCGTCATCGATCAATCATACTTTGGTGGATTGGACATTCGCCTCGAAGCGTCGAAGTCGAAGGTGGCATGGGATGAGCCGTTCGATCTGCACATGCATCTGGACAACAAGCTCGATGTTTCGTCGCGCGTGCCGGTGGTGCTGCGTGATGCATCGGATCGCGCCGGCATCGATGCGGTGACGGGTTTGCTGGACTTGGCCGACTTTCTGCAGGTGACGGGTCCGGACGGTTCGCGCATCGATCTGCACACGGATGATATCAACGAGGATGTCGACCTTCTCACCGCTGTTCAGCAACGGGTCGATGGCGAGGTATATTCACGTGTTCCGCCGCGGGCGCGCGTGACATACGACGTCGAGGCGTTCAATCGCAATCGCGCGCGTTATCGCATGTTGCAAAAGGGCACGTACCGAATTCGGCTGGTCTATCAGCCACAGTGGTCGGATCAGGATTTGATCGACGCGGGTGTGGGGCGGGCGCAGAGCAACGAGCTTGCGGTATCGGTCACGTCCTCGGCGCCTGAGGTGGTACGTCGTTCGTGGCGGGAGGCGTCTCTGTCGCTGAAGCGGCGTGGCGATTCGACCGAGGCGGTGATCACGAATCTCAACGACGTGCCGATTGTGGTCAACACGAACATCGTGGCGGGAATGGCGGAAGCACCCTTCGCGGGCATGCATTGGTTCGTGGGTGATGGCGTCGATGCGGTTGAGCTGAGTCTGCCCAATCCGCCGGTGGCCGATGCCGGAAGATTTTCCCTCGCCAAGCTGAAGACGGTCCAACCGGGCGAATCGCTGACGATCGCCCGTCTCGCCGATACGTTGATCCCCGCCGGGGGCCTCTTGACCGCGTCGTATTCGAATTTGGCGAACAGAACCTGGCAGCGGATGGCGGGCGTGCAGTGGCTTGGCAATCCGCAGGCCCCGGTGGCGCTCCGCAAACCGCTCCCGCGACGCATGCTGATGACAACGTTGCGTTCGGACAGCGTCACGGTGCCGAAACGGGCAGAATGACGTGTCGCTGCTTACAAGTCCATACAGCCACCCCTTTGATTCGTCGCAGGCCACGGGCTACGCTTGACGATTGTAGTCAAAACGGTCACGGGGCATCCTTCGCCCTGAAATTCCCGATCCTACCTTCGGAGTGTTTGGAACCATGAGCAAGAGATGTTGGATGTCGTGCCTGACGCTGGCACTGATGATGTGCGGTGCGGTTGAAACGTTGGCCAAGGTGCCGCTGCCGAGTGACTCGCGAATCAAGACAGGCAAGTTGGAAAACGGCGTCACGTGGATGTATCGCCAACATGACAATCCGCCTGGCAAGTTGGCGTTGATGATGCACGTGCGTACCGGTTCTTTGAACGAGACCGATGCCCAGCAGGGGTTGGCGCACTTCCTCGAGCACATGTGCTTTAATGGCACAGAGAACTTCCCGCCGGGAACGCTCATTCCCTACTTCGAGAGCATCGGCATGGAGTTTGGGGCGGATCTGAACGCGTTTACCAGCTTCGATCAGACCGCCTACATGTTGTTCACGCCGGACACACAAAAGAGCCAAATTGACAAAGCCCTGATGGTGCTGAGTGACTATGCCTTCCGCGTGACGATGCCGGCAGAGGAGATTGAAAAGGAGCGCGGGATTGTGCTCGAGGAGCTTCGGTCACGTCGGAGCGCGCAGGAGCGCATTCGCGAGAAATTGTGGCCTGAGTTGTTTGCCGGCGCGCGCTTTGCCCAGCGTCTTCCGATTGGAACGGAGGAAGTGATCAAGAATGCTCCGCGTTCGGAGTTCATGGACTACTACCAGACGTGGTACCGTCCGGAGAACATCACGGTCGTCGTTGTTGGTGATACACCGGCAGAGCGCGTGACACCATTGATTGAAAAGTGGTTCGGTAAGGAAAAGGCCGCCAAGAAGGCACGTGAGCCGAAGGGGCCTGAGTTCAAGCCGTTCACCAAGCAGCGTGCGATGGTCATAACCGATCCGGAAATGGAAATCTGCAATGTGCAGATCATGAACATTCGACCGGGTCGCCCGCCGACCGTGGCGGTGGAAGACGCGCGTCAGGAAATGGTTGAATTCGTCGGCACGTGGATCGCCGGACGTCGCTACGACGACATGGTCAAGAAGGGCGAGGCATCGTTCCGTGGAGCCGGCGTGAGCGTCGGAAACTTCTTCAACGACGCGATGCTGACAAGCGGCAGCGCCACGGGCGAGACCGAAGACTGGATGTCGATGCTGGAAGAGCTGATTCTCGAGGTGAGTCGTGCCCGGGAGCATGGATTCACGCAGCGAGAGTTCGACCTCGCCAAGAAGGAAATCATCGCATCGGCTGAGCGTGGCGTGAAGACGGAACCGACACGGAATGCCCGCGGCATCATCCGTGAGATCGTGTCGAGCGTGAATGATCGCGAGCCTGTGCTGTCTGCACAGCAGGAACTTGATCTTTATCGTGGTCTGCTGGATTCCATCACGGTGGCAGAGGTCAATGCTGCGTTCAAAAAGCACTTCGAGCCTGGGACATTCGCCTACATCTTGACAATGCCGGATAAGCCGGACGTCGACGTTCCGGATCGCAAGGATGTTCTTGCCGCAGCCCGTTCTGCGTGGGCACGCAAGGTCAAGCCGATCGAAGAGGCCGATGCACCGACCTCGCTGCTCGCGAAGATGCCCGAATCTGGCAAGGTCGTCGAGAAATCGATGGATGAAGATCTGAAGATCACGAGCGCGTGGCTGTCGAACGGCGTCCGCGTGCACCATCGCTACATGGATTACAAGAAAGACTCGGTGTTCGTCAGCGTCGCGATGGCGGGTGGTCGCATTGAAGAGACTTCGGAAACGCAGGGCGTGACGGAAGTGGCGAGTTTGGCTGTGAATGTCCCGGCGACGTCACGTTTGTCGTCGACGAACATTCGCGATCTGATGACGGGCAAGAACATCAATGTCGGAAGTGGACGCGGCGGCAGTGGTGATGCCTTCACACTTTCATTGAGCGGTTCCCCGGCGGATCTGGAAACCGGCCTGCAACTGGTGCACGCGCTGGTCACCGACGGCAAGATCGAGCAGTCGGCCTTTGACAACTGGAAGCTGCAGCAGATGCAGGGCATCGAAATGCGTGAGCATATGCCGCGATTCAAGGCCGTCGAGCAGCTGCTGGATGTGGTTTCCGGTGGTGACCCGCGGCTTGCGTTCCAGACGAAGGATCAGGTGAACGGGCAGAATGTCGAAACTGCGCAGGCGTGGTTCCGAAAGATCTGCAGTGCGCCGATTGAGGTCGCGGTGGTCGGTGATATGGAATACGACGCGGTGATGCCGTTGATCACCAAGTACATCGGTTCGCTGCCGGATCGGCCGCGGCGTGCAGAGAACATCGACAGCTTGCGGCGGTTCTCACGCGAGACCGGACCACTCGTCCGCAAGGTCGACGTTGATACCATGACCCCGCAGGCGATGTCGATGGCCGGGTTTATCATTTGCGATTCCAAGCACACGAATGACCGTCGCGCGTTGCAATTGGCGTCGAACATCCTGTCAAGCAAGTTGGTCAAGCGCATCCGCGAAGAGCTTTCGATCGTTTACTCGATTCGTGCGGGGAGTCAGCCTTCGAGCATCTACAGGGATTCAGGTCAGTTCATGGCTCAGTCGACTTGTGATCCGGAGAATGCCGATCGCGTGGCTGAGGAAGTGCACGCTGCCTTCGCGGCGTTTGCCAAGAGTGGCCCGACGGCGGAGGAGTTGGAGAACGCCAAGAAGCAGGTCAAGGAGAATCTCAGCACGGCCATGCTGGAGCCATCCTACTGGTGGAGCGTGCTAAGGCACATGGACCATCGCGGCGAGTCGCTCGACGTGGAGAAGACCGAGCTTGACTCGTTCGACGCGTTTACCGCCGAGCAGGTTCGTGATGCGTTCCGTAAGTACTACGTGCCGACACGGCAGTTCAGCATCATGGCGATGCCGGTGAAGAAAGAGGCTGCGGTCGAGAAGAGCTGATCGCGGCGATCATGATTGAAAACATCGAGGCCGGCGTGGCGGGAGCTGCGTCGGCCTTTTTTTTTCACGAGACGTGCGTTGCACGTGGGAAAAAGGATCTACGCAATGGCGACGGGTGCGGTGGCGTTGGTGCGGGCCCACCATTCGATCGTTCGTTGCAGGCCTTCCTGAAGATCGACCCGCGCATTCCAGCCGAGTTGTTCCGCCGCCCGGTTCACGTCGAGGCAGCGACGCGGTTGCCCGTCGGGCATGGCGACGTCCCAGACGATGTCACCGGTGTACCCGGTCAGATGTGCGATCATTTCCGCCAGGGCGGCGATGGAGACTTCGCGCCCTGTGCCGATGTTGATCGGTTCCGGTTCGTCGTAGTGTTCGGCGGCCAACAGGATGGCGTTGGCGGCATCATCGACGTACAGGAACTCGCGACTTGGCTTGCCGGTTCCCCAACATTGCACGACACGTTCGCCAGCCGAGACCGCATGGTGAAACTTGCGGATCAACGCCGGAATCACGTGTGACGCATCGGGGTCCATGTTGTCATGTGGGCCGTAGAGATTCACGGGCATGACGAAGATGCCGCGTAGCCCATACTGCTCGCGATAGGCCTGCAGCATGGTGAGCAGTGCTTTCTTCGCAATCCCGTAGGGGGCATTGGTTTCTTCGGGGTAGCCTTGCCAGAGCGCGTTCTCATGAAATGGCGTCGGGCAGTGCTTCGGGTAGGAGCAGACGGTTCCGATCTGCACGAACTTCTCGACACCGTTAAGACGCCCGTGTTCGATCAGGTGCATGCCCATGGCGAGATTGGCGTGGAAAAATCTTCCCGGGCTTTGCCGATTCGCGTTGATGCCCCCGACAACAGCAGCCAGGTGAATGACCAGGTCCGGTGCGAAGTCGACGTACATGCGTGCGACGGCGCGTTCATCGGTAAGGTCGTAGTCGTGCTGACGCGGGACCATGACCGATCGGCAGCCAGCTTCGGTGAGCTTGCTGCAGACGACGCGACCGAGGAATCCACTGCCGCCGGTGACGCAGACGCGTTTGCCTTGCCAGAATGTTGTTGTTTCCGCTGCCATGGTACGTCAGACGCCTGTGTCACTCCCATTCGGCGTGCGTTTCCTCAAAACCGGCACAGACGAGCGCGTCCTCGCGTTGGGCAAGCCGCATGTCCGCATCGATCATCATGCGTACGAGTTGCTGGAAACTGACGCGCGGTTTCCAGCCAAGAAGATTGCGTGCCTTGCTTGCGTCACCGCGAAGCTCGTTGACTTCGGTCGGTCGGAAATACTTCGGATCGATCACGACGTGGTCCTGCCAGTCGATCTCCAGGTAGCCGAACGCTTCGTTGAGAAAATCCCGTACGCTGAATGACTCGCCGGTGGCGACGACGAAATCGTCCGGGTCATGCTGCTGCAGCATCAGCCACATGGCTTCAACGTAGTCGCCGGCGAATCCCCAGTCGCGCTTGGCGTCGAGATTACCGAGGTAGAGTTTGGCTTGGCGACCGAGTTTGATGCGCGTGGCGGCGCGGGTGATCTTGCGTGTGACAAAGGTTTCGCCGCGGCGTGGCGATTCGTGATTGAACAGGATGCCGTTGCACGCGAACGTGTTGTAGGCTTCGCGGTAGTTGACGGTCGTCCAGTACGCATGCACCTTGGCGCATGCATAGGGGCTGCGCGGGTAGAATCGGGTTGATTCGGATTGCGGGACTTCGCGGATGTTGCCGAACATCTCGCTGCTGCTGGCCTGATAGAATCGCACTTCGCGACCGGTGGCGTCCTGATAGTCGCGAATGGCTTCGAGCAGGTTGAGCGTGCCGATGGAAATCGACTCGGTCGTGTAGACCGGCTGATCGAAGCTCGTGCGGACGTGCGATTGAGCGGCGAGGTTGTAGATCTCGTGAGGCTGCGTGTCGCTGATCAGACGGCGCATACCGAGTGCGTCGAGCATGTCGCCATAATGTAAGTGCAGTCGCGATCCTGGGTCGTGAATATCGCGGTAGAGGTGTTCGATGCGTTCTGTGGAGAACGTGCTCGAGCGGCGAATGACGCCGTGTACCTCGTATCCCTTTTCGAGCAGCAATTCGGTGAGGTAGGAGCCATCCTGCCCGGTGATGCCGGTGATGAGTGCGGTCTTGCCCACGGGTGAATCCTTATCGGACGATCCAGCGTCGCCCGTCTGACACCAAACCAGACGCCACGACGCTTACGCTGACGTATCGGCAGGAATCGGGGGGCAAGTGGAAGCGATCTGGTGTCGGCGAGAATCGGCTGATTCAGCGAACCACGCATGGACGGGCGGGGCGAACGGCGACCAGCGATCGCGCGTGACGGCGGCGTGGACGGGGGACGTGTTGCTGACGATCACGGCGTCGGGCTTGCACTTGGCTGCGTCTTTCATGCCGATCAATGGCGCGCCGCGATAGGCGTTGCCAACACTGGCAAAGCGGTCGTCGGCGATTCCCAGTATCGACAGGCCACATTCCCGCGCCGCGTTGACGAAGGGGTGGACGTTCTTGCCGAGGTCGGCGAGGAGGATGCGTTCGACGCCTTCGTCGGCCAGTACGGACATCCGATCGTGGATCTCGCGTGTCCGAAAGAGTGTCTCAAAGGCCTGGTCCGATAGCTGTTTGTGGCGACCGGCGATGCGTTCGCGGCGACCGCGCGTGTTGCCGGCTCGACGTCCCTCGACGAAGCTTGGCCGATGATCGTTGATCGCCGCCAGCCAACGGTATCGCTGCGTCCAGTCGCGGAGGTAGATGGATCGCTGGCTGTCGCTGAGGTAGCGGTGGGTCAGCAGCAGGTTGTTCCGGGTATCGTGATAGGTCGTCCGCGCACTTTGCCGGGCCTGCGGGGTCTTCAGGTGTTCGACGTGCAGGTCATCAAATGTCTGCACATGATAGCCTGCGTTGATCAGGCGAAAGCTGAGGTCGTATTCCTCGGCCTGCATGAACAGTGACTCGTCGAGTCCGCCGACACTCAGCAGGGCGTCGCGTCGAAACCCGGCGCCGCAACCAATGAACACATTGGGCAGGGCACTGCATTCGCGACGTCCGTCGGGCAGATGCACCGTGAAGCCTGCACAGCCAAGCGTGTCGTCGGACACGAAATGATCGATCATCCGCTCGATGCTGCCGGGTTGCGGGTAGGAGTCGTCGTCGAGGAAGACAACGTATCGCCCACGTGCTCGGCCAATCGCGAATGCCTTGGCGCAACTGCCATGGTTGCCGCCGCGTGGCAGCACGTGGACGTCGGGAAATGTCCCGCGAATGGCGTCGACGGTGCCGTCCGTCGAGGCATTGTCCACCACAAACACTTCAAAATCGCCGACAGGCAGCCCGCACGCGTGGACGTGATTCAGCGTGTTAAGCGTGATGTCGCAACGGTTGTGCGTGGCCAGGATGAACGAAACGGAGCGATCGGACATGGTGCTGCGAGCCTTCCTTCATGGCAGTATCGGATGGCGAGGTGCGGCAACTCCACGGAATGCGTTCGGTCGCGTTTGCAGCGCCTGTTCGGGCGAATTACGATGGCTGCCTGTTCGATAAGCGACGAGATGGGAGCGACCTGCAGACGATGGGCGATGAGCGCGTGGCACTTTTTGGCGGCAGTTTCGACCCCATTCATCATGGGCACCTGATCATCGCGCAGGCCATCTGTGAACAGCTTGGCCTCGACCGCGTCATCTTCCTCCCCAGCGCCGATCCACCGCACAAGCCGAAGGGTCTGGCTGCCACGATCGAGCACCGCATGGAAATGGTTCGGGTGGCGATCGCCGGGCACCCGCGATTCGACCTCGATGATTTCGATGCCCGTCGGGCAGGACCGACGTACACCTTGGATACGGTGCGGCACTTCGCCGCGGCGACCGACGCGCCGTCGCAGTTGTGCTGGATCATCGGATCGGATTCGCTCGCGGAGTTGCACACGTGGCATCGTGCGGCCGAACTGGTTGACGCGTGCGATATCGTCACAGCCGCCCGTCGCGGTTCGATCTCGCCGGATATTGAGTTGCAGCATCCGATGTTCACGCCGGAGCAGGTTGCTCGTCTTCGTGACAACGTACTTCAGACGCCGCACATCGACATCAGTTCGACCGATATCCGGCAACGCGTCGCCGACGGGCAGTCCATCCACTATCTGGTACCCAACGCCGTTGGTCATTACATCGCCGAACACGAACTTTATCGGGGCCTCACTGCGGAGCGCGCGGACTGATGCCGCACATCCACGACTCGGCCGTTGTTCTGCGACGCCTTGATTATTCGGAATCGTCACTGGTCGTGGCGGTTTTCGGACGGACGCATGGAAAGGTCCGCGTGATCGCCAAGGGCATCCGTCGTTCGACAAAGAAGGAGTTCAAACCCGGACTCGATCTCCTCGAAGCCGGGGAAATCGTGCTCTCCATTCGCGAGGAGCGGCAGGAAGCGCTGGCCATACTGGTGGAATGGAAGCAGCAGCGGGCGTTTGTGGGATTGCGGGAGAAGCTGGATCGTCTCAACGCCGCCCAGTACATCGCGGACGTTGCCGCACGCATGACCGAGGATTGGGATCCGCATCCGTCGGTTTATGAGTCGCTGGTCCATACGCTGGACGCGCTCGCATCGGCGGACGACGTTCTTTCGCACCTGGTCCGATTTCAACGAACGCTTCTGGACGAAGTGGGATTGTTGCCGATCGTCGATCAGTGTGTCGCCTGTCGTCAGCCGATCGCCCATGCGTCCGAGATTTACATTTCGTCGTTTGAGGGTGGTTTGCTTTGTAGGGATTGTGAAGGTGCGCATGTCGAGAAGCGACGTGTAACGGTTGCACCGGAAGCGCTGGTCGCCGGTGACGAATCCGATCCAGCCGTCGCGTCCGGCATGTTCGACATGTACAACTACCACTTGACGCACCTGATCAAGCGCGAGCCTGCCGCCATGTATCACCTGCAACGATTGACGCAACAACCGCACAATCGTTAAAACCCTGCAAATACAGTCCGAAACGGTTGGTGACGCAGTTCCCTGCAAGAGCCGCTTGACGAACTTTTTTCTGCGTCGGTCCATGAATAACGCGCGCGGTGTTGAACGGTGTGCGACACTGCACTTTTTTTGCAATTGGTGTTTGACCGCGCGATGCGCGAATTCTAGTTTCCGAGAGGTTTCCAAATCAGTTTCTCTCGCCAGAACAGGAAGACGCTCATGGGGCTGACAGTTACAAACACGAATACCCTCACGTTGTTGAATCTGCTCAACCAGACGACGTCTCGCCAGTCCAATCTGCTCACGCAGCTCACCACTGGTAAGACGATCAACAAGGGGTCGGACAACCCCGCTGGTCTGATCGCGCTTGAATCGATCAATGCCGATCTGACCGCCGTGAACGCTTCAATCGACAACAACCAAAGAACAGATGCGCAGTTGGCCGTGGCCGAGTCCGCACTCGTCGAGGTCAGCAACCTGCTGACGGAGATCGAGACGCTCGTGGCTGCGTCGACCAATGAAGGCGGTTTGTCCAATTCGGAGATCGCCGCGAACCAGGCACAGATCGACTCTGCCATCGACTCGATCGACCGAATCATTCGGACGACGGAGTTCAACGGGAAGCGTCTGCTCGACGGTTCGTTGGGCATCGCGAGCACCGGTGTCGATTCCACGAAGGTCAGCAACCTTCGAATCTTCTCGCGCTCCGAAGCCAGCTCAAACATACAGGTCGTCTCGACGATCACCGCGTCGGCGCAAACAGCATCTGCCGCTTTTGCTGCAACCTCATTCAACGCCGCCGGAACCAACTTCAACACCAGCGGCACCACGCAGATCGCCATCACCGGAACCTTGGGGACGGCGACGATCACGCTGGGCAGTGGTCTGACACGCGATGAGATCATCTCAGCCGTCAACGCTGCCACCGAACAGACGGGCATCAGCGCGACGACCAATGGCACGACCAACAATATCGATTTCGACACGACAGGTTTTGGAAGCGACGAGTTCGTGTCGATCGAGGTGCTTTCCGGGGGGACAATCCGCAACAACATCGCTGGCACGACGTCGACCATCTTCAGCACAAACCTGACCAACGGCACCGACGCATCGGTAACGGTCAATGGACAGGAAGCCATCGTCGATGGTCTCGATGTCAGCTTTACATCGAATGGCTTGAGCCTTGAGTTCTCGCTTCCAGAGGACTACGGATTTGGACGTGTCGCCAATCGATCGAACACCGAGACGTTCAACGTCGACGTGACGACCGGTGCGACCTTCCAGCTTGGAACGTCCGACGCCACGCGTCAGACAATCGGTCTCAACAGTCTGTTCAGCTACAACCTCGGCGGCGGTGATGCCGGGGCATTCCTGAGCGATCTCAAGGGTGGCGGAACAGCCGATTTGAATTCCGATGTCGCGACGGCGTTGAAAACGATCAAGAATGCCATCACCGACGTGGCGACCGAGCGAGGTCGACTCGGCGCGTTCCAGAAGTTCCAGGTTCAGTCGTCGATCAACTCGCTGCAGTCCACAAAGACTGGTTTGACCACCGTCCGAAGCGTCATCGCCGACACCGACTTCGCCGAGGCGACCGCAGACCTCAACCGTGAGACCGTGCTCGTGAACTCCGGTCTCTCACTGTTGGGTGTGGCCAATCAGCAGGCCGGCCAGCTGCTGGCCCTTCTGGGATAACGACATTTCGCGGGAAAGTTTTGAGGGGAGCCTTCCTGTGGCAGGCGAACCGTGGGCGAACACCCCACGGTTCGCTTTCGTTTTACGGCACGCTTGCGACCTTGCGTCTATCGGGCGGTCGTTATCCGCGTTTCTTCGCGATCCACTTGAGCAGGCTGGCAGTCGTGCGTGTGTTCAACACGTGTTCCTTGGTCGCCCACGCACGCCGTGCCGTCCGGATGCCGAACATCATCTGATCCAGTTGCGACGTGTGGTGCGCGTCGGTGTCGATCGCCAGCATCACGCCGGCGTCAATCGCCTGGCGGGCATGCAGATCCTTAAGGTCCAATCGCTGCCACGAGGCATTGATCTCCATGGCCGTGTGACTGTCGGCAGCGGCTTGGATTACCTTGGCCATGTCGATCTCCATGGCCGGTCGCCGGTTGATCAATCGCCCGGTGGTGTGTCCGACGATGGACACGTAGCGGTTGTCGATCGCTTTCAGCAGACGGTCCGTCGGCTTCGCCTTTGCCCCGGTCATGCCGCTGTGGATGCTGGCCACCACGATGTCGCAGTCAGCCAGTATGTCGTCCGGATAGTCGAGCGACCCGTCCATGAGAATGTCGCACTCGCACCCGACGAGAATGCGAATGCCCTTAGTGCGATCATCCGCCGCCCGAATGTCTGAGATATGCCGCTTCATCCGCTCGATCGACAGGCCGTTGGCGACGGCGGAGCTCTTCGAGTGGTCGGTGATGACGATGTAGTTGTATCCACGCTCCTTTGCCGCCTCGGCCATCTCCTCGATCGAGCACTTGCCGTCGCTGGCTGTCGTGTGCATGTGCAGATCGCCACGGATGTCGGCGAGTTCGATCAGTGGGGGCGACGCGTCAAGGTCCAACTCCCCCCGATCCTCGCGCATCTCCGGCGCGTAGCAGGGCAGGTCCAGTGCTTCGTAGATGCCCGCCTCCGTCTCGCCCGCAACCTGCTTGTCGCCGTCAAACAAGCCATACTCGTTGAGCTTCAGCTTCCGCCTGACTGCCAATTCGCGGACGCGGACGTTGTGCTCCTTCGAACCCGTGAAGTATTGCAAAGCCGCCCCGAACGACTCCGCCGGTACGACCCGCAGGTCGACCTGCAACTCACGCCCGTTGTCGATCTCGACGGTCACCGAGCTTTTCGTGCTCCCCTGCGCCAGGACGCGCTTCACATCGCCCTGACCGGTAAAGGCCGACATCACTGGCTCCGATTCGTCGCAGACGCACAGCAGATCGACATCGCCAATCGTCTCCGCACCACGCCGCAGCGATCCCGCAATCTCCACCTGCGTCACGTTTGGCAAGCCACGGAGCATCTCCGCCATTGATTCCGCCACAGGCCACGCGATTCCCATCGCTGTCCGCCCGCCCGATTTTTCCAGGAATGCGATCCCCTCGGCGATCTTCTTGACGCTTTGCGCCCCGAAGCCAGCCAGTGACGCAACCGATCCCTCGTCGATGGCCGACTTCAGGTCCTCGATGCTGGCGACACTCAACTCATCATGCAAAACCGCGATCTTCTTAGGCCCCAACCCCTGAATCCGCAGCAGGTCGGGCAGCGACCCGGGCTCAAGGTCTGCCAACGCGCCAATCGTGCCGCTCTGGATGTACTCGTTGATCTTCTCCGCCGACGACTTGCCCACCCCGTCCAGATCCGTCAGCCGACCCTCGCCCGCCACGACGGACAGATCCTCCGGGTAGGCCTTGATCGTCCGCGCTGCCCGGCGATAGGAATTGACGCGAAACCCGCTCTCACCACTGATTTCCATCAGATCGGCGATGCGATTGAACGCCGCCGCAATCTCACCGTTGATCATCTGATTACCCGAACGATGTGGAATGGATGATTGACCCCAACGGGATTCGAACCCGTGTTGCCGGCGTGAAAAGCCGGTGTCCTAAACCACTAGACGATGGGGCCTTCGAGGTTGGTAGGCTAACCAGCCGCCCGCCGATTGTCCACCCTGACCCGCTTGTTGGGCACTACTGACGGGCAAGCTCCGTCTGGGCCAACGGCAGCCGCAATTCCATCTCGTCGAATCGCTGACCGCCCGCCGCCAGATGGTAGGTCACGGACACGATCACGGCACTGCCCGGTGCTACACCAAGTGCCGACGCCGGCAACGCAACCGGCAACTCATACATCCGCATCGCCCGACGCCAACGCATGGCTTGGTCGTCGTGGGTGTCGAGTGGAAAATCCCAAATGCCGATTCGCTCACCTTCGGCGATGCCCGCTGCCCGGCGCTTCTGCCAGATTTCGACATACGCAGAGCCGAACGCTCGCGTCGGACGGCCATCCCCATCGACCGGCTGCACGAACAGCGTGACGCCATCGATTCCTGGCTGATCGTCAAAATTTGACCATTTCGTAAATGAGCGCACGATGTTGATCGATGCCGGAGGCTCGACGGAAATCGAGCCCGTGGCGGGGCGATCCAATGCGGGCGACGACTGCCGGCCATTGCAGCCCGGCCCGTAGAACCCTGCAAGGGTCGCCAGGGAAATCACGAGGATGTGTCGGTGACTCGTCACAAGCGGAGAGTCTAGCCATTGAGAATCTTGGCTGTCAATTGCAGATGGTGTGTCTTGTTGCCGCTGCTGCTGCTCGTGGGTTGCGTAACCTCGGATGCATCACGCCCGCACTATTCCATCGCGATGCGGTATACGCCCACGTTGCGCGAACGAGAGACGCCCGTTGCCGCCGACAGGGCGATGAACGCCATGCGCGAACTTGGTTGCAACGCCATCGTTTTCGACGGCGTTGATCAGGCACCGTCCGACACACTGCACCGCGCAGCCGAACGCGTGGGACTATCGTTGCTGCAAGCCGACGACGCTGCAACGCTTGTCGACATCAGGATCGGCGATGTGTCGACCACGAACATCCTCAATCGGTATCACATGTCGGTGTCTGACGGGCGAAGCGACGGAATCCTGCTGGACATTTCGGCGTCGTCCGACGACGGGCAGGACGTTGCCATGCGAAACGCCGCCATCAAGCGTCTGACGGATCGGGCGGCCCGCATCGGCCCACGACTGCAGGGCGCGACGGTAACCCCATTGATGTCCGCCGACGGCGACGAAGCAGTACTCTCGTGCACGCTCCACGAATCGACTCGCCGGGCCTATCTGTTCCTCCACAACACGTCCGATAGCCGATTCGTCCGCACCCCGGTGAAGATCAGTGGTCAGGGCATTCAAGCTGCCCGCCGCGTCGTCGAAGTCCCTTTTGATCCCCACGCGCTCGTTGGCGAGGTGCACCACGTCCGATTGGGGCAGGTCTTGCTGCCAACAGACCTCGCCCCGGGTGATGCGCGGCTCTTCGAGGTATTTTGGTAGCCCACGCCCCGGTGCGCGACGATATGGACAGCGTGCAGCGTCACGATGTCGCGGGTGGGATTCCGTGAACATCGCGGCTAATATGACCGTAGGATCACACGTCCGATAGGGCGATCGCTTGATCACTGCGGAAGGCAATGCAGGACGGGGTGCAACCATGGCCAACTATCTTGTGACCGGCGGAGCCGGGTTCATCGGTGGACATCTGACACAGGGCTTGATCGAGAGAGGGCATCACGTCCGCGTGCTCGACAACTTCAGCACCGGCAAGCGTGAGAACTTAAGCGATGTCGCGTCGAGCGTGGAGATCGTTGAAGGCGACATGCGCGACTACGACACCTGCTACAACGCAGCCGAAGACATCGACATGATCTTCCACGAGGCGGCCATCCCGTCGGTACCGCGATCGGTTGATCTTCCTTTCGACAGTCACGACGCGAACATGAATGGTACGTTCAACGTCCTCATGGCCGCGACCAAGCGAAAGTGCAAACGCGTCATCTACGCGGCCAGCAGTTCCGCCTACGGCGACACCGCCGTCCTTCCCAAAGAGGAAGGTATCCGACCCGAGCCGCTAAGCCCTTATGCGGTGCAAAAACTTGCAGGCGAGTTGTATGGAAGGGCGTTTTTCGAGTGCTTCGGGTTGGAGACCATCGCCCTGAGGTATTTCAACGTCTTCGGCCCACGTCAAGATCCCAAGAGCCAATACGCGGCCGCAATCCCCGCGTTCGTGACATCGATCCTGAATGATGAGTCGCCAACGGTGTATGGCGACGGCACGCAGACACGCGACTTCACATTCATCGAGAATGTTGTCCACGCCAATGTGCTCGCTGCACAGACGGAAGAAACCGCTGGTCAGGTGATCAACGTCGCGTGCGGTGAGAAGGTCAGTGTGAATGACATCATCGCCCGCATCAACGATCTGCTCGGCAAGAATGTCGCGACGAAGTTCGTGCCCAGGCGGAAAGGCGATGTCATGCATTCGCTGGCCGACATCACCAGGGCGCGTGACCTGATCGGGTATGAACCGCAGATCGATTTCGAAGAGGGGCTTCGACGGGCGATTGATTACTACGCCTCGATTGCCGTGTGATCACTGCGCTGATCCGTTGGCTTCATGAAAGTCCAGAAACGGCAACAGGTTTTCGAGTACATCCGGTAGGGCGCGAATTTCACGCGTGGTCATCCAGCCGAAATCACGCACCTCGGCTGGATTCGGTGTCGGCGTTCCGTCGATGATACGGGCTTCCCACCACTCGAGGTGCAGCCGCTTGTCTTCACGTGTCCAGGACCAGATCGGGCGGACCGGCTTGACGACGAGTGATAACTCCTCCTGCAATTCACGGACGACCGCGTCGGCGTTTGATTCGCCTTCTTCCACGCCACCGCCGGGAAAGCACCACTTTCGCGGTGCAATGACGTGGTCGGATCGCTGAATCATCAGCCAGCGATCGTTGCGCAGAATGGCGCCGACGACGCCTCTCTGCAAATTCGGGTTTCTCGTCATTCGTGGGCATCCTCGTTCACGACAAAAGAAAAAACCGGCAATCCGCATAACGGATTGCCGGTCGAAGTGTCATCAAAAATGCGAATCGCGGCTACGGATAGATCAGCGAATCCGTCGACGAGAAGCGATTTGGGCCAAAAGCTTGCTGGCCAGGCCACGGATCCTGCACGGGCATACCCTGACGTGGATTGTTGCCGATGATACGCAAGATCGGCATGTCAATATTTCCGTTCTCCTGCCCCATTTGCATGTTGGTGTAAATGTTGTCGAAATCGACGCCTACGATCGGGCGCATCTGAAACTCGGCGTGCCCGTCGGCGAAGAGAATATTCTGCCCTTCACCCGCGCCCGAACCGCCGTGGTTGCCAGAGTTCAATCGCATCCATGCCCGAGTGGGTGTCGAGATGTTGAACTGCTGAATATTGTCGCTTGTAAGGTCAAGGCCACCATTGATGCTGTATGGGCCACGATCGGCCAGCAAGGCCATACGCGTGTCAACATTTTCCGACGCACGCGTATCAAATGGTCCAAACGGAACCTGATAGCCGTAGCTGATGTTTCCCAACCCCTTGAAATCGTAATAGCGATTGATTTCCTCGGTATCGTCCTGAACATCGCCGCTACTGGGGCAAACGAACTGTTTGGGCGTGACGTCTCCGGATCGCACGAGCATCCAGAGTGCGCGGGTCACCGAGACCGTCCTGCTCGGATCCTGAAGCCCGATATTTGGAATGGGAACATTCACAGATTCCTGGAAGCGGAGCGGCGGCTCCATAGTCTGCCCGACGATATTCGTCACGCCGCCGCCACCGCCTTGAAGTTCAGTGTAGATGATGTTCTGTCCGCCTCCGCCGACGCCGGTCTGAAGGACCTGCTCGTCAAACGGTGGAACCGGCCAAAGCTCCTCGTTGTCGTTCGCGTAAATCTTGAACGACGTGCCGATACCCTTCACATTCGCGGCACAAACGGTCCGCTTGGCGATCTCACGCGCCCGAGACAAACTCGGGAGCAGAATCGAGATCAGCAAGGCGATGATCGCAACCACCACCAGCAACTCAATGAGGGTGAACCCTCGCCATTTTCTGCGTGTCAACACTGACATGTGATCCTCCTGTGCCGTCGGCACATTACCGAGGCGTGGTTCCAGTCGCCTGTGCCAGCTTCACGTTATTTCCGGTCCGAATGGAAAAAATACATTATTGCAGGTGACGACGACGTGTCGCCGAAAAACCGGAATTCCCGCTCAACCTGACCTTGGCAGATGGATTCGCCTCCACCCAAACAAGAAAGTCCGAAAACAGTACAGCAGACGCGCGTTCAACGCAAACGAACCACGTCTGTTTTTTCGCCTTGTGCGCACACAACCGCGCATTCATGCACCAAATGGGCGCATGGAACAACGCACACGGACGAAAGCGGGATGAATCGGGAAAAAACGTACTGACCGGCGGGCTTGATGAATGATCAATCGAATGATTGCAGGTACGAAATAATAAACGCGAATAAAAGCCGCCAGCGGTTTCTCCGCCCGTCACCTAAACAATATCGGCCCACAGAAGCCGTGTCAATGAGAAAACAGCGAATCTGACACGCAATTGAACCGCGCGGACCCTAGAGACGTACGCGCGTCACGCGCGTCTTGAACGGATCGGAAACGCCGAGGCCGATCTTGGTGGCATGGGAGAGATAGGGTGTTTGTGCGGGGCTGTTTCGAATTTCACTCAGCCCGAGGATCGCCCGCTGGCCATTGAGCAACCGAAGTGCCTCAAGATCGATGGCGAGCGGATCGGTTCCGGCCAGGACGATCCCGGCATCCCAGATGCCGTCGTGGCGCGCTTCCGGTCCACCGTCGAAGACGACGCGAAGACCGTTGACCAAGTGCAGTCGGACTTTATTTCTGATTGCGCCCAAGCTGTAGATGTCGCCGATGAATGGCGAGCAGCCATTGTCGTGGAATCGGGCGGGGTGTTTGACCAAGGCGTGGGAGAGGTTCTTCATGGTACAGGTCATCCCGGCGATGTTGTGCGTTTTGATGAACGGCACGTTGATGATGGCGGTGACCTTGTCCAGCCATTTGGCGAGGTGATCCGACCCGCTGGCGAACGTGACCGCACTCTCCGTCCACCCGATCTCGGGTCTGCGAACCTCGTGGGAACGGTAGGTGGTTTCCGGGGCTTCGATCGCGATGATCTGTTCGTTCTTGAACCCGGCCTTTCGTAGGGACGGGATGAGGGCGTCGAGAAAAGCTTCGGTGGTGCCGAGTCCGTTGGCTCCGGACTGATTGCACTTAATGGCGACGATGTCATCGGGCTTGAGGATCTGCTTCCATGCGTCGGCGACCGATGACTTGCCGGTCAAATGTCCAAGTGCGGAGTCGAGCATTTCCTGGACCATTTTGTCGTGGATGGCGGTACCGCGGACGACGAAGTCGCTGGCGACTTCGACGACATGGGCGGTTGCGGGCGTGGGTTGGGCGATGAGTTTGGAGATTGGTGTTGCGGCTGCCGCCGCGCCGGCCTTCAGGAAGTCGCGTCTTCGCATATCGCCTTCGTCCATACCCGTTTGACCACCCGGAGGGCCGCATCTATATATCGGTCGCGCGGTGGAAATTCTCGACCATGAGCGGAAGGAGCGGCGGCAAGGATGAGTGCGGTGGACGACGTGCGTGCCCGGCTGGCCAAACACGGTCAGGAGCATCTTCTGACCTTCTGGGATGAACTGGACGAACAGGGCCGGTCAGCGCTGCTGGCTGACGTCGATGCGATTGACCTCGCCGCCTTCGAAACGGCGTGGCAGCAGGCGCACACACAGGAGCACGTCGTCGACCCGGCGATGTTTGAGGTGCCCGAGTGCCTCGACGCGATCGAGGGGCGTCGTGCGCGCGCGGCGGGGGAACAGGTGATCCGCGAGGGGCGTGTTGCGGCGATGATGGTGGCTGGCGGTCAGGCGACGCGTCTTGGCGTGGACATTCCCAAGGGTGCGTTTCCGATCGGACCGGTTTCGGGGGCTTCGCTGTTTCAGATCTTCGCCGAAGGCATTGCCGCATCGAACGAGCGTTATGGCGTCCGGATTCCGTGGTACGTGATGACGTCCAAGGCGAATCATGCGGCTACGACCTCGTACTTCGAGGAGCACGATTACTTCGGTCTGAACCCTGCCGATGTGCTGTTCTTTTCGCAATCGATGATTCCGGTGGCGGATGAAAAGGGGAAGATTCTCCTGGAAGAGAAGCACAAAGTTGCGATGTCGCCCAATGGTCATGGCGGCAGTCTGACGGCGCTCGCTGAGACGGGGATGTTGGCCGACATGACGGCCCGCGGCGTTGAGTTTATCAGTTATTTTCAGGTGGATAATCCGCTGGTGAAACCGGTTGATCCGGAGTTTGTCGGTGCGCATGTGACCCGTGGGTCGCAAATGTCGAGTCTGACGATGGGCAAAGCGTCGGACGGGGAGAAGGTCGGGCTGTTCATCGAGATCGACGAAAAGTTGACGATTGTCGAGTACAGCGATTTCCCTGAAGCGATGATGAGTCTGAAAGATGCCGACGGTCGCCGGAAGTTCGACCTCGCCAACATCGCGGTGCATGTGCTGGACGTGGCGTTCGTGGAATCGATGACGTCGGGGGATGCGGGGCGGGCATTGCCATGGCACCGGGCGTCGAAGAAGGTTTCGACGGTGGATCTCGCCAGTGGGACATTCGTTGCTCCCGACTCGCCAAATGCAGTGAAACTGGAAATGTTTGTGTTCGACGCGCTGCCTCTGGCCAGGACGACCATGTTGCTGCGGACGGAGCGGTCGGAGCGATTTTCGCCGGTCAAGAATGCCACGGGTGTCGACAGTGTGGCGACGGCGAAGCGGGACCTTGTGCGGCGAGCGGCGTCTTGGTTGGCGGAGTGCGGCGTGTCGGTCCCCATGACAGCCGACGGCGAACCGGATGGGGTCGTGGAGATTTCACCTCTTTACGCGGACGATGTGGTGTCGTTGGCGGCGCGGGAAGAGGGTGGCGATCGGGAGATTGCGGCTGGCGGTTCGACGCTGCTGCGGCCTTGATCGACGAGGTGGGTTGCGCGATTGCGTGTAAGAGATCGGGTGAACCTTGCGACATGGAGTTGAGGGCAACGGTGCGCGCCTGTGATGTGTTGTTGTCAAGCGGGGCATGGTGGCTGGCGTGCGTTGACAGGAACCTTGGGCGAACCCTATAACTGCCCGGGCTTGCGGCTTCCGGCGATAAGACAAGCGAAAGAACCCCCCGGAACCTGCGGATTCAGGCGGCAGGTTGACAGGAGTCTCTTACGATGATGACGGAACGACGATGGACTGCGAGAACCGCACGTGGGCTGGCTGGCGCGACGCTGGTCGTGGCAGCGTGCCTTGGCATGATGGGCTGTCCGCCGGTGGATATGAATCCTGGAACGGGCGATCCTGGTGATGGTCCTTCTGATACGCTCGGCATTACCAATCTGCTGACCAACCTCGCGTTTTCCGAGGATGTGCAGATCACGGTTCTGTACAACGCGCCGACCGGGGCGACGAACGTGTTCGCGTTCTACCGCGTGCTGGATGGTCCCGCCAACCTTGGCGGAGAAGAGATCGGGATTGAAGAGGTCATCGAGGAAGGTCTATCGGCGGGTTCCGGCCAGTCATTTGTGTTCGATTCGACGGGTTTGCGCCCTGGGTTTTACCGGTTGTTTGTGCAGGCGGATGATCTGATTCTGCCAAGCCAGGGCACCATCGAGATTCAGGGCCCGCCGTCGCCGCTGTTCCTGGAACCGGCGATGGAAATCACGGTAAATGCCGGTGAGTTTGTGCAGGTGTCGGCTGACATCGGCGATCCGCAGGGTTCTGCCCGGTGGCGGCTGTTCTTCCAGGATGCCAATGATCCGTTGGACGAAGAAGGTCTCACGGATGATGGATCGCTGTTGGGCACGCGGTTGGCTGAGGGCACGGGCAACACGGTTGATTTCCGCTGGGATACGTCGAACGTCACGCCGGGCGATTATCGCCTTGGGCTGTCCGCCACTGATTCGGGATTGAGCATTGGTGGCGCGGTGGACGCGGGACGGGCGGACACGATTGTGACCGCGTACAACAACTTCGTGATCACGATTCTGCCGGCTGCGTCGGCTGCCCGACCGCCAACCCTGACATTCCCGACGATGAGCCTTTCGGCGTTTGGTGGTGAGACGATCACGATTCCATTCAACGGCAATACGTTTGAGGGTGATGACTATGTCGTCACGTTGATTCGGTTCTTCGAAGACACTGAGACAACCATCGCGACGGTGACGGATCCTGAGGTGGACTCGGTGCAATTCTCGACGGCGAATCTGGCTGGCGGGCTTCACCTGATCGGTGGGACGATTTCGGATGGTCAGAACGATCCGGTGAGCGTTGATGAAGAAGATCGCATGCGGTTGACGATCGTGCAGCCGGATGACGCGGAGTTGAGCGTTTCGGCGCCGGGGTTTGATCAGCAGGTGGCGCAGGGTGACGGCGTTGTTGTTGAGTGGAGCACGAACGTCCCGTCTTCGGACGATCGTTCGATTCGGGTGTTCGCGCGGGCTTGCACGACGTGTACGGATGCGGATGGTGGAACGGGGCCTGAAATCCTGATCGCTGAGAATCTGCGATTGGATTCGGGTTCGACGACGTGGGATACGTCGGAGGTTCTGGGGCGGCACATCATTTTCGTGGAGATGACGCTGAGCGATCTGACGCCACCCACCGTGATCACGGAGCGGGCCATTGGTGTTGTTCGCGTTTCAGCGTTGCCGCAAACGCTCTACGTGGGCATCTATGCGTTGAATCAGCGACTTCGCGGTATGGGTGATGATGAGATCTTTGCGCGGGATGCGGAGGTATTCCAGGGTGTTAACTTCGCTGACAACGCTGGGACATTCGTGACGACGGCTGGCGACTTCAATGCCGATGATCGGTCGGAGTTCATCATCGGGGCTCGGTTTGGCAAGCCATTCTTCCTGTCGAACTCGGGTATCGGTATCGGCGAGTCGTACATGATTTATGGCGGAGAGCGACGCAACGAGATCCAGAGTCTGAACATGGTCGGGGCGGCGGATGATGAGGGTGAAGCTGTCCTTCAGGGTATCACGTTTACGGGCATTCGCACCGATGAGTCGACGCCGACCGAGACGGACGGAATGAGTACGGTGCGGATGATTCCGGATCAGGATGGAGATCAGGTGCCAGAACTGGCGTTTGGTATACCTTTCTGCTCGTCGCGTGGTCACACGCAGCGGTTGCTGGTCGAAGGCAATCCCTTGGCGCGAAACTCGCTGGAGAAGCAGAATCAATTCCAGCGTGGCGGTGTGGTGTTTGTGTCGAGCCGGAATCCGAATCTTCTTGATCCGCCTGTCGGGGATGATCCCGATGCGGACTTCATCAATCAATCGGTTGTTCCGTTGGACCTGGTCGGACAGCGCTTTGCGGCTGCGGGGATTGAGTACTTCCCGGACAATGAGGAAGGCATGCGTGGTTGCAACGGTGCCTACCCGATCGATCAGTGGACGCGCGAGGAAATGGACAATATGGGCGTGCCGATGATTACATGCAATCCCGATGGGACGGACATGTGCTTCGAGACGTTCGTTGGCACCCAGATTGGGTTCAGTCCTGCGCTTGCGGATCACATGGGCACGTTGTGCAGTTCGTTTACAGCGCCGCCGGCCAACTCCGGGGCGTTGTGCGATTGTTTTGATGCGACGGTCGATCCATTGCTGAACGCATTGTTGAATGAACTGGGAGGCAGCGACCACAATATTCCCAACGACGGGGGGGCGTGTGCGTCGCGGCTTGGTCGCAATTCCGGTCCACTTGCGGCTGCGGATGTCACCGGTGCCACTCCTGCGTTGGAAATGGCGACGGATGTTCGTCTCGGAACGGGATTTTATCCGGTGTTCCGTCCGGATGCGGAAGCGGGCAACCAGTCCGGCCTCGGTCCCAACTCCGCGGTGCCACCGTGGGGAGCCCGACTGATCGGGAATGACCCTGGCACGGTTGGTGGTGGTGGCCCGCAGCAGACGGGTGACAAGTTCGGCTCGACCATCGCGGTCAGTGGCGGGTTTGTGATCATCAGTGCGCCGAATCGTGAACCGGTGGTTAACGTTGAAGTGCCGGCGTTTCCGATGGCGATTCCCAATCCGACGAATCCGGGCGTGATGTATCTGATCAACATGCGGAACATCTGGCCTGATCCGGATGTGGAGCCATGGGATAATCCGGATACGCCCGAAAAGGATGGTCTTCGTCCGCCGACGCCGTTCCAGTACCAGGTTGGCCCGTTCCCGGCGCGCGTCGATTCGACTGTTGCGGCGATTGATCCGGCGACGCAGTTGAAGAACTCGCGCAGTCATTGCGGTACGGATGGTGACGTGCGTGACCAGGTGTTTGAGACATCTCCGTCGCCGCTTCGCATTCTGGGTGGCAACAACTACCAGATTGAAGAGGTCGAGGGCATTGCGGACTTCGATCAGGATGGACGAAGCGATTTTGTCGTTGGCGGGCCGGCGGCGAATGGCAACGCCGGCAATGTCAGTGTTCTGTTCCGGCGGCAGTCGGTGATCGAGGGTGACTTCGTTCTGGATACGTTGTCGCTGTCGCTGACCGATCCCGATCGTCTGGATGGCTTGTTGATCAATGGTCGGGCCAATGAGCGTCTCGGCGAGGTTCTGACCAAGAGTCTTCAGGTGGTCAACGAAGATGGTTCGCTGACGAACCGGACGATCGACTTCAACGGTGATGGGGCAGACGACTTGATCATTCCGAATCCGCGTGCCAACAGCAGCACGGGCGAGATCATCATCGTCTTCTCGTCGCCGACGCTGATCACGGGGCAGAATGGCGTCAACATCGATGCGCTTCTGGCTGACAGCGACGAATTCGGCAATCCGCGAGCGATCGCGATCACCGGTGCGGCGCAGAATGACCAGTTCGGGTTCAACGTGGCGGTTGCGGGCGACTTCAACGGCGATGGCATGAATGACCTGCTGGTGGCGGCTCCGGGTGCGTCGCCGATGTTCGACAGCAATGACGACGGTACGCTTGATACGGCCGGCATTGATGTGATCAACGAAGCCAATCCGGATAGCCCGTTCGGTGATGGTGAACCGGATGACGTCGACCTTGACGGGAATCCGGACCTGCTGACCGATGCGGGCCAGGTGTACCTGATCTTCGGTACGGACAACATTGCGTCATTGGCGGATACCAACCGCCGTGTGAGCATCGCCCAGCTTGGAACGAGTGAATTCGGCGGTGTGATTTTCGTCGGTCGGGAAGGTGCGGACGGCGCCTCGCATCCGGGTGATCAGCTTGGCGGTGGTGCGAGCCTGCGAAACGCCCAGCAGTTTCGCTCGTTTGGCGTGGGGCCGGCGGGTGATGTGGATGGCGATGGCCGGGCGGACGTGCTGCTCGGGTCGATTCTGGCCCGTCCGCAGGGACGTACCGAAGCGGGCGAGGTTTACCTCATCTACGGTTTTGCACCGTAGCCGCATCGCAGCCGACGCGTTCTGACTTTTGGAATCAGTCATTCCCCCGTACCTGCCGATGGGTGGGTCGGGGGATTGCTCTTTACAGGCATGCGGGACGGATCATAATGACACGGATGGCCAATCGCGGACGCACCATTTCAGGCGTGGGTATGGGATTGCTGGGTGTGGCGGGCGTGCTGCTCGTTGCGACGGCGGCCAATGCGGACGTTTCGCGTCGCGGCCAACAGTCTGTCGACGTTCCGTCGATTTTCCATGCCGATCTGAATGTCATCGATGCGGCGGTTTCACCTGAAGCGGCGGCGCTTCCTCCGGCTGGCGATGACATGCTGCGTCCTGCCCATTTCTCGGTTTGTGCGGTCATTGTCTCGATTCGCGAGATTGATGCGCTGCAGACGGCGATGCTTGGTGGTCTTCACGGTCCGTAAGGTGTCCGGGCATACTTCGACGTCGTCTTCTTGTGTTCAACTTCATTTTCAGCGTTTTTGACGGGTTGCTCTGCGTCCTGACAGTGGGCGGGTGCGGCTCGAGAGCGTCATCAGAATCAGGGACCGGGTATGTCACTGCAATCGGTTATCGGCAAGGTGTTGGACAAGTGCTTCGGGTCGCGGAATGACCGTCTGCTCAAGAGACTGCGGTTGGTGGCAGACTCCGTGGAGGCGATCGAGGAGCAGACGAGGGCGTTGTCCAACGAACAGCTCCGCGCGAAAACGGACGAGTTCAAACAGCGCGCCAAGAATGGCGAGTCGGCTGATGCGCTGCTGCCTGAGGCGTTTGCGGTGATGCGCGAAGCGTCGCGTCGTGCGAAAGAGCATCGGCACTTCAACTGCCAGCTGATCGGCGGCAAGGTGCTGTACGACGGTTCGGTGGCGGAGATGCGGACGGGTGAAGGCAAGTCGATTGTCTGTCACCTTGCTGCGTATCTGCGCGTCGTGATGGGTGACAAGGTGCACATCGTCACGGTCAATGACTATCTGGTAAAGCGCGATGCCGAGTTTGCCGCGGCGGTCATGGAACCGCTGGGTGTGACCGTGGGCTACATTCAGTCTCAGGTCGACCCGGGTGGTCGTGAGGGCATTCGGGCGAAGGAATATGCGTGCGACATTACGTATGGGACGACAAGCGAGTTCGGGTTCGACTACCTGCGCGACAACATGAAGATGCGGCATGTCGAGCAGGTGCAGGGCCGGCTTGATTTTGCGATCGTCGACGAGGTGGACTCGACGCTGATCGACGAGGCGCGAACGCCGCTGATCATCTCCGGACCAGCCGTGGATGATCCGAATCGGTACAAGTGGGCCGACAACCTGGCACGGCTTCTCGTGCGCAAGCAGGCCGAGTTCAACAAGGAGACGAAGGCTCGGCTGGCAGAGTGGGGAGAGGATCTGCCGGAACAGGTGACGCAGAATCCAAAGGCGATGGATGCCGTTCGGCGATTCGGGATCGACCCGAACATGGTCGGCGAGGAAGAGGCGGAAGGCATCGGCCACAAACAGTGCTACGTGGTGCAGCAGGATCGCAAGGCCGTTTCGCTGACGCACGAGGGCGTTGCGATTGCGCAGGATGAGGCGGGGATTGGCAGTTTCTATGTCGGGACGAACATGGATCGTCCGCACCTGATCGAGCAGTCGCTGCGGGCGCACATCGTCTACGAGCGCGACAAGGACTACGTCGTGCAGAATCGCGAGGTGATCATCGTCGACGAGAACACGGGGCGACTGATGATTGGTCGGCAGTGGTCGGACGGACTGCACCAAGCCGTCGAGGCAAAGGAAAATGTCCCGATCAAACAGGAGACGCAGACGCTCGCGACGATCACGATTCAGAACTTCTTCAAGCTGTACACATATCTGTCGGGGATGACCGGGACGGCGGCGACCGAGTCGGAGGAGTTTCTGAAGATATACAAGCTGGAAGTGATTCAGATTCCGACGAATCGCCCGGTCAACCGCGTCGACCACAACGACAAGATGTTCCGCAATGGTGATCAGAAGTACAACGCCATCGTCGACGAGATTCACGAGATGCGCCGGAAGGGGCGGCCTCGCGATCCGTTCCTGATGTTCGACTTGTTCAACAAGCTCAAGCCAGTGATGTCGAACCTCGGGCAGGACACGTCGCGCGTCGACGAGGCGATCCGTCAGTTCAACAACGCCGAAGAGGGCGATCAGAAGGTCATCAACTTCATGCTCGAGACCTACGATGAAGCCATGGGCGATCTTGCGAAGGGGCGACCGGTGCTTGTGGGTACAACGAGCGTTGAAAAGTCTGAAAAGATCTCCGCGCTGCTGGAGAAGCGGTACGGCATTGATCACGAGGTGTTGAACGCCAAGAACCATGCGCGAGAGGCCGAGATCGTCGCTAAGGCGGGGCATCGGCAACTGCCAACACGCGGGGCTGACAAGTCGCCCATTGGCAACGTCACCATCGCGACGAACATGGCTGGTCGCGGTACGGATATCAAACTCGAACAGGGCGTGGTGTATGAGAACTGCAAGGTCACCGAAGAGGGGCGTGCCAATGATCTCTACCCGATCGGTTCGACGAAGTGCTGCATCAAATGCGAGGAATACGACCCGGCCACGAATTGTGCGCATTGCTACAAGCCGAAGCTCGATCCGCGATTCCCGGAGATTGGCCGAAAGGTGTGTGCGCTGAATTCGCCATGCGGATTGCACATCATCGGTACGGAACGTCATGAGGCGCGGCGTATCGACAATCAGCTTCGCGGTCGTGCCGGCCGACAGGGTGACCCTGGTTCGTCCCGATTCTTCATCTCGCTCGAAGATGATCTCATCAAGCTGTTCATGCCGGACTGGATGATCAAGACGATGGAGAAGCTCGGTTTTACCGACGGCACGAGTCTTGAGGACAAGCGGCTGAGCAAGGGCATCGAACGGGCGCAGCGTAAGGTTGAGGAACGCAACTTCTCGACGCGCAAGCATCTGCTCGAATGGGACGAGCCGATGGACTTCCAGCGCAAGGACTTCTACAGCAAGCGTCAGGAAGTGTTGGCCGATGCGGATATTGCTCCGATCATCTTCGAGATCATTGACGATGCGATTGACGAAAGCGTTTCGGACTTTCTGGGTTCGGACTATCGCGCGCACTGCATTGCAAACTGGGTACGTGCGCAGTTCGACGTCTCGGTGGGTGTGGATGACATCTACGTCGATGATCTGGAACGCACCGAGGAACGCATCCGCAAGGTTGCCAAGGATGAGGCCCGCGAGTCGATTCGCACGTCGCTGGTGGAGTTCATCGATGCGGACGAGGAATCGTCGGCGTGGGACGTTGGCGGATTGATTCGCTGGGCACAGAAGGCGTATCAGTTCTCGTTTACGCAGAATCAGCTTCGCAAGATGGACCCGCGCGACATCGAGGATGCCCTGACCGAAGCCGCGGAGACGTTCTACGACGAGGTTGATCTCGGCGGCGTAGAGGCCTTTGCGTCTTCGGATCATGGTCCATCGCAGTTGGCGGAGTGGGCACGCGGAAAGTTCGACATCGAGCTTGATACGTCTGAAGTGAGTGACATCTCTCCGGAAGACGCGATTCAACTGGTCGGTGAGCGTGTTCGGGCCAAGTATCGCGATCGCGAGTTGCGGATGCCTGTCGAGAATGCGATTGGACAGGCATTTGGCGGGACCGGTTCGGATAATGCTCAGGCTTGCGAAGTGGTCTGTCGTTGGGCGAACGTCAAATACAACGTAAACCTCAAGGTCGAGGAGTTGCAGAATCGTGCGATCGAGGACATCACGAACCAAATCATGCAGCTTCAGCGCGACTACATGGAAGGCGGCAAGCTGGAGTCCGAGATCGATCAGGCGTTGTCCGAGCATGAGGGCGATGAGCTGATCGAGTGGGCACGCAAGCGGTATCAGCGAGCGTTTCATGCTGATCATGCAAAGAAGTTGCAGGATGGGGAGGATCCACGAACGGTGCTGATTGAGGCCGGGCAGTTGATGCTGCGGTATGAGTTGACGCAGTTGGAGCGTTACATCCTGCTGCGGATTTACGATCAGTCGTGGAAGGACCATCTGTGGGAAATGGACCGGTTGAAGACGGCGATCATGCAGCGGCCTATGGGCGGTGACCAGACGCACCCGCAGAGTCAGTATGCGATCGAAGGTCGTGAGTTCTTCGATCAGATGTGGACGCTGATCCGGTCACGCGTGACCGACATCATTTTCAAACTTCGGGCGGGCGGTCCGCAGGGCGGAGGGCCGGCTGGAACGTCCGGGACCGTGACGACCGGTCCTCAGGCGCCGGTGAATTACCAGCACGCCGATGCAACCGGCGGCGCATTCGCGGCAGCGTCGCAGGATGAGCAGGCGGCGATGAAGGCGCAGAATGCGCCGCAGAAGACCGAGACGATTCGCCGCGATGAACCGAAGGTCGGTCGTAATGATCCTTGCCCGTGCGGCAGCGGCAAGAAGTACAAGCAATGTCACGGTAAGCGGTAGGGGGCGAGCAGTTGCGACGGCCGATCATTCGTCGTCGTCATCATCGTCCCACTCGATGTTGGGGCGATGAAAGTCGACGAATGGTTTCAACGCAGCGGCCAACTGCGCTTCGTTTCCCGAACAGAGCTGAATGAGCTGGTTGTTGAGGGGTTCACGTTCGCCGGTGACATAAATCCGCGGGAGCATCTCGGCCATCTGCTTCTCGGGTGGTTGCAGGGCTTCGTAGATAAGATCCTCGTCGAGTTCGTCGGTGTCCATTTCGAAGAGGTAGCGAATGGTCAGCGCGTCGATGGGGTAGTGCGGTGAGGCCATCGCCCCAAGGTGCAACGTGATACCCTTCGTTGAGGCAACCACGCCAAGTTCGCCAGGCCAACACGCGGTGATCAGCCATCGCGCACCGTTCAGTCCGATAAGCAATCCGCCAAGCGCCAATGGCAAGATCAGAATCAATTTGCTGTAGTCGGTGATGCGGTTCGAGACGGCGGTGGGCGTCAGGTTCAGGCCTGAAAAGACGTTTGATGCGATCATCAGCATCACAACGGCGGGGATCAGCCGCAGCAGTGCGCGGTTGATGGCACGCCCGCGTGAAATCGGCAGAACCGCAAGGACGTTGTTGGCCGATGTTTGTGGGGTCATGGTGTTTGTCGGTACTTGTCGTCGGTTGCTGTGCAGGTCAGATAATGCATCTGATTCCGCGGTTTCCGATCTGATTTCGATTTGACCTGGCCGCGCCGGCGGTCCTACGATCATATACTCATCCGGGGCAGGCGTCAGCGAGTTGCCGCTGTCGTCACATGTTTGGGCAGCTTAACGGAACGACAACTGTGGACATGGCAACGTGCACGGAAATGGAATTGACGGGGTACGATCTACTCGCGGAGACGCGTGCGTACCTCGCGCATGATGATCGCGACGGATTGCGCGCGTATCTGCATTGGGATTGGTCGGTCGACGCGTTGGCGGAACTGCTCGCGTCGGGCGACCGCGAAGTGGCGAAGGTGGCGGCGTATTGCCTCGGTGTCTGGGGCGATACGCCGTCGGTTTTTCCGCTCGTCTCGGCGTTGGGAGATGACGACGCCGAAGTGGCCGACGCCGCCGAAGACGCCCTTTGGGGCATTTGGTTTGATTCGGTGGATGTTGCGGCGCGCGACAAGTTGTTTGATGCCATGCGCAAAATGAGTGAAGGGGATCATCCCGAGGCGGCCATTCTTCTCAGCGATATCATCGAGCGTGATCCGGAGTGCGCCGAAGCGTACAACCAACGCTCGATGGCGCGGTACTTGGCCGATGACTACGTGGGCGCATTGGCGGACGCGAAGAGGGCGGTAGGACTGAACGCCTGCCATTTCGGTGCGTTGGCGGGTATGGGGCATGCATACGCCCAACTCGGCGACGTTGATCGTGCGATCGGCAGCTATCGCGAAGCGCTGCGGATTCACCCGCGCATGACTGGTGTACGCCGAACCATGAACGAATTGCATTTCAGCGGTGGGATGCGGGCGACCACGCCTGCCGATCAGACGAACACGCGTTTGTTGTAAATCACCCACTCCAGCAGACAGATCAGAAGCAATCCCATCACAAACCAGGGCCAGAGTGGCTCGTCGACGAGGTTGGCGCCTTCGGTGGAGGCGATGGGGCTTGAGCCGATGGCGAAGCTCGTTGTGGGGCGAACGAGACTTTCGTTGTCGTTGAAGAGGTTGACGGCGATCTGGTCCTTGCCGTCGATGCCGGGTGAGAACGTGTAGGTTCCGGTACGACGCGTGCGCGCGTAGGTGACGCGCTGGGTGCCGGCGGTGGGCAGGCGCTCGGTCTTGTTGTCTGGTCGCAGAACGGTGACGTAGTCGGTGTCCGGTGGCACGGGGACGACCTGCGGTTCGCCGGGGCCGAGGCTGGCGAGTGATTGCGTGGAAATGCTCGACGACAGGAAATCGATCGCGTCCATCATGAACATGATGAAGCCGGGATCGAGCATCCAGGCGGTGTTGAGCACCTGCTCACCTTCATCGTTTTCCACGACGAGTCCGAAGGCGCAGATCAGAAATCGGCTGCCATCGCGTGACAGAAGCGAGAGCACATTGGAATCGGGCGAACTGCCTTCGATGAGGATGGTGGCTTCGGAGGGCAGGCGTAGTCGTCGCCAGTGTTCGAAGATGTCGATGACGCCGACGGCGGTGTGGCGGAGGATGGGGTGCGTGTCGTCCCAGTCGATGAAGACCTCGTCGTCGACGATGCCGAGATCACGCACGCCTTCCATGATCGGGGCTTGTCCGATGAAAAAGTAGTTGCCGGTCGACAGGCGGTCGGTACGGTGATTTTCGATGATGACGACATCGAAGCGAGATCGCGTGCCGTCGGCGAGCAATTCGTCGTCGGCGTTCTCGTACTCGAACGGCGTCATGATTTGGGCATCGACGTTGAGGATCGACATCAGGTCGGTCAGTTGCCAGCGGCCTTCGGTGACGAGCAGTATGCTCACACGCCGCGATGGGGGGACGATTGCGAAGGCGCGGTTGTCGCTGGCGAGCGCGTCCTGAGCATTGATGCGGATTTCGACGACGCCGGCGGAGGCAAATTCGATCTCATCAAACGCGATGGACGCCATTGACCCCGGAGGGACGACGTCGTTGCCGTTGTCTGTTGGTTGGGCGTTCTCGTCGTCGGAAGGGGGAGCGATACCGGGAGACAGGTCTACGGATTGCACGTCCATGTGTTCGCCGTCGAAGTAGAGCGTGGCGTCGACGGACGCGGGCTGATCGGAGAAATTGCGGACGCTTGCGAACACCTGCAGGAATTCAGGCTTTTCGTAGTTGCGCATGGCGTTCATCGTGACGATGCCGACGTTGTCGGATCGCTGCCCGATCTTGACGACTTCCATGTTGGTCAGGTCGAGACGTTGTGGCGATACCTCGTCGGCGTCGGCCACGCGGCCGTCGGTAAAGAGCATGACCGAGGCGGTGGCTGACGCTTCGGGAATGACGTCGGTGCCGGCCTTGTCACCGCCGATGATGATGTTCTGCGAATAGGCTTCGGCGAGGTTGATGGCTTCTGCGAGCATGGAGGTGCTGTCGGTCTGGTCGATGGAGTCGATTTTGCGTTTGAGGGCGTCCTTGTCGGTATCGAAGGAGGAGACCATGGTGGCACGGTCGCAGAACGCGATGACCATGGCGCGGCTGTTCTCGTCCATGTTGTCGACGACGCGTGCGGCTTCGCGTTTGGCGATGTCGAGACGGGTGAGTTGGTCTTCCTCGACGACAGCCATCGATGCTGATTGGTCGATGATGAGGATGAGCGACTTCTCGCGTTCGCGCTCGATCGCCATCATGGGTTGCCCCAAGGCAAGTGCCGCCAATGCCAGGACGAGCAGTTGCAGCAGCAGCAGCAGACTCGTCCGCAACCGCTGAAACGGGGAATTGACGTGCAGATCCTCGATGGCCTTTTTCCACAGCAGCGTCGACGAAATCGCATAGCGCTGCCGTTTGAGCTTGAGAAAATAGAGCGCGACAAGCGGCGGAATCGAAAGGGCCGCCGCAATCGCCACCGTTGTCGGGGTGAGGAAATTCATGTCAGCGCACAAGCCCTCGGCGGCGGAGGTAGTTGAGGATCAGTTGATCGAACGGCACGTCGGTCGTGGTGAACAGGTACGCGATACCGCGACGGGCGCAATAGTCGCGGACGTGGCTGCAGTAGGCCTCCAGATTGTGTTTGTAGCGGTTGATCAGTGCGCGGCTGACGGTCACTTCGGCGATGTCCTCGTCCTCGATGTCGAACAGTTGCAAATCGCCGGTGACGGGCGGTTCGGTTTCCTGCGGTGCGAGCACATGGATGACGTAGATGTCGAGATCGCGACCGAGCAGAAACTTCAGGCCTGCCTCGAATCCGCCCTTGTCCAGGAAGTCGCTGATGACGATGACGATGCCGCGCTGCGGATGACGAATGGCGTATTGTCTGCAGGCAGCGGTCAGATCGCTGGCAGGGCGATAGTCGCAACGGGAAACGAAATCGATCATCCGCGGTGTCATGCGCTTGCCGCGGACGCCCTTCATTTCGTCGACGATGCCGTCGGCGTATGGATAGAGACTGACCCGATCCTGATTGACCATGCCGATGTAGGCCATGGCGGTGGCGAGTTGCCGGGCGTAGTGGCCTTTGTGCGGATCGCCGAAGTCCATGCTGCTGGATGTGTCGAAGATCACGCTGACGAGCAAGTCTTCCTCCTCGAGGAACAGCTTGAGAAACAGGCGATCGAGACGGGCGTAGATGTTCCAGTCGAGAAAGCGCAGGTCATCGCCGACGGTGTAGTTGCGGAAGTCGGCGAACTCGACCGATTCGCCGCGACGCTTGGATCGTCGCTCGCCGCGCACCTTCCCCGCGAAGATCTTCCGGCTGATCAGCTCAAGGCGGTTGAGCTTGGTCATGAACTCCGGATCGAGCAGGGTTGTGTCGCTGGTGGAGGCCATCTACGCCGCCGCCTCTGCCATCGTTGGGGTTGCTTCGATGATCTTTCGGAGCACGTCGTCGACGTCGATTCCCTCTGCTTCGCCCTCGAAGTTGAGCAGCACGCGGTGTCGCATGGCTGGCAGGTAGACTTTCTGCACGTCGGAGAAGCTCGTGTTGTAGCGTCCGTCGAGCATGGCACTGAGCTTGGCCCCGAGTGTGATCGACTGGGCCGCTCGCGGACTTGCCCCCCAGCGCACGTACTGATTCGTCACGTCGACCGCGTAAGGTCCGCCCGGATGCGTCGCCATCGACAGCCGAATCGCATAATCCTGCACATGCGGCGCCATCACGATTCGCCGCACCAGCTGCTGACACCCCTGAATCTCAGGCCCGTTCATGATCGCGTTGATCTGCGGCTTGTAGCCGGTCGTCGTGCGGTCGAGAATTGTTTTCAACTCATCCTTCGTCGAATACTTGACCACGAGCTTGTACATGAAGCGGTCAAGCTGGGCTTCTGGCAGTGGGTATGTGCCCTCCTGCTCGATCGGGTTCTGCGTGGCCATCACGAAGAAGGGCTCTTTCAGTTTGAAGTGATCACGACCGACCGTGACGGAATGCTCCTGCATGGCTTCGAGCATGGCCGACTGCGTTTTGGGCGTCGCACGGTTGATTTCATCGGCGAGGATGATCTGCGCGAAGAGGGGTCCGCGCTGAAACTCGAACGCACGATGTCCGGTTGACGGATCTTCAGTGATGATGTTCGTGCCGATGATGTCCGCCGGCATGAGGTCGGGCGTGAACTGAATCCGCGAAAAATCGAGATCCACCGCACTGGCCAGTGAACGAATCAGATACGTCTTTCCCAGCCCGGGGACACCTTCCAGCAGCACATGCCCGCCGACGAACAATGCTGTCAGCACGCCGTCGATGATGTCGTTGTGACCGACGATGGCTTTGCCGATCTCCTCGCGGACCTTCTGGAACTTGGCCTGGAATTCCTGGGTTGCCTTTTCCACGGCTGGGTCGATCTTGTCGGCCATGTTGGTTGCTCCGTTTGATCGCAGTCCTGAAATCGGTGGCGATCGTCGATTGCGGTTTCTTACCCTTGCTTGTCTTTGTCGTCGTCGATTTTGCCACGGGCGCGACGCTTGGCGCGCAGCAACCGCGACGTGTGGGCTTCCTCGGTTTCGCCCGGTTCACGCTGTTCGCCGGATTTTTGTTTCGGTTTCTCTCCGGAATCCGTTGCCTTCGCGCCGCCCATGGCTTCGGTCAGGTTGCCAACCGACGATCCCGGCGTCGGATCGCCGGCGTCGAAGCGCGCGGTTTTCGGCGTCGTCGACTCGACCGGTCGTTGGGCTGCCTGCTGTTGCGATTCGTCGGCCTTGCCGCGCTCGCGGACGTCTTTCAGTTGACCCAGCGTCTGCGTGCTGCGTTCGCCGGCCTGTCCGAGCGCCGTGACCGAGTGCGTCATCCAGTCGAACAGGGGGCGGATGTATTGATAGCGAATGGACCAGCCAACCAACTCGGCGAAGATGAACACGCCCAGCACGCCGAACCAGTTCGTGTAGATCACCCCGGCGCCGAAGAGCAGCACGACGATGATCAGCAGTTCGACCACGATCGACAACGCCAGCCAGCTCGCCAGCCGTCGGACGGAAACATCGAGCAGAAACAGCGGCAACAGGATCCACGCCAATGTCCAGTCCCACACAGGCTGCTTGGATACCGTTGGCGGCAGGTCGTGGGAAAAGACATCATCGGTCTCCGCACCGCTGTCCAGCCAGCGACCCCCGGTCGTGGTCACCACCTCGCGAAGCAGGGCTTCGTTGGTCGACATCTCGCGAAGCTCGGGCGAGAAGGGCATCGAGATGCCGGTATGAATCGAGCCGAGGTAGTCGCCTTCCTGAATGATGCCGATGCTCGCGATGTATTGGCCGGTGTGTTCGGTATCGAAGACCGCTTCGTAGCGACCGGCTCCGGTTTGCGTGAACCGCAGATCGCGCGGGCCGAGCTTCGGGTCGATCACCTTGGCCTGCATGTTCAGAAAGTTGAGGTAGTCGGCGTCCTTGTCGAGGGCTTCGATGATGATGCGACCCTGATTGCCCTCGGTCCGCGTGATCACGTCGAAGTTGGCCGGCGCTTCCTGACGCATCGTCCAGCGCACGATCTGTGCCCATAGCTTGGAATACTTCGGCCACGCAGTCCAATCCGTCCCCCACTGGGGCCAGTATCCGCTCGTAAACGACACGACACGCCCCAACCCGCGCTGCCAATGGACGAGCACCGGATCGGTTCCGTCCTCGGTCGATCGCACCAGCGACACCAGGGCGAGGTCCTTCGGCGTGGTGAGCACCAGTCCGCCCAATGGTGGAACGCCGCCTTCGTCGGCAATCCCGGCGATGATCTCGCTCTGGGCGAACGACACCTGCGGTGTGAACGGCTCGTCGACGATCAGTGGTCGCCGGACGACCTTCGACTCCTTCACAAAAATTTGCGGCAACGCACGCGGATTGCGCACCGGATAAAAACGCCCGCCTGTCTTGTTGGCGATGTCGCGCAGCGTGAATTCCTGCACGTGATAGCCGTAACCAATGGCGATCGTGCTGCAGGTGATGTTTGAATCGATCAGATCCTGCATGACCTTGCCGCTGGGGGCGGCTGCGTCGCCATCGCTGATCAGAATGATGTGCCGCTGGACGGCGTCGGTTTGGGTCAAGCCCTTCACTGCCAATCGCAGCGTCGGATCGAAATCGGGCATGTCACCGATGACCATGCGGTCGATCTTGTTCTTGATGCCCTGCTTGTTCGTCGCGAACTGCAGCGGTACCTCCCACGATGCGCCGCCGGCATACGCCAACGCACCGATGTAATCGCGTGAACTGATCGTATCGACGCTCTTTTTGGCGACGAGCTTGCCCCAGTAGTTGCCACGCGGCAATTCGCAACTGTGCATCACCAGCACGAGCGCCCCGCGCGGGATGATCTTCTTGTGCTTGAGTTCCAATTCGACCGGCAGCACGTCCGCCAGTGGCGTACCGATCCAGCCGCCAGCCCCGTAGGCTTCGTCGCCACCCGTGGTGATCAGCCCGCCGCCCGTCGTCTCCACGTAGTCTCGCAACGATTCCTGCTGCTGCTCGGTGAATACGTTGGCCGGCACGTTGGACAGGACGATGGCGGAGTAATCGAGAAGACCGGCAAGGTCCGGCACTTCCAGTCCCAGATCGATCATCCGCACCTGAATGTTCTCATCGGTCAGCGCATCAACAAGAATCCGATCCGCCGACGGGTCCATCGTCAGAAGGGCCACCTTCCCCTTGCCCGAAACGAACGTGAACCCCGACGCACGGTTGTTCTCGACGATTGCGTCGGCATTGTCGTTGTCCGGCACGAAGCGGGCTTCGAACTTCTGCACGCCTGGCTCTTCGATGGGTAGTTTCAGCACGAACGAGTTGTTGCCGACTTCGAGTCGCCGTCGCGCCATTTCATCGGGCAGGTCGAGCTTGCTGCCGTTGTGGAAGATCTCGATCCGCCCGGTTGTCACCGTGTTGCTCTGCACATTCATGCGGATTGGCACGATTTCGCCGACCTCGGCTGACGCAGGGGCGACCATCTTCTCGAAGAACACCTCGCGATGCAGCTCGTACCACAGGGGCACAACATCGATCGTCACGCCGTCACCGGCAGCACGCTGCGCCTCACCGAGCAGGTCGCCCATGTTGTCATTGCCGTCGGACATGAGCACGACGCGTTTGGCAGTGTCGTGCGGAAACATCGCCATCGCCAGGCGCACTGCCCCCGCGACGTCGGTCCGATCCGGGTTGGGCATTTCCGGCAGTCGCCCGCGTTCGAGAAAATACCCGCCCTTCATGGGCAGCTGTTCGAGGTGAGCATGACGGGCGAAATCGATGACGCCCACGCGATCGTTCGGCGGAATGTCCTTGCACGCCGCCTCCATGTAGCTTTCCTGCCGCGTCTCCTGCTCACGCACACTCTGCGAGCGATCCATCAGGAAGATCACCGTCAGATCTTCATTCCGCTTGACCTGCTGAATCTCCGCCAGCGTCGCCACGATCGCCAGAATCACCAGCGAGCGGATCAGCAGGGACGCCGTCCGACGCACCGGACCAAGTCCAGCCAGCGCACGGTAGGACGCTACCACCAGCACGGGCACCAGCAGCGCCAACCACAACCACTCCGGTTTCTCAAAACTGAATGGAAGCTGATCGAGCAACGTCGTCACCGTTTGATCATTTGAACGCGGTTGTTCTGCGAATCCAACGCGTAAATCATGCCATCCAAACCATACGCCGCCCCCCATGGCGAGTAAAGCTCGCCGATGCTGCGGCCTGCATTGCCCCACACGCCCAGCGAATTCCCGGCCTTGTCAAACCATTGAAGCCGGCTGTTGCCATATTCACAAATGAGCAGAATACCGTCTTTCATATCCATATCATACGGATAGCGCAGTTGACCCGGTTCGGTCCCGATCGATCCGAACTGACTCAGCAGTTCGCCCTCCAACGTGAACCGCAGTATCCGGTGATTGCAAGCGTCGGCCACCCACAGCGTTCGCTCATCGTCGACCAGCAAAGCAGCCGGGCGCACCATCGGCACGCCGTCGATCGGCCCGTCGATCAGGCTCGAATGAAACGTGTAATCCGCGTTCCATTTTGTGACCCGGTCGTTGCCATTGTACTCAGCCACGTAAATGAAACCGGCATCGTCGAATGCCACGTCCGTCGGCAGCCGAAATTGGCCGTCCCCATCACCCTCCGAACCGAACCGCGCGATCTCCCCGCCGTCGCGGTCATACACCATCACGCGGTGGTAGTGCGTGTCGGCCACGAACACCCGGCCATCCGGATGCACCGTCAGCCCGACCGGTTTGCCCGATTTCTTGGCCGGCATGTTCCATTGCGTTTCGAATTCCCCCTCGGCGCTGAAACGCTGCACGCGTGCCGTCTTGTCAACAATGAACAGACACCCATCCGCCGCGCGTGCAATTCCGCGCGGATAGCTGAACGAACCCTCTCCCATGCCGACCGTTCCAAAGACCTTCACGACACCGTTCTCGGTCAGCGGCGGCGGATCGCATCCACACACACAACCCAGCAGCAGTATGACACAAACCCTACGCACGACGCCTCCCGTATCGCATCGCCATCGACAACAACGCCACCGCGGGCACGATGGCCAACACCATGGTCAACCCAATCGACACCATCATCCCCGTTTCAAACCGGTGGAACTTCTCAACAAGAATTGTAGCCATCATCCGCGGCGACGGTACTGCCACAATGGCCACGACGTCGACATCCGCCAATGCAAACGCCAGCACCAGAAACGCACCGCCCGCCAATGTTGGCCACTGATGGACCAGCAGCGACCGCACGACCTCCCCCCGCGACGTCGCCCCCTCAAGGCGCACCGACTCGACCTGATCCCGCGCCGTCGCCCGCATCGCCAGCCAGCACAGCAGACATCCGACCCACGCGTACCGCCCGACCAGCCCCAGCACCAGAATCGGCCAATGGTTGTACACGACATCGATCCGCTGGTATGCAGCCAGCATCGACTCGCCGATCAACGCGCCCGGCAATACACCCATCGCCAGCGTCGCCAGCAGGATCGCGAGCGTGCCACGCACACTGACGGCTGCGACACCGATGCACATGACCACCACCGCTGTCGCCGCCGCCACGCCAAACGTCCCCGCCAGTTCAGACCCATACGTGACAATCAATTCGCGAAACCAGGACGGCACATCGCGATTCAGCATCAGCAACCCCGTCGGCACCCCGACCGTCACCGCGACAATCGCCACCACGATCGTCGCTCGCCAGCGCCCAACCTGCAACGCGCCGACATCATCACGCCGCGTCGTATCCCGTCCCCACAACCGCGTCACCACCCACCCGATCGCCGCGACCATAACAAGCGGCACCACGCATCCAACCGCGATCTTCCCACCCGCAGCGTCGAACGGCTCGCCCTCGGCAATCGCCATCAACTCCGCCGACAGCACGATCACCCCGTTCGCATGCGGCACGGTGTATTCCCCGACCATCACCGCCATCAGCACCAGCGCCGCCATCCCCGCATGTCGCGCCACTCCCGGCAACGCCGCCCGCCGAAACGCGACCCAGCCCGTTGTTTCCAGCACCGCCGCTTCATACGCCGCCCGCCCCCCGCGCGCCCAACCTGCCCCAACCATCAACGCCACCACAGGCCAATACCAGCATGCCCAGCACCACATCGCCCGCAACCACGGCGCCCACCCCTCAAGCCCCGGCGTGTACGGTCCCCAGAATCGCTGCCAACCGAACACCATCACCATCGCCGGCATCATCAGCGGCAGCACGACCAACCCCGTCACCAGCGTCGACCGTCGCCCACCGACGACGAATGCCGCTGGCAATCCCAGCACCATCGCCAGCACCGCCGCCCCCGACGCAAGCCCGACCGTCTTGGCCAACAGCATCCAATACCGTTCACTGAATACGGACAGAAGTGTCCCCGCGTCACACCGCAGCGCTCGCACCAAAAGTGCCGCGACCGGCACCACCAGCGTCGCCACCAGCGCGGCCACACCAACCGCCCGCACCACCTGCCACAACCATCGACCCATCACTTCAGCAGGATATCGCGGGCCGTCGCAGCGCTCAATTCAAGTTTGTCCGCAATGTCGTCATACGACATGCGATCACTGATCGAAATGTCCATCTTCAACTGCCTGCGCAGCTCCGGCCGCACCGGCACGTTCCGCGAGGTCGACTCCGCCAGCAGCTTCTCCACCGCCCCAGACGCCAGAAAATCCACCAGCTTCTGTCCCGCCTCCTCACGTCGGCTGTTCGCGATCAACGCCACCGTCGTCGGAATCCACAACGTGTCGCCATGACCCATGTCGGGGTAGATCAGCTCGATGTTGGCACCATCACGCTGCGCGACCCACACATCATCCGTGTCCGTCATGCACCAATCGGCCCGGCCATCGATCACCGCACGGACAGCCGCCGAATTGCCATCGACGATCTGCACACCGTTTGATTTCAATGCCTTCAGATATGTTGTCGCCCGCTCATCCCCCCACATCGCGAACATGGCTGCGACGTGTCCCCGCGTCGTGCCGAACAACGGATTTGCCATCGCAAGTCGCGACGCCCACTTCTTCTGCGAAAGCGCTTCCCACGTTTGGGGAAGCTCCTCACGTTTCACCCGTGACGGATCGAACGCCAGCACCCGTGCCCGCAACCCGATCGCCGTCCAACGATTTTGCTTATCGCGAAAACCCGCCGGTACATCCGCGACGCTGGCTGGCTTGTACGACGCAAGAAATCCCTCGTCGGCCAACCGGATCGTGTTGAAGATTTCGCTGGAGAACAGAACGTCGGCCCGAGGTCGATCCCCCTCGGCACGGATGCGGTTGATCAGCCCCGTCGTCTTGCCCGCTTCGGAGTCGTACACGACGCGCGGCGTGATCCCCGTCGCATCCTCGAACGCCGCCATCACCTGCAAGCCAAATGTCTCATCGACGCTGCAATAGACGACCGGCTGGTCGGCGCTCTCGGCGCAGCCGACCACCAACCAGCACACACTCGCACACGCATGAAACGAAATGGAGAATCGCAAACGGCGGCGTGTCAGCGGCATGCCTTATTCGTCGCCACCATCGGACTCGGTGTCCGACGCACCGCCGTCCTCAGACTCCTCGGCAGCGGCCTTGTCCTCATCGGTGACGCCCGCCTTGCGCTGCAAGTCAGAATAGAACTTCCGCACTGCGTCCTGATACTTACGCGGAATCCGCTTGCGATTGACCGCGTCCGCGGCATCACGCTCGGCCGAAATGATGACTTCCTTCACCTCGGACGACACCTCGCCTTTTTCCTGAGGACCGTCGACGAGGAACTGCCCGATGATCGAGCCTTTGTGGTTCTTAACCTTCTGGCGATGTTTCTGAAAACCCGTCAGCGTCGCCTGCTCCGGTGCGATGCCGCCACGACCGTTCTGCATGTTCGGCCCCATGCCGCCGTTGCCACGCCCGTTGCACGATCCACAGGGCTTGTTGCCCTGGCGTCCCGATCCCTTGCACGAGCCGCACTTCTGATTGCCTTGCTTCTGATTGGCATCGCTCAGTTGGTTCTTGCTATCCTGCAGTTGCGATATGCCGGCTTCGATGTCGTTCATCTCCTGCTCGAGCATTTCCATTTCCGACAACATCTGCCCTGCGTCACCCAAGCCCTTGCCGCCCTTGCCCGCCTGGCCGGCACCCGCTGCCTTGGCAGCCTGCTTCAACGCATCCGACAACGCACCACCCTGATTGCAGGCCTTGCACTTGCTCTGCAACTGCTTCGACTGTTTCTCGACTTCCTTCTGATTCAGCCCCTTCTTCTGAAGCGCTTCCTTGAGCTTCTGCATGTCCTGGGCTGTCATGTTCTTCATCATCTTCTCGGCGTCTTCCTTCGACAGGCCCGCCTTTTGCAAATCCTGCTTGAGATTCTGATTCTCTGAGAGTTTCTTGATCTGGTCGGCCAACTTATCCAGTTGCATCTCGAGGTTCTTGAGCTGCTCCTGATTTTTCTCGCCGGCGTTTTCCTCCAACTGCTTCTTGAGCTTCTCGAGTTGCTTGAGCGCCGCCTTGAAATCACCCTTCGCCAGCGAATTGCTCAGCTTCGACGTCTCGCTCTCGTCCGACTTGTCCGGATTCAGGCCACGCATCATCCGCTTGAATTCCTTGGCCTGCTCGAACCGCTCGCTCTTTTGCTCCTCTTTCAGAACGTCCTGAATGGCGTCCAGTTTCTTGATCGCGTTGCGCCGGAAGTCCATCGGCTTCTTCAGATTTGGATCGGGCAGGTTCGCCGACGCTTCAAGCTCGTCCAGCTTCTTGGCCAGTTCCGGATTGGTCCGCGCGACGGACTTGAGCTGCTGAGCGTGCTTCTTGACGATCGTCGTGGTGCGCTGGATGTTCTCGACATCCTGACCGTCCGGCGTCTCTTCGCCCACGAGCATCCCCGCCGGCAACAGCATCAACCCGCACGCCAGCACCACCGTCACCGCCATCCCCGAAAATGCCTGAGGAAACCGATACCGTAAATGCTGGCCAACCGTCAGGTTGCGACTGATGGTCTCCGCGTCCGAGACGACAGCCCCGGCGAACGGATCCTTCGATTCCTTGCAATACAACCCGCTGCTGATGCGCTCGCGCAGATTGGCTGCGTTGTCCAACGCAGCCGCAGCCCCGTACGTATCGATCCGCGTCGCGATCGCCCAGATCACCGACACGATCAGCGACAGCCCGCCAAGACCAGCGGCCACAATCCCCAGCGGCCAATCAAAAGCATACAATCGGTCTACGAGCACGACGGCTGCGAACATCCCAGCCGCCACCGTGGTGGTTCGGCAGACATGGTTGAACCAGCGATCGGTCGTGATGCGTCGACGTGCCCGTTGAACCTGTGCTTCGATGGGGGACATGGGCGCTCCTCGTCATGGATGGAACCGGTATCGGAATCGGTCAGCCGCTAACGCTATTATCGTACGCACTGTACCATACGCGGGCAACAACCGCCGATTTTATGGTAACTTTGTACCCATAATCGGTCGGCAACGGGTCGAAACGATCATCCACACGCGTCAGGAGTTTGTAACATCATGTCGGACCGTTCATCACTGCTTCAATTGAGCGACGCCGTGCATGTGCGACGCGCGATCGCATTCCTCATGGTGGTCGCCGCCACCGTCGTGGCCCAGGATCCCGATCAACCGAAACATCCGCTGATCGAGGGGCAGGTGTTTGATTACGCCGGCAGTGGCGTTGGAGATGCAAAGGTCGATCTCTACAAAGCCGGAAGCGACCTGTCGGGCGCCCCCGTGCATTCGGTGACCACGGAAAAGCTCGGTGACTTTTCTTTCCCGAGCACGGTCGGACTGACGGGCGACGTCATCGTTGTATTCAGCAAGTCGGGTTACGCCCGCGTTCAGCGGACGGTCACGATCGAAGAGGGGGGGCTACCGCCGTTCGTCGACGTGCAATTGCCGGGCGCACATGTATTCGCTGGCGTTGTCCGTGAAGCCGAATCCGAGAAGCCGATCGCAGGAGCCGCTGTTTACGTGTCGTCCCTTGGCCGCGACTGGCGCGTCTTTACCGGAGACGATGGAACCTTCCGCATCGAGGGCACCCATCCGCATGCGGGACAGATGAATGTCCGTGCGGAAGGATTCGGCAAGTTCGTCATGGACGTGCCGTCGCTTGCTCCCACCGCGCCGATCGAAGTCGAACTCAGTCCCGAACGCATCATCCGACTCACCGTCATCGATTGGCGGGCCGATCCCATCGAAGGCGCCGACGTCGAGATTCAGGGCTCTGAACGCAGTGACTACTGGTATGGCACGACCGATGCAGACGGCGTGGTCGTGTTCAAAGGAGCTGCGCGTACGTTGACGAAGGTGCGCGCGCGGTTGGCGCACCCGACCTACGTTTCTGACGTCAGCTACGCCCGCGAAATCGACCTGCCAGAAAAAGAGTTCGATTCCGAGCATCGCCTCACCCTCTTCTCCGCCGGTACCATCAAGGGCAAGGTCACCCAAGCCGGTACCGAGTACACACTGCAGGGTGCACGCATCTCACTGGGGGCCACCATCGGCTCCAATCAACCCACGGAGTGGACGGACCTGTCCGGGACCTACGAACTGACCGGTGTTTCACCCGGCAAGGAGGTCGTCACGATTTACCTGGCTGGCTATGCACCGCAACTTCGCGAGGTCCGCATCTTCGCCAACCAAACGACCGAAGCCGATTTCGAACTGACCGAGTCAAAATCGTCCGGCGGCGTCGTCGTGGACACCGACGGAAAGCCCGTTGAAGGTGCCTACATCGTCGCCACCAAGTGGGCAGGCTGTTCGACGCTCGCAGCCCAGACGCTGACGGATGAAAACGGTGTTTTCGAGCTCTACAACATCCCGAATGAGGAATTTGAAGTGGCCATTCAGGCCTTCAAGCACGACCCGCTTCTCGAACAGATCATCAAACCCGGCAAGACCGACTATCGCTTTGAATTGAAAGACGCCGCGCCCAAGTCTGCGCCCGGTGGTCCTGCCGCCGTGCAAGGTCCGAAGGTCGGCGACCCGCTGCCCGACCTCGAACTGACGACGATTGATGGCGAGAAGATTCGCACCCGAAAACTGCGCGGCAAAGTGGTACTGTTGGATTTTTGGGCCACCTGGTGCGGGCCTTGCGTCGTTGAAATTCCCAAGCTCGTCGCCATGCACGCGATTCACGCGGATAACCCCAACTTCGTCTTCGTCGGCATCAGTCTGGACGGTCGCGGAACGGAGAAGAAGGTCCGTCAATTCATCAAGAAGAACAAGATGGCGTGGTCGCAGGTCATCGGTGACGCGAACGGTGCGGATGTCGCGGCCAAGAAGTGCGGCGTTACGTTCATTCCACGGACGATCATCGTCGGTCCCGACGGCAAAATCCACGCGATGGACCTGCTCGGCGAACCGCTTGAGAAAGAAATCCAGAAGCTGCTGGATCAAATGAAGAAATGAAAAACGCGGACGCGACCATCAAGGCCACGTCCGCGTGTCATTGTTTCAGAATTGCGTTGCTGCGATCAGTCGGTTGAATCGATCACGTGCCTCAGTTCGGCGAAGTCGCGAAGCGTCAGCCGATCGTTGTTGTCGAAGTCGAAAATGTCGCAACCTTCCGGCAGCGCGTCTGAGCCATCGAAGCAGTTCTGAAACCCGCTGAAATCAAGCAGATCGACATCCTGATCGCCGTCGGCGTCCGCCGGAGCACAGACCAGATCGATCAACTCGAATTCGTCGATACAGGCTTCGGTGATCGAGTTGTTCGGTGCGTCTTCCGTCCAGAAGCGAATCCACACCTCGCCGCTGCCGGTGACGTAATCGGACAACCGATGTTGCGCCTGTACCCAGCCGGTCGTGCCCGTGACGGTTTCGACCGTGACCCAGTTTTCGCCGCCGTCGCTGGATAGTTCGACGGTGAGTGTGTCGTCGCCGTCATCATTGTAGAACCAGCGGGCGTAGGAGATGGTTGCGTCGCCGCCGTCAAACTGGAGAGGCGGGGAGGTCAGAATCGTAGGGCCCCAGTCGACGTCGAAAGCGCCGGGTGTCGTGATGTCGCCGGCAGTGGCTGCGGTGACATACGTCAATTCGCTGAACCCACCGAAGTCGTTGCCCGGTTGTGACAGGGCGTTGTCGTCGGCGGGGTTGAACACCGGATCGGGATTGGCACGCTCCCATCCACCGTCGCTCAGGTCGATGCCCGGCTCGAACGGATCCTCAGCCACCAGCGTTTCCACCGACCAGCCAAGGTCTTCATCAAATCCGTCGCTGAGGCGCACTTCCGCATTGGTGGCCACGATCGACCGGAACAGCGCCGTCGGCGCGTTGGACGGGAACGAGACCATCTCACCGGATTCGGTTTCGGCCGTGATGAACCAGCGGTACTGCTCATAGCACGCCCCGAGTGGCAGATCGACTGAGAAACGAACACCGTTCTCCAGGAGATCGATCTCGTCAAGCGGTTGATCATTCAGCGGCGTGCCATCCGGAGCGACGAAGTGGGCCACGGCGGAGTCGGCGGCAAGTGTGGTTCCTGCCGGGCCGTTCGTGATGTCCAGCTTGATGGACGACCCGACCAGGGGCGAGGCGGTCTCGGGCAATCCTTCCGGGAAGGCGAAATCGAGAAGTGCCAACACGGGACCGGGCATACCGTGTCGCTCGAACGCCCGCTGAATTTGTGGGTAGTGCGGGGTTCCGTTGAAGATGTCGTCGTCGTTGTCATCCAGCGTCAACACGGTAATCGTCACGTTCGGGCCGAGGAATGCCGGACCCACCAGCACCTGATTGAAGAGCAGCTCGCGCGCCAGCGCCAGACCCGCTTCATCGCCAAGGGCGTCGATCAACTCGGTGCGCAGATCCCAGAACGAGCCGGCAATCGCCAACCCATCAATATGCACGCTGCCACTGCCGACCGGGAACACGAAGTCCGGCTCATCGACATTGCGCAGGCAACCCGTATCGACGCCGCGAAACTCGTCGCCAAGACAGGGATCGTTGACGAACAACGTCGAAATCGCATCGGCGATGCCTTCGTGGTAGTCGCCGGCAGCGTTGAATCCCTGCGCGGAGTCGATCACGAAGTGACCATATTCATGGTAAACAACGCTCGAGTAGGCCGTGTTGGGACACGCCGGTTGTGGTCCTGGTTCCGCGGCGAAGAAGTTCATCCGCGGACTGCCAAGCGAGTATGATGCGTTGCATGTGTTGGCGATGTTGACGAACGTGGGGATGGAGATGTTCAGAGGCGTCAGGCTCGGGATGATGCCGGTCACGTAGTCGTGCACCATGGTCGTGTGCACCATGGCATTGACCTGCGCGATGTTAAGCGGCACGCCGAACGGATTGAGCAAAAAGTTGATCTCGTTGTCGGGTGGAAACACACCCTGCTGGCTGGCGAGGTCGACTGTCTGATCGCTTGAATTGCGAACATCGCACCATTCGCCTTCAAGGTTGACCTTCACCACTGTCGGCTCATCGCTGTCGTAGGGCAATATATACGAGCCATCTTCTTCAACGAATGTGAATGTCCCGTCATCGCGAAAAACGCGTGCACCATACAGCGGCAGGGCGGCTGGTGGGTTGTCGGGCTGATCCGGCTTGAAACCCGGCGTGCCGAATCCTTCGACGGTGCCGGTGATATCCGCGTGCACGATGCCGTTGCGTTTCTCGAGAATGTTGCCCGTGACCGCGTCGATCACATACCCCCAACGGGCATGCGCGCTCGGTGATGGATCCTCGGCCCAGAATCGCCACGCCGGCGTGACGACACCGTTCTCCGCATACACGACCATCGTTGCGTCATCGAACGCTTTGATGATGGGTTCATCATTCCTGGCGATCTGCTGTGCGGCTGCGAGCGTCAGCACAGGTTGAGGCAACTGCCTGGGCAGTGGTTTCGTGGTGGCGTTGGCGAGAACCAGCGGATGATCGGCCGTCGTCATGCGCACGAGCAGCGATGCCTGCGCTTTGTGCACGGGCAATCCGCTGTGCACCTGTTCGAATCGGTGCAGGGCGAACTTGCCGTTCATGATTGTTGTGATGTTCTTCGTGCGCAGCTCCTGACGGTCCACCCCAAACATCGTGGCATGCCGTGTCAGAAAGCGGTCGACCGATTCACCCGACGTTCGGCCATGGGAAAACGATCGGCCACTGATGCTGCGGACGATTCCGTTTTCCCGCGTGATGTGGGTTCGCGTGTGCGCCCGCTTGAAGTCGTCGACCGCTTTGACGATATGCGGCGAGACTGTTGCGTCATCTTCTGCCGACAACACAACCGGTGCGGCGACCAGAACGATGATCATCATCCATGAATTGCGTGTTGTGTTCATTTCCATTGCTCCTGGTTGCTGCTTTATGGGCAATTCTCGATGTCGATCGTGACGATCGCATCCTGCGAGACCGTTTCACCGCAATTGTTCGTGACCCGAACCGCGTAAGCGCCGGCTTGGCTCGCATCGACCACGTCGAACGAATAGAAGAACGATGTCGCGCCGGGAATCTCATCGCCATTGAACAGCCACTGATATTCCGGCGACGTTCCCATTGCACTCACGAAGAAGAGCACATTGTCGCCGGGACAGAAATCACCACCGATCGGATTGGACGTGACCTGCGGGACCTGTGCGACACCAATGAACGCCACCTCGCTCGTGACCGTGGCAAATGGACTGCTGATTTCGACGCGGTAGGGACCGGTCTGGTCAGGCCCGATCGATTCGAAGGAGAGCGTTGCGCTCGTTGCTCCTGCGATCGGCTCATCGTCGACGAGCCACTGATAGGACAGGTTGTTGCCGAGCGCGACGACGCTCAATTCCCCAGGCAACCCCTCACACTGCGCGAGGCTTTGCGGTTGCTTGAGAATCACGATGTCGCGATAGACGGCCGTCGCCGTCGTGAACTCGGAAATCGTAAAGGTCGCGTTCTGCTCCGCGACGACGCCGGGGGCACCGTCAATCTCCCATTGCTGAAGGAATCGGCCATCCCACTCCGCCGGCGCTGTCAGGGTCACCTCGGTGTCATCGGGATAGACGAGCGTGAATTCGGTTGTGGCACCTTCGCTTTCGAAGACGTCGGCTGGTGATGCGGTGATCGGTACGTTGAAGACGCCGCTTGATTCGACAAAGAGTTCCGACGTGACCCGTTCGTACACGGCGACAGCGTTCTGCGGCTGCTCCATGGAGAGGGTGATGGTGTCTTGCCCATCGGCTTGATCGATACCGTTGACGTTCCAGCGGACAAAACCGCTGAGCAACGTGTTTTCCGGTGCGGTGAGCGTGACGTTGTCGCCGGCTTTGTAACTGCGACGGAATGGCGTTGTTCCCTGCTCGAGGTCGAAAAAGTCCGGCGGGGTAACATCAACGTCAACGAATGGCTCGACGGTCGCGTCGATGTTCACGAGCAGCAGCGGACCGGTGTAACGCCGCTGTACGCCGCCGAGGTCGAGAAGATCGACATCGCGGTCGTCGTCGAAATCGAAAATCCGGCAGGCGGCGTCCTCCAGAAACGCATCGGGGCCGGTATGGCACGCGCGATACGCGCCATAATCGCCAACGTCAACGTCCGTGTCATCATCGCCGTCGCCGCTGGGAATGATCATCTGGATGTCGATGCGCGCCCGGCCAAACGGAGCGCCCGCGAGATCAGGCGCGGCGAGAATGTCCGACGCGGCTTCCTGCGAAATCACCAGCGTCAGCTCTGTGATGCTGAGTTGACCGGTCGCATCGTCGTAGAGAATCGGTCCGGGCGTGAAGTCGGCCATCGACGAGAATTGCTCGAAGAAGGGCACGACCCGAATCGCGCCAAGTGCGTGCCATGCCTCGGGTTCGTGCTCCGCGTCGTAGATGAATGAGAATGCGTCAAGATCGAACGGCAGCGGAGAGCCGGGGATCGTGAAGCGTGCGCCGCCCTCGGTATTCAGTCGGCCATCGCGAAACGATACGAATTCGCCATCGATCACGCCGATTGAGAAGTCGGATGATTCGAGCACACGCAGGCCAAGATCAAACCCCGGCCTCGGTGGTGCGGTGGAAACGAACTCGTCGAACGTCAGCCCCGCGACCGTGAAGAAGTTAATGAAGTCCTCCTCGAACGAAAACGAAACGACCCCGCTCCTGACGAAGCGCACGCCGCCAAGGGTCGGGGTTGCGAAGATCGCGGCCAAACCGACAGCCAGACCCGTCCATCGAAGCATCTGTCCCTACCTCCTTTTGTCGCGCCCGCTCTGCTTGTGCTTTGAATTGGAATCTGCGAACCACACGCGACCACACGTGTCAGTGTACCACGTTTTTCGTCAGAGAGAGTTGTTTATTGCCCGTTGTGACATTTCGCGACAACTCCACACACTCATGCAGATTTCAGGCACGTCCCCTCGCGCATTTTCTATGATTCGCCATACTCTGCCCAACTCGTCGGCGTTTCACCGACGCGGACCCGTTCGACGCGTACATGCGGTTTGATGGTGTACGTTACCCCCGACTTGGCGGTAAACGACCGGCCAGCCCGAATGTGCGCATTCAGATGGTCATGGATCCGTTTTGCCATCAATTCGGTGGTTGGATCGCCTTCGTCGAACACGATCACGCGCTCTCCGGCGCTGCCGAGTTGTTCCAGGATCGGATCTTCGGCGTTGACGCACAACGCGTGGTCGAACTGATCGAGATACTCCGCCATCGCCAGCTTGATCCACTTGAAGTCACACACCATGTCGTTTTCGTCGAGAGACGGTGCGGAAATCACCAATTCCACACGGCGGGTGTGGCCATGCGGATACTTGCACCGCTCCGGGTGCTTGCTGAGCATGTGGCCTGTCTCGATAGTGAATGCTTTGCAAATTCTGTACACGCCGCCGCCTCCGATTCCGAATCTTCAAACACCACGCACGTGGCCGAACATCAGGATGTGCAGCCGCGGGCAGAACCGGAAGCCGCGCTCCATGCACACCGCAGACACCCACTCGGCCCGATCCGTCAACACATTCGCGTCAACACCTTCGGGCATGAGCAGAACGTTGGTCGGCTCGACATCGCCGAGTTGATTCAGCAGATCGTCGATTTCGTCCAGATCGTCCGGGGATGCGACCACGAATTTCAGCTGAAACGGATGCCGGCTTAGGAAATCCCGTATGACGTTGAGGTTCAATCTCAAACGTTCATGACGCTCCGCCCAGCCATTTTCGTCGCGGTCCCACGGCGTCGAGTTGGATAGCTTCGGACTGACGCTGGCGAGATCGCAGGCTACGTCGCGGTAGATCGTCCCGGCTGTTTCGACGGTGATGTGGTATCCCCGATCGCGGAGTGCGTGCGTCAGCGGACCGATGTCGGGCCAGATCATCGGCTCGCCACCGGTGATGACCACATGCCGCCCGGAGTAGAACGCCACCGCCGACACGATCGCATCGACGTCCATCTCGTCGCCCTCGGGCTCCCAACTGGCGAATGGGGTGTCGCACCACGTGCAGCGCAGGTTGCACCCGCTGCTGCGCACGAAGATCGACGGCACGCCTGTCAGCTTGCCTTCGCCCTGAATCGACTGATAGATCTCGCAAATCCGCATCGGACCCCGTTCCCGCAAACCACTAAACTCCCTTTGTACCAAATCGTTACGTCGTCGACCACTGGCCGGGATCGGCGGCTTGTCGCATAATGCCGTCGGAGGCTGCTCTTGTTTTTCATTCTGCTCATCCTGTTCGTCTCGATGCCCGTGATCGAGATTTTCGTGCTCATCCGGGTGGCTGAGGCGATCACGACGCCGTGGACGATCCTGCTGGTGATCCTGACCGGCATCGTCGGTGCTGCGCTGGCCCGTCATGAGGGGTTGAAGGCGTTACAAAACGTGCAAAACGAACTGGCGGCGGGGCGGATGCCCACTTCGCAACTGTTCGACGGCGTGTTGATCCTGGTGGCTGGCGTGGTGCTGATCACGCCGGGGATCATCACGGATGCGGTCGGATTCTGCCTGCTGATCCCGCCGCTGCGGGCGATCGTGAAGGTTCTGCTGGCTGGCTACTTCCGCAACCGCGTGACCTTCACGAGCAGCTTCGAGATGCATGGCCACGGTGTCCACGGCGGATTCGACATGCGCGGCGGCTCGGACGATCAGTTCGTCGACGTCGAGGTCAAGAAGGTCCACGACGTCGATCCCAACAAGACGCTCGAATAACGACAGGGAGAGATACGCATGAGCTGGAACATCTGGCTGGCGATCGCGGCGATCAACGGACTTGTCAGCGTCGCCGCCGGCGCGTTCGGTGCACACGGACTGAAGAAGGTGCTGGAACCGGCCGACCTGACCACGTTCGAGGTGGCTGCGCGCTACCAGATGTACCACGTGTTCGCCCTGATCGCGGTGGCGTGGCTCGTCTCGCGCGACATCCCGGGTCCCACCAACGCCGCCGGCTGGTGCTTCCTTGTCGGGATCATGATTTTCTGCGGCACCGTTTACGCCATCCCCCTGACCGGCATCAAGGTCCTCGGCGCCATCACCCCCATCGGCGGCGTGCTGCTCATGATCGGTTGGCTGTGCCTCGCAATTGCGGGTTTCAAAGCCGCAACGTAAGGGCAACGCCTGGCCAGCAAGCAGAACAACTCGAAGTTCCAATCTGATATTCAAACGAACAATTGAAGCGACCACGCGGCTGGCTGTGTGTAGCATCGATCGGTGCTTTACGAGGAACTTGTCGACATGCCGCCATTCGTCAAACCGATGTACTGCATGGATTGCACGTACAAATTGAATTTCCTGACGGCAGACCGTTGCCCGGAATGTGGTCGGGCGTTCGATCCGGCGGATCCATCAACTTATCGGCCTGCGGTTTCATGGTTGTTCGATGCGTACGATTCCGCTTTGTCTGACGCGATTCTCGCCGTGCTCACGCCGATAGCAGCCGGGGGAATCTTCGCATTGTTGAGCTTCGTGTCGTTCCCAGTTCCAGAGGCTGTGTTTTCTCTGGCAATCATGGTCTGGATTGTATTCTTGATCATCAACCTGGGACGATTTTGTCGTGCCACTTTTGACGTCACATTCCGCAAGCTCACATGGACAGAACGGCGTACCGCGCGCAAGCTGGTTTTCGTTAGCGGACTTGTCGTGCTGATCTGTTTGTGCTTGTGCGCCTCGGTACTCGCACCGAGCACGGCTACGCATTGCGGACGACCTCCAGCATCTTTCGTGATGCCGTAGAGATCCCGACATCTTGTATCGACTGGCGGGTGTACCAACCGCTATCCGGGACCATCACAACGGTGGCGGTTGGGTCGATCCGCGACTTGTAGACATCAAACTGCATGAGTCGGTGCGTCAGTCGGTGGGTCACGCGGCCAACGTGTTCAGTCTCAGTGTCCGGTTCCACGCCGTATGCCTCTAGGACACGGCCAAGCGCCGCTGTTTCGGATTCATCGTTGGAGACCGCCGCGTTCGGAAACTCCCACAACCCCGACCAGAGTCCACCGGCGGGGCGTTTGGTCATCAGGAACGCATCGCCGCAGCGGATCATGGCGACGACGTGGTGAATCTCGGGGACGGCATTGGTGCGTTTCTTAACTGGCAGTCGTGATGGGTCGCCGTTGGCAAATGCTCGGCAGTGTGTGCTCAAGGGACACAGCAGGCATCGCGGGTTGGTCGGTGTGCACACCGTCGCGCCAAGGTCCATGATGGCCTGGTTGAAATCGCCACAGCGCTTCCGCGGTAGTAATCCCTCGGCCAGCGACCAGAAGCGTTGCTGGGTCCGTGGCTGACTGATGTCGTCCTCGATCTCGAACAGCCTAGCGAACACACGCATCACGTTCCCATCCACCGCTGCCGCCCGACGATCAAATGCGATCGACGCCACCGCACCGGCTGTGTACCGCCCGACACCGGGCAGTTCCAGCAGTCCATCCACGGTGTCCGGAAATGACCCGCCATTGCCCGCCACCTGCTTCGCAGCCTTGTGCAGGTGCATCGCCCGACGGTAGTAGCCCAATCCCTGCCAGTGCGCGAGCAGATCGTCATCCGTCGCGTTCGCCAGCGCCTTCACCGTTGGAAACCGCTTCATGAACCGCTCGAAATAGGGAATGACGGTCTCGACCTGCGTCTGCTGCAGCATGATCTCCGAGACCCACGAGGCGTACGGGTCACCGGTCCGCCGTCGCCACGGCAGGTCGCGCTTGTTGCGGTCATACCATGCGAGGAGTTTGCGGCGGATCGCCTGACGAACGGCGGGGGCGGGAAGGTCGGCGTGGTGCGACATCAGCCTCTCAGCTTGTGTCCGCACTGAGCGCAATACATGGCCATCGGTCGATTCAGCTCTTTGCAGCGGCGGCAGCGTGGGTTTGGATTCCGGGCGGCGGTGACAAACACGACCAGCGACACCACGAACACCCCTATCCAATAGTAGGTCGCGCTGCGCATGGCCAGGATGTCTGCCAACTCGGTCATTGTGCGTCAGACTGGGCCCGGTTTGCCAAGCTCGAACCGATCGCGAATCGTCGAGTACCAGTCGCCACCCATGCGACCCACAAGGTCGACCTTTTCGACGTCCACCGTGCCATTTTCCAGCAGGTAGCCGTCAGCCACGTGAAAGCAGAGCACATGCCCGATGACGATGTTGGCCGACAGCGGGCCGTCGCCGACCTTGACGACCTGCACGAGCTTGCACTCCATCTGCACGGGCGATTCACCGACGCGCGGCGGCTTGACGTGCACGCTTGGAACCTGGGTGAATCCGGCTTGCTCGAACTCGTTCACGCCGGTCGGGTAGTTGGCCGACGCCTGGTTCATCGCCTCCTTGATGTCGTGCGTGACGACCTGAACGACGAATTCGCCGGTGGCTTTGATGTTGTTGAGCGTGTCCTTGTCGGTGTTGTTGGCGCGCGTGGCTGGCGAAAAGATGATGGCCGGCGGACTCGAGCCGACGGCGTTGAAGAACGAGAACGGCGCCAGATTCGGCACGCCTTCCGGCGACACCGTCGACACGAACGCGATCGGGCGCGGCAGCACACAACTGAGCAGCGTGTGGTGGTTCGCCCGTGGTTCGCGTTCGCCGGTGACGATCGTCTGATACTCGGTGAAAGTCTTCATCGTCTCTCTTCTGTAGCGTCACCCCTCGCAGGTGACGGGAATGCCAACAGATGTTCGCCCGCGTTGAAACGTCCAAACGCCAATCGACGTGATCAGACGATCGGCGTCGTCAATACGCCAAGACGCTCGATCTCCAATTCCATCGTGTCACCCGGCTCCAACCAGCCGTCCGTATTTTCCGGACGAAGCTCGAGGATGCAGCCGGTCCCGACGGTGCCGCTGCCGATGACGTCGCCCGGGTAGAGCGTCGCATCGCGGGATGCCCGTTCGATCATCTTCGTGAAGTCGTGCGTCAGGTCTTCGAAGTTGCCCCGCGAGATTTCCTTGCCGTTCTTCTTGGCCGTCATGGTCAGCTTGTAGCGACCCGGGCCAACTTTCACGTCCGCCAGCTCATCGCTTGTCACCACGTATGGACCGATGGCCGTCGCGAAGTCCTTGCCCTTGGCAGGTCCGAGCATGCACTTCATTTCCTGTCGCTGCAGATCACGCGCGGACAAGTCGTTGAGCACCATGTAGCCAAAGATCGCATCATCCGCCACGTCGCCCGAGACATCGCTGACCTGCTTGCCCATCACGCAGCCAACCTCCAACTCGATGTCCATCTCGTTGGTGGCCGACGGCTTCTTCACAGGCTCCATGTGGCCTTTCATCGTGCAGGGATTCGAGAAGTAGAACATCGCCAGCTCGTACCACTCCGGCAGCATCTCCTGGCCACGCATTTCGCGGCAGGTCTTTACGTGTTGCTCGAAGGCGTAGAAGTCGCGGAATGTGCGGGGGTCGGGGACAGGGGGCAGCCAACGCTTCACGTCCGATAATGGCCGACCTTCGCCCGCCGCATCCGCTCCAAGCTTCTTCAAGCCATCAGGCCCATACTGTTCGAGTGCGCCCCGCACGCTGGCTGGGGCATCGAGGTTGATGAGTTTGCCGTCCTTCTCGACGCAGAGCTGCGCCTGACCGCCATCGTTGAATTCAACCACACAGAATCGCACGTTGTCGCCTCCTCACATCGGGTATGACTTGCAGTTGTTCAGCTGTTCAATTCTCGCCTGATCTTATCCATCCACCGTCGAAAGCGGCAGGGATGCCGGTTCGTCACGATGCGCCGGCGGGCTGCGTTGTTATAATCGAAATCGCTCGGGTGGGCGAATCGACGCGTATGGAGGAGAAGGTCATGTTCCGAACCTGTTTTCTGGCTGGATGGTTGATGGCGGGGTTGGCTGCGGTCGCGGAGGTGCCGACCTACGAGGATTATCAATTGCAGGCGCGGGCGAACTTCGTTAACGCCTACAACCTGCCCGACGGCAACCTGTTCGCCAACATCACCGTGCAGGTCAACGACGTCGCAGAGGTCGCGTTCAACATCACGGCCATGACGACATCGCTCGAGAAGGCGGTCTGGTTCGGCAAGCGCGGGACCGGTCAGATCGAGTTCACGTCGATTTCCGATGCGTCGGTGGGGAATGTCTCGCTGAACAACCACGGGCGCGTGGTTTTCGAGCAGAGTTTTGTTCCAACACCGGGACTCTATTTTTACGATGCCCCGACCGACGCAAGTGGGCTTGAAACGACCATGCCATTCGGTACGACATTCTGGACAGCCGCGGTGGTGAATGACGCTGGTCAGATCGGGTTCCGAGCGAACTTTGCCGGTCGTCAGGCGTTTGTCTCCTATGACGGTTCGTCGGTCGCGACGCAAGCGGCCGAGGCGTCCCTCGACCCGGGCAGTCCATACTCCTTTCTGTTCACACCGTCGTTCAATAATGCCCGGCAGATCGCCGGCAAGGTGCGGCTTGGGGCAGCCGGTCAGTTCGGCAACGAACGTCCGGATCAGATTGTCGTGTTTGCGTCCGACGGTTCCGCAACCGTGATCGCCGAGGATGCCGACAGCGTTCCCGGGTCCATGTTTCTGAGCTTTGATAACAGCGTGGGGCTGAACGATGCGGGATGGGTCGCATTCACGGCGGGACTCGCGGGCAACAATCGCGGGGTGTTTCTGTCGGACGGGTCGACCGTCATCGAAATCGCCACAGAGTCGCATCCGATGGTGAGCGACATCGAGTTCTTCGGGCCAGCCGTCAACGATCAGGGCGTCGTCGTGTTCCGCGCGTTTGACGAAAACGGGTTGCGAAACATCTTCGCCGGTGACGGAACCACGTTGCGACGCGTTGTGACCGAAAACGACATCCTGCCGTCGGATCTGGGGCCGGCGCGGGTGGATCAGGAGTCGGCCTCCAGCCCGGTCTTCGGCGGAAGCGTCCGGATCAATGCGTGTGGCGACGTCGCCTTCAACTGCGGCCTGACCCCGCCGGACAACAATCAGATCGAGTGGGGCAGCGGCGTCTACCTCGCCGTCGCGACGCGCGATGCGGCGGGGGACTACGATTGCGACGCCGACGTCGATCGACGCGATGTGCAGGAATATGACGCATGCGTGACCGGCCCGGATGGAACGGTCGACCCGATCTGCGCCGTGTTCGATTTCGACGGCGACGGGGACGCCGACTTCGCCGACTTCGCACAACTTCAATTGTCGTTTAACATCCCGCAGTAGTTTCAGCCACGCACGATCGAACGGGTCAAAAACGGGAGACGCGATGAGCGACAAGGAAGGTCTGTCCGCACAAGCCTATGAGCCAATCCCCGAAGGCGGGCGATACGAACCCTATATTTCAAGCAGCGAATCGCCTCTTGAATTCACGCTGAAAGCCGTCATTCCCGGCATCATTTTCGGCGTGTGTTTTGGGGCGGCCAATGCCTATCTAGGCCTGAAGGCGGGTCTGACGATTTCAACGTCGATTCCGGTGGCGGTGATGACCGTGGCGGCTTTTCGCGCGATGCAAAGCGCGGGGTTCCAGACGTCGCTGCTGGAAGCCAACCTGTCGCAGACGATCGGGTCGGCCTCCAGTTCGGTGGCGAGCGGGATCATTTTCACGTTGCCGGCGCTGTTCATGTGGGAGATGGACCCGCGCCTGTTGCAGATGACGCTGTTGGCGATGTGCGGCGGACTGATGGGCATTCTGTTCATGATCCCGCTGCGGAGCTTCCTGATCGAGCGCGAGCACGGCAAGCTGCCCTATCCTGAGGGGACGGCATGCGCGGAAGTGCTGGTGGCCAGTGAGATTGGCGGCGCCAAGGCTGGAAACGTCTTCTGGGGACTTGGGGTTGGGGCGTTTTTCAAGTTCGTATTCGGGTGGCTTAAGCCGGTTGCTGGGAAGGCACACTTCGCGATTCCGGGGATCAAGAAGGCGGAAGTGGGGCTTGAGATGTCGTCCGCATTGTTCGGCGTGGGGTACATCCTTGGACCGCGGATTGGTGCGATCATGGTCGGTGGGGCGTTGCTGTCGTGGGTGGTGATCAACCCGATCATTGCCTACTGGGGCGACGGACGCACGGAACCGTTTTATCCGGAGACCGTCAAACTGATTACGGACATGTCGCCTTACGACCTGTGGACGCGCTATGTCCGCTACATCGGCGCGGGGGCCGTCGCGACGGCGGGGTTCATCACGCTGATCAAGAGCATCCCGACGATGATCGAGAGTTTCCGGATCGGGGCGGCCCAGTTGCGCAATCGCGTCGGTGTGCAGAGCGAGACGCAGGTTCGCACGTCGCTCGATCTGCCGCTGAAGTTTGTCCTGCTTGGCGTATTGGTCATCGCTGCGGTGATGGCCTTTGTGCCAGTGGTGTTCGGCAACATCGACAACGTGCTGATTCGCATTCTGGCTGCGATGCTGATCACGATTTTCGCCTTCTTCTTCGTGACCGTTTCGTCGCGCATCGTCGGCATGGTCGGTGTGACGTCCAACCCGACCAGTGGCATGACCATCGCGTCGCTGCTGGCCACTTCGGTCATTTTCCGACTCTGCGGCTGGACCGACACGATTGGTATGGCCACTGCGTTGACGGTGGGTTGCGTGGTGGCGATTGCGGCGTCGATTGCGGGTGACACGTCGCAGGACTTGAAGACGGGGTTTCTGTTGGGCGCGACGCCGCGTCGCCAGCAGATCGGCGAGTTGGTCGGCGTGCTCACGAGCGCGACGTTTGTCTGCATGACGCTGCTGCTGTTGGATCGGACGTATGAGCTTGGTAGTGCGGAACTGGCTGCTCCGCAGGCGACGCTGATGAAAGTGGTCATTGAGGGCGTGTTGCAGGCGAAGCTGCCATGGACGCTGGTGGCCATCGGCGCGGGGATCGCCATCGTCGCCGAATTCGCACGGATTCCGTCGTTGCCGTTCGCGGTGGGTGTATACCTGCCGGTCGCAACGATGCTGCCCGTGTTTCTGGGTGGTGGCTTGCGGTGGTTGCTCGAACGGCGAGCAAGCGGTGACGAAGCACGGACGGAGACGCGCGAGCGTGGCGTGCTGTTCGGATCCGGTCTTGTCGGCGGCGAGGGATTGTTCGGGGTGGCCATTGCGGCCGTTGTGTTCATTCAGAACATCAGCGCCGAAGACGGCGAATCGATAAAGTCGCTGCCGGGCGAGATTGGGTACGCGTGGATCACATCGCCCGCGATGCAGCAGGTGCTGCCGATGGCGGTGTTCGGATTGATGGTGGCGGTGTTCGTGTGGCGTTGCCGACCCGCGGCGCGCAAGTAGCCGACGACCTTATTGGGCCATCATGCCGAGCACGCGTTCGTACTTGGCACGGAACAGGGCGGACCATTCCTTGACGAGTTCGTCAACGTCGCCGTCGGGCGCGTTGATGAGCGCTTCAGCAGCAGCAATGGCCTCGGGTTCATCGATTGGAAGCGTGGTCAGTTCCGTGAGGGCAGCCTGTGGCATGCCATTTTCGATGACCGCCTGCCAAGCGCGTTGCAGGAGGATGTGGTTGCGACCGGTGGCAGCGCGGACCATCGGTGCGATGACCCGCAACCGCTGCTGGGCCTTTGTCGGATCGATGGTCAGTCCGAAGTCCTCGACGAGCGGATTTTCGCTGAACAGCATGTGCCCGGTGAACGACTCGTACGTCTTGCGACTTAGCGGATAGTGAAACAGTGGTCGGCCGAACGTCCCGAGGTGGTCTGGATCGACACCCCAGAGGGACTGCCCCAGGTCGCTGAGTACGAACTTAACGAAGTCGCGTGCGATTTCCGGCTGTCGCCCGCACTTCAGGACGCTGATGCAATCGACAGACGCAGCTGTGGCGTCGGGGGGGTTGATGTAGCCAACGCGACCATCGGTTTCGTCTGCGAGTGTCATGGCATCGAAGTTGACGGAGTAGGATCCCAGGACCATTCCGGAGGCGACCTGCCTGAGAACGTCAGAGCTGCTCGTCTGGATGGCTCGGGTGTTGCCGAGCGTCCGTACGATTGTGGACCAGCCGTCACGCCAACCCAGAGAATCGAGCACCAGGAGCATGCATTGCTTGTGACTCCCGCTACGGGTGGGATCGGCAATACCGATCCAACCGAAGAATCGCGGGTCGGCCAAGTCTGCCCACGTTTGCGGCGGCGTGATGTTGCGGTCGGCGCACGCCTGCTTGTTGTGTGCGATGCCGAAGCTCGAGAGGGCGACACCATACCAGAATCCGTCGGGGTTTTTGGTTTGCTGTCCGGCGATGGCGTCGGGAATGACGCCGTCGGCGATGTCGAGACTGACGCGACGTGCGTAACCTCTCTTGGCGATCTCATCGTGATCGGGAACGCCACCGCCAAACATGACGTCCGGTTTGACGCGCGGCGCTGCTTCCGTGGCCTTTGTGTGGATGTCATCGATCATGTTGACGCATTCGGGCGTGCCGCGGGTGACCCACTGGATCGAGACGCTCTTGTCGTACTCTTTCTGGTACCATTTGGTGAACTCGCGGTTAAACTCATGTCGGATGTCCGGGTTGTGCGGGGTCAGCACGGTGAGAGTCGTCGGGTACTCGACGACGATCTGCGGTTCGGGCTTCTCGCAGCCTGAGAACGTCAGAAAACCAGAGAAGGCGATGAGAAGGGTCACGGAGGACAATCGTGCGAACATGGGTATGCTCCCGGGGTTGAGTTTTTGGCGGTTTCACCCTGGTGTGATGATGTTGATTCAGAGCACCCGGAGCGTTTCCCCCGGGGACAACCACGACCTGTTATTAAACTGCAAGCATGGTTGCAGTGTCAATATGACGGACGTCGCAAGTGCCTGATTTGAAGGCGTTCGCGAGCATTCGCAACAACCAACGGATGAATATGAAGAGTCGGTTAAGAACATCGCCAATCGCTGTCTGTCATGCGTTGATTCTTGCGCTGTGCACCGCGGTGGCGACCGCGCAGGCAGAGCCGGCCCGCGAGGAAGAACCGGGCGACATCGTCGGGCGTGTCCAAAAGTCGATTCGCGAGCTTGGCGGCCCTGACTACGCGCTTCGGGAAGCGGCGCATCGCGCGTTGCGAAACCTGACGGATGATGATCTGACCCTGCTGGGCAAGTACTATCGCGAAACAGATGACTTCGAGGTGCGGCTGCGGATAGAGGAGATTTGCGTCCAGGCGTTCTTCATTCGCAACCTTCCGGACGTGTCCGCGTTTCTGGGTATCAGCGCCGAGCCGGTCAGTGCCGCGACCAACTCGCGCGTCGAGCAGGGGATGACAGGATTCAAGGTGAATCACGTTGTGCAGGGCAGCTCCGCCGATGTGATTGGCATGCAGCCAGGCGATTGCATCATCGCCATTGATGGCGAGTCGTTCATGGAGGGGGTGGACTTCACGCTGTTGAGTTACCGATTGCGATCGCGGCGGGCGGGCGTGCTGACACGTCTGGATTTCTACCGGGGGTACGAGCTGAAGTCCGTGCGTTTTCCGATCGGCGCGGATACGCGTAACTCGGCGTCGCAACAGTTTCGACCGGTGGGTAGCCCGGATGAGGGCATCGAAGCGTATCAGCGCGCGATCAAGTCGTTCCCGATCTGGTGGCGGACCCATTTTGAACCGCAAGGTCGTCGTGATCCGTCAGCGATGCTGGTGCCGCAAGTTCAAAATCCGCAATCACGGGGAGGTGATCGCTCGCCTCCTGAGCCAGCAGCAGACGACTCCGAAAAACGCGAATAGGGCGAATCGGGCCTCGGTAGAAGATCTTGTCCAGCCCGCCGGTGGGGGCGATGCTGGGGAAGGTCTTGATGGCCCATCGCGAACCGGGGCGCCTGTTCGTCGCGCAGACGAAACCCTGACTGGTGAATCGCTGCCGCTTGAGCACGCCACGCCAATCGTTCATGTCTCCGGCGATGATGACCGGTTGATCGACGGGCAGTGATGTGATCTGCTTCGACGAGAGCAAGTCTGCCACCTGTCTTCTGCGTTCCATCGCCGACAACCCGAGATGAATGTTGAAAATGTCGACCGAGATGCCGGGCTTGCTGTTGGTGACGGTGATCGACGTGTGCTGGGCACCGCGTCGTTTGCGCCAGGCGACGGTGAGGTCGATGTTGCGCTGGCGGCTGATGGGAAAACGGGTGAGCGTTGCGTTGCCGTATCGCCCGCGTTTCATCACGACATTCATGCCCGCAGCCCGGTATTCGTACTGCAACGACCGTCCGAGCAGCGAAGCGAGGTCTTCGTGATTGGAACGGGGAACGCCGCGGTCGACCTCCTGCAGCAGCACGATGTCGGCATTGTGATGTTGCAGAACGGCGATGATCCGGTCGGGGCGGTACTTCCCGTCCATGCCGATGGCTTTGTGGATGTTGTAGGTCAGCAATCTGAATCGCATCTCGCGGGATTGTAATCATGGCCCATCGATTCGGGGTAGTGTCTGGTCGGCGTCCGTTGCTATGATGGCAGGGATATGGATCGCAACGACCTGCGGGCACGACTGGAGAAACTCAATCGCGGTGGGCTGGGCGCCTCGATCACGACCGGGGATCGGCTTGGGGCGCCGCGCGCGGACAAGGCGCGGCCGCGCGATCTGGAATCGCTGGTGGCGGGTCGGGTGGCAGGTGCTGGTGACCAGACGTTCTACCTGATCGAGCGTCGTGGGAACCCCGATTGGCAGACTGCCGTCGAGTCGTCGGCGTGGCTGGACAAGGTGTTGTCTGCTTCGCTCGTCCCCCGCGTTGACGCGCTGGAGGACCTGCAAGCGGCGGCGGAGGCTGGCGCGCGTGACCTGCTGTTCATGGATCTTGAGACGTGCGGATTCGCGGGAACGCCTGTCTTTCTGATCGGTGCGATGTACATCGATGACGGCAACTTCGTGGTCGAGCAGATGTTGGCGCGCTCCTACGCCGAGGAAGCCGCCATTCTGCAGCACTTCGCGTCGCTTCTGGCCAGTCGGCCTCATCTTGTGACGTTTAACGGCAAGAGTTTCGATTGGCCTTTTGTGGCGGATCGGGCGGCCGTTTCGCGGGTGCCACTGCATCCGCCGGCGGGGCACGTCGACCTGCTGCACGTGTGTCGTCGACGCTTCAAGACGATCCTGCCCGACTGCAAGCTGCAGACGCTGGAGCGATTCGTGTGCGGTCGGCGGCGGGTGGATGACATCCCGGGTTCGGAGATTCCAACGGCGTACCATGAGTTCGTTCAGACCCGGATCGCCGATCGCATGTGCGCCATTCTGCACCACAACTTTCTCGACCTGATCACGATGGTCGAGGTGTTGGCCGACGTCGTGCGGACGACGTATCGGACCTGATTGATGATGGCGCGACGTGACGCCATGCAGCAATCAGAGTCCGTCACGTTTCTTTTTTTCATCATCCGACACAATCCGACGCATGAGCCGGGCACGCGTCGAATGCGCCGGAATTCGCTGTGTATTCGACACGGTCTGCTTTTATCGGAACCACGTCCATGAATACCGACACCGTCGCCATCCTGGCACGCATGATGCTGTTTTTCACTTAAGTTTCGTGCGTGACGGATGTGACTTGCACCGTGCGGACGGGGTAGAATGGGACACAGAATTTGGAGAGAAGCGTCTGAAGTCGTGCCTCGCCGACACGACTTCGATGATGGAGAAAAGAAGTGAGCATGAACGAAGAAACATTTCAGAAGAAACTGGCGGAACTCGTTGCGGAAATCGGCACGTTGCCGGAAGAGGATCGGGAACGGTTGTCGGCGTTGGCCGAGCAGACCCGCGCACGTCATGAGCAGTTGAAAGAGACGGTAGGCCAGTTGCAGGAGAGCATCGACTTCCTGCGATTGTCGATCAAGTACATGCTGTTCGACCTTGAAGCCACGCGTCGTGAGAATACGCAACTTCGCAAGATGCTGGAGCAGGACGAAGAATAGGCATCGTTTTCGTCGCATCGATTGACTTGATCTGCGGCTGGGACTCGCTCCCGGTCGCAGTTTTTTTTTGGCTGAAATTCGTGCATCGACACGGTGCGGTCGACGGCGTCGCTCTCGTTTTTACAGGGCGGGTGACAAACTGGCCCCAGATTCTCAAATTTCCCTTCATTTTCCACCGATCTGAGTCGTTGGGCTTGGTTGGGGCGTGAACTGAGGCTTGAACCGGCTTCGCAGCCTCTGGTACCATGCACACCATGACGCGAGGGAATCTGTCCCCGGGGAACGCTTACGAGCAGGGTCGTAACGTCGCAAGTCATGTGGAGCAGTGATCAAATGAGATCAGGACATCGTTGGATGATGGGACCGTTGGTGGTTGCGTTGGCCTTGTGCGTCGGATCGGCGACGATTCTCGCCGGCGGCGGGTTGAACGAGGATCCAAACGCGCGCGAAGGTGATGGAAAGCAGGTGGGCGCTGCCAGTGGCAATCTGCCTGGGATGGAATCCGGAAATAGCGACAACGAACACGTCGAAGTCGTTGCGTTTGGCATGGGCGACAAGGACGATTTCGCACGTCCGCTTCCCGGACTGACGCCTGATCAGTTGGCGCTGTTCGAGGAAGGTTTGGCAGAGTTCCAGCGTGAATTGGGGACGGAAGACGGGCTTGGCCCGATTTTCAATGACAATAACTGCGCTTCGTGCCACTCCTTGGGTGGTATTGGTGGTGCGGGCGTAAAGAAAGTTGAGCGGTTCGGCCGCCTGATCGGCAAGGGTGAGTTCGACCCGATGGCCGACTTCGGCGGCTCTTTGCTGCAGTCCTCCGTGATCAACAATATGGACGAATGTCAGGAGGTCATTCCTGACGAGGCGACCGTGACAGCACTTCGGATCACGACGCCTACTTTTGGCACTGGGTTGATGGAGGCGATCGCCGACGAGACGATCCTCGCCCTGGAAGATCCAACTGATGCGGACGGCGACGGGATCAGTGGCCGCGCCCATATCGTGATGGATCCGATCGAGGGGGTCGAGCGCGTGGGTCGCTTTGGCTGGAAGGCCCAGGTGGCGACGCTTGATACGTTCTCCGCGGATGCCCAGAAGGAAGAGACGGGCGTTACGAATATCGTCTTCATGCAGGACAATGACCCGAATGGCGTTCATCCGCCTGCCCTGGGTGATTGCGACATGATCGAGGATCCGGAGGACGTGCCGGATATGAACGGCATCTCCAATTTCAACCGTATGGCCAATTTCCAGCGGTTCCTCGCACCGGTTCCACGATTGCCGTCGTTGAACAACCGCGGCTTCTTCCTGTTCCGCCAGATTGGTTGTGCAGATTGTCACACGCCGGTGCTGTTCACGGCGCCGAATGAGGTTGCTGCGTTGTCGAACAAGCCCGTGTTCCTCTTCTCTGACATGCTGTTGCACGACATGGGGGCGTTGGGTGACCAGATTGTGCAGGGCGACGCGCAGGGTTTTGAGATGAAGACCGCCCCGTTGTGGGGTGTTCGCCTGCGACCACAGTTGCTGCATGACGGACGGGCGCGCGATACCGACGACATGTCAAAGTATGACGCGGCCATCATGGAGCATGGTGGTGAAGCGGCTGCGTCGCGCGATGCGTATCTTCGTTTGAAAACGCGGCAGCGTGCGGCTGTTCGAAAGTTCCTCGACTCGATCTAACCGATCGCGGACACTCGAAATGTACCAAATCGAAGGCGTCCCGAATGGGGCGCCTTTTTTTGTTGCGCAGGCAAGCCTTGGTGCGACAGCCGGACAGGTCGGGTGCGACGCCTTACGCGATGTCGAGGCCCAATTCCGTTACATCAAAGTCCGCGCGGCTGAGTTCCTGCATGGCGAGATAGGCGGCTTTTTGCTCGGCTTCCTTTTTGCTGTTGCCCCAAGCAGACTTGAAGCGTCTGCCACCGATGGTCACGCAAATTTCGAAGCACTTGCTGTGGTCCGGGCCTTTCTCGTCGAGTTGCTCGTAGTGCGGCGTGGCCGAGAGTTGCCTTTGGGCGTGCTGCTGGAGCAGGGACTTGAAGTTGTGTTGGTGGTCTGACTCGGCGGCTGCTTCGATGTGATCGCGAATGTGTTCGAGGATGAAGTCCTTGGCAGCCTCGAACCCGCCGTCGAGGAAAATCGCGCCGATGATGGATTCAAAGACGGCCGCCCGCAGCGAGGTGGGGACTTTCCCACGTCCCTCCATGCCCTTGCCCAGGAAGATTAGCTCGGTGAGTTGCATGCGGTCGGCGATGTCGGCGCAGGTACGGCGGGATACGACGGCTGACTTGAGCTTGGTCAGTTCGCCTTCCAGTTCATCCGGAAACACGCGGTACAGCTCTTCGCAGACCACGAGTCCGAGCACGGCGTCGCCGAGGAATTCGAGTCGTTCGTTGCTTTCGAGGCGATGGTCGGCCAAGGACGCGTGCGTGAGCGCGCGGTGGAGGCGAGCGGGGTCTCGAAACGTGTAGCCGGTGATTTCCTGCGCGCGTTGGAGCGCTTCTGACTGGGTCACGCGATCGTCTCACGGGCCGATCGCGGACGTCGCAGGATCCATCTCTTCGGGTGCGACGTTCGCCATGGGCCGGTTTCTTGAACTTGAGAGGCCACCCGCACTGAGAATGCTGCAGTGCTGGCTTATGAAGCCACTCGTTGCACTAGCTTACCAAATCATCGAGCGTGTTGGGGCACGGAATTCAGGGGAAGTCCGGTATTTTTTGAAGTATCACAACTCGGTCGTCATCATGTTTTCGGACGTTGGCTGTGTTGTGCTTTTGCCTGCCGGGTTGATCGCGGTCTCCGGCAGGTCGATTGGGTCGCAAATGACGTGCAGATCGGGTTTGTGGGGTATGCGCGTGATGGCGGGGGGGCAGGGCGTGAACGTTGACGGCTGTTCATGGGGTAGCGGACTGACTGGGATCGCCCTGCACCATGGAGGCTGGCGATCCGGGAAGTTGCCCGGTGCGGCGATGTTGCAGGTGTCTGGCGGGTGTGTTACAGTTCTCCGCTCGGCTGAGAGGCGGGATGCGTCGCCGGTCGGGAAATGGAGTCGTGTAGTCGAATCGCATCAGGTGTTGCATGCATTATCCACGTCGAAACAGCAAGATTAAACGCGCTCGCAAGCAGGGCTTTCGGGCACGAATGCGAACTGCCAGCGGCCGCAAGATGATCAACCGGAAGCGTCGGGCCGGTCGCAAGCGGATCAACATCGTCTGACCCCGCACTTATCACCATTCGCGGTCAATCGCTGTTAGCCATTTACAAAACGTAGTCGCGTCGTCAATGCGAGGCAGGTGACGAACGTGGCCAGTGCTGCGCCAAGTCCGAAGAGCATGCGCTCACGGATGTTGGCTGGAACGTCGTCAACGTGTGTTCCGATTAGCTCGGTACGGTAGAGCTGCCGGCGGATGTCGCCGCGTTGGCGGAATTCCTCGAGCGTCTTTTCGCGCTGGATGAGTTGCTTGTTGATCTCGGCGATGCGCGATCGGGCGGTTTCAGCGGCCACGTGGTCGCGCAGGTGTGCCTCGATTCTCGGCATCGTCTCGACGAGCTGATCCTGGATGGCAATCATTTCATCGATGCGGCTGTTGATCGTGTCGCGGAGATTCTGAATGTGCGTCGCCAATGAGAGGCGTTCGGCCTTACGCTCGTCGAGCCACTTTGTCTTGGCGTCGCGAACGAGTTGTGCGTCGATCGATTGCATTTCCTCGCGGATGCGTCCGAGCAGCCCGCCGGCGGATTTGAGGGCGGAGTCGAGCCTAAAGTTGTTTCGCCGTCGGATGTCGGATGCGGCAAATTCGAACTGGCGGTGGCTGGATTCAAGGCGGTGGAAGCTGCGCCGGATGGCGGCGACGGTGCGCTGGTCGCCATCGGCGGAGGCGGCGGATTCGGTCAGCCGGCGCGTGTGATCGTGCATGGTGTCCATGAGTTTGCCGGCGTGGTAAAGGAAGTCGCCGAGCATGTCGTTAAGCTCGCGATGACGCTCCATCACGACGGGATTGTGCGGGTCGATCGCCGCTTCGCGGAGCGTCGCGAACGCTGATGTCCATTGGCGTGCAAACCTTGAAAGTCGCTGCTGGTATAGCGAGGCGGTCCTTGTGAACAGGTGAGCGGGGCTGTTCGTGTCCTCGTTTGGCTGATAGGCGCCGGCTTGCGCAGAAGCGGCAGCAGACGACAGCAACTGATCGATATGTGGCGTGGTGGACTGCCAGACGCTGTCCATGAACCGCCTGGCTTGGGTCAGTTGGACGACGAGTTGCTCTGCGTCCTGCACGAGATCGGATCGTTTGTCGTACGCATTCTGTCGGTCTTCGTCTGTGACGAGGACTTGCTGGTCGACGTTGGCCTGTTCCAGGAGATCGAGTTGTTCGATGGCCTTTGCTTCGCTTGCGCGGAGTTGATTCAGCTCAAGTACCCGATCAGCAAGTGATGTGCGCAATCGTCGCTGATCGAGGAGTGGGTCCTGTGATGCGTCGCCGGATTGATTGAGCTTGCGAGATTGCTCCTGGGCTTCGGTGCTCAGTTCGCCAATGAGGTCTTCGAGGACACGGTTGGTGTCTTCGTCGAGGGTTGCAGCCGCTTCTTCACGTATTCTGAGAAACTCGCGCAATCCGTCGGCAAGCGTGAGAATGGTGTTCTTGGCGGATTCCGGCGTCTTGTGGGTGATGGAGACTTCGATGGTGCTTTTCTCAGCATGGGAGTGGACAGCCCAACCCTTGCGGATGGCGCCTTCCTGTTGCTGTTGCCAGAGATATTCCAGGAATTCACGGCGACACTCTGCTGGTGTACTGGGGGCGGTGAAGGTGCCGGTGGCTCGGTAGCGAAGTTCCCCTGCCGCTGCGACGACGATTCCGGCACCGATGGCGAGAAACAGCGAGAGAAACCAACGTCTCTTGAGCGAGCGCGGTTTCGCGGGATTGTCCGTTCGCAGTGTTTTTCGCGGGATCGGGTGACCGGATTCGCGGATTTCGAGTGGATGCGCAGCGGTGATCCCGCGCGGGTTGTGTGTTGCCGACTGGGGTGGGGGTTGTCGGGACTGAGACGGATCGAACGGGGTGCGGATCACGGTGGGCTCCTGCGGGCGGCTGCACTGTCGGATCGGCGATGATACTTCACGGGGTTGCAAAGTACAAACCGGCTTGCGGATCGAGGTTATAAGTTGCGGTGAATTTTGACGTTATGCCCATGCACGCGGCGTGGCGGGTGATGGGGCATGGGCTTGAATGTTGGCCGAGATGTCGTGGGTTTGGCGTGTTTTTTTGGATTTGACAGAAATCGAATGATGCCTATACTCGCGAGGCTTTGAGTCTCCCGCCATTTTGATCAATGACGGCTAAGTCGAAGGAATAGCTGGACTTGTGGGCGGGATGTCATTGTGAGAACGTCAGGCGAAACGACCTGAAGTAGTGCAGGTGCATCTTCTTTTGGTCTGTCGCAACGGGCGTTCCGGACGGACTCGATCGTGATCGGTTTGCTGCTGTAGCTCAGTCGGTAGAGTGCGTCCTTGGTAAGGACGAGGTCACGGGTTCGAGTCCCGTCAGCAGCTTTGTCTATTTCGGGGCAGGACCGATCGGCCTGTGAAGCCGCCGTTGCCCCGTCGAACGCAGGAATCGTGTGAGCCTGGTTCGGCGGATTGAACAAAGAGAAACGAGCCGCCTGTCGCGTGTTATGTGCGGGGCGCGTAGCGAGAAACACCAGAGTGGAGGATAGAACAGCAGATGGCTAAGGAAACATTCGAGCGAACCAAGCCGCACGTCAATGTTGGCACGATTGGTCACGTTGACCACGGCAAGACGACGCTGACGGCGGCCATCACGATGACGCAAGCTGCGAAGGGCCTTTCCAAGGGTATCGCCTACGACGAGGTGGCCAAGGCGTCTGAATCGCAGGGTCGCCGCGATGCGACGAAGATCATGACGATTGCGACGTCGCACGTTGAGTATGAGACGGACAAGCGTCACTACGCGCACATCGACTGCCCTGGTCACGCCGACTATGTCAAGAACATGATCACCGGTGCCGCCCAGATGGACGGCGCGATCCTGGTGGTGTCCGCGGCTGATGGACCGATGCCGCAGACGCGCGAGCACATCCTTCTGGCCCGTCAGGTTAACGTTCCGTACCTGGTGGTGTTCCTGAATAAGTGCGACCTGGTTGATGACGAGGAGTTGTTGGACCTGGTCGAGCTTGAGGTTCGCGAGTTGCTCAGCAAGTATGACTTCCCGGGCGACGATGCACCTGTGATTCGTGGTCAGGCGCTTGCTGCGTTGAACAACCCGAGTGATCCTGAGGCGACCAAGAGCATTCAGGAGTTGCTGGACGCCGTTGATGCACACGTTCCAGAGCCTGCCCGCGTGACGGATCAGCCGTTCCTGATGGCGGTTGAGGACGTCTTCAGCATCAAGGGTCGTGGTACGGTCGGTACGGGTCGTATTGAGCGCGGCATTGTCACGGTTGGTGATGAGGTCGAGATCGTCGGTCTGGAAGAGTCGAAGAAGACGACCGTGACCGGCGTTGAGATGTTCAACAAGCTGCTCGATCAGGGCATGGCTGGCGACAACGTTGGCTGCCTGCTGCGTGGTATCGGCAAGGAAGAACTGAGTCGCGGCCAGGTGTTGGCTGCTCCCGGCACGATCACGCCGCACACGGAGTTTGAGTGCGAGGTGTACGTGTTGACGAAGGAAGAGGGTGGTCGTCATACGCCGTTCTTCAACGGGTATCGTCCGCAGTTCTTCTTCCGCACGACGGATGTGACCGGTTCGCTGGATCTGATGGGCGGCGCTGAGATGTGCATGCCGGGTGACAACGTCACGATGAAGGTCAAGCTTGGCAAGCCGGTTGCCATGGAGTCGGGTGTTCGTTTCGCGGTTCGTGAGGGTGGCCGAACGGTTGGTTCGGGCGTTGTCACGAAGATCCTCGAGTAGTCGCTGAGGCAGCGGCCGGAGAGGCATCATGGCAAAATCAAAGAAACGCGAATATGTGTGGTTGCAATGCACCGAAACGGGCGATCTGAACTATCGCACGTCGGTGAATGTGATGGGTGGTGTTCCGAAGCTCGAGCTGAAGAAATATTGCCCCCGTTTGCGAAAGCGGACGGTGCACAAACTCAAGCGTAAGTAATACATGGGCCGTTCCTCGCCGACGGTGTGAGGCCGGTTCGGAGGAGCGTAGCTCAATTTGGCAGAGCACCGGTTTCCAAAACCGGCGGTTGGGGGTTCGAGTCCCTCCGCTCCTGGGTAGATTGACCACGCAGGGTATGGCAAGCAGCGTGGCGGGCAGCAGTTGGTGAAAGGATTCGGCGATGTCCGATTCTTCGCAGCAGGATGTTGGCGGCGACAAGGCGGGCGGTGCGACAGCCACTGTCGACCGATCGTCCAAGGATAGTAAGTCGGGCAGCGGGCCGTCATCGGGTCGTGGAACGTCGTCTCCGCCTGGCGGTGGTGGCCAATCGTTCTTCGAGATGTACAAGCCCGGTCAGGGATACTACACCCGGATGGGCACCGCTGTGGGTGCGGGTCTGCTGACGCTGTCTGGCGGCAACTTTCTGTACAACCAGATTGTGTTCGCCGACGACGCCGCCTGGACGCTCTGGGTGAAGATCGGCATCCCATTCGTGGTCGTGGCTACGATTGGATTCGTCATCTGGTGGATCGTCGGTGTGAACCGAGGTTCGTGTGACTTCTTCATCGCGACTGAGAGCGAGATGAAGAAGGTGAGCTGGTCCACTCGCAATGAGTTGATCGGTTCGACGAAAGTCGTGATTGTGTTCACGATTCTGCTCGCGCTGTTGTTGTTCGTTGCGGACTTCATCTTCATTCGTGTGTTCACCTTCCTGAAGGTCATCGGGGGCGGGTCATGACGACGGACGAAATGGCTTCGGAAAACGCCAATTCGACCGCCCCTGGAATGAAGTGGTACGTGCTTCGTGTCGCTTCAAACAAGGAGAACCGCGTTCGCGAAGGGCTTGATCGCAAGATCAAGATCGAGGGACTTGAGCATCGCATCGGTCGCGTGCTCGTTCCGACGCTCAAGGAGCGACGGATGAAGGCGGGGCAGGTTCGGATTACGGAGCGCAAGCTCTATCCCGGCTACGTCTTCGTCGAGATGTGCACGGAGGATGACGGTTCGATTCCCGAGGATGTCTGGTTCACGATCAAGGAATCGTCGGGTGTCGGCGATTTCATTGCGTCGTCGGGCAAGCCGATCCCGATGTCCGAGCATGATGTCGTGCAGATGCTGGCTGCTTGTGAGACGTCCGAAGAGGCGCCTGGTCTTTCCGGGATGGACCTCAAGAAGGGCGAGGTGGTCAAGATCACCGAAGGCAGTTTTGAGAACTACGAGGGCGAGGTTGAATCCCTCGATGAGCGTCGCGGCATGGTGACGGTTGTGTTGCAGGTGTTTGGTCGTGCAACGCCGGTTGAAGTTGAGTACTGGCAGCTTGAAAAAGTGAACTGAACCTGTGCGGTGGGCGAAGCGTGCCCATCTGTTCGTGGTTTCGTGATACGAGGTAATTGCAGTGGCTAAGAAGGAAGTAACCGGAACCATCAAGTTGCAGGCACCGGGTGGTCAGGCGACCCCGGCTCCACCGATCGGTCCCGCGCTGGGTGCGCAGGGTGTCAATATTGGTCAGTTCGTCCAGCAGTTCAATGCGTCGACGGCCGACCTGAACGGCATGCCGGTGACGGTGGTGATCACGGTTTATGGTGATCGCTCATTCACCTATGAGGTGAAGAGTCCGCCGGCGGCGGTGTTGCTCAAGGAGGCGGCTGGTGTCGCCAAGGGCAGCGGCGTGCCGCACAAGGAGAAGGTGGGTTCGGTGACGATGGCGCAGGTCCGCGAGATTGCGGAAAAGAAACTGAACGACCTGAATGCGTACGACGTCGAGGCAGCCGGCCGGATTGTGGCTGGTACCGCTCGCTCGATGGGCATCACGGTGGTGGACTAGGAAGTGATTCCGGCCGGCGGGCCGGTGGAGTTTGAGATATGCCAAAACAGAGTGTTCGGTATCGCAAGCAGTTGGACGCCGGCGGTGGCTCGAAGGAGTCTGTCGAGCTGGATGCCGGCATTGAGACGGTCAAGCGTTTGGCGGGCGTCGGGTCGGACCGTGGCTATAAGAATGGCCGCAAGCGCAAGGGATTCGACCAGACGGTCGAGTTGTGCATGCATCTCGGGATCGACCCGAAGCAGGCTGATCAGATGCTGCGTGGTTCGATGTCGCTGCCGAAGGGCATCGGCAAGACCAAGACGGTCATCGTCTTTTGCGACGACGACAAGGCGGCCGAAGCGAAAGAAGCCGGCGCCATCGAAGCCGGTTCCGATGAGTTGGTCGACAAGATTAACAAGGGCTGGATGGACTTCGATGTCGCCATCGCGCATCCATCGATGATGGGCAAGGTTGGCCGACTCGGTAAGGTTCTCGGTCCTCAGGGCAAGATGCCGACCCCGAAGGCGGGCACGGTGACGCCGGACATCGTGACGGCGGTGAAGGAATTTGCGGCTGGCAAGCTCGAGTATCGCAATGATGCCGGCGGCAACATTCATCTTCCGGTTGGCAAGGTGAGTTTTCCGACGGCCGACCTGAAAGAGAATATCGAGGCGGTGGTTCATCAGATTCAGAAGATCAAGCCAGCCGCCGCAAAGGGAACGTACATCAAGCGCGTATCGCTGTCGGCGACGATGACGCCGTCGGTGTCGCTGGCGGTGGATCAGTCGTAGGGGTTTGGTTAACAATCAGAAGGCACGCGTGATACGCCTGGTCTTTTTGTGGAACGAATATCATGAGTAAAGCCCTCAAGGAAATGGTGACCGATACGCTTCGCAGCCGCTATGTCGGTGTGGAGGAAGCGTGCGTGGTCGACATCACGGCACTGACGGTCGAAGAGACCCAGGCGGTTCGCGGTAAACTCCGTGAGAAATCGATCACCTGCCAGGTGATCAAGAACAGCCTCGCCCGCCGGGCGTTCGCGGATGGTCCGCTGAACGCGCTGGGTGAGAGTCTGGAAGGGCCTTGTGCGCTGCTGACCGGTGGCGATTCCATCGTCGAGGTGGCCAAGACGGTTGCCGGGATGCTCAAGGAGTATCCGAAGATCGTGTTGAAGAACGGTCTTCTGCTGGGCGACTCGGAAATCACGCCCGTGTCCGAGATGGCCAAGATGAAAAGCCGGATGGAGATTCTCGGCGACTTGGCAGGTTTGATCGGCTCGCCGGGCCGTTCGCTGGCTGGCGCGTTGTCCTCGCCGCAGGCGAAGATTGCGGGTTGCCTGAAGGCGATGGCGGATAAGGAGTAGGCGAGCGTTTGCCGGCGAACCGTGTGACGTGGTTCGGCTGGTCGTGTAATTGGGATTTTGACGCCGAGGATCGGCAGGTTCCGCAGGTTTGCGGGATGAAATGGTGTCGCGTTGATACCGCCTATTGGTCCGGCGATGCATAAGAAGGAGTTTGGTAGCAATGGCTGAGGCACCTGCGAAGGAATTCACCGCTGAGATCACGGAATTGGCGGACAAGCTTGTTGGATTGACGGTGAAGGATGCACAGAATCTGGTGGACTGCCTGAAGGAAGTCCACGGGATCGAGCCTGCCGGTGGCGGTGTTGTGATGGCCGCTGGTGGCGGTGGTGGTGGCGGTGGTGAAGCTGCCGAGGAGAAGACCTCGTTTGACGTCATTTTGGCGGCTGCTGGCGACAAGAAGATCCAGGTGATCAAGGCTGTTCGCGGTGCGACTGGTCTTGGTCTCAAGGAAGCCAAGGAATTGGTGGACAACGCACCAAAGCCGGTCAAAGAGGGCATTTCGAAGGAAGATGCCGAAGCCCTCAAGAAGGAACTCGAGGAAGCCGGCGGCGCCGTCGAGATCAAGTAGTTTTCCCGCACCGGCGGGTGCTTTGCCCGCCGGTGACGTTTTTCCCGATTGATCGTCGGGGAGCGAGACAGAACGGGTGGTGTTGCAAGACGCCGGCTGATGCCCGCGAGGGAATCGGTGGGACGCCCGATCGCACAGATGCTCCCGTGGCGATGACCTGTCCCGGAATGAACAACGAGCACGACATGGTGCGACGGTGATCCGTGCGCGCCATGTGTCACGCGCGGGCGATCCTGCCTTGGCGTGATTGAGTGGAAGTCGAGAGGCGTCCGAATTTTCGGCGTTTGCGCTGTGTCGTGGTGAAGGCTCAGCGTCGGCGTGCCGCGATGTTGGCGGCATGAGATGGAAAGGGATTGTTGAAGATGCTCACTTGGTTACCGGTTCGGAACTTCGGAAAGCTCGGGGATGCGTTGCCGATCCCGGACCTGATTCGCATTCAGACGGAATCGTACGCACGGTTTTTGCAGGAACACGTCGAGCCGAAGGATCGTGAAGGCTTTGGCTTGGAAGGGCTGCTGCGCGAATCGTTCCCGATCGAAAGCTACGACGGGAACATGTCCCTGCAGTACATCAGCTACGAACTGGGCAAGCCGCGCTACACGACAGACGAGTGTCGGCAGTTGCGGCTGACGTTCGGCATGCCGCTGCGTGTGCGTTTGCGGCTGCTTCGCAAGGACAACGATGAGATTCAGGAGGATCTGATCTACATCGGCGAATTGCCGATCATGATCGGCGGCGGTGAATTCATCATCAATGGTGCCGAGCGCGTCATCGTCTCGCAGCTACACCGCTCGCCGGGTGTCGACTTTGTGAAGGATCAGAGCGAGGGCGACCGTGCGTTCCACGCCTGCCGCATCATTCCCGAGCGTGGCAGCTGGATCGAGGTCAACGTCACCAAGAAGGATCTGCTGGCTGTCCGCATCGACCAGTCGAGCAAGATCGCCGCGACGTGTTTCATCCGCGCGATGGATGAAAAGTACAGCAGCGACGAGTCGATTGTCCGTGAGTTCCACAAGACCAAGCAGGTCAAGACCTCCGCGCTCAAGCCGGAGATGTACAGCGTGTCGACCATCGTCGACGACGAGACCGAGGAGGAGATCGTCCGCTCGGGTTGTCAGCTGGGCGACGCCGTCACACGCATTCAGAACTCCGCCCTCAAGCAGATCGAGGTCATCACCGACGTGAGCGACCCGCTGATGCTCAATACATTGGCCGAGGACAGCACGCGGTCGCATGAAGAAGCACTGCTCAAGATCTACAGCCGTCTGCGTCCGGGCAACCCGCCGCAGCTCGACAAAGCCCGCAAGCTGTTCCAGGAGAAGTTCTTCGACGACAACCGCTATCGGCTTGGCAAAGTTGGCCGATTTCGCCTGAACCGCAAGCTGGAGACGAATGTCGACGATTCGATCATGGTTCTGCGGGTTGAGGACGTGGTCGCCTGCACGAAGTACCTGTTGCTGCTGCGGACGGGTGAATCACGCTTCGAGGTTGATGACATCGATCACCTCGGCAACCGCCGTCTGCGGACGATTGATGAATTGGCCGCCGATGAGATTCGCAAGGGCTTCCTCAAGCTGCGTCGCACCGTCCAGGAGCGTATGAGCCTCAAGGATCCGGAGAGCATCGGACGTATTGCCGAATTGATCAACACGAAGTCGATCAGTTCGAGCATCGAGTTCTTCTTCGGTCGCAGCGAATTGTCGCAGGTTGTGGACCAGACCAATCCGCTGTCACAGTTGACCCACGAGCGACGTCTGTCGGCGTTGGGTCCGGGTGGCCTGAACCGAAAGCGTGCCGGTTTTGAAGTGCGTGACGTGCACATCAGTCACTATGGTCGCATCTGCCCGATCGAGACGCCGGAAGGCACGAACATCGGTCTGATCGCCTCATTGAGCATTTACAGCGACGTGGACGATTACGGATTCCTCGTGACGCCGTATCGCAAGGTCGAGAAGAGTCGCAAGGTCTCCGAAGACGTGGTGTACCTCCGCGCCGACGAGGAAATGCGACACATTCTCGCACCGCCCGAGGCGATCGACCCCGAAGCCAATAAGCTGCGCGAGGGGAACCTGATCGTCCGAGCCCACGGTGAACTGAGCACGGCTGAGCATACCGAAGTGGCGTACGCGGACATGTCGCCGAAGCAGACCGTGGGTGTGTCGGCTTCGCTGATTCCGTTCCTCGAGCATGATGACGCCAACCGCGCGCTGATGGGATCGAACATGCAGCGGCAGGCGGTTCCGTTGCTCAAGCCGGAAGCGCCGATCGTCGGGACCGGCGTCGAGCGTCCGGTGGCTGAGAACAGCGGCATGGTGGTTCGCGCCGCCAAGGCGGGCAAGGTGACCTACGTCGACGCAGAGCGCATCGTCGTCAGCGAAACCGATGAATACGTCCTGCGGAAATTCCAGGGGCTCAATGAGCGCACCTGCCTGAATCAGGTGCCGCTGGTGATGCCGGGCGACCGCGTGAAGGAAGGGCAGATCATCGCCGACGGGCCGGCCACGCGGTATGGCGAGTTGGCGTTGGGCAAGAATGTGCTCGTCGCGTTCATGACCTACGACGGATACAACTTCGAGGACGCCATCCTGATCAGTGAGCGTCTCGTTCGCGACGACGTCTTCACGAGCATCCACATCGACGAGTACGACGTGGAGATTCGCGAGACCAAGCTCGGTCGCGAGGAATTCACCGCCGACATCCCGAATGTCAGCGAGAAGGCGCTTCGCAGTCTCGATGAGAATGGTGTTGTCCAGATTGGCACGCGTGTCGCGGCCGGCGACATCCTCGTCGGCAAGGTCAGTCCCAAGTCCAAGAGCGAGCTGACACCGGAAGAGAAACTCCTGCATGCGATCTTCGGTCGTGCCGGTGAGGATGTGAAGAACGACTCGCTCGAGTTGCCATCGGGCGAGGAGGGCACCGTCATCGATACCAAGCGCTTCAGCCGTCGCGTCCACATGAGCGATGCTCAGAAGAAAGCGCTGGAGCAGGAGATCAAGGAATACGAAGCCAAGTCGAACAGAGCGTTGATCGCGCTGTTCAAGACCATGTGCCACGAGCTGACCGAGGACATGGGTCACGACATGGTCGACCCGACGACGCGTCAGATCGTGGGTCGCAGTGACCTCGACGAGGTGATTCTCGAGCAGATCGAGAGCTTCACCGCGCAAGTCGAAGCCCGTGACCTCAAGTGGGTCAAGCCCGCGTCGGCCAGGCCGGCGGCGTTGGAGGTTGTGGAGCGTTATTGGCCGCGCATCTCGGCCATCATCGAGGAGCGCGATCGCAAGGTCGCGCACATGAAACGTGGTGATGAGCTTCCCTCGGGCGTGCTCGAGATGGTCAAGATCTACGTGGCCACGAAGCGGCAGTTGTCGGTGGGCGACAAGATGGCTGGTCGTCACGGCAACAAGGGCGTGATTGCACGAATCCTGCCGGAAGAGGACATGCCGTTCCTCGACGACGGGACGCCGGTCGAGATTATGCTCAATCCGCTGGGCGTGCCGTCGCGTATGAACGTCGGCCAGATTCTGGAGACTCATCTCGGTTGGGCGGCGAAGATTCTCGGTTTCCAGGCGATCACGCCGGTCTTCGATGGTGCCAAGGAGCAGGAGATTCACGACGCGATTGACGAGTGCAACGCCCACTGCCGCAAGGTCCGCGACGAAATGGACTATCGCGATCGCGATCAAGCCCGCCGGATCTTCGCGGAGATGCCTCATGGTGGAAAGGTCCAGCTTTACGATGGTCGCACGGGTGATCCACTGCATGAGAACGTGACCGTTGGATACATCTACATGCTCAAGCTGCACCACCTTGTCGATGACAAGATTCACGCGCGTGCGACCGGTCCTTACAGCCTGATCACGCAGCAGCCGCTTGGCGGCAAGGCGCGGACCGGTGGTCAGCGGTTCGGCGAGATGGAGGTGTGGGGTTTGGAGGCTTATGGCGCCGCCCACATTCTGCAGGAGCTTTTGACCGTCAAGAGTGACGACGTCGAAGGTCGCACGAAGCTGTACGAATCCATGGTGAAAGGCACGAATACGCTCGAGGCGGGTACGCCCGTGTCGTTCGACGTGTTGTGTAACGAAATACGCGGGCTGGGGATGAACATTCAGCTCGAGAAACGCCGCATCATCTGATCGGCGATGGACCTTAGAGTAAGGAGGTCGCGCAGTGTCTGAAGTCATGTATGAAACGGTTGAATCCGTGGAAGTGGATGAGTTGGCTGCCTTTTACGACCAGCAGCATCACCACAGACCCGAGTCGCGGGAAAAGCTTGCGCGCATGATTGAGCAGAGTCGCTGCTTTGTCACCGCGCGGAAGGATGGACGGTTGATCGGCATCGCCCGCGGGACGACCGACGGTGTGCGAGGCCAGTTGGCCGAGTGCAAGCTCGATCCGGCGTTTCAGGGACCGGCTGCCGTGACGCGCGTCGAGGGGCGCATTGAGCATGACAGTGACGGCATTGCGCATGAGATGGCCCGTCGCGTGATCGAAGCCCTTCGGGCATTCGGCGTCGAAGACATCCACGTGCTGTGTTACGGCACGGAGGCTGACTTCTGCGAGGAGATGGGCTTTAAGAAAATGGGTGGTGTCGTGGCCATGAAGTTGGACGTTGCGACACAGGCACAGACCGAATCCGCCGCGGCGATGAGCGTGGCGGCTGAATAAATCGCGTTGAGCAGGCAGCGAAACCAACGCAGGAAGAAGGATTGAACCAGATGTTGGGCAACATTTACGACCGCATCAACGATTATGGCAATGTCAAAATCGGTTTGGCATCGCCGAACGATATCCGTGCCTGGTCCTTCGGGGAGGTCAAGAAACCCGAAACGATCAACTACCGCACCTATCGCGCCGAGAAGGATGGCCTGTTTTGCGAGCGCATTTTCGGTCCCGAGCGCGACTGGGAATGTGCGTGCGGCAAGTACAAGGGTACGAAGCACAAAGGCATTATCTGCGACCGCTGCGGCGTGAAGGTGACGCATTCGCGCGTCCGCCGCAAACGCATGGGCCACATCAATCTGGCGGCCCCGGTCGTGCACATCTGGTTTTTCAAGTCGATGCCGTCGCGCCTCGGTGCGCTTCTGGGCATGAAGACGTCCGATCTGGAAAAGGTCATCTACTTCCAGGACTACATCGTCACCGAGCCTGGTGACACGCCGCTGGAACGCTGCCAATTGCTCACCGAAGAGGAGTATCGGGCCGCCCAGGACAAGTATGGCATGTCCTTCGGCGCGATGATGGGTGCCGAAGCGGTCAAGGATCTGCTGACGAACCTGAACCTCAATCAGGTTTCCGACGACCTGCGCGACGCACTGACCAAGACCAACAGTCAGCAGAAAATCAAGGAACTCAGCAAGCGACTGAAGATCGTCGAGGCCTTGCGTCAGTCCGACAACGAGCCGACGTGGATGATCCTCGATGTGATTCCGGTGATTCCGCCGGACCTGCGTCCGCTCGTGTTGCTCGACAGCGGCAATTTCGCGACCAGCGATCTGAACGATCTCTATCGCCGCATCATCAACCGGAACAACCGACTCAAGAAACTCGTCGATCTCAACGCTCCCGAGGTCATCATTCAGAATGAGAAGCGCATGCTTCAGCAGGCCGTCGACGCATTGTTCGACAATGGTCGCTGTCGCCGGCCGGTGCTCGGTTCGAGCAACCGTCCGCTCAAGTCGCTGACCGACATGATCAAGGGCAAGCAGGGGCGATTCCGCGAGAACCTGCTCGGCAAGCGTGTCGACTACTCGGCCCGCTCGGTCATCGTCGTCGGTCCCGAGCTGAAGCTCAATCAGTGTGGTCTGCCCAAGGCGATCGCGCTGGAACTGTTCCAGCCATTCATCATCCGCAAGCTCAAGGAGCGCGGATTGGCCGACACGATCAAGAGCGCCAAGAAGATGCTCGAGCGTCGAGATCAGGAAATCTGGGACATCCTCGAAGAGGTGATCCACAACCATCCGGTCATGCTCAACCGTGCCCCCACGCTGCACCGCATGAGTATTCAGGCGTTCCAGCCGGTTCTCGTCGAGGGCAACGCGATCAAGATTCACCCGCTCGTGTGCAAGGGCTTCAACGCCGACTTCGACGGCGACCAGATGGCCGTCCACCTGCCGCTTTCGGTCGAAGCACAGGCCGAAGCGCACGTACTGGTCATGTCGACGAACAACATTTTCAGCCCTGCCAACGGCTCGCCGATTATGTCGCCTTCGCAGGACATCGTGCTGGGCATTTACTTCCTGACGACCGACCACGTCAGTCCGAAGCTCGAAGAGAAGGAAATGCGGGCCTTCATGCACGCCCATGAAGCGATGCTCGCCTTCGATCTCGGACAACTCGACATTCACGACCTGATCCGCTGCCGCGTTGATCAGGAAACCGTGATCGAATCGCAGAAGGAAGGCCCGCGCCAAATCAAGGATGGCGAATTGCTCGTCACAACGGTTGGCCGATTGATCTTCAACGACATCCTGCCCGAGGGCATGAGCTACTACAACTACTCGCTCTCGCAGAAGGGGTCCGCACGCGTCATCGCCGATTGTCACCAGGTTCTGGGCCGCGGCGATACGATCGACCTGCTCGATGCCATCAAGCGCATCGGTTTCCGCTGGAGCACGCTTGCCGGTCTGTCGTTCGGCGTGACCGACATGCGAATCCCTGCAGCCAAGAGCAAGATCATCGGTGCCGCCCAAAAGCGCGTGGATCGCATCGAGCGTGACTTCCACAATGGTGCTCTCACGCCGCTCGAGCGTTACAACCAGTTGATCGACGTTTGGATTCACGCACGCGAGCTCGTCACCGAAGAGATGATGAAAGAGTTGCGCACCGACATGCGTGACGAAGAGGGCAACTACGTCAAGCCCGACGCCAAGAACGCCAAGCCCTACCTCAACCCGATCTTCCTCATGACCGAGTCCGGCGCGCGAGGCAGTGTCGATCAGATCCGCCAGCTTTCGGGCATGCGTGCTTTGATGGCCAAGCCGTCCGGAGAGATCATTGAGACACCGATTACCGCAAACTTCCGCGAGGGATTGTCCGTTCTGCAGTACTTCAGTTCGACGCACGGCGCCCGCAAGGGCTTGGCCGACACGGCGTTGAAGACGGCGGACTCGGGCTACCTGACGCGTAAGCTCGCCGATGTCGCCCAAAACGTCATCATCAACGAACGGGACTGCGGCACGATCAAAGGCATTACGAAATCCGCGACCTATAAGGGCGAAGAAGTCGACATTCCGCTGCAGCAGCGCATCATCGGCCGCGTCGCACGCGACAGTATTCGCAACCCGATCACCGACCAGATGATCGTGACGGAGAATGAGGTCATCACGCGCGAAATCGCGGTGCAGATCGAGAATCTCGGCTTGGACAAGATTCGCGTCCGCAGTGCATTGACTTGCGAAAGCCCGATTGGTGTTTGTGCCAAGTGCTATGGTTGGGACATGTCCACCAGCAACCTCGTCGAGGAAGGCATGGCTGTTGGCATCATCGCCGCACAGTCGATCGGCGAACCGGGCACGCAGTTGACCATGCGGACGTTCCACACCGGTGGTGTTGCGTCCCACTCGGTCGTCGACAACGAAATTCGTACAGCCCAGGCGGGTACGGTCGTGTACGTCGATCTATCCCACATCGCAGACGTGCCGGCCTACTCAGGCCGTGAAGCACGCACCGTCGCGCTCAAGCGGAATGCCGAAATTGCCGTACATGACGAGAAGGGCCGCGAACTCGAGCGCTACAAGGTCAGCTACGGTTCGGAGATCCTGGTCAAGAACAACACCAAGGTCGACGCAGGTACGCCGATCGTCACATGGGATCCGCACCTCACGCCGATTCTGGCTGAGGTTGGTGGTTTCGTCCGTTTCCAGGATATCGCCGAGGGTGAAACGGTTCGCCTCGAGCAGGAACGTGCCGGCAGCAAGTACATCGTCATCGAGCACAAGGGTGAAAAGCACCCACAGATCGTGATCGAGGACAAGGAAGGCCACGTGCTCGATTACCACTATCTCCCCGCCAAGGCCCGCATCGAGGTCGAAGAAGGGCAGGAAGTGCATCCGGGCCTGCTTCTCGCCCGTCAGCCGCGTGCCATGTCTGGTACGCAGGACATCACCGGTGGTCTGCCGCGTGTCACCGAGATTTTCGAGGCACGCAAGCCGAAAGATCCTGCCGTCATGGCGGAGATCTCCGGTGTCGTCGAGATTCGTCCCGACAAGCGTCGCGGCAAGATGACCATCATCGTCAAGAGCGAGAGCGGCATCGAAAAGGAACACCACGTGCCGCAGGACCGTCAGTTGCTGGTCCACGCCGGTGACCAGGTCGAAGCCGGCGATCCGCTCATCGAAGGCCCGCTCGTCCCGCACGACATCCTGCGCATTCGCGGTGATGAAGCGTTGCAGGATTACCTGCTGGCGGGGATTCAGTCGGTCTATCGCTCGCAGAACGTGGGCATCAACGACAAGCACGTCGAGATCATCATCGCACAGATGCTCCGCAAGGTCCGCGTGGAGAACGCCGGCGATTCGGTCTTCCTGCCGATGGAAATCGTCGACCGGTTCCGCTTCCGCGATGAGAACGAGCAGTTGTCCAAGAGCATGAAGATCGTCGACCCGGGCGACACTGAACTCAAGGTGTCCCAGATCGTCGCCAAGAGCGAATTCAACGAAGCCAACGAAGCCACCGAGGATGAAGGCGGCGAGCCAGCCAAGGGCAAGCGTCCAAAGCAGGCGACCGCGTCGACCATCCTCCTTGGTATCACCAAGGCCAGTCTCCAAAGCGACTCGTTCATCTCGGCGGCCTCCTTCCAGGAGACCACCAAGGTGCTCACCGAAGCTGCCCTGGCGAGCACGAACGACGAATTGCTCGGCCTGAAGGAAAACGTGATCCTCGGCCACCTGATCCCGGCGGGAACCGGATTCAAGCGTCACGTCGAGATCGGTTCGAAGCAGATCGGTGAGCCGATCCCGTTGCCAGAGGCAGTTCCCGGCGAGGTGTCGCTTGCGGGCGAGCAGGAGTCGGGTGCGTTTTCGGCATTGACGGCCGGCACGACGATTGGTGAACCAGCCGCTCCGTCGACGTTCGGGCAGACCAGCGGAGGATCGGCCGTCATGGAGGCGCCCCCGTCGGCGAGCGCCGAGACGGACGATTCCGCCTCTGATTCGGAGACGACGGAGAGCTGATCAGTGGACAGCGAAAGACGTGATCGGCGGGTATTGTCAAACGCGCCGGTTCCGGGCTATAGTATGCGGCTCGCGGCAGAGACTGCGAACGCGTAACAAGGCACCTTCGATACTGGATTTGAGAAGCGTTTTATGCCAACGATTAACCAACTTGTTCGTAAGCCACGCCGAATTGTGGGCAAAAAGTCCAAGGTTCGTGATCTTGCCCAGTGCCCGCAGCGGCAGGGCGTCTGCCTGATCGTCAAGACGCAGACCCCGAAGAAGCCGAACTCGGCCTTGCGTAAGGTGGCACGTGTCCGCCTGACCAACGGCAAGGAAGTGACTGCCTACATCGGTGGTATCGATCACAACCTGCAGGAGCACTCGATCGTGCTTGTGCGTGGCGGACGTGTTCGTGACCTGCCCGGTGTTCGCTACCACATTGTGCGTGGCGCTCTGGACTGCTCGGCTGTTGAGGGCGACAAGGAAAACCGCCCGCGTAATCAGGGTCGCAGCAAGTACGGCGTGAAGCGTCGCAAGAAGTAGGACATCTGATCGTGACGACTTCCACCGCGACGGTTTCATCCATCACAACCCAACGGTCCGTCTTGCGCGAGCTTGGCTGGATCGCTGCCATCTGTGCGATCACGGCGCTGGGTGCGCACGCGAAAGTGTGGACACCCTTCACGCCGGTTCCCATGACGCTTCAGCTTGTCGGTGTCCTGCTGGCCGGCCTGGTCTTGCGACCCGTGGCCGCAGCCGCTGCGATGGTCGCGTATGTGGGACTGGGCACGTTGGGATTGCCCATGTTCGTCCCGGGTTCAGCCGGGCTGATGGGCGTGACGGCCGGCTATCTTGTGGGATTCGTGATCGCTGCATTCGTGACAGCGATGATCGCGCGGTCGGCGCGTGGAACACTCGGTCGCGGCGTGGCCGTCGGCGTTGGGGCCATGATCGTGCTGACCATGGGTTCGCTGTGGTTGGCTGTTTCGGTCGAGCCATCATTGGCCGATGCATTTACCAAGGGCTTCAAGCCGTTTGTCGTCAAAGCAGCAGTTGAAGCAGCCATTGCGGTTGCGGCGTTTGAGGCATTCGGATTCGCAACATCGTTGATCGGAAAAGCGTCGGATTTGGAAAACAACGAGGAATCTGCTTAGTCAGGGTTTACAGGCGTATGGGATACAAACGATTCACATCATCCGTTGAGCAACTTCGTCCAGACCCGCGGTTCAACAGCAAGCTGGTCAGCAAGTTCGTGAACTGCCTCATGTATGACGGCAAGAAGAGTGTCGCACAGCGCGTCTTCTATGATGCCATGGACATCATCGGCAAGCGCATCAAGGACGTGCCCCCGATCGAAGTCTTTGAGACGGCGATCAACAACGTCAAGCCGAACATCGAGGTTCGCTCCAAGCGTGTTGGCGGCTCGAACTACCAGGTTCCGATGCAGGTCAACCGCAAGCGTCAGCAGTCGCTCGCGATTCGCTGGGTGCTTGCGGCCATCCGTGGACGCTCGGGCAAGCCGATGTGCGAATTCCTCGCCCAGGAAATCGCCGATGCGTACAAGGGCGAAGGAACCGCCATGACCACACGCGAGAATGTGCACCGCATGGCCGACGCGAACAAGGCGTTTGCCCACTTCGCGTGGTAGGTCGCTAAATCAACGAATTCGAGGCCCGATCGAGCAGTCGCATCGGGTCTTTTCATGCGCAGAACGGACCACTATAGTGCGCCCCGTCGTGACGCTGAGCACGCCGGATCGCGACAATCATCGAGATGATACCTGGCAACAACGTGTTTAGAGACGCATCATGAGCCTTGATCTTCCCAAGGTCCGCAACATCGGCATCGCCGCCCACATCGACGCCGGCAAAACCACGACCACCGAAAGGGTGCTCTACTATGCCGGCAAGACCCACCGCATGGGCGACGTCGATGAGGGCACCACGACCACCGACTTCGATGAGCAGGAGCAGGAACGCGGCATCACGATCTACTCCGCCGCCGTGACCTGCAGTTGGCATGACCACACGATCAACCTGATCGATACACCAGGCCACGTCGACTTCACCGCAGAGGTCGAACGATCCCTGCGCGTCCTGGACGGTGTGATCGCGGTATTTGACGCCAAGGAAGGCGTCGAAGCGCAGAGCGAAACGGTGTGGCATCAAGCCGATCGTTACAACGTCCCGCGCATCTGCTTTCTGAACAAGATGGACAAGATTGGTGCGGATTTTCAGGCATCCGTCGCGTCCATCGAGAAGCGACTCGGCGCCAATCCGGTGCCCGTTCAAATTCCGATCGGCGCCGAGAACAGGTTCGAAGGCCTGATCGATCTGATCGCCATGAAAGCGGTGTACTACCAGTCCGACACGCAGGGATCCAAGTTCGTCGAGAAGGACATCCCCGAATCGCTCCTGGCAGAAGCCACCGAAGCGAGGAAAAACCTCGAGGAAAAGGCGGCTGAAGTCTCCGAAGCGCTGATGGAGAAGTACCTGAATGATGAGCCGCTGACCGCTGACGATATCATCGCTGCCCTCCGCGAGGGGACGATCAGAAGCGCGTTGCAGCCAACGCTGTGTGGCTCGTCGTTGAAGTATGTCGGTGTGCAGCGACTGCTTGATGGCGTGGTCCGGTACCTGCCGTCTCCGCTCGACGTACCACCCGTCGTCGCGCACAAAGCCGACAAGAATGGCGGGGACATCGAACTGAAGCCGGACCCGAAAGGGCCGTTGGCAGCCTACGTATTCAAGATCGTGGCCGAAAAGCCCGTCGATCTCTGCTACGTGCGTGTCTATTCGGGAACGCTGAAGGCGTCGTCGCGCGTGCTCAATCCCGCCCTCAACGAAAAGGAGAACCTGTCGCGGATGTTCCGCGTGTTCGCCAAGAAACGTGAGCAGATCGACCAGGCGGAGGCGGGGGATATCGTCGCCGTGATCGGCCTGAAGGAATCGCTGACCGGCCATACCTTGTGCGACACCAAGGCCCCGGTTCTGCTTGAAAAAATCGAGTTTCCCGAAGCCGTCATCGCCCAGTCGATCGAGCCGGTTTCGTCCAAGGACCGCGACAAACTCGTGGGCATATTGCAATCGCTTACCCGCCAGGACCCCACCTTCCACACGCGCATCAGCGAGGAAACGGGCCAAATGCTGATTTCCGGCATGGGCGAGTTGCATCTTGAGGTGCTGACGCGCCGGATTCGGGATGATTTTAAAGTGGAAGTGAACGTCGGGCAGCCGCGCGTCTCCTTCCGCGAGACTGTCACGACAGCTGCGGAGGCCGAAGGACGGTTTGTCCGCGAGTTTGCTGGTCGTGGCCACTTCGCAGTCGTCAAACTGCGATTGGAACCGATGGAGCGGGAATCCGGCGGTGAGAGTTGGCAGTTTGCGGACGCCACGCCACCCGAAACGCTGACACCGGAATTCCTGGAAGCCGTTCGACAGGGCGTCCAGGATGCGGCAGCCAGCGGCGTCGTGCATGGCAGCCCGGTGATCGACTGGAAGGCGACGCTGATTGATGCCCAGGTGAGCGAAGACGAGAGCTCCGAGCTGGCGTTTGAGAATGCGGCCCGTGTGGCGTTCGAAAACGCAATGCGTGAGGCAAATCCGGTGGTTCTGGAGCCGGTGATGAAGGTTCAGATCGTGACGCCGGACGAGTCATTTGGCACGGTCAACAGCGATTTGAATGTCCGCCGAGCGGTCATCACGGGGACGGACATTCGGGGGCCATTCCGCGTCGTGGACGCCCACGTTCCACTGCGTGAGTTGTTTGGATACACGACGCAGCTGCGCAGCATGACACAAGGGCGGGCGTCGGCGACGATGGAGATGTCCCATTTTGCCCCGGTTTCCGGCAAGGACGTGTTTTGACGGAAAAAGTCACAAGAAAGAGCGGTCGGGCGTGGTTGACAAGACCCCGAAAATTCGTATCCTCGCCCGACTCGGGAGAAGTTAAGAATCTGACCCGGCAACGAGGAAGTAATGCCAACGAGCGAACGGATTAGAATTCGGATGGAATCCTACGATCCCAGCGCCCTTGAGGTGTCTGCCAAGGAGATCGTGGAGCATGCAAAGCGCACCAGCGCGAAGGTTCTGGGTCCCATCCCGCTTCCGACGCGGGTCGAGCGTTACACGGTGCTGCGTGGGCCGCACATCGACAAGAAATCGCGCGAGCAGTTCGAGATTCGGACGCACAAGCGCATTGTCGACATTTACGAGCCAACGGCGCGGACCATTGAGTCGTTGAACCGTTTGGTGGTTCCGGCGGGCGTGTTCGTGAAAATCAAGGCGTAGCCTTGCCCGAGTGTGGTGGCCGATCAGGTGTTGGTCGGTCTGCCCCATCTGAAGATTCTTGGAAGACATGAGCATGCCGATCTGTTGGGATCGGCAGAGGTTTGAGCCCCGTTCGTCTTCGGGGTGATATTGGTGGTTTGCAATGACACCGGCACTGATTGGCAAGAAAGTCGGCATGACCCGGATTCACGGTGACAATGGCGTTGTGACGCCGGTGACCGTGGTGCAGGCGGGACCGTGTACCGTGCTTCAGGTCAAGGACAACGAATCGGATGGCTACGATGCCGTCCAGATGGGCTTTGAAGATTGCAAGCCTCATCGCTCAACCAGGCCTTTGATCGGTCACGCCGCCAAGGCGGGCACTGGTCCAAAGCGGTTTGCACGCGAGTTGCGCTTGAATGAGTCGGCCGACGTTTCCGCGGGCGATGTGCTGTCGGTTGATCAGTTCAACGAGGGCGTGAATTTCGTTGATGTGACGGCCACGTCGAAGGGCCGCGGATTCCAGGGCGTTATGAAGCGTTGGGGATTTGGTGGTCAGCTGGCCTCGCACGGCGTTGAGCGCAAGCACCGATCGCCGGGTAGTATCGGTGGTCACTCTGATGTCGCCCGTGGTTGCGGAATTCGCAAGGGCAAGAAGATGGCCGGTCATATGGGCCACGTCCGTCGCACTGCCCGCAATCTGAAATTGATGGGCGTGGATGTTGAGAACAATCTGCTGTTGATCAAAGGTAGCGTCCCCGGTCCGAACGGGGGCGTTGTTTTTGTGAGACAAGCGAAGACCAAGGCGTAGGCGGTCATGTTGCAGATACCGACGTACGACAACAACGGCAAGTCATCGGGTACGGTCGAGATTGACCCTGCCATTCTGGGCACGCGTGTGCGGCCTCAGCTGCTCAAGCAGGCGGTTGTGATGTATCGGGCCAACGCCCGTCAGAACACCTCGGCGACCAAGAGTCGCGGGATGGTCGAAGGTTCGACACGCAAGCTTTATCGCCAGAAGGGCACAGGCAACGCCCGCATGGGTACGCGTCGCACGGTTGTCCGTAAGGGTGGCGGTGTCGCGTTCGCCAAGGGCAATCAGAATTACGATCAGACGATGAACCGCAAGATGCGACGCTTGGCGCGAAACAACGCGATCCTTGCCAAGATCGTCAGCGAGAGTGCTGTTGTTGTTGACGATCCGAAGTTCGATTCGCCAAGTACGAAACAGTTCGTGTCGGTGATGAATGGACTTGGTGTCAGCAAAGGCTGTGTCGTTGCGATGGGTGGTCAGGATGACATGATGTACCGCTCGGGTCGCAACGTGGCCAAGACCGAAGTCAAGCCGATCACGGAGTTGACGGCGTACGACATTCTGCGTCGCGATCGATTTGTGATGACGCGATCGGCGTTTGATTTGCTGGTGAAGGATCCGGTGACGTTGAATGCCGGCGATGAGGGATAGGCCTGCGGGGTCGACGGACTGAGGAATCGCGATGGATATTTACCACGTCATCAAGCGGCCAATCGTCACGGAAAAGGGTACGCACCTTTCCACGACGTCGCAGGATGCAACGAAGCACAAGCCGGCCCGCGGCGGTTCGTACACGTTCGAGGTGCACCCGGAGGCATCCAAGCCGATGATCCGCGGTGCGATTGAGAAGATTTACAAGGTGAAGGTGCTGTCGGTTCGGACGGCAAACCGTCGCGGCAAGCAGCGTCGCGTGCGTTTGCGTGTCGGCAAGACGGCTGACTGGAAGAAGGCTGTCGTGACGCTCGACGCCAACAGCCACATTGACCTGTTCTGATAGAAGACTGCCATGGGACTTCGACGCATCAAACCAACTTCGCCGGGCCGACGCGGGCTTGTCTACAACGACTTCCGCGAGCTGACCGACAACAAAGGCCGGCCCAAAAAGTCGCTCACCGAGCGCATTTCGCGCAAGGGTGGCCGCAATCACCACGGCAAGATCACGGCATGGCATCGCGGTGGTGGTGCCCGCAAGCTGTATCGTCGTATCGACTTCAAGCGCAACAAGGATGGCGTCAAGGCGATCGTCGAGCGAATCGAGTATGATCCGAATCGCTCGTGCAACATTGCCCTCGTCAAGTACGAAGATGGCGAGTATCGCTACATTCTGGCTCCGCTTGGTTTGAACGATGGCGACCAGATTGAAAGTGGAACCGAGATCGAGCCAAAGGTCGGCAACGCCGCACCTTTGAAAAACATCCCGATTGGTCTGGATGTTCACAACGTTGAGATGAACCCGGGGCAGGGCGGCAAGCTCGCCCGAAGCGCCGGTACTGTCATTCGTCTGTTGGCCCGCGAGGGTGACTGGGCAACCCTGGTCATGCCGTCCGGTGAGATGCGTCAGGTTCGCGTGGAGTGTCGTGCGACGATCGGCCAGATCGGCAATCTCGACCATCAGAACCGCAGCATCGGCAAAGCCGGCACCAAGCGTCACATGGGGCGTCGCCCGCATGTGCGTGGTACCGCTCAGAACCCTGTTTCGCACCCGCTTGGCGGTGGTGAGGGTCGCAGCGGTGGCGGTCGCCACCCGTGCAGCCCGTGGGGCAAGTTGGCCAAGGGCGGCCGGACGCGTAACAAGAAGAAAGTGTCCAACGCGCGGATCCTGCGTCGTCGCAAGAGCAAGCGTTACGGACAGTTGACGATACCGAAGAAGTAAATCATTGGCCTCTGTGATCGCAGGCGATTTGTAGAATCGAACCGCGGTTGCTTGGCAAGTGTTACTAACGCTTGACAAGGCAGGAAGATGACTCGTTCACAGAAAAAGGGTCCGTTCGTACACGAGAAGCTGTACCGCAAGGTGATGACAGCCAAGGAGTCGGGTGTTAACACGCCGATTCGCACCTGGGCTCGCCATTGCACGATCGTTCCGGAGTTTGTCGGGGCGAAGTTTGAAGTGCACAACGGCAACAAGTTCATCTCGTTGTTCGTCACCGAGGATATGGTGGGCCACAAGCTCGGCGAGTTCGCGCTCAGCCGCTCGTTCCGTGGTCACACGGCCGGCAAGAAGAAGTAGTCAGGTAGGTAGCTGATGGCTGAAACGCTGACACAAGAGAACACCTGGGTGGCCAAGCACCGCTTCGCCCGGATTGCGCCGCGTAAGGCACGTCTGGTGATGGGGCATGTGCGAGGCATGCATTGTCAGCAGGCACTCGACGTGCTTCGGTTTAATCCGAAGCGTGCGTCGGGCATGATCACGCAGGTGATCAAGTCTGCGATGGCCAACGCGAACGAGCAGGAGGCGGACATGCGTCGCCTGTACATCGCCGAAGCCCGCGTGGATGAAGGCCCTGCGATGATGCGTTGGCGTCCGAAGGATCGTGGTCGTGCGCATCCGATCGAGAAGCGGACAAGTCACCTGATCGTCAAAGTGGCAGAGATGTAGTTTGGGTAGTGTTTTCGTGCCGGCGACAGGTCGGCGGCTGGAGTGCATCGTGGGACAAAAAGTAAACCCGCATGGTTTTCGCGTCGGCATTACCGAGGACTGGTCTTCGCGCTGGTACGCCCCGAAGGCCGCCTACGCCGAGTTTCTCATCGAGGATCTCAAGATCCGCCGCTACGTCGACAAGCAGTTGAATCGCAGGCCGCCCTATGCAGCGGTTGCCCGCGTCGAGATCGAGCGTACACGCGACGAGGTGAAGGTCGTGCTGCACACGGCCAGGCCTGGTCTGGTCATCGGTCCCAAGGGTGCCGAGGTCGACAAGCTGCGTGAGGCATTGGAAGACCTGGTTGAGCGGAAGATCAGCGTGAACATCGTTGAGATTCGTGCTCCCGATCTGGATGGACAGTTGATCGCCGAGGGCATTGCCGAGCAGCTGAAGAAGCGCGGCAGTTTCCGTCGGATTCTCAAGCAGCGTTGTGATGCGGCCATGAGCGCCGGGGCGAAGGGCATCAAGATCAAGGTGTCTGGTCGACTTGGCGGTGCTGAAATGGCGCGGAAGGAAACGCAGATTCGCGGTTCGATTCCGCTGCACACGTTGCAGGCCCGCGTGGACTATGGGTTTGCCCAGTCGTTCACGACGTATGGTGCGATTGGCGTGAAAGTATGGTTGTATACCGGTCGCTATGGCGAGGAATTGCCGGACGAGGGCATGACGGCGTCGAAGCGTTACCAGGGTAAGAAGATGAAACGCGCGTAGCGCGGATTTGGATTTGCGGAGGGCTTTGTCATGGCCTTGATGCCCAAAAGAGTGAAGTTCCGAAAATCGCAGCGTGGTCGTATTCGCCCGCGTGCGACCAAGGGCAACACGGTGGCCTACGGCGAGTATGGTTTGCAGGCACTTGATTCGGGCTGGATCACGGCCAGGCAGATCGAGGCGGGTCGTGTGGCGGCGACGCACTTCCTCCAGCGTGAGGGCAAGGTGTACATCCGCATTTTCCCGCACAAGCCGGTCTCGGCCAAGCCGCTGGAGACACGCATGGGTAAGGGCAAGGGTGAGCCTGCCCGCTGGGTCGCATGCATTCGCTCCGGCACGATGTTGTACGAAATCGGTGGCGTGGAGCGTGATGTTGCCCGCGAGGCGATGCGGCGTATGTCGAGCAAGATGCCCTGCAAGTGTCGGTTTGTCGAGCGTCGTCACGGTCTGTAGGCCACGTTGAGGTGTTGATGTGAAGATTAGCGAAATCCGTGAGATGAAGACCGAAGAGCTGCATGGTGAGCTGGAACGCCTGCGTCGCCATCTGTTTGATCTGCGGTCGCAGTCGGTGACGGAAAAACTGGCGAATCCCAATCTGCTGACGGGCACGCGAAAAGACATTGCCCGCGTATTCACCGTCCTGCGCGAGCGGGACGTGACGGGTATCGAGGAATATCAGGCGCACATGGAGGCGGTGGCAGCCCGCCAGAAGTAGCGAACCGGAGATGACGCAGGGCTGGCGGTGAATCGTGCCGTGGCCAGGACGTCGGATGAACATGAGCGAGACAGCCACAACAACAGTCGTTCGGAACAGTCGCCGCACCCGTCAGGGTGTCGTGGCATCGGACAAGGGTGACAAGACGATCAAGGTCGTCTGTCAGTTCCAGGTCAAGCACCCCAAGTACGGCAAGATTCTCAAGCGTCGCATGGTGCTCCATGCCCACGACGAGCAGAACCAGGCGAAAGAGGGTGACCGGGTTGAGGTGATGTCGTGTCGCCCGATTTCCAAGACGAAGGCCTGGCGACTGGTACGCATCATTGGCAGCGCCTGATCGGCGGTTGATTGAGTTGCGCGGAGCGATCTGATGATTCAGATGCAATCAAGAGTGGATGTGGCCGACAACACCGGCGCCAAAGAGGTGATGGTGATTTCGGTTCTGGGTGGCAGTACCGCCCGCACGGGCAAGAAGCGGCTGCGGACGGCGGGTGTTGGCGACATCGTCGTGGTGACCGTCAAGAAGGCGTTGCCCAACAGTGATTTTTCCGGTGGGCAGGGGCGTAAGGACCGATCCAAGCGACGCCTGGCCAAGGCGGTTGTGGTTCGGACCAAGCACCCGACGCGTCGCCCGGATGGCAGTTATGTTCGATTCGACCGCAATGCTGTCGTGTTGCTTGATGCGAACAGCGAGCCGCGTGGCACGCGTATTTTCGGTGCCGTCGCCCGCGAGCTGCGCGAGTGCGGATTCATGAAGATTATTTCGCTTGCGGACGAGGTTGTGTAAGCCATGGCGAGCAAGATCAGACGAGATGATACGGTTCAGGTTATCCGCGGCGATCACCGTGGTGCCGTGGGCAAAGTTTTGAAGGTGGATACGTCCAGAGACATCGTATTTGTCGAGGGCGTCAACCTGGTGTACCGCCACGTGCGGCCAACGCGGAAAAACCCGCAGGGCGGTCGTATTCAGAAGGAAGCCGGGATCCACATTTCCAACGTCCTGCCGTACGACCCGAAGGCGGGTCGCGGGTTGCGTGTCCACTTCGAGACGGAGAAGGACGCCAACGGCAAGGTCATCAGCAAAAAGCGCGTGACCAGCGCCGGAACCGTGTTGGGCGTTGTGACGGAGCGGAGTCGTTAGGGAACAGCGTGTTGGCCGACATCGGTGGCACACTGCAACAGGACTGAGAAACGATGAGCACGTTGGTTGAGACATACAAGAGCGAGATCGCACCGTCGTTGAAAGACGAGTTGGACATCAAGAATCCAATGGCGATTCCCAAGCTCAGCAAGATCGTGATCTCGATGGGCTTGGGTCGTGCGATTCAGGAAAAGAAGCGACTTGAGTCCGCGGTCCGCGATCTGGAGATGATCAGCGGTCAGAAGCCGGTGATCTGCCGTGCGAAGAAGAGTGTCTCGAACTTCAAGCTTCGCAAGGGCTATGAGATCGGTTGCATGGTGACGCTTCGTGGTCGCCGGATGTACGAGTTCGTGGAGCGGTTTGTAAATGTGGCGGTTCCCAGGACGCGTGACTTCCGCGGCTTGAGCACGACCAGTTTCGACGGTCGTGGCAACTACACGATCGGCATCGCCGAGCAGACGATTTTTCCCGAGGTTGACGTCGACCGTGTCGACTTTGTGCAAGGAATGAACATCACGTTCGTAACCACCGCCGAAACGGATGCCCATGCCCGAGCGTTGCTGAAGATGCTCGGGATGCCGTTCCGTCGGACAGATTCGGAAAACAACTAAATGGCTACCACTGCCTGGATCAACAAGAGTCAGAAGGAACCGAAGTTCATGACACGCAAGGTGCGTCGCTGTCTGCGGTGCGGTCGGTCGCGTGCGGTGTATCGCAAGTTCCGTCTGTGTCGGATCTGTTTTCGCGAGATGGCACACGCGGGCATGGTGCCCGGTGTGAAGAAGGCAAGCTGGTAGCAAAGAAAGTACAGGCCAAACGAGGTTCGTCCTATGTGGAGTGATCCCATTGCCGACATGTTGACGCGTATTCGCAACGCCATTCGTGCGAACAAGCACGAGGTGCGCATTCCCGCGTCGAAGGTCAAGATCGGCATTGCCGAGGTGCTGAAGAAGGAAGGCTACGTCAATGACTACGACGTCATTGAGGACAACAAACAAGGCCTTTTGCGTGTGCACCTCAAGTACGGCAAGCGTGGTGAGCAGTTGATCCGTTCGATTCAGCGTGAGTCGAAGCCGGGCTGTCGCCGTTACGTCGGCGTTGAAGACATGCCGCAGGTGCTCGACGGGTTGGGCATCGCGATCGTCTCAACGAGCAAGGGTGTGCTCAGCGATCGTCACTGCCGCCAGGAACGCGTCGGCGGTGAGTTGCTGTGCACGGTGTACTAGACCGCTAGTTGGCGAGGGTTTTTGCAAGATGTCACGGATTGGAAAAAAGCCAGTAGAAATCGCCGGCGGGGTCACTGTGACGGTGAACGGCAAGAGCGTCAATGTGAAGGGATCGCTCGGATCACTCGATTGGACGCTCCCGGAGCAGATTTCTGCGACGGTCGAAGGCAACGAGGTTCGCGTCGAGCGCGCCAACGATCAGAAGCAGTCCAAGGCACTGCACGGTCTGAGTCGCGCCCTGATCAACAACATGGTCGTTGGTGTCAGCAAGGGATACCAGCAGCGACTTGAGGTTTATGGCACCGGTTACAGTTGCGGCGTCAAGGGCAAGTTCCTTGAGCTCAACTGCGGATTCATGGGTCGTGGTACCAAGGACAAGGCGCAGTTCTCGATCCCGATTCCCGACGGTGTCGAAGTCACCGTGGAAACCCCCGCTGCCCGTGGTGACAGCGACCCGGCCAAGTTTCTCGTGAAGGGTTGCGACAAGCAGGTCGTGGGCCACTTTGCGGCGTCGGTTCGCAAGATCCGCCCCCCCGAGCCGTACAAGGGCAAGGGTATTCGTTTTGAAGGTGAACACGTGCGTCGCAAGCAGGGTAAGGCGCTTGCTGGCGGACGCTAAAGGCATTTTGTTTTCGAGGTTTTGCGATGAGTGCAACGGTTGCCAAAAACATGCGACGACAGCGGCGGAAACGTGGTATCCGCAAACGCGTCATCGGTACCCCCGATCGCCCACGTCTGTCGGTGACACGGTCGCACAAGAATATCAGCGCCCAGATCATTGACGATCTCAAGGGTGTGACGCTGTGCCAGGCTTCGTCGCTCAACAAGGATCTGACCGGTCAGCTGAAAGGCGGCGGCAACGTCGAAGCCGCCAAGGCGGTCGGCGTCGCGCTGGCAGAGCGGGCCAAGTCGGCCGGCGTGGCGGCGATTGTGTTTGATCGCAACGGATACAAGTATCACGGACGCATCAAGGCGCTCGCTGAGGCGATGCGTGAGGCAGGGTTGAAGTTTTAGCACGCGTCGTTTGTCGAACGCCCAGAGTTAGAGACGGCCAATATGACGAAAATGGAACAAAAAGGTCGAAAGCCATCCAACGCCCCGCAGGAGCGGGATGATGGTGGGTTGGATGACAATGTCGTCCGCATTTACCGATGCGCCACCGTGGTCAAGGGTGGTCGGCGGTTCAGCTTCGCCGCGCTCGTCGTTGTTGGCGATCGCAAAGGCAAGGTGGGTATCGGGTATGGCAAAGCCCCCGAAGTGCCCATGGCCGTCGAAAAGGCACGCAAGTTGGCGACCCGCAACCTGACGCAAATCGGTCTGCTTGGTGGCACGCTGCCGCACCGCGTCCTGGGACGCTTCGGGGCCGCACAGGTCGTCATGCTGCCGGCCAGTCCCGGTACTGGTGTGATCGCTGGCGCGAGTGTGCGTTCGGTCCTGGAATTGGCCGGCGTGAACGATTGTCTGACCAAGAGCTACGGCTCGCGAAATCCCAAGAACCTGGTGCGTGCGACGTTCGAAGCATTGACGTCGATGCGTGCTCCCAGCGATGTGGCCGAACTGCGCGGCGTGTCGTTGGCTCGCTAACGGATAACCGTCATGAACATTACCGACATCACGAAACTGGCCGGTGCCCATCGCAAGCGAAAACGCATTGGTCGTGGTACCGGAAGCGGAAACGGCAAGACCGCCGGACGCGGTCACAAAGGTGCCGGTCAGCGCGCCGGCTGGAAGAGTCGCGGCATGGCCGAGGGTGGCCAGATGCCGCTGTTCCGTCGTTTGCCCAAGCGCGGTTTCAACAACATCAATTTTGCCACCCGTTACAACGTGGTAAACGTCAAGGACCTTGAGGAACGCTTTGAATCGGGTGGCCACGTGACCTTCGCGTCGCTGTCGGAAGCGGGCCTGATTCGTCACAAGCGTCTTGGCGTCAAGGTTCTCGGATTCGGCAAGTTGTCCAAGAAACTGACTGTTGAAGCCCACAAGTTCAGCAAGCAGGCGGCTGAGAAGATTTCAGCGGCCGGTGGCGAAGCCAAAGTCGTCAACAACCGCCCATCGGCGGATCAGTAATCTGGAAGAACCATGCTTAAGACGTTTCTGAACATCTTCAAAGTACCGGAACTGCGGAACAAGCTGCTGTTCACCATGGGAATGCTCGGCATTTACCGGCTTGGCTTTTACGTGCCCATTCCCGGTGTCGACCAGGAAGCGATGGGGCAGTCAGCTGGCCTGGGTGACTTTGGTCAGTACTTCGCGATGTTCACCGGTGGTGATCTTGGCCAGAGTACGATTTTTGGTCTGGGCATCATGCCGTACATCTCGGCGTCGATTATTTTCCAGTTGCTTGTGACGGTTGTGCCCTCCCTCGAAAAGTTGTCGAAGGAAGGCGAGGCGGGTCGCAAGAAAATCACCGAATACACGCGATACTCAACGGTTCTGCTCTGTTTGATTCAGGGCACAATTTGGATGCGCTATCTGCACGCCAATCAGTTTGTCTACGCCGACTTCAGTGGATCCATTTTCTATTGGATCATGTGTCTGCTGGCACTGACCAGCGGGACGATCTTCCTGATGTGGCTTGGCGAACAGGTGGACAAGTACGGCATTGGAAATGGTGTGTCGCTGATCATCATGGCCGGTATCATCGCGCAGATGCCACAGGCGGTGATGTATGTTTACGACAATGCCGATTTCACCGTGACGTCGATTGGTGGAGACGCCCTTGGCCCGTCGAAGATACTGTTCCTCGTCGTTGCCTTCGTGGGTGTCGTGGCTGGCTCGATTCTGATCACGCAAGGCCAACGTCGCATCCCGATTCAGCAGGCCAAGCAGACGCGTGGCCGCCGTGTCTATGGCGGTCAGCGCCAATACCTTCCGCTTCGCGTGAACCACGGTGGGGTGATGCCGATCATCTTCGCCAGCTCGTTGCTGATCTTCCCGAGCGTGCTCTTTCAGCAGCTTGCAGCCGGTTTCCGCGGCGGACCATGGAACTTCCTGGCCAACGCGTTTGGCACGGGTGGATTCCTCTACGTCCTGACCTATGTTGGCATGGTCTTTTTCTTCGCGTACTTCTGGACCACCGTTCAGTTCCAGCCGAAGGAGATGGCCAACAACCTGCGTGACTATGGCAGCTTCATTCCGGGACTTCGTCCAGGCAAGCGCACCGCTGACTATCTTGAAAAAGTGATGGGCCGCATCACGTATGTCGGCGCGGCCTTTCTTGCCCTGATTGCGATTATTCCGACGATCATCGGCGAGTGGTTGCAGATACCGTTCTTCGTCTCGGCGTTTCTGGGCGGAACGGGATTGCTCATTGTCGTGAGTGTGGCGTTGGATGTTGTCCAGCGTATCGAAGCCAGCCTGATTATGCGTAACTATGAAGGCTTCCTTGGTGGCGAGGGCCAGATTCGCGGACGAATGTCCTGAGCATGGGCGATTTGGCGGTGAAGAAGTCGTTGGACAGGATGCAGAAAGCGAAGCAATCGTCGATGGGCCAGCGTGGGATCATTCTCAAGAGTCAGCGCGAGATTGATCTGATGCGCAAAGCAGGTCACCTCGTGTACCAGGTTCATGAGGAGGTCCGCGAAACGGTAAAGCCCGGCATCACGACGGCAGAGTTGAACGAACTCGCCGAGAAGCGGATCGCCGACGCCGGCGCGACGGCGCTCTTCAAGGGTGTGGTCAACCCGCAGGCGCGGATCGCCTTTCCGGCCGCGTTGTGCATCAGCGTGAACGAGGAAATCGTCCACGGAATTCCGGGCGACCGCGTGCTGAACGAAGGCGACATTGTCAGTGTCGATTGTGGAGTGAGACTTGAAGGGTATTGCGGAGACGCGGCCCGGACGCTCGCGATTGGCGAAATTGACGAAAATGCACAAAAACTGCTTGACGTGACGGAAAACACGTTGAAACTCGCTATTGAGGAGATGGCCCCCGATCGGATGTGGGGTGAAGTCGCCTCCAAAATGCAGGAATACGTTGAGCAGAACGGGTTTTCGGTTGTTCGTGACTTCGTCGGTCATGGTATTGGCCAACAGATGCACGAGGAACCCAAGGTGCCGAACTACCACGATCGCAAGCAGGCGAAATCAGATTTTCGGCTGCGTTCGAACATGACCATTGCGGTTGAGCCGATGGTCAATGCCGGAACGCATGAGGTGCGCTACAGTGATGCGGACCGCTGGGTTATCGTCACACGTGACGGAAGCTGGGCGGCCCATTTTGAGCATACATTGGCGATGACCGACAAGGGTGTCGTCATTCTGACAGGCCCTTAGGGGCGCTGTCCTCAGTTAGTGCGCGAATCGGCGCATCGCAAGGAGTACGAAGGATGAAAGTCCGAGCGAGTGTGAAACGAATTTGTGAGAATTGCAAGGTTGTGAAGCGCAAGGGCATCGTGCGGGTGGTCTGCTCGTCGAATCCGCGTCACAAGCAGCGTCAGGGTTAAAGGAGCAGTCGCATGCCACGTATCGCAGGCGTCGATATTCCAGCAAACAAGCAGGTTGAATACTCCCTGCGCTATATCTACGGAATTGGGCCGCACACCGCCCGGCAGATCCTCAAGGAAGCGGGCATCGACTTCAAAGTCAAATCCAAGGATCTGACTGAGGACGAAGTGTCGCGGATCGCGGGCATCATTGACCGCAGCTATACGGTCGAAGGTCAGGCGCGTCGGCACGTCTCGGCGTGCATCGCTCGTCTGCGTGACATCGCCTGTTATCGCGGCATGCGGCATCGCGTCGGCCTGCCGGTCCGAGGCCAGCGCACGCGTTGCAACGCACGCACACGCAAGGGACCAAAGAAGACTGTGGCCGGCAAGAAGGGTATCAAGGAGTTGCACCGTGGCTAAGGGTCCAGGCAAGAAACGCACGCGTCGCAATGTCGCGCGAGGAATCGCGCACATCAAGGCCACGTTCAACAACACGATGGTGACGATTACCGACGTCAATGGCGAGGTCCTCTCGTGGGCGTCGGCGGGTACCGTTGGGTTCAAAGGCACGCGAAAGAGCACCCCGTTCGCCGCGCAGCGTGCGGCAGAGCAGGCGGCCCACGCGGCCAAGAAATTCGGCCTGATGGAAGTGGAGGTTCGCGTGAAGGGACCAGGTTCCGGACGCGAGTCGGCCATCACGGCGCTTCAAGGCGCGGGCATGCGGATTCAGTCGATCGAGGACGTAACGCCGATTCCGCACAACGGTTGTCGACCCGCGAAGCGACGGCGAGTGTAGGACAGCGCGGGCGTCCGTTGCGTCCTGGCGACGTGACCAATCGGGTCGCCCGTGGTGGTGTAAAGTTGAGTTCGGGGGATGGTAAGCAGGATCGTGCAGTGAGTTGCGGCAGACTGAGTGCTGTGCGTGACCTGTCGGGGGAAAATCAGGCGACGCGACAGCGATGGATGAAGCGGCTGTCGGATCGTCGTGAAGGACGGATCGTGGCCTTGCCTTCTCGGGAGCATGTGCAGATTCCGGTCGGGGCGTTGCTCATCGGCGGGATGCGCAGTCGCTAGGCGAAAAGCCCGCCTTGACTTGGTGGGCGGACAGGTATCTTTCGGCGGCAGGAGAGGTGTTGAATGCGTATTAGATGGCGTGGTTTGGAGTTGCCCAGTGAGGTTCAGCGGGATGAATCCGTCAGTACGGATACGTACGGACTGTTCCGCATTGAACCGTTCGAGCGTGGTTTCGGCGTCACCGTCGGAAACTCGCTGCGGCGCGTGCTGCTTTCCAGCTTGGAAGGGGCAGCCGTCAGCTCCGTCAAAATCGCCGGTGCGCCCCATGAATTTATGTCCATCCCCGGTGTCCTCGAGGATGTCACCAACATCATCCTGAACGTCAAAGGATTGATCGTCGACTGCGAGGCCGACGAGCCCAAGACCATGCGTGTTCACAAGAACACGAAGGGTCCGGTCGTCGCCGGTGACATCGAAGCCGATGCTTCCATCGACATTCTGGATCACGATCACGTGTTGGCGACGCTGACCGACGACGTCGAATTCCAGCTGGAGATGGTCGTGACACGGGGTCGCGGTTATGCGACGGCCGAGGAAAACCGCCCGGCTGAGCAGGAAGTCGGTGTCATCGCGGTGGATTCGATCTACTCGCCCGTGATTCGCGTTCGCTACCGCACCGAAGATACCCGTGTCGGTCAGCGCACCAATTACGATCGGCTGATCCTGGAAGTGTGGACCGACGGCACGGTGTTGCCTGAGGACGCGCTGGTCGAAGCCTCCAAGATTCTTCGCAAGCACCTCAACCCGTTCGTGCAGTATCACGAATTGGGTTCTGACTATATTCAGTCTGCTGCTCCAGTGCAGATGCAGTCGTCGCAGGTCAACGACGAGATGGAAAAGCTGCTCAGCAAGTCTGTCTCCGAGCTGGACCTCTCCGTGCGTTCGAGCAATTGCCTCGAAGCCGCCCGAATCGCGACGATCGGCGAACTGGCCAGCAAGAGCGAGGCAGACCTGCTCCGCCTTCGCAGCTTTGGCAAGACTTCGTTGCGTGAGGTCCGTCGCAAACTGGCCGACCTCGGCTTGTCGCTGGGCATGTCAATGGACGGTGGCGGTGGATCTCCGCCGCCCGCGCCGCCAGCCCAGACGCAGTATTTCAGTTCGGACGCGTACGTCTCGGATGCTCCGGGCGGCACGGCGTCCGGTTCCACCGAAACAGAGATGTCCGTTCCGGCGGACCCCAACTAGCAGTGCAACCGTAGGTGACCCATGAACCACCGCGTCTCACAACGCAAGCTGAACCGTACCACGTCGCACCGTAAGGCGCTGCGACGCAACCTGGCCCAGTCGCTGTTCGAGCATGGCAAGATCACGACGACGCTGCCGAAGGCGAAGGACGTTCGCCCGTTCGCTGAAAAGCTGATCACGCTGGCCAAGCGAGCGAAGAAGGGTGACCTTGTCGCGCGTCGTCGCATCCATAAGCTGCTCGGCGAGCGTTCGCTCATCCCCCGCGAGCATCGTGGCAGCTACGAGATGATGTCCGACGCCGCCCGCGCTCAGGTGATCGCTGCCAAGACAGGTCGCCGGCACCGCACGGGGCAGCCCAAGGGTCGTCTTGAGTTTACGGCTGAGACCATTTCGCACCGGCTTATCGAGTCCGTCTCGACGCAGTACGACGGTCGTGACGGCGGTTACACGCGTCTCATCAAGCTGGCCAAGCGTCGCGTGGGTGACCAGTCGCCGTTGGCCGTCCTGGAACTCGTCGGTGATGAAGAGCATCCGGGCAGCGTCACCAAAGCTGCGAAAGGCGCCCGCCGCCGAAGAGCCGATGCTCGCTACGCCGCCGCCATCAAGGCAAGCAAGGCTGGCACGTCATCGACTAAAGCCCCGGAACCGGCGGTCGAGGAAGCACCCGCTGAGCCGGTGGCTGAGGAATCCGCCGATTCCGCCGCTGAAGAGACCAAGGAAGAGTAGGGCAGGCGAGTCGGTGGAATGATGACGACCGACGCCGACTGCGTGTTCTGCAAGATCATGGCTGGGGACATACCGTCCCACCGCGTTCTGGATACCGAAGACGCCTACGCGTTTCTCGACATCGCACCGCTGGCGTCCGGACATACGCTGCTCATCCCGAGGCGGCATGCCAGACGCATGGAGGATATGACGCCAGACGCAGCCGCATCGCTTGCGCGTCATCTCCCGACACTGGTGCAGGCCATCATGTCCGCAACCGGCGCGAGTGGGGTCAACATCCTGCAGAACAACGGTTCCGTCGCCGGTCAGGTAGTCGACCATGTACACTTGCACATCGTTCCGCGTCGCGATGGCGATGGTCTCGGATTCCGATGGAATGCGGGGACCTACGCCGCAGGTGAGGCGGAATCACTGCTCGAACGAATCGCCGGGTATCTCGAAACGCGGTAGAACCCGGACTGCTGAGACTGCACGCCAAGGGAAGGCCATCCTGTGTCCGAACGTCGCTTCAAAGCCTTGTTTCTCGATTTCTACGGCACCGTGGCTGCGGGCGATGTGGAAGCCGTCGAATCTGTTTGCCAGCAAGTGGTCACCGACTTCAAGCTGGACATGTCCGCTGCCGAGTTGACCGTCGCGTGGGGCAATCGCTTCTTCAGGATGATCGAGACCTGCAACCACGACGGATTCAAAACGCTTCATGAATGCGAGTGTGAAAGCCTGATCGAAACGCTCAAGCCCCTCGTCGGCGATGTCGATCCGAATCCCTACGCAGACCGCCTGTACGCCTACTGGTGTGATCCGCATTTGCACACCGAAGCCGCTGCCGCCATCGCCTCGATCGATCTGCCGATCTGCTGCGTCTCGAATGCCGACACCGACCATCTGTTGGCCGCCATCGAGAAGCACAGCTTGCGTTTCGACGCGATCCTCTCCAGCGAGGACGCCCGTTGCTACAAGCCCGAGCCAGCCATTTTCGCCAAGGCGTGCGAGATGATGAACGTCCAGCCAGCCGAGGTCCTGCACGTCGGCGATTCGCTGCACAGTGACATCGAGGGCGCTCAGAATTTCGGCATCCAGGCCGCGTGGATCTGCCGCGACCGCCGCATCCATGACGTCGGGAAGGCCCATCCGGACTACCAGATCAGCCGGCTTGATGAGATTCCGGCGCTGCTCAGCAAACTTTCCTGACACATCGATCACCTTTAAGTTATTTCAGATAAATGCTTTACGCATTATTCTGGCGGGGGGTGGAATCCGATAAATCCGTTGCCGATTTAGCATTCAGGTGCTATTATTTAACATAGAGAAACTATTGAGGGCTCGGAACAAGAGCGGCGTTTCCCCGAGGCGGGCATACTCAGGAGAAGCAATGATGAACACGAACCTTCGCGCCAAACGGTGGAGTGTGGCCATGCTGTCGGCACTGATTGCGTTGACCGCGTCGCCCGAAGTGTTCTCGCAGAGTCGCTCCCGGGCGTCCCGCGGGTCGTCGTCGATGCGGAGTCGTTCCAGCGCATCGCGTTCGCGGACGACCAATCATTCGGCCCGCTCGGCGTCGCGCTCACGCAGTTCGCGGTCATCTGCTCGGTCGGCACCACGGTCCCGAACGTCGCGCTCCCGGGCGTCGCGGTCCAGCGCATCCCGTTCACGCAGTGCGGTTCCGAGATCGACGTCCCGATCGCGGGCATCGCGTTCACGCGCAGGTTCGTCGCGCTCGGCCACGCGTTCACGCCGTAGTTCATCGAGTCCGCGGACAACAACGCGGTCTCCGGTCAACACACGCCGATCGACGTCACGGTCTGGCACCATGCGTTCGCCGTCATCGCGGACATCGCGCTCGCCGGTGACAACGCCACGAACGTCACGATCCACACGCTCGACTTCGCCGCGCAGCAGCAGTCGCACGACGCGGCAGTCGGTCACGCCGTCGACGCGCGGAAGGGATTTCTCAACCAACACACGTTCGTTCAGTCGCACGGGCAGGGCACCGAACACGTTGACCCCGTCGCGCGGCACACGCTCGAATGTTGCCCCCGATACGCGTTCGAGGACCTCGCGATCATCCGTCGTGCCGCGGACGTCCTCGCGGGCCACCCGATCGCCGGTCACGGGCCGACGTTCGACCGACACAGTTTTCAACAGCAATCGTGCGACTCGCCGCGCCCCGGTGACAAACAGCAACGTCGTGCCGCGTTCCGCACAAAGGCGTGGCGGACCGACAACGCGTGGCGTTCGCGGGACATCGGGCAACACCACGCGGACGTTCAGCCGCAACCGTGGCGGCGTTGCAGACTTGGCGAGGCCTTTGGTCGGACCGGCGGCGACGAGCATCGCATCGCGTTCGCGCGTGTCACGGAACATTCCGGAGCGGAAGGCGTATGTCGGCAACTCACGCGGATTCAACGCCGGCTCACGCTTTGATACGCCTCGGTTCAACGGATATCGTGGACGAGGCCGAGCAGGCAACATCAATCTCGGCTACTCCAATTTCGACCACAACAGTTCGCTGCAGGCGGGGCTGCACATCGGTGATGGATCACTGACAGCCTTCTACCACCGCCGCGAATTCGATCGCTTCGACAACCGCTTCTATGGCGGATTCGGGGGCGGTTTCATCGGAGGCGGAGTTTATGGCGGTGTCGGGTTCGGATTTGGTCGTGGTCGGATCGGCTGCGGGGCTGCGTACTATGGTCATTTCTATGATGGCCTGTACTACCCGTACGGATACGCCAGCGCGTTTGACTGCTACTTCCATCGATTCCCCTACCGATACACGTCGGTTGGATTCTCGCCGGTCTGGGTTGTCGATCCGTGGCCAACGACCGTTGTTGTCGAGCAGCCCGTGGAAGTCTACGTGGACGGGGCTGATGTGGTATTGCCCAATGTCGGTGTGCAGGCTGCGGGAACGGTTGCGCCGACGAATGGCAATGTCGTGTCAACCAATCCGAACGACGCGTTTGTCGGGCCAACCGCGCCGGTCACGGTTGCACCGCAGGAGCGCATTCCGGTCAACAATGGCTACCTTGCCGAAGGCGTCGAGGCATTCCGCAACGGTGACTATGACGGGGCACGTCGCCTGTTTTCGTACTCGGTGCTCGATGCACCGCAGAATGGATTCGGTGAGTTGTCGTACGCGTTGGCACTGTTCTCGCAGGAGAACTACTCCGCGGCTGCCGGCGCCATTCGGCGCGGGCTTTCGTTGGTGCCGGATGTGATCGACCGTCCGATCGACGTACAACGGATGTATGGCAATGACGGTGACCTCATCGCACACGTACAGACCCTTCGCTTGCACGTCGCGGCCAACCCGACCGATGCCGACGCGTGGCTTGTTCTTGGGTACATCCTCTACTCGAGTGGTGATCCGGTGGGAGCGTCGCAGGCGATGGATCGGGCCGCCGGTCTTGCACCGGGTGATACCGTGGCTGCCATCCTCCGAGATGCCGCCGAAGCCGTGCAGGTTCCGGAGTCGTCGCCGGTTCGACCTGAGTAACGTCATGAATGCGTGCGTCGATGGATCACACGGTCGTGTCGATCCATCGGCCACGCACGAAGCGCATCGTGGCCAAGACCCCTCGGATGGTCATGTCCCCGCACATGGCCATCCATGCACCCATCAATCCCAACTCCATCGTGATGCCGAGCAGATAACCAGCCGGCAGGCGGACGACGTACACGCTGACAAACGTGATGATCAGGGGGTAACGCGTGTCGCCGGCACCGCGTAACGCGTTGACGTAGATGATGGCCGTCGTGAGAAAGACCTGGAAGAAGGCAGCCATGCGCAGCGCAGGCGGTCCGGCGATGCGAACAACGTCGTCGGTCTGCTGCATCCACCTGAAAATGGCGTCGGCGCCGAAGTAGTAGAACCCGGTTAACGCGGCACCGAGCAGTCCGCATTGCAGCACCGCCTCGTGACCGGCGCGTCGTGCACGTTCGGCGTCACCGGCCCCGAGTGCCTGCCCGACCATCGTCGCCGCGGCAGCACCGAATGCGACGGCCGGCAGGTAGGTAAGCGCTTCCACGCGAATGCCGATGATGTGGGCAGCGTAATAGGCATTGCCCGCGCTGCCGGCGTCGAGTTGCCCGATGAGCATGAGGAACGCGAAGTGTCCGGACCACATGATCAATCCGTCGAGGGCGGCAGGTCCACCGATCCGCAGAATCCGACGCACTGATTCTCGCACGGGTTTCATCAGATTGGGAACGAGTTTCAACCCGCCTCGTCCGCGACGCAGGGTCATCAAGGTGAGCAGGCCGCCGATGAATCGACCGAACACCGTGCCAATGACGATCCCGTTGATCCCGATGGCGGGGATCGGTCCGAGTCCGAAGACGAGCGCGTAGGACGTGACGATGTTGGTGATGTTGACGACCGTCAGGATCTTGAACGGCGTCCGCATGTCGCCGACACCGCGCATGGCGGCAGCACCAATCAGGGTGAAGCTTGTAAAAAGATGTCCGATCGCATCGAAGCGCAGGTAGTGCACCACGACCGCGCTGGTCTCGGGTGACATGGACTGCAGGGTGGCCAACGTCGGTGCGAGCAGCCAGATGAATGCGAATCCCGCCACGCCCAGACCCGCTGCCAGACCGAGCGATTGGTTGGCGAAGAGGTTGGCGTCTGCGTGCTTTCCGGCGCCGGTCATCCTTGCGACCAACGCCGTCGCACCCGTCCCCACCAGCATAAACAGCATGGACATCAGCCAGCCGACGTAGGCAGCCAACCCGATCGCGGACGTCGCGTGGACGCTGATGGTTCCGGCCAGAAAGACGTCCACGAGGCCGACGGCGGTATTGAGAAGCTGCTCGCCGAGGACGGGCATGGCGAACCAGAAGAGCGCCCGCCGCACACTTCCGCGATTGGCGATCGAGGGTGCGGGCGATTTTCCCTGCGTATTCGGCGTTGATGAAACGGGTGTTTGGCTCATGTAAAGGGTGATTGATTGATTGCGTTCTTACCGAGGTTATACTTCAGAGAGAGGGCTGCCGTCACTTTTCGGGTCGACTTTCCGATCTACGACCCGCGGTATACCCCCGGCAGCGAACTGGAGCCGATTCCTTGCTGATCATTCTACGAGCATTGTTTGTCCTCGCACTTGGGGTCGTGGCGATCACGTTTATCGCCGGCGAGAACGATCAGCCAAGCCGAATCTTCTGGTTCACGCAATACGCTGACCTGCTGCTGATCAGTTGCCTGGGCATCGCGATGATCTTCATCGCGGTCGACATCTTCATCCCGCAAAAATCGCTGAAAGCCATTTCGGGTGTGTTCTTCGGCCTGGTCGTGGGCATGGTGATCGCGTTCGGGTTGTCGTTGATTGTTGATCTGGCGGTCAACTCGCTCACAAGGACGTTTCCCGAGTTGCGCAGCCCGGTTTACGCAGATGTGCCGGTGACGGTTGAAGAGCCTGTCGAAGACCTTGTGACAGGTAAGACCACGCGGCAGATGGTCACGCGGATGCGACGGCAGCAGATCGGCTATCAGGATCACCCATTCGTCTCGACGGTCAAGTTGATGATCGGCGTGGTGTGCTGCTATCTGACGGTGAGCTTCATCGTGCAGACCAAGGACGATATACGATTCGTCATCCCCTATGTGGAGTTTGCCAAGCAACAGAAAGGCGGCAGGCCGCTGCTACTCGATACGTCTGTCATCATCGACGGGCGGATCGTCGATCTTGCGCAAACCAGGGTATTCGAAACGGAGTTCATCGTGCCGCGATTCGTGTTGGCCGAGCTGCAGATGGTGGCGGACAGCCCCGACAAGCTCAAGCGCAATCGCGGACGTCGCGGGCTGGATGTGCTCAACAAACTGCAGTCCACCAAGGATGTGGAAATCGTCATTCACGACGTCAAATCCGAACCGGGCGATCCCGTTTCGGTCGACGAGCGTCTGGTGGATCTCGCCAAGAATCTCGACGGTCGGATCGTGACCAACGATTACAATCTGAATCAGGTCGCCCAGGTGCGTGGTGTCACGGTCATCAACATCAACGACATCGCCAATTCGCTGAAGCCGGTGCTGCTGCCCGGCGAGGGTGTCGCGGTCAAGATCATCAAGCCCGGCGAGGGTGATGGTCAGGGCATCGGTTATCTCGACGATGGCACGATGGTCGTGGTCGAGGGCGGCAGGACGCACATCGGCAAGACGATCGACGTCTCGGTCACGAGTTCGCTGCAGACGTCCGCAGGTCGGATGATCTTCGGTCGCGCGGGTGGATCGTCGGTCGAGCCGCCACGCAAATCGCGCGCGACACCGGGAGCGAAGGCGTAGCAACATTTCAGGCAACTTTGAGCGTCTGAGAGGGAGTCATGGCAGTCAAATACGCGGTCATCATTGCAGCCGCCGGCAAGGGCGAGCGATTCGGCGGTGGCGAAAACAAGACGCTGGCCAAGATCGACGGTCGCGCGGTTTTTCTCAGGTCGATCGAGCACTTCGTCAATCGCGACGACGTCTGTGCGACCATTCTGGTTGTTTCGGGCAACGATCTGGCCGAGGTGAAATCCAAGTATGCCGCGAACCTCGCCTTTATGGGCGTCAAACTCGTCGAGGGCGGTGCCCATCGCATGGACTCGGTGTCTGCGGGTCTCAAGGAAGTGCCCGATGACGCGGATCTGGTGGCGGTCCACGACGCAGCACGCCCTTGCGTGAGCCACGACATGATCGACGCCGTGTTCGCCGAGGCAGCCAAGACCGGGGCGGCCATTCTCGCATCACCCCTGCACGGGACGATCAAACGCGTCGGCGAGTCGAAAGTGGTCGATGAAACCGTCGACCGCGCCGGACTCTACGAGGCCCAGACGCCGCAGGTTTTTGATCGCAAGAAGATGGTCGAGCTGTACGACAATCCGCCGGCCAAGTCGGACGAAGTCACAGATGATGCGCAGTTGTTCGAGCTGGCAGGTCAGCCTGTTTCGATTGTCGTGTCAGACCCAACCAATCTGAAGATCACGACCAAGCCCGACATCTCACTGGCCAACGCGATCATCAAGGCCCGTCCGCAGAAGAAGGTGCCCAAGCTCGGTGCGTTTGAAGAAGCGCAGTGGTAATGGCCGCCGTACGCACCGCCGTCATCCCCGAACCCAACGCCAACGTCGAAGTTCGTGATATCCCCGAACCGGACCTGGAACCGAATTCCGCGCTGCTTGATGTGGAATTGTCCGAGGTCTGCGGGACCGACCTGTACCTGCAGCGGGGATTGCTGGCGGGCGTTCCGTATCCGCTGGTTCCGGGGCACGTGTCGGTTGGGCGGCTGGGCAAGATCCGCGGAACGTTGCTGGATGTCGATGGTCAGCCATTTGCAGAAGGCGACCGCGTCACGTTTCTCGACGTACACCGCACGTGCAACGCCTGTCACTACTGCCTCGTCTCCAAGGCGACCACGCGCTGTCCGCATCGCAAGGTGTACGGCATCACGTATGGCCTCGACGATGGTCTGTGCGGCGGCTGGTCGGAGAAGATCTACATCAAACCGGACACGCGGTGCATTCGACTTGGCGATGCAGATTTCGAAACGTACATGGCCGGCGGCTGTGCATTGCCGACGGCGTTGCACGCGGTGGACCGCGCCGACGTGGCCATCGGCGATACCGTGTTGGTGCTCGGCAGCGGCCCGGTGGGACTCGCCTGCGCGATTTTTGCAAGGATGGCGGGTGCGTTGCGGGTGTTGTGCATCGGCGCGCCGGCCAATCGGTTGGAATCAGCCAGTGCGGCGGGTGCGGACGCGGTTCTCAACATCGAAGAGCATGACGACGACGCGCGAATGACGTGGATTCATGAGCAGACCGGCGGGCGCGGGGCGGACGTCACCATCGAAGCCACCGGAGCACCCATCGCGGTCGTTCAGGCGATGCGCTTCACGCGCGACGCCGGCCGGGTCGTCATCGTCGGCCAATACACCGACCATGGTGACATCGCGTTCAACCCGCACGTCGATCTGAACAAGAAACACCTTGACGTTCGTGGCTGCTGGGGTTCTGACTTCTCGCACTTCTATCGCGGGGCGCAGATCATGATGAACCCCGAGCGAAGCAAACCGTGGGCGGCGATGAAGCTGGACCGCTACGGCTTGTCGGATGCGAACGACGCGTTGGCAGCGGTGGCCAGCGGTCGCGTGGTCAAGGCGCTGATCGATCCAAAGAGATGACCACCGTCACCTTCTACACGAAAGAAGATTGCACCCTCTGCGAGCCGGTCTGGTTTGTCCTGAAGAAACTGCAGTCGAGATGTGGCTACGACCTGCAGCGGGTCGACATCTCCGATTCCGCGAATCAGGAGGCGTACAACCTCTACTGCCACGACATCCCGGTCGTGTTCGTCAATGGCGAGGAGTTCTGCCGCCACCGCCTCAGCGAGCGTGCCCTGCGGGAGCATCTCGATCGACTCGGCGTGAGCGGCGGGGACGGATCAGCGTCTAAACGAGCGTGAGCCCACCGAAGAGCGTGCTGATCAGGACGTTGAGAAACTGGAAGAACAGGTCCGTCAGGATGGTGTCAAAGAACATCGCTTGATCCTTTTGTTCATGGTGTGTGTACGTCTCGAACGTCCGAAAACAACAGCACCGGACGCATCCGCACACGGGTTCACGTTGCTGGGATTATCGGAACAAATCACGCGGTCAGTCCACTTTAGATTCACACCGCCCCAAGCTAGGATAGGGGCATGGTCGACACCGCCGTGAAAGTCAAAGCCTACTCCTCGATCGCCAACCTCGGGTACGGGTTTGATGCGTTCGGACTGTGTGTCGACGCAGCCTCGGATGTTGTCACGCTCGAACGGGCGGATCGTGCGTCAGCCATCGACATCGAGGGGCAGACAGGCAACGGGATTCCAGCGGAATGGGAGCGGAACACGGCAGGCTTGGCCGTCCGCGCGGTCATGGCTGCTCATGGCCTCGATGAACCACTGCGGATGCACATCGCCAAGGGGATCCGACCCGGCAGCGGTCTTGGGTCGAGTGCGGCCAGTGCTGCGGCAGCCGTCGTCGCGATCGACGCGCTGTTCGGACTTGGATTGTCCCAAACGGAACTGGTGACGTTTGCGGCAGAGGGCGAGCGTGCGGCGGCGGGGGCGGCGCACGCGGACAACGTCGCAGCTGCGATCTGCGGCGGGCTGACGATCGTGGATCAGCGCGAGCCGTTGCGATTGACGGTCGTGGATGCAGCATCGGAGATTCGATTCGTGGTGGCCACTCCGGGCGTGGAGTTGGCGACCGAGGAATCCCGCAAGGTGATGCCGTCGTCCGTGACGATGAAGGAGTATGCAGCCGGCTGCGCGCGGTGCGGGGCGATAACGGCTGCCCTGATACGCGGGGACGCGGCGGCATTGGGCGCAGCCGTCGAGGGATCATTTGTCGATAGGGCAAGATCGCCGCTGATTCCCGGATTCGACGAAGTGCGTCGATTGGCGAAGCAAGCCGGCGCGTTCGGCGTGACGATCAGTGGCGCGGGACCGACCGTGATGGCCGTGGTCGGCGACGGGGCAGAGCGCGTGGTTGATGCGATGAAGGCGGGATTTGAGACGGCGGGGTTGTCGAGCGTGGTGCACGTGACGTCGGTGGGGCCGGCGGCGCAGGTTGTGGAGGAAATCGCGTGATCCAACGGTGCATCCAATGCGACGCACGGTATCCGCTGGAGCAGGTGGTGTTCACCTGTGACGCGTGCGGCAGCGTGCTGGAAATCGCCGTTGATGCGAACTCGCTCGGTGATGTTCAGATGTGCGGCCGGGGGGTTTGGCGGTACGCGTCGTTTCTACCGGTTGATGCGAGCAAGCGGGTATCGCTGAGCGAGGGCGATACGGGTTTTCACCCTTGCCCGACGTTGGCGAAGATGTACGGCATCGATCGAATGTTTGTCAAGAACGAGGGCGAGAATCCGACCTGTTCGTTCAAGGATCGCGGGATGACAGTGGGTGTCACCAAGGCGATCGAGATGGGGGCGAAGGCGGTTGCGTGCGCGTCGACGGGCAATACCGCAGCGTCGCTGGCAGCGTATGGCGGTCGCGCGGGGCTGAACGCGGTCGTGCTGATTCCCGGCGGCAACGTGGCCATGGGCAAGATCGCGCAGTCGGTGGCGCACGGTGCTCAGATCGTGCAGGTCGACGGCAATTTTGACGACGCCATGCGTGTCGTTCGGGAACTGTCGGCTGAGACCGGCGATGTGTATCTGTTGAACTCGATCAACCCGTTTCGACTGGAGGGGCAGAAGACGCTGGCGTTCGAGGTGTGCGAGGCGTTGGGCGACGCGCCGGATGCGCTCGTGCTGCCGATGGGCAACGCCGGCAACATCAGTGCGATCTGGAAGGGCTTCCGCGAATTCCGTGACGCCGGTTTGTCGACGAAACTGCCGCGGATGATCGGCGTGCAGGCTGAAGGGGCTGCCCCGATCGCCAAGTTCGTGAACGACAACCTTGACAAATGCTACGTGTCCGAACCCGAGACGATTGCGACGGCCATCCGCATCGGTGCGCCGGTCAACTGGGCGAAGGCGGTGGCGGCGATCCACGATTCGCACGGTTTGGCTGCGACCGTCAGTGACGCCGAAATTCTCGCGGCACAACGAGAACTCGCACACCGCGAGGGTGTTTTTGTCGAACCTGCGTCGGTTGCCCCGATTGCCTACCTCAAGAAGCATGGCGTTGACGCTGAGACGGTGGTGTGCGTGACGACGGGTCACGGTCTCAAGGATCCGGATGCGATTCTGCGCGTCGAACCGACCATTCTGCATGCCCAGCCGACGCTCGATTCGTTGCAGGAGGCGTTGGGACTACGATGAGAATCTTCGTGGTGGGATATGGTGTGGTGGCGAGGTCGTTTATCGATCTGCTGGAAGCGCAGCAGTCGGTGCTGTATCAGCAGCAGGGATTGTCGCCACGACTGGTGGGGGTGTGCGATTCGACGGGAGCCGCTGTTTCCGAGCGCGGGTTGAGCGCCGATGAACTGCGGGCTGCGAAGGAGTCCACGGGAACGGTCGCGGGGGTGGCAGGTCACGGCGTGCGGACAGTCGACGCGGCGCAACTGATCGCCGAGTGCGACGCCGACATTGTGGTGGAAGCGTCACCGAGTCAGATGTCGACACCCGGACGATCGATAGAGAATCTCAAAGCCGCGTTCCGGACCGGCAAGCACGCGATCAGTGTCAACAAGGCGCCACTCGCGGCTGCGATGCCGGCGATGTTGGAGCTGGCGGAATTCAACGGCGTGCAATTCAGATTCAGCGGGACGGTCGGCGGTGGCACGCCTGTTTTGAACGTGGCCCGCGAGTGCGCCCGGGGCGACGAGGTGACCATGGTCCGTGGCATCTTCAATGGGACGACGAATTTCATCCTGTGGAAGATGCACAGCGAGGGGCTTGATTTCGACACGGTGCTGAAGGAAGCCATCGACCTGGGATATGCGGAGACCGATCCGAGCGCTGACATCGACGGCGTTGATGCGGCCACCAAGGTCGTGATCTTGGCCAACTACGTGCTGGGGCGACCGGCGACGATTGGCGACGTGAAGGTTGAGGGCATTCGTGGTTTGCCGCGGGAACGCATCGAGGAGGCTGCGCAACGAGGAAACCACCTGAAGCTGATCGGTGAAATCGGAGAAGCCCTGTCGGTCGCACCGCAGGAGGTGCCGATCGGCGATCCGCTCGACGTGCCGGCCAGTTTGAACGCGATCACGCTGTCGCTCAAAGCCAGTTCGGACATCACGTTGATTGGTCGCGGCGCGGGCGGGATTGAGACGGCGACGTCGGTCATGCGGGATCTGTTGGATATTTGGAATGTGATCGGGGGAAGATCGTGAAGATCATCATGAAGTTCGGTGGTTCGTCGGTGGCCGATGCCGAGAAGATTCGTCGATGTGCCGACGTCGTCCGTGCCCAACAGGAAAAGCACCAGGTTGTCACGGTCGTGTCGGCAATGGGTGGTGTGACGGACCTGCTTCTGGAATTGGCGGAGGCGGCGGGGTCGGGCAACCGGTCAGTGAAGTACACGCTGTTGGCCGAAATTCGACGTCGTCATGAGGAGGCTGCGGCTGAGCTTGGCGTGATGGAGAAGGTCGAGCCGCTGCTGGCGAATCTCGAGACGCTTGTCGCGGGTATCGTTGCGGTGGGTGAGTTGACGCCGCGGTCGCGTGACGCGGTTGTGTCGCATGGTGAGCAATTGTCCGCCATTCTGACGGCGGCAGCGCTCGACGGTCGCGCGATGACCGGGCAGGAGGTCGGCATCGTCACGAACGATCAACATGGTGAGGCCGAGCCGCTGATGAACCTGTCGCTGTACCAGATTCATGAGAATCTGGAACCGCTGATGGCGAACGGTGAACGCATCGTGGTGACGGGATTTCTGGGAGCGACGCAGCATGGGGTGATCTCGACGATCGGTCGCGGCGGGTCGGACTACACAGCCACGCTTCTGGGGGCGGCGCTCAAGGCGGATGAGATCTGGATCTGCAGCGACGTGGACGGGTTAATGACAGCCGATCCGCGCAATGTGCCGGGTGCTCAGCTGTTGGATCAGATCACGTTCGCCGAGTCGATCGAGATGGGCCAGTTCGGGGCCAAGTCGATGCATCCGCGGGCGTTGGAGCCGTCGGCTGAGCACAAGATTCCGGTTCGCGTGCGGAGTTCGTTCAACACCGATTGCCCCGGTACGCTGATTACCGAGACCGCGCCGACCACGGCCACCATGCGCTCGGTTTTGCTGCTGAAGAACGTGGCGTTGATCAATGTGGCGGGTGCGGCGATGGTCGGTCGCCCGGGGACGGCGGCGAAGGTGTTCGCGGCGCTTGCGGAGGCGGAAGTCAACGTACAAATGATTTCTCAGACTGTCAGTGAAGCCGGGATCTCCCTGGTTGTCGCAGAGTCCCAGCTTCCGCGTGCCCGTGCGGTTCTTGAGGGGCAGTTGCTGCGGACGAACGCGGCCAAGCGGGTCGAGGTGGATGAGCACGTGGCGGTTGTCGCGGCGGTGGGTTCGGGAATGCGCGGTTCGGTCGGCGTGGCTGCACGAATTTTTGGCGCTTTGTCGGATGCATCTATTAACATTGAGGCGATCGCCCAGGGTTCCAGCGAGCTGAGCGTGTGCCTGGTCGTGAAGGGCGATGACGGACCGGGGGCGGTTCGCGCGATTCACGATGCGTTTGGTCTTGGTGGCGCCTGACCGCGTTGCCGGATCGTGGTTCATCACGAAGTGCGCAGTCCTTCTGTCCGATAATCAATGGGTGTGGTGCGTCGGTTCGCTTGGATGCCCGACACGTCGCACCCATGGCCGCCGGACGACGGAATGAACGACCAGAAAGCAGCGCGGGATTGGCGATCCTACCTGACGGGCATTCTGCTCGTCCTGGTCGCGTCATCTTTCTGGATCGTCCGCTATCCGACCGAGTTCGGCCTGTCCGATCACGAGGTCCTGCTGCCGCACATTCAGCGGTTGCTTGATCCAACCTACCTGCCCAACGATCCGTTTCTCAACAGTGGTTCGCAGCACGTTGTGTTTGTGCACCTGACGGCGTCGATGGCGCGTTGGGTCGGTGTTGAATCGGCGATGTACGCGGTACGCGTTGTGTCGGTGGTGGCCGGGATGATGGCGATGATGTTCGGGTGTCGTGTCATCGGCGGTGCGTCGCGGGGTGTGTTTGTATTTCTGATGCTCCTACTGGGGGAGCGCGCATTGGCGTCGGCGAGCGGCTACCACTTTCTGCCGCCATTCGGGACGCCGGTTGGGCTGTCGTGGCCTTGCTGTTTTGTTGGTGTTTTGTTGGTCATGCTTGGGCGGATGTCGTGGGCGTCGGTGGCGATGTTGGTGGGTGCGTTGTTTCATCCGATTGTGGCGGCGCACACGTTGCTGGCCATCTGCGTGATGCACATCGTGGCAGGGGAGCAGGGGGGCGTTGTCCGGCGGATTCGGGCGTTGCTTCCCGTTGTCGTGGCGTACCTGATCGGTGCAACGCCACTGATCTGGTATGGCATGACGCATCCCTCCGAAGGGATGGGTGGACGTGAGTTTGTCGAGATATTCTGTTTGACGCGGCATCCGCATCACACGGTCATTTCGACATGGTCGTTCAATCGTGTGGCACGGCTGATCCTGACGCTGGGTCTGGGGTTGTCGGCGGTTGGATGGTTGATGTTCGGACTGACGGACATGCAGCGACGGCGTGGTCGGCAGCTGCTCCTGGTGTTGTCGACTTTGTCGGTGATTGCGATCGGCGGATTCGTGGGCATTGAATGGATTCGTGTGAAACTGGCGGCGGTCTCGTATCCGTATCGCAGCCTGGTGTACTTCAACATCATTGGCACGATCGGGGCGGCGACTGTGCTCACCGACATCGTCACATCGCAGGAGTCGTTCGTTCGCGAGTCGGTAGTGCGGACGATTCTTGGAATTGTGACGCTCGTGACGGCTGCCTTGCTGTGGTGCGTGCTGCCGGGTTGGCAGTCGGTGGTGTGGCAGTTTGCAGCGATGTTATGCGTCGTGCTTGTGTTGGGCTGTGTTGCGTCGAAAGGGCGGGGAGGACGAGGGGCATCGATGGCCGGTGTGGTGGCAGCGGTCATTGGTTTATTGATGTTCGGGGGGCCGTTGTCGGTGACGGAGCGGATGACGACGACACGGTGGAACGAACTGGAGGCGTCGATGGCCGAGGCGTTCGCGCGGGTGGACGACGTCGTGGGGCCGGATGACATGGTCTTGGTGACGCCGACGATTCGGGGTTTCCGCGCGCACGCGCATCGCATTCCATATTTTGACTGGAAGTGTTTTCCGTTTGACGCGGAGGCGGCGCGCGGGTGGTACGAGCGCTACCGCGAGTTGTACGGTCAGGAGACACGCCTGTCGGAGTTGTCGCGATTCTGCCGAGAGCGGAATGTCCGGTGGATTCTGATTGATATGGAAAAGCACACGCCCGAGGGAACGCCGACGACGCGGATGCAGCGGGACTTGTCGGCATTGCGAGCGCGGTCGACGTGGTTCAACGGACGATTTGCCCTTCTGGAATTCGATCTTCCCCGGCAGGTTTCCGACCTTGGGACGGCCAATGCGTCCGCCCGTATCGGTCACTGAGTCAGGTCGCTATACTGGCGACCATGACGATCGATGATCTTCAAGCCTTGATTGAGAAGATGTATTCGAGCAAGGACCGCGAGCGCGGATCGGCGCGGACCTTTCTCTGGTTGTCAGAGGAGGTTGGCGAACTTGCGGCGGCGATCGCTGAGGGTGACAAAGCCGAACTGGAGGGTGAGTTCGCTGACGTGATCGCGTGGGTGGTGACGCTGGCGAATGTCGAAGGAATCGACCTGACGGCGGCGTTGCGGAAGAAATATGGAGAAGGGTGCCCGGGTTGCAGTTTGTATGTCTGCACGTGCACCACGAAGTCGTAGTGGCCCATCTTCAAATTCGATATGCTGACGGTCGTTCGCAGGAACAGGCGATTCCGCACGGTGCGCACGTGCTGGGACGTGACCCGATGTGCGGCATTCTGCTTGACGATCCGAGTGCGTCGCGGCGGCATGCGATGCTGCGCTGCGATGATGGCCAGTGTGTGATTCAGGATCTTGGCAGCAAGAACGGTACGCTTGTTAACGAGCAGCGTATTCAGGTCCATGAGCTGTCGCACATGGACCTCGTCTCGATCGGTTCGGTGGAGGTACGCTTCCTCGATGAACGACAGGCAGCCGATCGGTTCAGCACCGTGGTCGTGGCGGATGACACGACGTCGGCTGCGGCGAGTTTTCGGTCCCCTCAGATCTCGCTTGAGTTGAGCCAGCGCCGGTTGCAGATGATCTACGACTTGAGCGAGCGGCTGACCAAGCTGCGAGACCGGCAGATCCTGCTTGAAGACGCGATGGACATCTGTTTCGACATGCTGCGGTTTGAACGTGGTGCGGTGGGATTGCGTAAGGTGAACGGTCGTGGCGTGGATTGGCCTATCGTACGCAATCTGCGCGCGGCGACGGGTGAATTGACGGTCAGCCGATCGATACTCGGGCGTGCGATGGATCATGGCGAGCGCGCGGTCATCACCGATAGCGGTGGTCAGAAGGTGGATCCGACGGTGAGCATGGTGCAACACGGAATCCGATCGGCGATGTGCGTGCCGCTTGAGCATGAGAAGAATGTTCTGGGTGTCATTTACGGCGATCGGACATCGACGGGGACGACCTACTCCAAGGAGGATGTCGATTTCCTGGCGGCCATTGCGCGGCAGGTCTCCATCGGGCTGATCAACGCCCGCTTGATGGAAGAGCAGAAACAGAAACTGGAGTACGAGGCGGAGTTGGCCGTCGCTCGTGAAATTCAGCAGATTCTCTTTCCGCGGACGTTGCCACAGCGCGAAAACCTGGCCATCGCCGCACTGAATGAGCCGGGGCGCGGGGTCAGCGGTGACTACTACGACGTGATCACGCTGGACGACGGTCGCATTGGTTTTCTGATCGCCGATGTGACCGGTGAGGGTGTGGCTGCTTCGTTGCTGATGTCCAATCTGCAGGGTGCGGTGCGTTTGACGATGTCGCAGAGTGATGATCTGAGCGAGTTGCTGACCGAGTGGAATCGGTTGCTGTACGACAACACGGATGCGTCGAAATTTGTGACGTGTTTCGCGGCGATCGTCGATCCGGACGCAAACAAGATGCGACTGGCGTTGGCTGGTCATCCGCCGCCCTACGGGATTTACCACGAAACAGGCGAGGTGCGGCCGTTCAAGGCTGAGCCGTGGCTGCCGTTGGGAATTGTCGAGGACGCCGGCTACCAGACGGCCGAGTTCGATCTAACGCAGGGGCCGGTGACGATTTTCGGTTACACGGATGGCGTGTATGAAGCGATGAGTGCGGATGATGAGCTGTTTGGCGAGGATCGCATGATCGATGTGCTGCATGAGTGCATCGGGGATGATCCGAACGGTGTGATCCGTCGCATGCGCAAAGCGGTTTCGGCGCATTCGCATGGTGCACCGCAGTCGGACGATCTCACGATGATGGCGTTGCGCGTTGGGCCTCAAACGCAGACCCAAACGGCGACGGTCTGAATGAGCGCATGAAAAAGGCGTCGGTGATTCGACGCCTTTGACCCGATTGTTTTCACATCAGGCGCGACAAGTCCGCGTCAAACGAGTCCCTTGGCACAATTCAATGCGGCATCGTAGTCGGGGTGATCTGCCACTTCGCCGACGTACTCTGCGTGTTTGATCGTGTCGTCCTTGTCGAGCACAAAGACAGCGCGGCATTCGACGCGGAGATCGGGGATGAGCGTCCCGAAGGACTTGCCGAAGCTCGTGTCCTTGTGGTCGCTCAGCACGTGCATCTTCTCCATGTCGATGTTCTCAGCGCCGCAGAAACGACTCATCGCCACTGGAAGATCGCACGACACCGTCATGAAGCTGACGTTGTCGATGGCGGCGGCTTCCTCGTTGAACCGCTTTGTCTGCAAAGCGCAGACAGGCGTATCGAGTGAGGGGACGACGCTGATGATGCGCACCTTGCCCGAGGTTTCGGAGAGGTTCATCGACTCGACGAGGTTCTTTTTGAGGGAAGCTTCGGGGGCTTTGTCCCCGACCTTGAGTTCCGGACCTTCGAGGGAGAGGGCGTTGCCTTTGAGCGTGCAGGAGCGTGACATTGTGTTTTTCCTTGTTGCTGGGAGTGTCTCGACTGTTCACCGGCCAACCGTGACACCATCTCAGCACAGGAGAATTGGTTGGCCAAGAGGAGATTAGTGCGACCGGGTGCAGGGTCAAGTCGTGACATGGCTGAGAATGCCCGTGAGATGCGGGAGTGGTGCATTTGATGGCATGTGACATTGACCGGACAATCGGGTGAAACCTACGATGACGGCGGTCGTCGGTGCGCCGGGGTCTGGAAAAGGCCCGAATCGCACCGGGGACTTTGTCACGACCACGCCCGGCGTGTAAGATTCGGCTTCCAACCGCGACGACCGTCATAGAAGGGCGTCACCGCGATTAAAGCGGTAGTTGATTATGTCCATGGAGAAACCGGATGTTCCGTTCTGATATGCCGATCCTTCGTTTCGCGAAAATCTCGCTTTGTGTGCTTTCGCTGGCTGCGTTGCATTGCAACCCCACCCCGCTGTTGCCCATTCCGATCGAGGGCGGAGAGGTGAGTGGGACAGAGATTCCGACTTTGCAGATCACCCGGCCTGATCTCGACCTTTCGGTGAGTCAGGGGCAGGGGTTGGTGATTGAGTGGTTGGACACGGATCGTGACAGCGACGCATTGATTTCGTTTTCGCTGATCAACGAGAATGACGGGAGCATCGTGATCCCGTTGGTGAGCGGTATTCGGGAGAATCCGGACGGCAGCGGCGATCGGTTTACCGCGTCGACGACATTCGTCCCGGTGGGTTCGTACACCCTGCGGGGGCAGATCTCCGATGGGATCAATCAGCCGGTCACGACAATCGCGACCAACCGGACGAGCAGCCTCGGACCGGTGATCATCACGGTGGTCGAGCCGGGCACCACGGTGACGGTTAACGAGCCGCCACGGGTGTTCGTGTCCGAGCCGAGCTTTAACCGGTCCGTCTCGCAGGATGACACGCTGGTCGTGGATGTTCTACCCGTGCGGATTCCGGAGACGCTGGTGCCGATGGATGATCAGACGCCTTTCGATCCCGACAGCACCACGACGCTCTACGTGGTGTTGGACTTGGACGATGATCCGCTAAATGACAACGTGGTGGCGCCCGATCCGTCGCGCATTATCGCGGTGGCTGATCCGCTCGAGATTCCACTCGGTGATTTTGAACCGAAGACGTTCGCAATCGACATCGATCTCGACACGATTCCGCTTCGCGAGGATGGTCAGCCCTATTTCATTCGCGCGACGATTACGGATGGCCAGAATCAGGAGGTTCATTCGTACGCAGCGGGCACGATCAACATCGTGCGTGCGGCGTCAGGTTTCGTCGATTTGGGGCAGGTCGGGCGGACGATCAGCGGCGTGACTTTCCGCGGGTTCAACCCGGGGTCGCGGCTGGGGACGACGATGTGCGGAATCGATGATTTTGATCTGGATGGTGTCGATGATTTCTGTCTGGTGGCCCAGTTCGGCAATCCGCGCAACTTCGGGAATATCGGCGAAGGCTACGTGATTTACGGGCAGGATGGTTTGCGATTCGGTGGTGTCGTCAACGTCAACAGCACGGCCCGAACGATTCCCGGGTTCATCATGGAAGCCCCGCCACTGCGGGGTGACTTGTTGGGCATCTCGGATCCGACGACGATGGGGATAACCGACGTAACTTCCATTCCGGATATCAGCGGTGATGGCCGACCCGAGTTGATCATTGGCATGGCGCACGCCGAGGGACAGTTCCAGGGGCGTGATGACGATCCGGACGACAATCCACCGGACGCCGATGAGACCTCGATGGTGGAAATTCGTCTGCAGCAGGGTCCGAATGGTCGTGAGATCGAAGTTAACGACGATGCCCTTCCGACGGAGAGCTACTTCGGCGTCGAAGACACCTATATCTCCAGCGCAGCACCGAATCAGAACTTCCGAGCGGACGACCTGGAGTACATCAATGAGGATGCGAACAACCAGTCGTTCATTCTGATCAAATTCACGGATGTTCTGGAGCAGTTTCCGGCTGTCGATACTCCGGAGAGTATTTCCAATGTTGCAGGGTCGCTGCGATTGAACGTTCTCAATCCCGGTGGCGGCGGTAGTGTTCACGAGCTGTTTGAGGACTTCGATTCAAGCACGGTGACGTTTAACAATTTCATTTCCGGTGGTGGCGCGCCTGTGGCGGGCGAGCACTACGAAGAAGAGGAATTGGCAAACGTCAATGCGAACAACGTCGGTGGTGTTGTGACGATCGGCATTGGCCAGTTGCTCCAGCGACTTTTGATCAGTGATCTGCCTCAAAATGAACTGCGATTCATCATCGTTCCGGATGACGATGCCGATGACAATGCACGTTTCGCATCGAGTGAGTTCAGCGATGAGCGGCAGCGGCCGCGCATGACCATTACTTACGACCGCGAACTTCTGGGTGGTCCATTCGGCTGCTACCCGGACAATCTGCCCAACAACGCCTCCGACGACCCGACGAACGAGACCATCTACGAGGCCGGTGGATTCGCCGTCATCATGAACAGCGAGGCACGAGACAGTGCAGGACTCATCAATCCTGAGCGGCTGTCCGATACGATCGTTTCGCTTGAACTCATCGGTCAACGCCCGATCATTCTGCCCGACTTTGTGACGCAGCAGGCACAGGGTGATGAGGGTGGGCGTATTCCAGGATTGCGATTCCAGGCTGGCTGGTACGACTTTGTCGATTCGTCGCAACTCGGTCAGCCACCACTGAATGGGTTGTTCGGTTACAACGTTTCCTGGACGGAGGATTTGGCGCTGGATGGCACACCCGACATCATCATCTCCTCGCCGCGTAATGAGTTGGATAACATTGAAACGCTGCAGAATTTCGGCGTGAGTTCCACGCACTTCAACGCTCGGGGTTTCACGGGCGACATCGTGGTGCTCCCGGGAACGGATTATGACGTTGACTTCTGGCGTGATCGGGCGGGCAATGAAGGAACGTCGTGCATTCCGACGCCGGGCGACGAGAAAGATGGTTCTCCATGTCCGGAACCAGGCTCATGCAATGCTCAGGACCCCGAGGCACGATGCGGTCCGTTTGTCCCAGTCGATTCCTTCCAGGTGTTTGCGGAGGATCCCACCGATTTTCTCGCTGGCGGGACGTCGGCGGGGGATTTCAATTTGGATTCGGTGCCGGATTTGCTCTGTGGCGCGCGGCTGAACGATCGCTCCTCCGCACTGGAAGACACGGGGGCTGTGTACATTGTGTACGGTCGTTCGCCGATCGGTAATATCGAGCTGGGCTCGCTCAACGATCCGCTGACCCGGCCACCGGCGCTTCGTATTCGCGGCGAGATACCCGGAGACCAGATTGGCTACAACGTCAAGTCTGTCCGTGACGTGAATGGGGATCGTATCGACGATGTGATGCTC
>JANQQK010000021.1 GCA_028289375.1 Phycisphaerae bacterium | reverse complement strand
GTCGCGGTCGGTGTCGACGTAGTCGGACGCGGTGCCGCGCGGTGGGGCGGTCTGTTCGTTGAGGTATTGACGGAAAACGAGCAGGTCGACGGGGGTGACGGTGCCACTCTGGTTGACGTCGCCGGGGAGGAAGCCAACGTCGATTGTGTTGTCGGTGAGCGGTGTTTGTCCGCATTGACTGCGGGCGTTGACCGTGATTGTCGTCCATTGCTGCAGCGGGATGGTGTCGTCGAGATTGAGCGTGATGGTGCGGGCGTCTTCGGTCGTAACGCCAGTGACGGTGGGGCCTGTGGTGGTGAAGGCATTGGCGGTAAGGGGCGAACCGTCGGCGTTTTCGAGCGGGATGTTGAAGACGAGCGTGATATTGTCCAAGCCCAGATCGATGGTTTGGCCGTCGGTGCTCTCGGCGCGCGGGTCGATGTAGCCATCGAAGGCGTGGTCGGCGAAGGACGTGCCTGCGGGCGATGTGAGAATCGCGGGAGCGGGACAGGCGGGTTGCGGCGCGGCGATGATGGTTGAGACGGAATCGGGGGCGCCGGGTGCGAAGATGCCGATGGAGACGGGCATTTGTTGCGGTGGCGTGTTGGCGTCGAAGCGGAAGTTGTAGAGCGTTCCCCAGCGGAGGGCGTTGGCGTTTTCGTTTTGATCGAACGGGACGGTTGACCATGTGATGGTGCCGTCGTCGCGGACGGCGGGCCAATCGGTGCTGTCGTAGATCTCGCCGCTGTGGGAATCGACATCGTGGAAGCCGATGTTGGTGACGGTCACGTCGTCGGGCACGGGGACGGCAAACGCGCCCACCGCCCGTTGGGACGTCAGGTTGTGCAGGGCGTACTCGTAGTGCCACGTACCGTCACCGTTGTCCGAAACCTTGTGCGCCAGGTGCAGGCGACCTTCGTTGGGAATGTCCACAGGTTCGAGGATGACGTTGTCGTCATTGGCAGGCCAGGCGGCGATGGCGGGTTCTCCGAGCACGGTCTCCCCCGTGACGCTCATGAAGAAACTGTTCGGATTAACGAGAAGACGACGGTAAGACGCGTTGTCGTTGTCGCGTGACATGTCGCCGGATTGTGCTTCCTGCGCGGAGACGATCTGGTTCTCAGCGAAGAACTGTGCATCGGGGAACAGGCTCGGACTCAGGTCGCTCTCCCGGACAATATTTCGGCCTCTGAGTTCGACGGGGCCTTGCGAGAAACCATGGCTGCCAAGATTGGTCCCGATGTGAACATCGATTTCTGATCTTGGCCCGAGATTGCTGAACGACCCGGATCGACTCGCTGAGCTGGCGTCGGAGCAGCCCACACCCAATTGCGAAGCGCAGCCGCCGGAAACTGGAAAACATGTGCCGCACAGGTTTTGTTCAAGTGCACAGTATTCGTGCCTGACCCATGATCGACTGATCTGTTCAAATCGGCCATCGTGCAAGCGGTAGATGTTTCCGGCCACGACAGGATGGTTGGGGTTCGGGCCAACGAACCAATCAAGCGGGTCGTCACCGACATTGCAGACAGTCCGTCCGATTGAATATGCGTAATAGCCATCGACCGGATTGCCCAGGTTCCAGTTTTGAACAGTCGGAAGCGCCCCGACAATCGCATTGGGTTCAGCCACTGCTTCGATCGAGAACATGACCGTGCCAAGCAGGATGAACCTGCAAAGCGAGCGTGCCGTCGATTTGATGTGAGTGGAATAGCGTGTCATGCAGACCTCCGGCGGAAGCGTCCTTGTCCAAAATGCAATTCACGACGGGTTGCGGGCAACCCGCGCCAATGTTACCAAGTCAACGTGGATATTGGAAAGTCAAAGAACACATTCCGCGCCAGGTTTGAAGGGAGAATGTATGAGGTCGTTTCGTCAGGAACTGTGGTTCGAAGTGCCGAATCGGCGCGGGTTTGTCAACATCACGCCGCAGGTCGAGGAAGCTGTCCGCGAGAGCGGGGTGACCGACGGGTTGTGCCTCGTGAACGCGATGCACATCACGGCCAGCGTGTTCATCAACGACGACGAGCGCGGCTTGCTGGCTGACTATGAAGAGTGGCTTGAGGGACTCGCCCCGCATGAACCAATCAGCCGGTATCGCCACAATCAGACCGGCGAAGACAACGGCGATGCACACCTGAAGCGTCAGATCATGGGTCGCGACGTGGTGGTGGCGATCACAGATGGCGCGTTGGATTTTGGACCGTGGGAGCAGATCTTCTATGGCGAATTCGACGGGCGCCGTCGCAAACGTGCTTTGGTGAAGATTATCGGGCAGTGATCGCATGCTCTGAGCCTCAGAATCCGCGTTTCAAGGCAGCGAAGCGTCGCAATGCGCGTATAATCGCTTTGCTGGCGTGCGCGCGTTGTCCTGAGGAGGTCTCCTGAAAGCGCCTATGAACGCTCCAAAGAAGCGAACCAGAAAGAAAACCACACCGAAGCCCGATGCGGCGATGTTCGAGCAGATGATCGAACACTGCGCCGAGGGTTTCGCGGTGTATGATCTCGACCAGACGTTGCTGGTCTGGAACGCGGGGATGGTTCGGATGACGGCGTTGTCGTCGGATGAATGCGTGGGGCGTGCGGCGGCCGATGTGTTGCGACAACTCGGCGTGACCGGAGCGGATGACGTGTTGAATCGTCCGCTCAACGGTGAAAGTGTGACGTTGCAGCCGGTGTCATTTCGGCTGCTGGAGTGGCCTGAGGCGCGGATGTACGAGTTGAACTACCATCCTGCCTGGGGATCGGACGGGGACGTCTGCGGTGGGATGATCCTGGTGCGCGACGTCACCGAGCGATCCGGGCTTGAGCAGGCGATGCTCGAGTCGGAGCGTAAGCACCGCATTCGGTTCATGCACAGCCCAGACGCCATCCTGATCATCGATCCGAAGGATGGCCGCTACATCGATGCGAACCCGGCTGCGTGTGCGCTGACGGGATACACGCATGAGGAACTGATCTCGATGCGCGTTCCGATGCTGAGCGTGCCCGAGGAGCAGGAGGCCGCACGCGAGCGGTTCGGGAAACTGCGCGCGACGGGTGAATCGCGACGGGAACGCGTGATTTGCCGCAAGGATGGGTCACGCATTCACGTTGAAGGACATGCCATCGATCTCGGCGACGGGACGATTCAGACTTCTGTTCGCGACATCACCATTCGCAAAGCCGCCGAGGAGCAATTGCATCAGGCCTTGCAGCGCTTGCAGTTTCACATCGAGCGGATGCCGTTGGGCTACATCGTGTGGACCAGGGACATGTGCGTGGCGGAATGGAACCCGGCTGCCGAGCGCATCTTCGGATGGTCGGCGGGGGAAGCGATGGGTCTGCCTTGGCAAACGCTCGTGACCGAGGGGGCGGAAGAGAAGGTCTCGACGGTGGTGGACGAACTGCGGCACGGCAATGTCTCCAGCCACTCGATCAATGAAAACACTTGCAAGGACGGCACGGTCATTACGTGCGAGTGGTTCAACACTTCACTGATGGACAGCAGTGGGGCGGTCATTGGGGTGGCATCGATGGTTCAGGATGTGACGAAGCGCGAATTGGCCGAAGCCCAGATTCGTCACGCGCAGAAGATGGAGAGTCTTGGTGTGCTGACGCGCGGGATCGCGCATGACTTCGGTAACCTGTTGACGGTCATCCTTGGCAACCTGCGGCTGTTGAAGAGTTCGACAGAGTTGAGCGAGCGCGCACAGGAACACTGGACGTTGATCGAACAGGCGTCGCGCAAGGCTTCGGATTTGACCAATCACCTCCTGGCGTTTGCGCGAACCGGGCGCCATCATCCGCGTCCAGCCCAGCTCAATGAGATTGTTGGAAGCGCACTCAAACTCCTGCGTGCAACCGTGCCGCCGAATGTCGACATCGTCACGCATCTCGATGACAAGCTGCCGGAGATTCTGGTCGACCGAAGTCAGATCGAACAGGTGATGCTGAATCTGTGCTTGAATGCCGCACAGGCGATGACGGAGGGCGGCACCGTTGACATCACCACGTGCCTGTCGGAGCTGACGCCCGAAATCATCCCACAATGCGTGCCCATCGATTCTCCCACGCCAGGGCCGAGAATCACGCTCATCGTGCGGGACTCCGGACATGGCATGGATGAGTCGACCATTCAACGCATTTTTGATCCGTTCTACTCGACGAAGATGGATGGCCATGGTCTGGGGTTGGCCGCGGTGATGGGGGTACTGCGTCAGCATCAGGGGCATGTGATGACCGAGAGCACACCCGGTGAGGGTTCATCGTTCCACATCTTCCTGCCGCTGTGGCGCGATGCGGATCACATCATTGAATTGGACCCGATTCCCGATGCGACGAGTGTCGACCTTGAGCCAACCCGAAAGGCCAGTCGTGAGGCGAGGCAACGCACGGACGCCTCAGCCAAGAAATCCACCAACGGCGATGCGAAACCACGGGCCAAGCGAACGACGAAACGCCGGCGAGCATCAACGAAGCGATCCGAGTGAACATTCAGCCGGGGCGTGGACGCGGTCAGCGCATAAAAACAGCCGCGTGAAGCGGCTGAAAAAAAATGTGGCAATTACCTACTCTCGCCTTTCGACTACCATCGGCCATGCAGGCTTAACTTCCGTGTTCGGGATGGGAACGGGTGTGGCCCTGCATGTATGGTCACCACGACGCGGATGATAACAGGTCGCGGTAGGGCGTCAAGCCACTGGAAGCGGCTTTTCGATCAATTCCGTGTGATTTTTCGCGTGAGATTGGACATCGACCCCGATTGGACGATCAGGGAAGATCATCGCCGCCCGAGTCCCGCGGCACGACGCGCAGCTCGAAGTTCGGAAGCGTCTCGCCCTCCGCCAAGGTGACACCTGCGGGAAGATTCAACTCTGGGCGGAAAAACTGATACTCTGCTTGATCCAAAATGTTTGTGCTGCCAATCGTGATGATGGCGAACGTGCGTCGCTCGCCGCTTTCGAGGCGATCCACTTCCTCGGCTGGCCCGGAGATGCGAACGGTCAGGGTTTCGACCGGGTTGCGATCACGAAATTCGATGTCGTAGCCATTCAGAAGGTTTCGGCTGAGTTGGAACTTGATGGGGACTGCCTGGAGGGTGGCGTCCTTGACGCGCTGGCGGAGGGTGGCGCGGAGCGTCACGGTGTCCGGCTCGATATCGCGTGCGGAGACGTTGCCGAGTTCGCTGTGGACAACCCGTTCAAGCGGAATCGGCAAACGAAGCGCCACGTCCTCGGATTGATCGCGGAGATGGGTCTCGGCGTCAACGAGAATGTGCGGCTGGGCGTCTTTGATGCGGGCGAACCTGGACCGGAGAATATTGACAACGACGGTGTTGGGTTCGACGCGCGGCGGGGCGATGTATTGGATCTGGCCGGGTTTGATGCGTACGGGAATCTCGTGCTTTTCGGTGCGGTCGATGAGCAGGCGAATGACGTCGGGTTCGACGCTTTCAACGGTGCAACCCAGAAACGACGACTTGCGGGCCTGCAGCGCTTCGAGCGTGGAGAGTTCGAAGGGATTGAGTTCGCGGTTGCGGACGCTGTTGCGGTCCAACTCGATGACGACCGGGTCGCGCTGGCTGTCACGCACGGTGTTGATGTCGCGCTGACGACCAGCAAGCCGTACGGTTACGGTATCCGGCGTCTCGCCAAACGTGCTGACGACCAAGCCGCTGCCGGGCGCGCTGCGGATGCGGATGGGCACGGTGATCTCAAGCGTTTCGGTGGCCAATTGATCCGCCAATCCCCAGATGAGAACGGTGAGAAAAACCGTGGCGGCTGGGACTTTCATGGACTCAAACATCTAGGATTCCACCGTCGCTTTGGACTGCGATTGTGTCGGGGAGGCGGGCTCGGTGGCCGGCGAATCGACCTCCTCCTCGACAGCTTCCGGCTCGGGGTCTTCTTCCGGCACTGTTGTCAGCCCGGCGTAGAGTCGTTCACGAAGTTCCGCGGGGGTCAGTGGGCGATAGAGTCTGCCACTGACCGCGAGGCTGATCGTTCCGGTCTCTTCGCTGACAACGATGATCAGTGCGTCGCAGTCCTGACTGAGGCCAAGGGCTGCACGGTGTCTGCTTCCGAGGGATTGGGCGACGTCGCCCGATTCTGCGATGGGAAACTGACAGGATGCGGCGATGATCAGATCGTCGCGGACGACGACGCCGAGATCATGCAAAGCAGATCCAGGCCAGAAAATGGTCTCGAGCAATTCGGCGGAGATGATCGCGTCAAGCCGCACACCCGTTTCGACAACAGCGTCGATGCCGACGTCGCGCTGGATGGCCAACAGAGCGCCGATCTTCTTCTGACTCAGTCGAGCGCAGGCCGTGACGATGGGGTCGATGGTCTCGTTGGCTTCGGAGGACCATGACCGCAGCCAGCGGGCTTCACCGACACGTATCAGTCCGCGTCTGATTTCCGGCTGAAAGGCGACGAGCGTGGTGAGAAGGATTCCGCCAAGAAAGTAGGGGTAAAGAAAGATAATGCGGTCGAGCTGGAGCGTTTCGGCGACGAGGCGAACGACGAGGAAACTGGTGACGACGATGATGGCCAGTGACTCGAGCAGCTTAGCGCCGCGCGTGCCTTCGAGAAAGTTCAGGGCGATGTAGACGCTGCCGCCAATGAGAATGAACTCGAAAATGATCGCGAAGATACCATACGTGCGGATGCGGTCGAGATAGGTCGTAAAGGCGTCGAACGCTCCCGATTGAAGCAGCATGTTGCACTGATCGAATGCATGGTCGACGAGCATGTGTTCTAACTTCGAGTCCCGGATTTCTGACGCGTATCGGTTTTGAGTATAGCGGCGGGTGCGGGGCTGCCAACCAATTCCAGCTTGTTACGAACCATTGAACACGCGCTGGAACGCACCAAAGTCGAGCAGATCGATCGCACCGTCGGTGTTTGCATCGAAGCCGGAGCAGCCATCACCTGATCCCGCAGCGCACGCGCCAAATCCGCCAAACTCCATGATGTCAACGACGTTGTCACAGTTGGCATCTGCGAAAATGCAATCCACAAACGCAAGCCCCTCCGGTCGAACGCCCATGCCCGATTCTGCTCGAATCGGTCCAAGCACCGTTCGATCAAACGTGACCGGATCGACCGACCAGAGCTCACCGGGAGATTCCCCGCCGGGGGTGGCAACGGAGGCGAGGAAAAGACCCTGCCCGATGGCGAGGGCGGCCCAGGCTCGTCGCTGGTCGCCGGTGTATTCACGGACGGTTTCCGGCGAACCGGGATTGGCCAGGTTGATGCGCGAGAGGCGTGCGTAGTCACCTGGTGAGAATCCGTGATGGTAGAGGCTTCCATCTGAGTCGAACGCGATGGTGTGGCCAAACTCGTTGCTGAATGGGGGAATCACGGTTTCGGTCAGCTCGGCGGTGTTGGTGTTGACGGTGTAAATCTGTCCGCCGGTACCAAGCTCGGTGCCGCTGATGGCGTATAGGTTGCCGGACGGGTCAACGGCGATATCCGCGATCGGTTGGGTCAGTTCCCCGACGAGGGCTGCGCTGCCGGAGGTTCGGTCGACCGTGGCGAGGTAATGCGGTTGGTTTGGGGACGGCGGATCGGTGGCGACGCGGACGCTGGCGTAAAGGGTCTCGGTGGGGTTGTCCATGGTGATGCCGGTGACCCACGCGATGGTCTGTCCGGTTGCGGTGATGCGGCCAACGTCGGCGAGGTTGCCGGTGAAGTCGCAACTGGTGATGACGTTGCCCAACTGCGCTGCCTGCGGATTGAGTTGGTTGGTGGCGGCGACGACGGTGGGGAGGTCGGGTGGAATCTCGATGGTCAATGCTGCGACGTTTGTGAAACCGTCGTCGCATGGACCGGTGACGATGCATCGATAGGCACCAGCATCATCCGTAGTTACGTCCTCGATAATCAACACCGCGTTTGTGGCACCAGGGATTTCCTGAAAATTGCGTTGCCATTGGTACGTGACGCCGGTGTCATCCTCGACGGCGACGCTGAAGGTGGCATTGTCGCCCACGCATGCTTCGGTGGCGACGGGTTGTGCGGTGATGGCGAGTTGGGTGGCGGTGACGGTCAGGTCGATGGTTCCGACGGCGGGTGGGAGTTCGTCTTCGGTGACGGTGACCTGAATCGTGTAGCTACCAACGCCATTGGGCGTGAAAACAGGGTTTTCGATTTCGGTGTTGCTGAATTGCATGGGATCGTTGTCGCCGCTGGTGATGACCCACGCGTAGGTGTAGTTGCCACTGCCGCCCATGGCCATGGCGTCGAGTTGGGCGGTCTGGTCGGCACAGATGACATCGCGGTCGGCGGAGGCTTGCGAGATGACGCCTTCGGTGGAGGTGAAGGCGACTTCAACGGTGGCTGGTTCGCAGACGCCGTCGTCGGCGACGAGTCGGATGCGGTATTCGCCGGTTTCGATTGGGGTGAATTCCGTGTTGGCGGTGTTGGCCGGATCGAACTGTGTGATGGACGAACCGCCGGGTGGGGCTGATGCGATCGACCACTGGTAGTCCACGTTTCCGCCGCCAGTGGCTTGTGCGTCGATCTCGAACGGGACGTCGACGACGAGGTTGATGATGTCGTCGGGTTCGTTGGGGATGATGATGGCGTTTGGGATCACCGGATCGATCGTGATCGGTGGGGTGACGGCGAGTTCGAGGATGGCGGTGTCGGACGGGTCGCAGACGCCATCGGACACGACGAGTTGCAACTGGTAGTTCTGATTGGTTGTGACCTGATCGGCGGTGAACGTTGGTGTTTCGCTGTTGACGTTGTCGAATTCCTCAAATTCATCCGAACCATCGAAGAACGGGTCGAACGCAATCGACCATGTGTATGTGTACGTGCCATCGCCGCCGGCGGGGTTGGCCTGAAGTGGTAAGGCCTGATTGACGCATGCAGCGGTTGTGCCGGGTGGATCCGTGTCGGGCGCTGCTGTGACCGGTGTCTCGACGGTGATGTCAACTTCCTCGGTAATCAATTCGTTGCAGACGAGATCGTCGTAGGTCAGTTCGATCGTGTAGTCACCGGTCGTGGATGGTGTGAACGTGGTGTCGGCGGAGAAGGGATCGGCGAACTGGTCGGGGTCATTGGGGCCGGCGGTGACTCGCCAGAAGTACTTGCCGGTTTCACTGCCCATCTGATTGGCGAACAGGTCGATCGCTTCGCCGCTGCAGGTTGTCTCGGGTGATGCGGCGGGGGCGATGACAGGCTGGTTGAAAACTCGGATGTCGACTGTGTCGTCCGCCAATCCGCATCCCTGGTCCACTTCGACTTCAAGGACATAGTCGCCATCTGTGGTCGGGAAAAAGAGTGGGTTGGCGGCGTTGGGGTTGGAGAACTGGCTGTCGCTCATGTCGGGGCTACCCTTGGCAACTGACCAGGTTACGGTGGCGCCGGGGCCGACGATGTTGGAACGGACGCGTGTGCTGCCGCCGACACAAATGAGGTCGTCATCGGCGGTGGCATCGACGGTGGAGGTGCTGGACACGGTGACGATCACATCGACGGGGTCGGAATCGGGGCAGCCATCACCGGAGACGACGAGGCGAATGACGTACTCGTTTCCGGGGACAGTCGGGTCTGTCGGGGTGAAGAGTGGGTTGGCGGACGTGGGATCGACCAGTTGGGCGGGGCTGAGGTTCGGGCCGTTGGTGATGCTCCATGCGTAGGTGTATGCATCGGGGCCGCCGGATGCGTTCGCGTTGAGGGAGATGCTGGCGCCGACGCAGGTGGTTGGGTCGTTGGGCGTCGGTTCTGCAATGATGGATTCGGTCGAATTCAGATTGACGGTCCCCATGTTGCTGGAATCGCAAATGTCATCGGCCAGGACGACGCGGAGCACATAGCCACCGGTCTCGAATGGCGTGAAGACAGGGTTGGCGACGAAGCGGTTGGAGAATTGGTCGTTGCTTGCGGAAGTCCCCTGGTCGACAGACCAGGTATACGATTGGCCCTCCTGAACTCCGCCGACGGGATTGGCGAAGAGTTGAATCAGTTCGTTGACGCAGACGCTCGATTGGGCGGCGGATGGTTGGACTTCTGTTCCTTCTCGAACGTTGATGGTCACGTCGTCGATGGCTCCGCAGGCGTTGCCGTCGAGTGTGACGCGCAGAACGTAAGGCTCGGGCGTGGTGGGGGTGAAGACCGTGTCTTGCGCATCGATGACGCTGAACTGGGACAGGTCGGAATCCGTCCCGCTTTGAATGGACCATTCGTAGTTGTAGATGCCGTTGTCGGGGGTCTGGTCGGCGGTCAGGTTGGTGGATTGGCCTAGGCAGAGGGTGTCCTGTTCCGCGACGGCGACGACGTCGACGCCGGTGTTGCTGACCTCGATGGTCATGGTTTCGGTGACGGGGTCGAGGCACTGGTCGTCGGTGATGGTGACCGCCAAGTCGAAGGAGCCGATGGCGAATGGGGTGAATTCGGGGGTGATGGTGTCTTCGTTGTCGAGCTGGAATGGACTGAGGTCGGGGCCTGCAGTGATGGACCAAGCGTAGGTGTAGTTGGCCGATCCGCCGGCGGGGTTGGCGTCGAGGATGATGGTGTTGGCTTGGCAGGTCGTGGATTCGTCGGGTTGCGGGTCGACGCGGAGTTCGGGAAGGACGTTGACGTTGATCTCGTCGGCGAATTCGGCATCGCAGAAGCCGTCGATGATGGAGGCTTCGATTTCGTATGTGCCGTCTGCGTTCGGTGTGAACGTGGGATCGGCAGTGGCGGGGTTGGGGTCGAATTGTCCTGGACTGGTGGATGGTCCTGCGCGCACGGTCCAGAGGATGAAGGGAGTGCCGACGCCGCTGTCTGTCGGGTTGGACATCAGTTGTGTTGTGTCGCCGAGGCAGATGGTGGCTGGGTCGGCTGCGGGATCGACGGTGGTTTCGGTGTAGAAGTTGAGGGTGGCGTCGTCGATCTGGTTGTCGACCCTGACCCGGTAGGTGCCGGTGTCGATGTCGGCGTCGGTGTCGATGATGGTGAGCGTGCTGGTGGCGGCGGATGGGGTGGAGAAATCGTCGACGATGGAGACGCGATCGTTGCGGTCGCCGTCCTGCAGGACGAAGAAGGTCCCGCTGTCGGGCGGCGAGAAGGACCATTCGAATTCAGGTGAGCCAATGCCGGTGACGTCCATCGTGGCGGTGAAGACGACCTGATCCATCCGGCAGGAGGTTTCGTCCTGCGGATCGATCGCGGGTTGTGCGATGACGTTGGCAGCGATGGATGCGAAGACGGTGATGGCGATCAGACGGAGGTTCATGCGGCGTCCCTGCCTGTTGGTATGGTTCTGGAAAGTCGTTCCCGCGACTTTAGGGTTTTATCGACGTGTCCTGCGGATTTTCTGCACGCGGAATGTGTAGCGGCGGACGTTTGTCAGCCCAATGGGCGGTGGCGGTGATGCCGGATGGGTCGAGGCGAACCGTGACTGCGCCATGATCAGCGGTACTGAACACGGGGCGACCGGCGATGGCATCGAGAAGTTGGTCGCCGGTTTCGTCCCAGCGCTGGTGGGTGGAACGGATGCAGACCGTGGGGTTGACGGTGGCGATGAAGCGGGCGGTGTTTTTCTCAGAACTGCCGTGGTGGGGGAGGACGAGGACGTCGGCGGTGAGTTGGTCGGCGTGGTGGTTGAGGAGCTGGTCCATGGCGTATTGCTCGATGTCGCCGGGGATGAGGATCGACTGGTTGGCGTGGGTGATCCTGAGGACGGTTGAGGACTCGTTGGCGGGTTCGGTTGGGGGCAGGTCCGCGAGTGGCCAGAGGCGTTCGATGTTGGTGTCGGGGATGGTGGTGAGGTCGATGTCTTCGATTTTGTCGACCGGGTGGTTGCGACGTTGGAGGGCGGCGAGGAGGAGGCGGTCGGGGCTGTCACCGGCCATGTGGTGTTCGTAGTGGTGGTTGATGGTGACGGGGCCTGTGGGGAAGTTGTCGACGAGGTTGAGGACGCCGTTGAGGTGGTCGAGGTTGGGATGGCTGATGATGAGTCGGTCGATGCGGTTGATGCCGGCGTGTTTGAGGTAGGGGATGACGGTGCGGTCGGCGAGGTCGTAGGCGCGGCGGGTGCCGCAGTCGTAGATCCATGTGGTGCCGTCGGGAAACTGGATCACCGCGGCGGTGCCGGCGCCAACGGCGAGGTGGGTGATGGACAGGGCGTTCGGCGTGGCGGTGCGATGCGCGACGAATGGGAATGCGGTGCATGTTGCGAATGTGCCGGCGACGATGACGCGGGCGATGGTGCGTTGGCGGATTGGGTTGGCGGGGAGTCTGTTCTTGATGTGCGTCCAGAGAGAATAGGAACCGATGCGGGCGTTGGCGGCGGCGATGAGGACGATGGCGAAATAGAGTGATCGGACGATGCCAGCGGGGATGCCCGTGATGTTTGGGGACACGTGATCGATGAGGCGTGTTTCGAGTAACAGGGCGGAAGCGGCGGTGTTGGTGATGGCCTGGAAGAGTGGGGCCGCGATGGGGATAAGGATGCCGACGAGGATGGTGAGCACGCCGGAGAAGAGGGTGAGCGCGAAGAGCGGAAAGACGAGCAGGCTGGCGATGGGGCCGAGGGGGGCGATGTGGTCGAAGTGGAATCCTGCGACGGGGGCGGAGGCGAGGAATGCGGAGATGCCGTAGACGGATGTGGCGATGAGCGTATGGACGACGCGTCTGAGTCTCGCGCGCGGGTTGTTTCCGGGAAGGGTGGACCGATCGATGCGCAGGCCGTGGGTGATGAGGGTGCGTTTGAATGCGCCGTAGATGGGTGATCGCAGGAAGATGATGCCGGCGACCGCGGCGAAGGACATCTGGAAACCTGGTTCGAAGAGCATGGTGGTGCGCATGGTGAGCAGGATGATGGCGGCGAGGGCGAGCGTGTTCGCGCCTGTCGAACGCCGGCGAAGGATCAAGCCGACGCAGAAGACGATGCCGATGATGGTGGCGCGGAAGATGGGCGGTCGGGGGTCGACGAGGGCGGCGTAGGACATCAGGGCGATCAGCACAATGATGGCGGTGTTGCGGCGGGATCGGCCTGTGAAGCGTGTGAGAAACCAGACGAACGATGCGACGACGCCGACGTGGGCGCCGCTAACCGAGAGGTAGTGCGTCAGGCCTGTGCGGCGGAAGAGGTCTTCGGTTTCGGATGTGACGGCGGTGCGTCGGCCGAGGACCATGGTTTGGATGAGTTGCTGATCGTGGGAGAGGTCGGTGGGGTCTGGACCAAGGAGGAGTTGGCTGGTCAGGTTGCGCCATCGCGCGATCCAGCGGTGCATGCCGGCAGGCTGGACCGGATCGATGGTGATGTTTGCGGGGTTGGTGCGAAGGTGGGCGTGGATGCCGCGGCGGATCTGCCATTGACGGTAATCGAAGCCTCCGGGGTTGGCGGGAGGCGTGTATGTCGAGATCGTGCCGAGGATGGTGACGCGTTGTCCTCGTGTGATGTTGTGTGTTTGGCCATTGACGCTGACGCTGATGGGTCCGGTGACTAACGCGGGGCCTTGGCGGGTGTCGATTGAGTGGGTATCGAGCAGGAATCGGGTAGCGGGTGGGCGGAAGGTCCACCGTCCGAAGATGCCGGTGTCGCGTTGGGGCGTGTTCGGTTCTGTGATGATGGTGCCGGTGATGCGGGCGATGGAGCGTTCGGAGCCGACATGAAATGCGATGTGGCTGGAAGGTCGGTGGCGGGTCTGGTGATCGTGAAGGACTGCGCCAAAGGTGAAGGCCGTGAAAACGACGGCGATCGTGGTGCCATGTCGAAGATTGCGCGAGGCCGTGAAGACGATGGCTGCGATCGTTGTCACGGCGTAGGCGAGTAATGGTGGGTGCAAAGCAGCGTCGATGGTGATGCCGGTCATCATTGCGATGGCTGGTGGGAGTAACGGAGCGGGAGCGGGTGGTCTGGTGAGGTCGTCGAACAAGAGCTGTTCGATGGTGATGGGCGTTGTGGTATCGGATGTCGTGCTCGCTGCCGGGTGCATCGGCGTCTATGATAGCGTTAGTTGTTGTATTGGAATCCTGTAAACGGAAGCGGCTGATGTCGGGGGCGGTGATATTTGATCTGGACGGGACGCTGACGGTGCCGGTGTTGGATTTTGATGCGATTCGCGCGGAGATCGGGATTGAACATGGGACGATCATGGAGTCGATCGCCGCGATGGGAACTGCGGATCGGGATCGGGCGATGTCGATTCTGGAGCATCATGAGCGATTGGCTGCGGAGAATTCGGTGCTGCGACGGCACAGCGCGACGACCGTGCAGACGTTGCGGGGACGAGGTTGGCCGGTGGGGATACTGACACGCAATGAGCGGCGTTGGGCGGAAATGGTGCTGCGGAATCACGCGCTGGACGTTGACGGTTTGCATGCGCGGGATGATGGTCCGATGAAGCCGGCGCCGGACGGGGTCCATGCGTTGTGTCGGCGGTTTGGTGTTGATCCGGTTGATGCGTGGATGATCGGCGATCATGCGATGGATGTGGAGAGTGGTCGACGGGCGGGGGCGCGGACGATGCTGTTGGCGGATGGGGATGTGGACGGGGCGGGTGCGATGGCGGATCATGTGATTGCGGATATTGATGAGGTGTTGGCGATCGTGTCTAAATCGAATGGTGCGGATGGTTGATATGACGAGATTGGGTAGCGCGGTCATTGTTGTGGTGGTGTTGGGGGCAGGGTTGTCTTCCGCGTGGGGCGACGGGTCCTTGGATGAGATTCTGGATCGTCTGGAGAAACGGGGCGAGACGGTGTCGGAAATAGACTGCGCGGTGGTTTACCGCGTGGAGGATCTGATCAGCGACGATGTGCGTAAGAACATCGGACGGGTGCAATTCAAGAAGCTGACGCCGAATCCACACTTTCTGGTGACGTTTGAGAAGACGGTGTTTGACGGGCAGGTGAACACGAAGAAATCGTGGTACCTGTTTGACGGCCGCTATCTGCATGAAGCGAAAGAGCGGTCGCGATCGATCATCAAGCGCGACGTCGCACCGCCGGGGACGACACTCGATCTGTTCAGCATCGAGAACGCGCCGTTTCCGATGCCGTTCGGGCAGAAGAAGGACGAGATCCTGAAGCACTTCGATGTGACGATGGCGGACGCGGGAGTTGATGCGCCGGCGGATACGGACCGATTGATCTGCGTCCCCAAGCCCGACAGCAAACTCGCAGCCGAGTATGCGAAGTTTGAGTTTTTTGTCTCGCGCAAGCTGTCGCTGCCGGTGCGGATCGTGATGGTGGACAAACCGGGCGACAAGATCATCACGGCTGAGTTTCCGGATCTATCGGCCGGAAATCTGAACACGGGACTTGATGCGAAGCAGTTCCGCCTTCCGGACGAGACGAAGGGCTACGCCACGACGAGCGAGTAACAGCACGAGATTGGGCAGCGACCATGCCTGGGAGATGGACCGATGGCAGAGACAATGAAAGCGGTGCGGAAGGCGGCGGCAGAGCCGGGGCTGGTGATGGAGGATGTGCCGCTGCCGCAGGTTTCGGCGGATGACGTTCTGGTGCGGGTTGAAGCAGCGAGCATCTGCGGGACGGACCTGCACATCTGGAAATGGGATCGTTGGGCGTCGCGACGGATCAAGCCGGCGTTGACGTTGGGCCATGAGTTCTGCGGAACGGTTGTGGAAATCGGGAAGCGCGTCAGTTCGGTTCAAGTGGGAGAGTACATTTCGGCGGAGTCGCACATTACGTGTGGCATGTGCTATCAATGCCGAACGGGGCAGGCGCACATGTGTCCGAAGACGGAGATCATCGGCGTCGATCGGGACGGGGCGTTCGCCGAGTACGTGGCGGTTCCGGAAAAGGTGTTGTGGCGGAACAATCGGTCGAAAATCGATCCGGAGATCGCGACGCTGCAGGAGCCGTTCGGCAATGCGGTGTTTGCGACGATGAATCAGGATCTCACGGGTCAGTCGGTGGCGGTGATGGGATGCGGGCCGATTGGTCTGTTCAGCGTCGCGATTGCAAGAGCGTCTGGGGCGTCTCGGATCGTGGCTTGTGATGTGAATCCGACGCGGTTGGCACTTGGGACGAAGATGGGGGCCCACCATGTGGTCAATCCGGCTGAACATGGGGACGATGCGTACGAAGCGGTGGTGAATGCGAATGGCGGGTCGGGTGTGGATATCGTGATCGAAATGAGCGGGGCGCCGCCGGCGATCACGATGGGGTTCAAGGCGGTGCGCAATGGTGGGACGGTCGTGCTGTTCGGGATTCCGGCGGAACCCGTCGAGATCGACGTGGCGGAGAACATGATCTTCAAGAACGTGACGGTGCACTCGCTTAACGGGCGCCGGATTTTCGACACGTGGTACAAGACGCGTTGGCTGCTGGAGGAGGGTGTGATCGATTTGCGGCCACTGATTACCAAGAAGATCGGTTTGGCCGATATTGATGCGTCCATGCCGATGCTGGCGGATGGGTCGGCGTGCAAGCTGGTGGTGGTGCCGGAGCATGAGGCCGACTTGGAACTGCCTGCGGCGGCGGTTGAGGTGGAACCCCTGCCGGACATTCGGGGGACGGTGACGCATCGGTAGAAAATTTTTGGAATGGTGCGAACAATTTTGCCTTCTAAGGACGTAGTAGTTACAATGCCGCGTGAGGAAGTGAGAGATTTCGGACCTACGGGGTTCTGAGTGAGAGGTATCCGACGGACATTCCGGAGTGGCGTCTGGCTCGTGCTGGTGCCGTATGGCCTGTGTAGTCTTGGGGCTGCGCAGGCGGTGCATCTAGCGGCGGCCCACGTCTGTCATCACGTCGGCGATGACGTGCGACACAATCATGACTCAGTCGATGCGCACGTTGACTGTCAGCACAGCGGTCCCGACCAGACTCACGATCACCATGATCATGAACCGCATGATCACGACGATCCATGCGATCGTGGCACTGACGATTGTCAAACCTGCGATCAGTTCTTTGCGAGCAACCGGGCGGGAATCATCGAAGCTCCTGTCGTTGTTGCCGCGACGGTTCGTGCACGCATTCATGTTGTCGCGTTTGTCGACGACATCGTGGCGACGAACGAACATGCCTGCATCTCATCCCGCGGTCCCCCGCTGATCTCCTGGCACATCTGAGTTGTTCTTGTTCTGCATAAAGAGTTAGGTCTGCCTGCGTTATCACGCACGGCAGATACGTGTCCAGTGCTCCGAGTACCGCCATGTTGCGGTGGCCTGGAGGATGAACCATGAGGAAACGTGGTTTCACGCTGATTGAATTGCTGGTCGTGGTCAGCATCATCGCGTTGCTGATGGCGATGCTGCTGCCGTCGTTGAAAAGCGCTCGGCAGGCTGCAAAGCGTACGCTTTGTCTGGCGAACATGCGTGGTCTCGAGCAGGCTCATTGGATGTATCTGACGGATCATGATGGTGCGCTGATTCAGGCGGGACTTGCCCACGCCGGCGAGGTGGATTCCGACGTGGCGTGGATCAAGACGTTGCAGAAGTATTACGGCAACGAGATCCTGGCCAAGTCGCCGCTGGATCGCAGTCCGCATTGGCCGGTGGAGCGCGGCGGGCAAGGCGTTCCGGTGCCGGACAAGCCTGGGTATCCGTATCGGCAGACGACTTACGGGATCAACGACTTTCTGGATGTGGATATGGCCGGCAGCGTCATCCTCGATGCGAGCGGTCCACGGACCTATCCGAAGGTCGACATGATCCGATCACCGGTGCGGATCGTGCATTTTGTGTACATGGCTGAAACCGGGCGATTCGCCGGTTCGGACCATCCGCACGTTTATCAGTGGGATACGACGTTCCCGCCATCGAAGGCGGCGTCGCAATTGGAGATCGATGCGCACGGCGGGCCAAAGGACGACTGGAAGTCTCGCGCGCCTTATGGATTTTTGGATGGACACGCCGAGACGTTGACGTTTGAGCGTGTTTATCGCGATTTGAATCGTAATCAGTTTGATCCGTTTCTGTTGACCGGCACTTATGACGACGGTCTCTAGAAACACAGTGTTCTTGGATAAGGAAGAGAAGAGAGGAAGCGACATGATGATTGGAAAGAAGTTTGGATTGAGCGTACTGGCCTTGGGGGTCATTTCGGCGGCAGCGTGGGCCGGTCCGAAGGAGGAGGAGCACTTTGACGTATCGCCCGGCGTTTCCAACGGACAGTTGGTGACGGGTGGATTCATCGACGATACGCAGACGTTCATTCCGGACGTCCGTGTCTTCGGTTACGAATTTGGTGAGGAAGATCCGCTGCAGCCGTTCTTTGCACAGGATCCGGGTTTCAACAACTTTCCGCTGTCGAACGGCGGGACTTTCCCGGCCAACACCGACTTCGGTTTCGATGTTCTGAGCAATCTGCAGGTTTGGGATGGCGCTGGCGACGTTTCGTTTGGCCTGGTGCCGAACGGCACGAGCCTGCTTCTGGAGAAGGGATCGCAGTTCATCGAGGTTGGTCCGGACAACGCGCTGCCGCTGTCGGGTTTCACGATCGAGACCTCCGACGGTGATGGCCAGATCGAGGACACGCACCTTGATGCCATTCTTCAGGGTCCGGGTGGTGCTGATCCGGCGCTGGGCATTTACCTCGTGGAAATGCGTTTGACGTCGACGGCCGATCTGCTGGCGTCCGAGTCGTTCTGGGCTGTGTTCAACGCCGGCCTCGACGAGGAAGCACATGAAGAAGCCATTGAGTGGGTCGAGACCGTTCTGGTTCCCGAGCCGGCAATGGCGATGATGATGTTGGTTGGCGGCGGCCTTGCGTTTTCGCGTCGTCGTCGTTCGGCGTAACTCTTGAACACCAAAGTCCGCCCGGAGCCAATGCGCCCGGGCGGACTTTTTTCTCTCAGGGGAGTTTCTCGCATGCGAACTGCTGCAGTGCTATTTGGGTTTTCGTGGGCGTGTGCGGTGCCGGTATCGGCACAGGTTGACGCGTGCGATCCGGAGGGTCACATCGATGTCGCGTTGATCGTCGAAGATGGACGCATCATGACCGGTTTTGCCGACTATGAAGCCAACCCGAACACCCCGGTCATTGTGGTCGGTGCGGAAGTATGGGGATCGCTGTACCAGGAGGATGTGTTCGATCCGTTCTTTACGGCTGATCCTGGTTTCACGGCATTGTCGGGGAGTGGATTCCCTTCGGGCAGCCTGATGGGGTTCAATGTGCTGGAAGACCTGCTTTATTGGGATGGCCAAGATGAGGTCGCGTTCGGTCCGGTGCCGAACGATGAGGAGATGCGGATTCGGCTCGGGGCGCAGAATCGCTTCGTGGGGACTGGAACGGGATTTGTTGAGGGGTTCAATTTCTCTGTTGTCGGATCGCAGGGGCAGGTCCATGTGCATGTGAGTTTCTTCCTTCATGGGGCGGATGGGAATGCGGTCCCTGCGTCGAATGATGGCGTGGAAGCGACGCCAGGCATCTACCTGTTGACCTATGAGTTGAAGAACAACGATGCGCTGGTGGAGAGTACGGAGCCTCTCTACGTCGTGTTCAACAACGGGCTGGATGAATGTCTGCACTGTGCGGCGTTGACGTTTGTCGGCGCACACCTGGCAGAAGATCGGCCGGTGAGCGATTTGGACTTCGATGAGGATGCCGATCTGGACGATTACGCGGTGTGGTCGCCATGCGTGACGGGTGCGGACTCGCCGTGGACGGATCTCTGCTGTCAGTCGGCGGACTTCAATCTCGATGGATTCGTCGATCTGCTCGACTTTGGCGTTTTCCAGCGCACGCAAACGGACGACGGCGATGGGGCACCGTCGCCCGGGTAACGCTGTCTACACTCCGTTTGGTTACTCTTCGCAGTCGGCGTTCTGCAAGTCTTCGTCCCAGCAGCGGAAGTTCTCGTCGCCGAAGGCGCCGGGGTCCATGATGCGGCCATCGCGGTTTTCGCGGTTCCATTCGATGGCGGTGAGGTTGTTCTCGCCCTGATTGAAGATGTCGTACTGGGCATCGAGGGGATCGTTGCGGATGGCGTGAAAGATGAATCCGCCGTTCTCTGGTCCGTCGGGGACGATGTTGGTGAAACGAATGTCGCGGGTTTCGTCCGTGAGGCTTCGGGTCCAGTCGATGCGCAGGAATGGCGTGGGGTCGGTGGGGGAGCGGAAAACGGTCCACGTGCCTTCGCTGCCGACGAGGTTGTGGCTGCCATTGAACCACTCGAAGTTGGTGAATTCCCCGTCCTTGGTAATTAGCATGGTCCACTCGATGCTATTGGCAGATGTGCCAGCGGTCAGGTTGGCGGTGTGCAACACACCGTCGATGGTGACGCTGTAGGACCACAGCCACGTACCATCGTCCTGAGCGACGGGTTCGTGGTTGAAGGATTCGGCAAATGCCGCAACGGGAACGACGAGCACCACGGTCAGGATGATGCTCCAGATGCCGACATTCAAGGCTGCGCGCGTCCAGTTGCCTTCGGGCACGGGCTGCTGCTGATCATCGGTCTGGGCGAGCATGGTGGTGTCTTCGCCGGGGAAGTCGTCAAAATCGATGGTGAACGTTGTCAGTGGTGGGATTTCGGGCGGGGTGTCATTGTCGGGATTCATGGGACCGGCGGCTGGGCAGCCGGTGAGCATGATGGTGGTGGTGACGGTAAGCAGGATGGCCGTTGCGCGGATGGTGTCCTGGTTTCTGAACATGGGTTTACCTCCATTGCGTGTCGTTGATCGGACTCCCCTTGTTTTTTTGATATCGGCGCATTGTTGCTCAAGCCATGAGTCGGTCAACAGACGGTAGCGGGCGCGGACGGTTTTGCGATAATGGGGTGAACATCGAAAGGAGACGTGCAGCATGTACGGACGAATGAAGGCGGATCTGGCGGCGGAGTTGGGGGCGGTTCGTGAAGCGGGACTGTTCAAGGAGGAGCGATTGATCTGTTCACCGCAGGCGGCGGACATCGCCGTGCGCTATCCGGCGGACGCTCCGCAACAGGACGTCATCAACTTCTGTGCAAACAATTACTTAGGCCTGTCCTCGCACCCGGAGGTGTTGGCGGCGGCGCGGGCGGTGCTGGACGAGCGCGGGTATGGGCTGTCGAGCGTGCGATTCATTTGCGGGACGCAGGACATTCATCGCGAACTGGAACGGCGGACGGCTGAGTTTCTGGGTATGGAAGACTGCATTTTGTATGCGGCTTGTTTCGATGCGAATGGGGGTTTGTTCGAACCGCTGTTGGGGGCGGATGATGCGATCATCACGGATCAACTGAACCATGCGTCCATCATCGATGGCGTGCGGCTGTGCAAGGCGAAGCGGTTTATTTACAAGCATTCGGATATGGCCGACCTTGAAGCGAAGCTTCAGGAGTCTCAGTCGTCGCGGTATCGGATGATCGTGACGGATGGTGCGTTCAGCATGGATGGGGACATCGCGGATCTGTCGGGGATTTGCGATCTGGCTGAGAAGTATGACGCGATGGTGGCGGTGGATGATTGCCATTGCACGGGTTTTCTGGGCAAGACGGGGCGTGGGACGCATGAACATTGCGGGGTGATGGGGCGTGTGGACATCATCACGACGACGTTCGGCAAGGCGCTGGGTGGCGCGTCGGGTGGATGCACCGCCGGGCCGCGCGAGGTGATTGAGATGTTGCGTCAGCGGTCGCGCCCGTACCTTTTCTCCAATACGCTGTCGCCGGTGATCGTGGCGGCGTCGCTTCGGGTGATCGATGTGTTGTCGGCGTCGACCGAACTGCGCGATCGGCTGGAGCGGAATACGCAGCGGTTTCGCAAAGGCATGACAGATGCGGGGTTCGACATCAGGTCGGGCGAGCATCCGATTTGTCCGATCATGCTGTACAACGCGAAGCTGAGTCAGGACATGGCGCGGGACCTGTACGCGGCGGGAATCTACGTGATCGGGTTTTACTATCCTGTCGTGCCGAAGGGGCAGGCGCGGATTCGCGTGCAGGTGTCGGCGGCGCACACCGATGAACACATCGATCGGGCGATCGAGGCGTTCACCGATGTTGGCCGCAAGTATAACATCCTCGGCAAGGGTCGCGAGGAGATTGTGGCGCAGTATGGCGAATAGATGCGTTCGCCTCCTCTGGTTCGTTACGCGCTCATGCAGAGCGTCCGCCTTGGTCGCATGATCGGCATGGTTCGGGGCTTGACGCGGAACAGGTGGATGTGGACGAACTCCTTGGCTTCCCAAAGGGCGATTGCGAGTTCGCGCGGCAGGCCGTCGAGGGTGAATGCGCGGAGGATGGGAATCTGCCTGGCGGTGCGTTCGACGATCTGGCGGTCATCGCGATAGACAATCTGATTGAGCGCATCGCAGATGGGTTTGAAGATGTTGTCGGCGTCGCAGCGCGGCTGTTCGAGGTAGAAGTGGGTGATGGTGATGGCGAAGTCCAGATGGGCACAGGGGGTGTCACATTTCTCTCGTGCTGTTTGGGCGACCTCCTCCTTCCACTCGCGCACGAAACGACGATTCGATTGACAACTTACGGGTGTACCTCGGACGATGAGATGAAGTGGGGAATCCATCCTGCTGACCCTCCTGCTGAGATTGACGCGACTGCGTGTTCACACGTGGCCGGGGTCGTTTCCGGGTCGACCGCAATTTCCGGCCACGTGTTTCCGATGTGGATACAACGACCGTTGTCGCGGCGGGTCTGCAGCGAAGTTTTGCGGTGACATTTTTCGTCACGCGGTAGGCGGATCCAATTGTCAAATGGACTAATGGATTACTGTCCTGGGTAGATAAGAATGCGATCGTGCGCAATGAGAATCAGATCGTCGTGGCCATCGTTGGTGACGTCGTGTATCTCAATCCAGCGTGGTTCGGGCGTATTCTGTCCGCGTCGGCGAAACTGCTTTTTGGCGAAGACACGGAACTTGTTTGCGCGGACGAGCGATTCGTCGGGAGCGAAGGTGAGCACTTCGATGAAATGGTTTGCGTTGTCGATAACGGCGATGTCGGGGACGCGGTCGTGATTGAGGTCGCCAACAGCGATCCGCCCTAGACGTGCGTTCTTCAGTGATGATTCATAGGCGCCTTTCTCCATGGCGCGGATGGCCGAGCGGTCAGACACAACGAGCGTGAGTCCACTGGGGCTGGCGAGGAGGATCGTGGGTGCATCCGTGCCGCCGAGGGGGGTCGCGTGCATGGCTTTGAGGCTGAGGGCACCAACCTGGACCTTGCGATCCAATTCGTATGAGCCACTGTCGTCAGCCTTGAATAGGAGCACCTCCTTGGCAGAGCGGTCATAGGCGGCGAGTGCGGGTTTGGTGTCGTCGGTGAGGTTGCACAGTCCGGTGAGTCGGGCGTCGGACGTTGGGGCGTTGTATTGGTCGAGAATTTCCCACGCGTTGTCGTCGTTGATGTGGAGGGCGCGGATGAAGCTCTTTTGGGCGAGGAGGATTTCGGGCTGGCCGTCACCGTCGGCGTCTGCGTGGGCGAACGCCTGGATGCGAGCGTCGTTGACGAGTCCGGTCTGGGCATCACCGTCGTTGCCGATGAGTTCGAATGAGCCGTCGGGGGTCTGCAGGGCGACGACGAGCGGTGCGTCCGGCGAGAAGATCAGGACGTCGTGCCGACCGTCACGGTTGGCGTCAATCCAGCGGACGGCGGCTGGTGGCTCGTCCATGTCCTCAAGCTCGATCTGAGCGATGCTGTCATCGACGGACTCGGCAGCGAGTGGCTGAATCGTCAGCCAATAAATGGAGTCGCCATCGCGTGAGACGTAGGCGAGGGCGGGGTCGGCATTTCGCTTGGGTCGGGCAATATCGAGGGCGAAGGGCTTCTCGTAGGTTTTGATGGCTTTGGGGAATGTAAGCCGCTTGCCGGTATAGGTGCTTTTGGCGATGGAGCGTTCCTCCGGGCTGCAGACGTATACTTCGTCGGTGCCATCGCCATCGCTGTCGAAGCAGCGGATGTCGCGCATGTCGACCTGCCCGCCGAAAAGGTCGGCAGCGGCGAGACCGCGATCGGCTTGCTGCAGTTGGAGGACGAATTGGGCGGCTTCGGTGTCTGCGGTGATGACGTCGTGGCGGTTGTCGCCGTTGAGGTCGCCAAGGGCGAGTGGCATGGCGTTGCCGCCCGACTGACCGGGGATGGGAATCTGCAGGACAGCCCATTGACGGTCGGTGTCGTCGCTGTTCTCACGGTCCATGTGCCAACGACGCAGGCGTCCACTGACGCGTTCTACGCCAAAGAGGTCTTCCCCTCGGCGGAAGTAGGTGTCAGCGAATTCAAGACTGCGCAGTGCGGGCAGGCGAACCCGCTCGAACGCGCCGAGTTGGCCGTCGGATCGCTGCAGTCGGATGCGGACCGGGTATCCTTCCTCACCGGTGGCGAGGATGAGGTCTGGACGGTCATTGCCGTCGATGTCGGCCGTGGTCACGCCGAGCGGATTTTCCAAGCCATGTGGAAAGCGCTTCGGATTGTCGAAAGTACCGGAACTCTGCTGTTGGAATACCAGAACATCGTCCTTCGTCAGGACGAGGGCATCGGTGAGACCGTCGTTGTTCATGTCGGCCAACTCAAGTGACGCGGGCAGGGACACGCCGTTGGGCACCCGACGGGTGATCGCGTCCTTGAACGTTCCGTCACCGCGACCTGGGAGAACGATCAGTTCATTGGGTTTGCCAAAGAAGACGATGTCTGCGTTGCTGTCGCCATTCACATCGCCGGCCTGCAGGCTGATGATCTCGTAGGTAACGGAGACCTTGACGCGATCGAAACGCCAATGTTCGGCGAGTTCGTTGACCTCGAGGTTGGCGGAAGCACCCGACGATTTTTCCTTCTGCTGAATCAGCACCTCGACGGTGCTTTTCTTATTGTTGGCGATGACCATGTCCGATGCGCCGTCGTTGTTGAAGTCGGCCAGGCGGAGTTGGGTGATGCCGTTGTCGAGCTTGATGATCTCCAACGGGGCAAATCCGAAGTGACGTGGCAGGTCAGCCTGCTGATCGGGCGAGAGGCCTGTCGTTTCGGCTTTGGTGGTGCCGAAAGATGCGAGGGCCATGGTGATGGTGAGCAGGATGGCCGGACTTGTCGAAACCTGTGTCATTGTGTCGCCTTCTTCATGATGGGTAACAGCGTCTTCCCTTGATTTATGGACAGTGTAGTTGCAGTTGGTGGGATGATCCAGTTGAAGCGTATCGGGTTGTCGACTAGGCTTTTGGTGGTCCGCATTTCACATGAATGTTCAAGGAGTGTCCGTCTATGGTACGGCAACGGTTGGTTGGGGTTTGGGGATTTGTGCTGGTGGCAAGCGTCGCGGGCGTTACCGCGGCTGACGAAGTCGTGCTCGTGAACGGAACGACAATCGCCGGGGACGTGATGAAGGAGACGCCCGAAGCAATTTTCGTCGATCTGGGGCACGATGTTCTTAAGCTGCCGATGAAGAATGTTCGCGAAATTCACCGAGCCGATCCGATGATCGACGGTGCGTCCGAGGAATCGGGATATGCACAGAACGTGACGGTGACGGAGGATCTGTATCGCACCGGCGATCTCTCGCCCGTTCCGCTGGAGGAGCAGGCGAAGCGTCTCGGAGAAGGTGTCGTGCTGGTGCGTTCACCGGGCGGGCTGGGCAGTGGTTTCATTATTCATGAGGACGGGTATCTGATCACGAATTTTCACGTTGTGGAAAACGAGACGGATATCTCGGTTAACATCTTCCGGCAGGATGGTCAGGCGTTTCGCAAGGAGAAGTTCGAGGATGTGCGGATCATCGCGGTGAATCCGTTCGTGGACCTGGCACTTCTGAAGCTGGAGCCGCCCGATGATTTTGACCTGACGGTCACGCACGTGGCTGAGGGGCGTCCGGTGCGTGAAGGGGATGCGGTGTTTGCGATCGGCAATCCGTTGGGATTGGAGCGCACGATCTCGAAGGGCATTGTGAGCAAGCGGAATCGTGCACAGGGTGGTTTGACGTACATCCAAACGACCACGCAGATCAATCCGGGCAACTCCGGAGGGCCGTTGTTCAATGCGAACGGTGAAGTGATTGGCGTGACGAACATGGGCTACATGATGGCGGAAGGGTTGAACTTCGCGATTCCGGCCAGCTGTTTGATCGACTTTTTGAAGAACCGCGATGCCTATGCGTACGATCAGGACAATCCCAACAGCGGCTATCAGTATCTGGAAGCACCGCGCCGGGCGAATCCGGATAAGCCCGGTTTTCTTCAGCCGCCTTCGTTGTCACCGGACAATCGCGCGGGCAATTCCCGTACATCCAACTGATTGAATTTATCGGTCAGCCAATGACCTTTTTGAGACGCAAGGAGCATCTGTGATGAATCGAATGTGTGCGTTGACGCGTGGTTTTGCGTTCTTGCTGGTGATGTCGCTGACTTTGCCTGTATCGGCGGCGAAGAAGTCTGATCCCGCCAAGTGGGTGCCGAAGGATGCGTTCCTCTACGTCGGTGTACGCAATTGCGACGACACGTCCAAGGCGCTCGAGAAGACCGCCATGATGCGGATGTCGAAGGACGAAGCGCTCGCAGAAGCCATGCAGCCGACGCGCAAACTGATCAACAACGTCAAATCAATCCTGGCCGATGAGCTTGGCTTGGACTCGCCGAAAGCGCTGGAGGTCTATCCGGAAGGAATGGCCGCGTTTTACATGACGGCGTCGCTGGATGAGTCGAATGAACCGGCGGCACATCTTGCGCTGGCCATGGACATGGGCGAGAACGTCGACAAGGCGAAGGAGCTTGCGACGAAGATTTTGGATGCCAGCCTGAAACGGGGTGGTACGAAGGACACGAAGGAGGTCGCCGGCAAGACGATCACGGTTGTGCGCTTCAAGGATCGGGATGCAGCCGGTGGCAACGCGTCTCAGAACGCTGCCAAGACTCAGAAGCTGATCGATCGGCTTTTTGACGGCGTCGAGATTCAGGATCAGATGAAAATGATGGTCTCGGGCATGCTGAGCGAAGCAGAGATGCCTGAGGAATTCGCGTACGTGTTTGACGAGTCGCGGTTGATCGTGGGATCCGACCTCGAGACAACGACCGACGCGCTCAAGCGGATCACGCGCGACAGCGATGACACGATGATGGGCAGCGCCGCAATGCGGACACTGCGCAAGCATGTCGAGAAGAAAGCCGACGTGCACATGATCTTCAATATTCCGCAAGTCGTGTCAGTCGTGACCAAGACCAACGCAGAAGCCAGTCAGATGATGAACGCGATGGGCATCAACACGATGGGTGCGTTGGTGGCGTCGATGGAATTCGCGCCGTCCAAGAAGATTGATACGCGGATGGCGGCCTTTCTTGATCTGGGCGAAGGTGAGCGGATCGGCGTTCCAAGCATCTTGTCGATGGAAAACACGCGGACGAAACCGCCCGCCAACGTTCCCGAGGATGCCATGGTCTATGGATCGATGAACCTGAGCCTGGCGGCGGTGTATCAGGAGATACTCGCCATCGCCGAACGGGTTGATCCAAAGAACGTCGAGCAGATGCGGGCGTCAATGAAGATGCCCACGCCGGATGGCGGCATGATCGACATTGAGAAAGACATTTTGGCGCACATGGTGGGGCCGTTGTCGGGGATGATGCGGGCGGAAAAGCCGTTCGACGTTCAGAGCTTCAACGGTTATTTCGGATTCGGACATGATTCGGCGGAGGCGATGACGACGCTGCTGACGAAGGTGGTGCCTCCGGGATTCCTTTCACCCACGGAGATGCTTGGTCGCACGATTTATGATGTCATCATGATGCCGGGAATGTCGCTTGCGGTGACGGACAAGGCCATGCTGATCGGCACGCGGAACTCGGCTGAGAATTTCATCCGCAATGAAAACAAGTCGGACGGCGCATTGGCAGGCAGCAAGAAATTCAAGGCGGCTGCCAAGCAGGTTCCGAAGAAGACGTGCGCCTATCTTTACAGCGATTCGTATCGCGCGCTCGAAGCGCAAGCGGCGATCGCAAAGAAGGGCGACATGCCGGTGGGAAGTCCTCCGCCGATTGCGTTGGGCATGGGGGCGATGATGCGGTGGGGGATGGCGCAGTCGGCAGACCCGACGCTTCTGAAGCATATCGATGTTTTGAAGAAGTACACACCGGCCCAGATGTTTGCATTGTCCAGCGAGTCAGACGGGCTGCGCATTGACGTGGTCGCGGTCAATGTTGAGAACTAGCGCCGGACTCCGGCCGTTTCGATTGCGTCATCGGCCGTAGAAATAAACGAGAATCTCATCGAAGCGGTCGGCCCAGTGCTTTTCATTGTGCCGACCGCCTTCTATTTCCTCGTAGCGAAAGTCTTTGCCAGCGGTGAGCCCCACCTTTTCGAGGGCAGCCGTGAGACGCCGCGTGAGCTTCTCGGCGTTTGCGTATGCTTTGATGTCCTTGACTTCAGCCGTGCCCATATCGATCCAGAGACGGCTGGCAGCGAGTTTGCGCGCGTGTCCCTTCTCGATGCTCTTGAGCAGCGATTGACGGTTCCACATCAACGCCGGTGAGACAATTCCGCATTGGCCAAAGACATCGGCATTTTCGGTGCACATGTAGAGGGAGATCAGGCCACCTGCTGACGCACCGGCGATGGCGGTGTGCTCGCGATCGGGTTTCGTGCGGTACTGCGCGTCGATGAATGGCTTGAGTTCGTCGACGAAGAAGCGGGCGTATTGCGCACCCTTGCCGCCACGTCCGTAACCGGGATCGACGTTGGGCGTCATTTCGTTGGTGCGGTCTGCGTTGCTGTCAACGGCGACGATGATGACCGGTTGGATCGTGCCGGCGTTGATCAGCTTCTCGGCATGTTCGTCGGCCTGCCACTCCTGGCCGAATGTGGACGTTGCGGCGTCGAAGACGTTCTGCCCGTCGTGCATGTAGAGGACGGGATAGCGCGCGTCGGAGCTGTGGTATCCGGGCGGCAGGTAGATGAGGACGTCGCGGTTGTTGTCGAGGATGTCGGATCGGACGCCATAATGGACATGGATGATGCCGGTGAGCGTGTGATCGGGGTGTGACTGAGATGAAGGGTCAGGAAAGGAGGCGACCACGACATTGAGGGTCGCAGGGCCTGTGACACGGTGGCGGCGGTTGTTGATTTGGCCGCCGTCCTCGTCGCGTTCGACGGTCGCCCAGGATCCGCAGGTGACCTTGAACTCCAGCTCTGTCCCCACGGGCACGTCAATCGTCTTGCGATAACGGCCATCTTCGCCCTGAGAGACGCGAAGTCCGTTGGCCCGCCAGCCGCCCAACGCTCCGACATTCCCAGCGAGGAACAGACCGCTGTCGATCGGGGCATTCTCGGGAATGGTGATGACGAACTCGATCGGCACAGCCGACACTTGCAGCGCAGGGATGACGACGGTGCAGGTCGTCAGGAGGAGTCGTTTGAGCATGGTCGCTATTCCACGTTGGCGGTTGTACGCGATCGCGTCACGAGACAGCCGACGATGATGACGGCGACAAGCATCATGATCAAGGATGTCGTCGACGTTGCCGGAACCCCTGTCGCCGCACAGACGATGACGATCGGCGGTGGAGCATCACCGCTCCAGTAGGTGGCGAAGACGTCGGCGTCCTGACAATCAACCACGCCGCTGCCGTCGAGGTCCGCTGATTGGCACTCCGCCGTCGGAGCGCCGCCGCTCTCGGAAACGCATGGTTCGAATATTAGGAAGTCGTCGCCATCGATGTCACCGTCGCCATCCAGGTCGCCGGTGAAGATCTCGTTGAGCAGCGGGTTCTCGGCCTCGGTCGTCGGGAAGAGGAATTCAAAATTGACACCAACGCGTGACGCCCAGGCGGCTTCGTTGTGCTGATCGCCATAACCGACGGTGTGAAAGAGGTCGCGGTGGAGGACGTAACCCTTCTCGAGCAAACCGTCGCGGAGGTTCAACGTGGCCCAGGCGCTGTCAAAGCTCGGCGTGCAGCAGTCGCCGCTGTCCATGTAGAGTCGGATGTCGCGATTGGGTTCAGAGAGGACACGCGTGGGGAAGTTGTTCAACCACCATGAGCCGGACATCGGACCGCTGCGGGCAAACGTATCGTTGAAGTCCCAGCCAAGATAAAGCGAGACGACCCCGCCGAGGCTGGAGCCGATGGTACCGGTGTTGTCGCGATCGGGGAGGGTGCGGTATTTGGCGTCGATGATCGGCTTCAACTCATTGATGATAAACGCCGCGTAGTCGTCGGCTCGACCGGGTTGTCCGAAACCGGGGCCGATGGGGACGATGTCGTCTGGTGTGATGTAGTCTCGCGCGCGATTGGCGGTGTTGTCGATGCCGACGACGATGACTTCACGCATGCGGCCATTGCGGGTGGCGTCGGAGAGCGCGAGATCGACCCGCCAGGATCCAAACGGTCCGAACTCGAACAGGTTCTGCCCATCGTGCATGTAGATGACCGGATAGCGTTTCTCGGGGTGGTTGTCGTAGCCACGCGGCAGGAAAACGCGGTAGCGGCGGAACTCGCCGAGGTTTGCGGAATTGATGCCCGGCGGGTTGGCGGGTGTGTAGTCACGCCGTTGCGTGGTCACGGATGGGGCTGGCTGATATCCGAAAACCTGTCCATCCTGCACGAGGAAGGCGTCGAGCTTGGTGCGGTATGTGCCGACGGAGGGATCGCGCCCGCTGGCACCATCGGTCAAGTAGAATTCGATCCAGCGTTCGCCCTGGCCGACACCGATGGCACGCCAGCGCTGCTCGCCGTCGAACCGACCATCGCCGAATTCCTGCATGGGTTGCTCGGTGAACGATTCGTTCTCATCGGTCCGCCAGAACAGCGTGGGCTGCGTCCAACCGCTGTAGTAGTAGAACCCCTTCTTGCCCGGTTGAATCGCGACGGGCGCCGTTGACCCCGCAATGGGCGAACGAATCGGGTTCTCGTTGGCCGGGTTGGACCATTGGGTGACTGAATCATTCCGCCAGATGTACTCGTAGGTGAAATCCGTCCCGGCGGGAATGGCGACGGTGGCGCGCCATGATGGAAAGGCACTGGGTTCAAGTTTCGGTGCGCGCGACGCGTCGCCGTCGCCGAGTTCGGGGATGTCGCCCACGACGTAGACGCTTTGACCGGGGGACGTGTTGAAGTCGACGGCGAAGTCGACGTCTTCACGCTGGTCGGCCATCACGATCGGTGAGATTAGGAAGATGGCGAGGCCCATGATGCGTGGGCAACGGTGTGCAAAATCGTTCATCGGGCGGTTCCGTTCGCGTTCTTGTGTCAGTGGCTGCTCTGTCTCCTGACGATATGAAAACGACGTGGCGGATGCAACCGTTGTTCAGCGGTCAAAACGTTCACGTGGTGGGCGAAATCATGGGAATTTGTTGTGATCGATCATGGGGATCGCTACACTGCGGTGCTTTAAGGGATGAGTTCATCGCAGTCTTCAGGGTACCCCATGAACAACAATCGGTATGGATTGAGCAACGGATTCGCGATCGCGTTTTGTCTTGGATTCTTGGCGTGGATTTCGGGGGCGAAAGGGGAGAACCTCCACTTCACCTACCTGTGGCACCTCGAGCAGCCGATCTATTGGCCTGATCAGAAAGCCTCGGGCAATGATCGGTACGAAAACGCTTGGGAGTCAATTCAGAGAACCGACGCCGGCGCGACCAATCCCGAGAACAACCTGCGTGATATTTTCGGCTGGGCGGACCGCGTGGCGGCGTATCAGTACCGCGTGCGTGATTCGGTCAATGCGATTCGCGGCTTTCCGGAGGCGGGGGCACAGGTGAGCTACTCGGGCGGTCTGATCGAGAATGTAATCAGTCTGGGTAACGCAGGCCAGCTTGGCTACTCGTCGACGTGGTACAACCCGTATCGCGAAGCACGAAACTGGACGACGGTGGGGCAGTCGAAACCACGGCTGGATGTCGTGGTGTTCCCGTTCCATCACCCGCTTCTGCCGCTGTGCGACGAGAACACGGTGCGCAAAGAGATTCAGCTCTACAAACACTACTACGCGCAGATTTGGGGCAGCACGCCGGGCGTCTCGCGCGGTCTGTTTCCCCCGGAGATGGCGTTCAGCACGCGGGTAATCAAGGTTCTGGAAGAGGAAGGCATTGACTGGGTGATCGTCAGCGGTGAGCACATCTCGCGGGCGTGTGCGGACTTTCCCGTGACGCTCGGCAGCGGTGGTGTGAATTGCGACCCACCAAACAAGGCCGACCAGATCAATCCGCCGCAGGGAGATTACTACTGTCTGACGATCTCACGTGGGTGCGGGCCGTGCACCGCCGCACCTCTTGGTTACACGCCGCAGCGTGCCCAGTATGTTGATCCTGATTCGGGACAGGTGCATGAAGTCGTGGTCGTGCCGGCGGCGCAGGGGATGAGCTGGGAAGATGGTTTCGCGCCGTTGAGCACAGGGCATTTCAACACGGTCAATGCGTACAACGATCCGTCTCGGCCGATGCTCGTGATGCTCGCCCATGATGGCGACAATGCGTGGGGCGGTGGATTCAGTTACTACCTGGAAGCCACACCGAATCTGGTCAACGCAGCGCAGGCGCAGGGCTATGTCGCGACGGTCGTCGAGGAGTATCTGGCGGATCATCCGGTGCCGAGCAATGCCATCGTGCATGTCGAGGATGGCGCGTGGGTGAACGCCGATGGCGATTTCGGTTCGCCGATCATGCTGAACTGGAATTGGCCGCTGGTGAACAGTTCCGGGCAGATCGATCCGGTCAATGGTTGGGCGGAGGACGAGCGAAATTGGGCGGTGATCACTGCCGCGCAAAACCGGGTCGAAACGGCTGAGCAGATCGCCGGTGGTGCGGACATGGCCGACATTCTGGATCCTGGACTGACGGCGACACCTGCGGAGAGGGCGTGGCACTACTTCTTGGGCAGCTTGAATTCGGGCTACATGTACTACGGCACTGCGTTGGACATGGAAGTCAAGCCCACGGTCGCGTGCAACGAAGCTGTCGAGCATGCGGACGTGGTCATTGGCGATGGCAGTCTCGACGCCACGCCACCGACGGTGTGGATCCCGCAGCGTCATCCGTGGAACCCGGGCAGTCTGAATTTCGGGCCGCAGTATGGCTACCAGGTGCACTACGCCACGACGGATTTCTGGGTGTGGACGTTCGCCTATGACGTGTCGGGAATCAGCAACGTGACGTTGAAGTACCGCATCGATGCCGACGGCGTGAACCCGCTTTCGAGCACAGACAACGAAACCTACGCCGGTGGCGCGGAGGTTGGGGCGTGGCAGAGCCTGCCGATGACGTTCCGCGACTTCCCAGCCGGCAACGTCAACAACGATCCGGGCATCAACTTCTTCGAGTTGCCCGACTACATCGCGGATGAGTATTACGTGCAGGTGACCGGTCTGAGCGAGGTGCTCGTCGATTACTACGTGGAGGCGGTTGACGGCAATGGGTTGATCAAGCGCACGCCCATTCAGCACGTCTATGTCGGCGACGGTAGTGGATCGTCCGGCGGCGGCGGTGGTGACGAGGTTGTCGTCTCGCCGGATCCACCGCAGGCAGGGCAACCGGTGCTGATTCAATACGACCCGGCGGGCCGCGTTCTGGATGGGGCTGCGCAGGTGTTCCTGCATTACGGCTTCAATGGTTGGGATCCGACGGTATCGCCTGACCTTGCGATGACATGGAATTCGGGTGATGAAGTTTGGGAGGCGACGGTGACGGTCTCATCGTCTGCCACCGTGCTCGACATGGTGTTCAACGATGGTATGGGGACGTGGGACAACAATGGCGGTGCGGACTGGCACCTGCCGGTCGATGGCGGCACACCGCCGCCGCAGACGTGGACGATGGACGGCCAGCTCGATGCGGGGACGGTGCAGGTTGCACAGAACGGTGCGTATGAACTGCATGCAGGGCTGGCTGGTGACGTGCTGTACGTGGCGACACAAGATGCCGGCGACGGCAGCGATCACTTCATCCTGATCGCCAACCCGCCCGGTGGTATGTCGCCGGCGATGTGGGGCAAGGCGGGCGACGTGGCTGCGTGGTCGGCGTTTCTTGCCCAGGAGAATGACAACTTCTTCACGGGTTGGTTCGACGCGAGCGCGACGACACAATTCGCGCCCGGCAACGGATCGGGCTTCCTCGAAGGGACCATCCATCTCGGTGAGGAATTCGGCGTGATTCCGGACACGATCTACCTGGCTGTGGCGCATTACGGTTCGCCGGACGGCGGGGCGTTGGTGTCGGGTGAACAGGTACCGTCCAGCCAGAACGGCGATGCACACGTCGACGCTGATGAATATGTGGCTGTCCCGCTGAGTTCACTGGTCGGCGTGCCTGTTTGCGGGGATGGCACGCAGGACGTGGGCGAAGAGTGCGATGACGGCACCAACAACAGCGACTCGATGCCCGATGCCTGCCGGACCGACTGCACATTGCCATCGTGCGGAGACGGCGTCACCGATTCGGGCGAAAGTTGCGACGACGGCATGGCCAACAGCGACACGACGCCCAACACGTGTCGCACCGACTGCACGCTTCCGATCTGCGGAGACTCGGTAACCGATTCGGGCGAAGAGTGCGACGATGGTCCGGCCAACAGCGACGTCACACCCGATGCGTGCCGCACGGATTGCGCGGTGCCGTCGTGCGGCGACAACGTTGTCGATTCCGGTGAGGAGTGCGACGACGGCAATCTGACGCCCGGCGATGGGTGCGATCCAACGTGCACGACCGAAGTCGGAATTCCCACGATGTCGGAAGTGGGTGCGATGGTGATGGCCGCGATGCTCCTCGGCGCGGGGGCGTTGCTGTTCCGTCGTCGTTCGGCCGCCATCAACATGTAACGTCGATCCGTCTGAAGGACTGAAAACTTGCTTGCCGCTGCGTGGGATATACGATGCCCCGCAGCAGTCCGGGACCGGTCTGATGATGGCCGGCCAACACGCCCCAGTCACGGAAGGAACGCCAGTGTTGAACCGCAATTCGCGTATTGGGCTTACCGGTGTTGTGATGCTGTTGCTGCCGGTCTCGGCGATGGCGCAATGGGACCATCTGGGCGACGTGACGTCGTACGCATTGAAGGGTCCGACGCTGTCGGTTCGTGCGGGCGATGCTGCCCTTCGCATCTCAGCCGTCACCAACGAGATCGTCCGCGTGCGGTTGGCACCGGACGGTCAGTTCGGACGCGATTTTTCCTGGGCGGTGTTGGACCTTTCAGCCAACGGTACACTCCGGATCACCGACGAAAACGACGATCACATCAAAGCCACGACCGGCGCGATCAACGTCACCGTGCATCGTCGACCTTGCCGCCTGGAAATTCGCGAGACGAACGGTCATCCGCTGACGATCGACGATCCGGCCCGCGGCATGGCGTGGGAGAAGGGTGGTCGCAGCAAGGCCGGTGACGCCCGCGCGGTGCGCGTCTGGCAGACGCTGGATGACGGCGTGTCCGTCTTCGGACTTGGTGAAAAAACAGGACAGTTGAACAAATTTGGTCGCGTGTGGTCGATGTGGAACACGGATGCGTTCGGGTATGGGCCGAGTCGCGATCCGATCTACAAGTCGATTCCCTTCTTCATCGCGGCGCGCGGCGGCCGATACCACGGTGTATTCTTCGATAATCCGTGGCGATCGTCGTTTGACCTTGCGCAGACTGAACGCGAGATATTTGCGTATGGTGCTGAAGGCGGCGAGTTGAATTACTACGTCATCGCCGGCCCTGATCCCAGCGAGGTAGTCGAGCGCTACACCGACCTGACAGGCCGCACGCCTCTGCCGCCCAAATGGACGATGGGCTACCATCAGTGCCGCTACAGCTACTTCCCCGAGTCGCGTGTCCGCGAGTTGGCCAAGACGTTTCGCGACAAACGCATCCCCTGCGACGTGATCTACTTCGACATCCACTACATGGACGCGTATCGCTGTTTCACCTGGAATCCGCGATGGTTCCCCGACCCGAAGGGGCTGATGGAAGACCTGAATGAACAGGGTTTTCGCACTGTCGCCATCATCGACCCCGGCATCAAGCACGAATCCGGCTACGACGTGTACGACGAAGGCAGCAAAGCGGACGCGTGGGTCAAGAAGCCAAACGGCGAGGTGTACGTCGGTCGGGTGTGGCCTGGCAAGGCGGTGTTCCCCGATTTCACCAAGGCGTCGGTTCGGGATTGGTGGGCGAATCTTTATCCGCCGTTCATCAGCAGTTGTGGCATCGACGGCATCTGGAACGACATGAACGAGCCGGCCGACTTCGACGGCCCGAATCACTCCGTACCGCTCGACCTTCGCCATGACAACGAGGGTCAGGAAGCGTCGCATCGCGCGTGTCACAACGTCTACGGCATGCAGATGGTGCGTGCGACATTGGAGGGGCTGCGACGAGCCAATCCCGGCAAACGTCCGTTCTCAATCACACGGGCGACCTACGCCGGCGGTCAACGGTACGGTGCAACATGGACCGGTGACAACACGAGCACGTGGGAGCACCTGCGAATGAGCCTGCCGATGGTGCTGAACCTCGGGGTCTCGGGCATGCCGCTGGTCGGGCCGGACATCGGCGGTTTTTCACCCGGTGCGACGCCCGAACTGTACGCGCGCTGGGTGCAGGTCGGCAGTCTGTTCCCCTTTGCCCGAACGCACACGGCGTGGGGCAATCCGGATCAGGAGCCTTGGTCGTACGGTCCGGAAGTGGAGGCCATCGCGCGGACGGCGATCGAGCGTCGCTATTTGCTGATGCCGTATCTCTACACCCTGATGGAAGAAGCATCGCGCACGGGCATGCCGCTGATGCGGCCGATGTGGCTGGAGTTTCCGCAGATCGTCTGGAGCGAGAACGTGTTTATGCTCGGTTCGGAGATCCAAGTCGTGCCGATCGTGTTTCCGGAAAAGCGGGACTTCACACACTGGTTGCCGCCGGGCGTCTGGTTCGACATGCATACAGGCCAGATGCACCGGGAGGGCGTGCCCGTACAGATCGACGCATCGCTCGAAAACCTGCCGATGTTCGTCCGTGGCGGGGCGATCATCCCCATGCAGAGTCTCGTGCAGAGTCTGGCGGATGAGGCGGAGGAGCCGCTGATTCTCGATGTCTGGCCATACGGCAGTTCGAGCGGCACGCTGTACGAGGATGACGGCGAGTCGATGCAATACGCCGAGGGCAACTACCGTCGCACGTCGTTTGCCTGCAACCTCGACGGCAACATCGTCACGTTCGACATGCACAAGCCGGAAGGATCTTACGTGCCATCAAAGCGAACGCCGCTCGTTCGACTGCACGGGCTGCATGGTCCGGTGAGAAGTGTGAGCGTGTCGGAAGAAAGCGGAAAATCCGCCTCGTCCGATTCGCGCTTCGACGGGGGTATCCCGACGGAACCGGGTTCGTTCAGCTACGACGCAGAAGCACGCGCCTGGTATGTCCGCCTGTTCCCCGATCTGGGTCAGTCACAGTCGTTGAAAGTCGAGCGGACGCAACCACCGGAAGCGCTCTCGTCATCGGTGGATTTCGATTTCAACGAACCGGCGCGCGACGTGATTCACTCGAGCAACTTCGTCGAGCCGGTTTACGTCGGCGATGCCATGCGATTGGCCGTGCACAGCATGGGTGATCCGCACATTGTGCTTCGGCCGGTCGACTTTGATGCCGCGAAGATGCCGTACATGCGGATGCGCTTGTCGACCGAGAAGACCCGACGCGTGACGCTTACCTTCAATACGGTCAAGGGATCGTCAAAACCGCAGCGACATTCGGTATCGTTCGACGTGATCCCGGACGGGACATTGCGCGAATACACGCTCGATCTGAACAGCGCCGCTGAGGGGCGGTGGCGAGATCGTGTTTACTCCCTGCGTATCAGTTTTGGTGACGGCGTCACGACGACCGAGAACATCGACGTGGCGTGGCTGTCGTTCGAGCCGATGCCCGGTCGCTGACTGAATCGACGCCGCAGCGGGTCTACTCCGGACCGGAAGTTGACGTCGACGATCGCCAGTGCTGGATGACGGTGAAGCCCATCCACAGCGCACCGACCGCGTACGCAACCGCGCCGATGATGGCGATCGATTCGTTGCCGATACCGACCTTGTCGCCGGTCCAAAGCTTCTCAATCGCCATGCCTGACGAGACGAAGTAGAAGACGAAGAAGGTGATGATGAAGCAGCCGAACAGGCAGCGATCCATCACGCGCAGATCGGACTTCTCTTCCAGCCATTTCTCCCATTCGGTTCCGGATTCAAAATGCGGTTCGATGCGTTCGCGGATGAATCGGCCACAACGCATCAGCGCCTGCTCATCGGCGACAAAGAGGATCGTGAGCACGAGCACCACGAATGGCAGGACCGGTCCGACGAATTGGCTATCCGGCATCTCGGCGAGGTAGGTCAGCAGAGGCACCGCAATCGAGCCGAGCGCGACGATCATGAAGAGACGCATCTTGGTCGATGCAATTTCGCGTCGCAGTGTTCGGTATTCCTCAACGAGAAAGTCCTTGGTGTCCATGGGTCGTGCCTCCACTACTTCAAAACGACTGTGCCAATACCCTGCATTGTCGAAGCATACACATCCGGCGCGAAACCGGTAGTGTGCCGATGCACGATTTTCGATCGCACAGATGTTGCGAATCCGAAAAACGTTCACCTCGCCACGGCAAATCGTTCAACCTCAACGATTCGACCTGCAAAATCGCGAATACCGACACAGATTTCGGGTTTTTGATCGACGTGAACGTCCGATTCTGCTTATACTACGGGGCGAGCCGACGGGTACCATCGAGTGCCCAATGTGAAACGTTGGTTTCCGATTTCCAGATATGTAGCAGTAGTAAATGAAGGACACGCGACCATGATGGCGACTGCGTTGATGGTAACGTTGACGATGGCCCCCGCCGCAGCTCAGGACAACAACGTCGAGTGGGCGGGCATTTCGCATCTGACCTATTACGACCGTGACCCGATCTGTCCCGTCGGCGGCGAGACATTCGCCGTCCAGATCCGCACCTACAGCAACGATTTAACGGCCATGCGGGTTTGGGTGGATGAAGGTTCGGGGGCGACGTCTTATGACGGCAGTGTCGTGGGGGCGCGTGGCCCGTATGACATTTGGGAAGCCCAAGTACCCGCGACGGCTGCAACTTCCCTGGACTACTACTTCGAGCTGATCGACGGTTCGGACAGCGATTACTATGGCTTCAGCGGGATGTCCGATAACGCACCTGTCGGCAGCGAGATTCTGATCGACTACGTCGACTTGAGTCACGCGCCTTACGGTGTAACGGTGCATCCTGGCGGCGGGGCCGTGTTTCGCGTCTGGGCACCGGGTGCGACAACCGCCAATGTCCGCGGAGATTTCAACAGCTGGGGCCTGACCGATCCGATGACGGCTGTCGGCGAGGACTTCATCGCGTTCGTGCCCGAAGCGAACGCCGGCGATCAGTACAAGTTCTTTTTCACGCCGGGCAACATCTGGCAGACGGACGCTCGCGCCCGATCGATCAATTCGGGCGACAACACGAACAGCCGCATCATCGACCCGAGCACCTACGCGTGGGGCGATGATGACTGGCAGACACCTGCATTCGAGGACATGATCATCTACGAACTCCACGTCGGGACCTTCATTGGCCGCAACGATGGAGGCCCAACCGGACCACCCGATGATTACTACCGGATGGTTGTGGATCTTCACGTCGACCACCTCGTCGACCTTGGGATCAACGTCGTGGAACTCCTGCCGATCACCGAATTTCCCTGGGACTTTTCGGGCGGATACAACCCAATCACAGCGTGGGCACCGGAATGGGCCTGGGGATCGCCGGATGACCTTCGATACCTGGTCGACCAACTTCATCAGAACGGCATCGCCGTGCTGATCGACATCGTATGGAACCACTTCTCCGGCAGCGACAATTTCCTCTGGTTCTATGACGGCACACAACACTACTTCGATGACCCGGCGATCGAGACGCCATGGGGTTCGCAGGCGGACTTCGACAGCCCGCAGGTGCGCGACTACTTCATCGAGTCAGCCCATTACTGGTTCGAGGAGTTTCACATCGACGGGTTCCGCATGGATGCCACCGACTTCATGAACATCCCGGGATCACCGCAGGAAGGCGCTGGCTGGACGCTGATGCAGCGTTTGAACGATGAGATGGACAACCGATGGATCGACAAGATCAACACGGCCGAGCAGTTGCCCGACGACAATTTCGTGACGAGGCCAACGTCGCAGGGTGGGGCGGGTTTCGACAGTCAGTGGCATGATCGTTTTGTCGACACCGTTCGCGACGCCATCTTCACAGCGTCTTTCGGCAACCCGAGCATGGGGGCTGTCCGCAGCGTGATCCTCGGCAGTGGCGAGAACATGGAATTCACCAAGGTCGTCAATTACATCGAAGCCCATGACGAAGCATGGCCTGAGAGCGGCGGTGGCCGCATGGTGCGCACGATCGACACGACAGCGCCGCACGATGATTTCTTCGCACAGAGTCGGACGAAGCTCGGACACGCACTGGTGATGTTCTCGCCGGGCATTCCGATGTTCCTGCAGGGTTGCGAGTTCATGGAGGATTCGCCATTCGGTGCGGCTGCACCAGGTGCTCCCGAGGATGAGCGTCTCGATTGGAGCAAGACTTCAACTTATGCGGGGTATCTCCAGTTCTTCCGCGACATGATCGCACTGCGTCGGACGATTCCATCCCTGCGGGCGGACAGCCCGGTTCGGGTAAGCCACTTCAATGAGGGCGGCAACGTTCTCGGCATCCACCGCTGGACCAACGAGGGCAACGATCTGCTGATCATGGCAAACTTCAACAACAGCGACTTTTTCAACTATCAGGTCGGTTTTCCTTCCGAAGGAACATGGAACGAGATTCTGAACAGCCAGGCAGCGGTGTATGGCGGCAATGGCGAGGGAAATGCCGGAAGCGTGAACGCGACGCCGGGTCAGTATGACGGTTTCGGTTTCTCCGCATTCATCACGGTGCCGGCATCGGGCGTCGTGGTCTTCCAGAAATCGACGGGTGAGGAACCCGAGCCGGAACCCGAGGTCCCCGTCACGTCGGGCTGGACGCTGCTGATTATGGCGGTGCTGATGACGTTCGGAGCGGGCATCATGCAGCGAAAATCGCGTGGGGCCGGCGTTTCTGGCACGTGATTTGCTAGCCATTTTTTGCAGGGCGGGACGGTTCAACCGTTACCGTCAGGTGAGGTTTCGACTAATATTCGGTGAGGCATGAGTCTACGGACAGGCTGGCCTCATCGTTCGGATGCCATATTCAGGAGTGACGACATGTCGATCTCAGAGCAAGATGGTCTTGAAGGTGTTGTGACTGCGGTTTCCCGTCGGGGAAGGCGGTCGCGCAAATTCGGATTCACGCTGATCGAGCTTCTGGTCGTCGTTTCGATCATCGCCTTGCTCATTTCGATCCTTCTGCCGTCGCTCAAGCGGTCCCGCGAACAGGCGCGCAGCGTGAAGTGTCTCTCGAACGTTCGCGGTCTGGGGCAGGCAGCATTCATCTTTTCCGAGGATCATCGCGGCCGATTCCAACTCTCTGGAGCGGAAGAAGCCATCAACAACGCCGATCCGAATCGGGCCATTTTCGAATATGACGAGCAGGGCGAAATCCTGTCCTGGCCCGTCGCGCTTGCAGCGGCGTCCGGCTTGTCGGGATACAACAACAATTGGCGTTGGGGCGTTCGCGCCAATGACTGGGTCGAAGCCAAGGGGCGCGAGCAATTCATGAGCCCGGAATTTGAGCTTGCGATTTGCCCTTCGGATCGTGTCAAGATCAGCACACCATTCTATCCGCGGGACGCAAGTCTCAAGCCCATTCCCGACTACGCTCCCAAGGAGGTGCAAGGTCTGCAAGGCAATTCCTTGTGGGGCTTCCTCAGTTACGGGATCAACGAGGACATTGTGGGCAGCGCTGACAACACGTCAGACTTTCCCGATTGCTGGCGGAATGGTCGTCCTGGACAAAGCCACCCCGACGCAGGTGCGCGTCTCGAGGGTCGCCTCGAGCGGGTATTCGATCCGGGAACATGTCTGCTGCTCGTCGACGCCGGCCCCGATACCGACGTCCAGGCCCGCGACGAACGGGACAACTTTGCGAACCTGATCATCAGTGCCCAGGCTGCCCGCCCGGACCTCGCCGCGTTCCAACGAGCGTGGGAGCAGCGTTTGCCTGAGAAACGTCATCCGAACGGTCGTCTGAACGTGCTCTTCGCAGACTTCCACGGCGAAACGGTCAGGCCCACGCAGTTTATCACTGGACAGCTGCTGGACATCCTGGGCCCGACTTATGCCGGGCTGCCGCTTGAGTACAACACCCGTGTTCGCGTGTCCCCGTATCGCCCATGGATCGAGTAGTGTTGGGTGTGTTCGCACACCGTTGGGCGAGTTGACCGAATGCAACAATGGTTACGTGTGATCGATTTCAGGGGAACTTGAATAACGGTCTAGGAGTAGGGCGTGCGCTCTGAAAACGGGCGATGGCATTACTGGTTGATAATTGAACGAAGATACCGGAAATCGCTACAATGCGGTTTCGAAGGATTGGTGGAAACTCTTTTGCAGGGTCGTTGCTGCCCCACGGCTGACGTGTGGTCGCATTCGGTGTAGCCGCGACCAGGAGGTTCGGAGGAATGATGTTCACGCGGAAAGTGGCAATTGGACTTTGTATGGCGTTGGCTGGCACGGTGATGGCGGCGCCTCCGGGGCCGTTGGATGGCGAAGACATCCCGACCGATTTCGGCGCCGGCAACCTTGAAGCGCTTCAGCGCAACTACACCCAATTCGGCGACTACGAGATCAACCCCGGTCTGCTGATCAGCGGTAATGAGGCCAATGAGCTTTACGTCGCCAAGGACGCCAACTTCCTTTACATCGGCGTCACGGGAAACCTCGCGCGGAACGGTAATGGATTCTTCATCGGCATCAACGATCTGGACCGCACGGGTCAGACCGAGAACCGCAGCTTCGCGTCGATCGAGGCGATCAGCGGTATTCCGGCAATCTGCGGTACGGAGGATTTTGATCCGCCATGGACACTGCAGGAGTCCGCTCGTCAGTTGGTCATCGACGACAACATGACACCGGAGGATGCCAGCGACGATACGTATGACATCATGAATTTTGATGCTGGCTTGACGTTCCCATGCGATACCGACTACCTGCTGGCTGTCGACGCCGTCGGCGGTTTGAACGGAAACCTGTACACGCTCTTCCCGCCAACCGACCCGCTCGATCCGCTCGATCCCAACGCCCAGGGGCAGTACGACCCGACACCGGGCAACATGGCCGATCCGCTGGTGAATGTTTATGCGACCCGCCTGTACGTGTTCAACAATCAGGGTGCACCGCTTGGAATCTCCCCGATCTTCGAGCAGAACGCATCGGGCTTCATTGATGGTAATGGCGGACTGAACAACAACAACATTGACGGTGTGACGGACACGGATGCAACCGATGCAGCCACTGCTTCGCTGGGCTTTGAGATCGGCATTCCGTTCACTGCCATTCCGACGATCGGCCCGAATGATGAGATCGGACTTTACGTGGCGATCGTGGCTGGTGAGGAGAGCGACTGCGAAGGAGAGTTCTTCGGCCAGTGGACGAATCAGATTCTTCCTTCGCTGACGCCGGGTTCCGGTCCTTGTGATTTCGTCGAGCAGGCGGAAGGTTTGTTCGATTTGACGGCTGACTTGTCGGCATCGGCGAGTTGCCAGACGGTGGACCTCGCGACGGCACACCAGTTCGGAACGATCGACGCGGGCTGCGCTGATGATCCGATGATCGACAACGGCTTGGCGGATGGGTTCATCGAGCCTTGCGATTACGGCCTGACGGCCAACAGTGCGCTGGCGACGCAGGCCTGCGCGACGCCGTTCGGTGATGCGTTTGTGGACTTCTCTTTGGAGGAACGTGGTTTCGGTTCAGAGCTGGACGCGTTGTATGTGGATAGTGACGGCGTCAATCTGTATCTCGGCATGACCGGCAATCTCGAAGAGAACGGGAATCGTATCAGCATCTACATCGACTCGGTTGCTGGCGACGGTCAGAACCCGCTGGTACTCGACGGCGTCCCATTCGTCGAAGACAACACGCCGGGCATTGCGTGCACGATGCAGGATGACTGCCCAAATGGTCAATCCTGCAACACGGACACAGGGTTCTGCACGCTGAACGCTGGTGACGGCCTTGAAAATGACAACCTGCCGCCGTTGGCGACCGATGTGACGGGCGATCGGCCGCTGTATGACTATCAGGTGTCGTTCAACATTTCGGGCACGTCGGTGTTCGTCGATGTGTACGACATCAACACCAACACGATGGAGTACAAGGGTTTCTCTGTGCTGGAGTCAGGCGATCCGACCGTTACCGATGAAGGCACTGACGCCGACGTGAATCAGTGGAATCTTCAACTCGGTGCGAACAACCGCAACACGATCGGCGTTGTTGGGTGCCAAGTGAATGAATCGCCGTGTACGACACGACTTGGCGATCCGCTGCCGCAGACGTGGGACGACGATCAGGCCACCGTGGAGGACCTGGCTGATGACGTGACGACCGGTTTTGAGTTGGCGTTGCCTTTGGCAGACATTGGCATCAACCCATGCGATGGTCCGGCGACGATGCACTTCTGGGCGATCGTCACGGGCAGTTCCGGCTTCCGGTCGAACCAGTCCTTGCCGTCGATGAGGCCTCTTGATGGCGAATGTGTGGACCCAGTGGCGTCTTCGATGGTTGAGAACGCCGGCGGCTTCACGGAGGATGGTGTTCAGTGGTATCTCGCCGATCTGGGATGCGCTCTGGCGCTGGAGCCTGCCCAGCGTCGCTATCGTGCGACTGCGGTGACGCATGTTCACACACCGGCGGTCGAGAACGACTGCAACGAAAACGGGATCGAGGACACATGTGAGATTCTGGATGCCGTCGTCGACGACACGAATTTGAACGGTGTTCCCGACGAGTGTGAGTTGATTCCTTGCACGCGTGACTGCGACTGCTACTTCGACGCCGTGGACAATGGCACGGAGTTTGATGTTTGCGATTACAACTTCTGCGACATCCCGATGGGTGAGACGGAGGGCAATTGTGCTTCATGTGCACGTCGCTGGGGTAACACCTGCGACTCGTATGCCGGTTTCGTTCAGACCGATGACATCCTCTGTGCGGTCACAGGTTTTGGTAACTACTGTGCTTGCCCGAACGGCGACTTGATTGGCTCGGGCGGTGCGAAGGGGCCAAGTGGCTCGCCGCTTGGTACGGATGACATCCTCGCGATCGTCGCCGCCTTCGGTGGTGCGAATCCGTTCATGTGTCCGGTTCCGGGCAGTGGTGAGGGTTGTGACGCTGCGACGCCGCCTGGTTCGGATGGATGCGGTCCGGTATCAGCCTCGACGGCGACGTCATCGGCGATGACGGGACAGAACTTCCTGACCGCTCCGCAATCTCATCGTTCGGCCAGCGCGTCTGGTGCATCGTTCGTGATGGTACCGCGTCAGCGTGCGATTCGTGCGGGCGGCGTTTTGGAGTTGGACGTGTATCTGACGGGTGGTGAAAGCCTCGTCGGCTATGAGTTCGGTGTTGTTTCCTCCGGTGGACGAACAGGCGAACTTGCCCTGGAGAATGTCGTTGTGGATACGCAGCGTCGTGACTACGTGTTCAATGGCCTCACGAGCTTCCCGGCGACGGACGGTTCCCTTGGTCGCGTTGGCGCTGCCCTGATGGGTTCCGGTGTTAGCGTCGGGAATCGCGGCTATGTTGGTACGTTCGTCTATAGGGCGTCCGAGGATGCGGTTGGGGCGTTCAACGTGAGCGCTCTCGGCGCGCATCTGAACGTCTTCACGGATGACGGGCTCTCCGCGTCAGTCGATGCGGTCAAGGATGTGGCTGTACTCGTGACGGCACCAACCGAGAGCCGCTAGTCGCAAATTTGCGACCGCGTGTGCGGTCGAAGTTGATCCATTTCGGGGCCTTGTCGGGTACAGACCTGACTAGGCCCCGTTTTTCTTGGGGGAAGCGGGGATGGGGTGATCGTTTTGGTCAGTAAGACTTTATCGCAACAGCAATTAAGTTGCATTCGATCGACACCATTCCAGATTTTTGCCTTTACGCGGATTACCGGAACACTGTACAATTCGGGTTATTCGGTGGAGGTGGAGAAGCATCATCTCCCACCGTTGATCGTGTTTTGGACGTGACAGTTAAGGTGTTTCGGTGCATAGGTGGGCTCGGATCGGCGGTGCTGCCGAGCGGGTTCAAGTTGCAGGAGGGTATCACTCATGCGTTCTAGGGCAGTTTTTTCGCTTTGTGTCGTCGCGGCGATGTGCTCGGCTTCTTTCGCTCAGGTGACCGTTGATGGCACGCGCGTTGGCGACAGCTATGGGGCAGCGTTGGCGGTTCAAACCGTAGAGACAGGTTTCGGTGACAACTTCAGCGAGCTCAATGCCGGCTATGGCACGATCGACGCTGGTCGGCTGTGCTTCATTTTGACGGGTAACATCGAGGGCAACTTCAACAAGCTCGACATTTTCATCGACTCGGTTCCGGGTGGTGAAAATACGTTCACGGCCAATCCGGGCAATGATGGCGTCGGCAACATGACCGGCTTTACGTTTGATGCTGGTTTTGAAGCGGACTACATGCTCATCTTCCGCCGTGGTAACGATTTTGGAAACGACAAGGCTGACCTCAACTTCCATCAGTTGGGTGGCGGCGCCGACGAGTACACCGACATCTTTGTGGGTCAGGCCTTTGAACAGGAGGGTTCGGCTTCGGTTGGTCCTGGCTCGGTCAACGCTTCGGTCATCGACGTTGCCTATGACAACAGCAACGTTGCCGGCGTTGGTGGTGGCGGTGGTGCAACCGCGGACCAGGTGGCTGCTGCGGCAGTCGAAACCGGCTTTGAGATCTGCATCGATCTGGCTGACCTGGGAAATCCTCCGGGCGACATCAAGATTTCGCCGTTCGTGAACAACGGTGGTCACGACTTTGCCGCCAATCAGTGGCTTGGTGGTTTGCCTGATGGGTTCGGCAACATCGGAAATCTCACGGCGGTGGATCTGAGCACGTTTGACGGTGACCAGTTCTTCACGGTCGCCAATGCTGCAGGCCCGGTTTGCGGTGATGGCATTGTCGATATGAGCGAGGATTGTGACGACGGCGGTACCGATGACGGTGATGGCTGTGCGGCTGATTGCACGGTTGAAGATGGTTTTGCCTGCATGGGCGAGCCGAGCATGTGCAACGACATCGACGAATGTTCGGACATGTCCGACAACTGCAATCCAAATGCAACCTGTGAAAACACAGTCGGTTCGTTCACGTGTACTTGCAACGCCGGCTTCACAGGTGACGGTGTTAACTGTGCCGACATCAATGAGTGCAATGAGGGTTCGGACAATTGCGATGCGAACGCGACGTGCAACAACACGCAGGGTAGCTTCAGTTGCTCGTGCAACCCGGGATTCGAGGGTGACGGCGTGACGTGCTCGCCTGTCGCATTCTGCGGTGACGGCAATGTCGACATCATGGACGGCGAACAGTGCGATGATGGCAACAATGATGACGGTGACGGCTGTGCGGCTGACTGCACGCTGGAAGGCGCTGCTCCGGTTCCGACGATGTCGAAGTGGGGCATGGCTGGCCTGATGGCGCTCTTGCTTGGCGGCCTCTTCGCCAAGTTCCGTCGCAAGGATGCCATTGCCTAATCGAACGCCTCAGGCGTTTCGTTTGCTGAAAACACCTCCAGCCCCGGCGACTTTCGTCGGGGCTTTTTTTGCGCATGGGCGATGGCTGACGGCGTTGTGCTTGCGTGACACACATTGGTCCGTTCGTTAGCATTCGACGCGTCAACGTGGACGTGGCGTGGTGCGTTGACTTTGGCCGGTGCGGCCTACTTTCGATCCTGCCTATGGAGCGTCCCATCTCCGCACCGGTGCACCGCGCATGGTGCCGACCAATCGTGACAAAGGAGTAACGCGCGTGACACCTCTGGATTTTGCATTTCTGGCGGCTTACTTCGTCGTGATTGCCGGCATCGGTGTCTGGTCCGGCAAACGGAGCCTGGACAGCAGCCAGTCGTACTTCCTGAGTGGTCGGACGGTCGGCTGGCTTGCGATCGGGACGAGCCTGTTCGCCAGCAACATCTCGGCCGAGCACTTCATCGGCCTGACGGGGACGGGTGCTCGATCCGGGCTGGCTGTCGGGCAATATGAGTGGTTGGCGTGCCTCATTCTGTTGCTGTTGGGCTGGTTGTTTGTGCCGCTATACATGCGCCTTGGTGTGTTCACGATGCCGGAGTTCCTCGAACATCGTTACAACAGGGGCTGTCGAACATACCTATCGAGCATTTCGTTGATCGCCTACATCTTCACAAAGATCAGCGTGGCCCTTTACGCGGGTGCGATGGTACTCAATGCAATACTCGGTTGGGACGTGATCACATCTGCGATTGTGCTTGTCGTTGCAACCGGTGCGTACACGGTTTTTGGCGGATTGCGTGCCGTCATCTACACGGAATTGGTACAGGCGTTCATTCTGATTGGGGGGGCGATCTGTCTGACGGTCGCGTCGATTTCAGAGGTCGGCGGACTTGGCGCCTTGGCGAACAAGGTTCCAACGGATTTTTTCAATCTATGGAAGCCAATCGACCATTCCGATTTTCCATGGACCGGCATCCTCTTCGGAGCGCCGATTCTGGGGATCTGGTACTGGTGCACGGATCAGATGATCGTACAGCGAACATTGGCTGCGAAGAACGTCACCGAAGCTCAACGTGGTACACTTCTGGCCGGATTCCTGAAGATTCTCCCAGTGTTTATTCTCGTGCTCCCCGGGATCGCAGGCGGGAGCCTGTTTCCAGATACCCCGCCGGATGGTCTCTACGCCGAAATGGTGAAGAATCTGCTGCCAAGTGGGGTGAAGGGAATCGTGGTGGCTGCACTCATGGCAGCGCTGATGAGTTCACTGGCAGCGGTGTTCAACAGCAGCTCAACACTGGTCGTGATGGACTTCTACAAGAAATGGCGTCCGGACGCCTCCGAGAAATCCCTGGTGCGGTCCGGTCAGGTCGCAACGGTTGTGCTGGTTGTCGTGGGACTCTTGTGGGTACCGTTCATCAGCGAGTTGAGCGACCAATTGTTCCTCTATCTGCAGGCGGTGCAGGCTTACATCTCGCCGCCGATTGCGGCGGTGTTTCTGATGGGACTGCTGTGGCGTCGGGCGAATGGTGCGGGGGCGTTGTCGGCGCTTTTGATCGGATTCGTGCTGGGGGCGGTTCGGTTCGTGTCGGAATTGGGCATGAAGGCCGAGTGGGAGGGCATGCCGGACATTCTGATTCGCTATGCGAGCATCAACTTCCTGCATATCGCCATTCTCTTCTTCGTGATTTCGGTCTCGGTTGTGATCGTGGTCAGCCTGATGACGCGTCGGCCTACCGCGGCGAATCTGGCGATCTTCGACAAATCGGATACGACCGCCGATGTCGCGGCGGGTGATGGGCGTAATCTCAACGTGATTCTGAGCGTACTGCTGGTGGCGATCGTCCTGATTTGCTGGGCGGTGTTCAGTTCTTGGGTGTTTGGCGGTGACGCGGCAGCGGTGGGTGCGTAGGGCGGTGATTGATCGGTCATGAGGAGCCGTCGAGCAACCTGATCGTCGTCATCGGTTCGAGCGCGCAGGTGTTTTCACGTAGTTCGACGATGATCCTTGTGGGAATTCTGTCGCGCAGTCCGTCTTTGTCCTGACTGCCGCTGAGTGCGGACACACCTGCTCGCCAACTCAATGCCGCGGCTGCGCACTTTTTCCATTTCCTGTGACAGCTCTGACGCACTCACCCCGTACACCGGATGTCTTTATCACCGAAGTGGTGGTGTTTTGCCTCGCGCGAACCATCTCGGTGGAAACGGTGGACATCAGGTGGAGGGCTTCCCATGAGTGGGTCAGTCAAGCTGGGTGTGTTGGCGTTGCTTCTGTGTGGCACGTCAGCCGCATTGGGTGAGGAACTCAAACAAGAATCACGGATGACCGATTCGGTCGCTCGGCGGGTCTCGACCGAGACTTCGGCGGCAGGGGGCATTCTACCTGCGCGCGTGTTTTTCGTTCCGACGGGCATGGATCCATCCATGTTCCCGATGGGCGTGAGCGTGCCTGTTCCATCGAGCGGCGGCGATGTGATTCCCGTCGATGCGTACATCCAGGATTTGTCCGGGTCGGGCCTGCCTCTTGAGCGATTCGATGTGCGGTTGCCGTGCGAGACGGCGTCGCTTGGACCTCCGGGGCCACCCGTGACGATCGTGCCGGGCAGCGCATTCATTGACGCGTTTCGTCCAGAGTACGTTTTCTTCACGCAGGGTTCTGCCGACGTGTCGGACGTTGGTCAGTGCGAATTGAAGCAGGCCTGCGTACCCGGCTCGTGTCCGGGTGACAGTTTGTGCCTTGGTGGCTTCTGCGGGATCGTGTCGCCGCGCCTGTCCGGGTTTACGTCGCCGCCGAATCCGGTGTTTGATGCCCCGGCGTATCTTGGCAGCTTTGCTCTGGACGTACCGGTTGGCGCGACGGGTCCTTACGAGTTTCGTCCAGTCTGCTGCGTCGGGGACGCGGAATGCGATGGCGTACCGGACGGCGGATGTCCGGTGCCGGGCACGCTGCTCAATACGACGGCTGCCATTGCGATGGTGGACGGCCTGTTGATCGACGTGGGATGCTCCTGCAACGGCGATGTGGCAGGAGGTCCAGGGGTGAATGCGGTTGATGTCACCTGCGTTCTGTCGGCCATTGGCGATGAAGGCCTCTGTCCAGGGTCGGACGTGAATTGTGACGGGACGGTTGACCTGCGGGATGTTGAGGCTGTGTCGTGCCAGGTCGCAACGTTCGCTGGCAATTCAGATTGCTGCATGCCGGCGACACCGGGTGCGTGTTGCTTCAACGGAGGGTCACAGTGCGCGATCGGTGACGTGGTCTCTTGTGCGTCACCGGTTGTCGGTGATGGGGTCTACCTCGGTGACAACACGACATGTGTGAGCGATCCCTGCGATGTTGGCGGAGAAGACACGATCAGCCCGTTCGAGACGGCCACGGTCAGCCCGGCAGCGGGCGGTGGTGTGGTGGACCCGCGTGTTCACGCTTTTGTGCGGTTTGCGAATCAGACGGCGTCGGGCGGCTCGCTGGAGATTCACGAGACGGCCGTTGATCTGCATCCCGGCGCGACGGGTCAGCCGACGTTTGGTGAAACGGTATCGATCGAGACGTCGATACCCAATGGGCAATTCAAGCTGCTGGTTTCCATTCCGTTTGAGCGATCGGAGTTGGCCGGTGAAAGCCCACTGTCGGTGCATGTCAACGTCTACGACGAGATGACCAATTCATGGGATCTGACCGTTGAGAAGAACACGGTGCCCAGCCCGGGTTTCACCGATGTGGTCGGCGACAAGATCGTGATGGTTGGTGGCGAGACGCCATCGATTGCGGAGCTGTTCGCGTTCGACGTCGGAGACTATGGCATCTACTGGGATCCGGATACGCAGGGGGGTCTTGCGTGGGCGATTCAGGATCACACGTCGGACAATCGAAATGGTCGGGGCTCGCGGCGGAAGAGTTGCGAGACCAATGCCGACTGTGTGCTCGTGTCAAGGGATGTGTGCACGCACCACACATGTGTCGACAGCATTTGCGAGGGATTTCCCGTTCGCTATGGCGACCTGCGTCCGCCGTATGGCCAACTTGTTCAGACGAATGACATTCTGGCGGCGGTGGCTGGGTTTGGTGATTATTTTGCGGCACCGAATTCGGATTTGACATCCACGTCGATTCCCACTTGCGTCCCGAGCGGAATTCCTATTGGCACGGAGGACATTCTGGAAACGGTGGATGCGTTCGGTGGGGCGGACCCGTGTGGATGCGGCTTCCCGAATCTACCGACCGCATCGTCAATGGCCGAAGGCGTGTCGCGGCGTCAGGATGGGGCTGCATCTCAGGCTGATGATCGCGCGACCTTTACTCTCTTGGCCAGGGACGCTTCGCAGGATGGAGCGTTGGTGGATGTCGACTTGTGGATCGACGGCGTCGAGCACGTCGGTGGTGTCGGAATCGCGTTGGATGCGGACGGTGTATTCGTATTGGAAGATGCGTGGCGTGATAGTGGGCGACAGGATGATCTGTTTGCCGACGGCGACACGGTTATCGCCAAGGATCTGGACAAACGTCGGGTCGCGGTGGTCGCGACAGACATTGCGATCAATGAATCGAATGGGCCACTGTACGTATGCACGATCCGCGTACGGCTGGTGAATGAACAGGATGCGCGTCGCGAGCTACGTCTCGATCCTCTTTTGACCGACGTGTGGCGTGATCAGACAACGCGGATTCCGGTGGCGTCGTTTGGAAGCGTGCGTCTCAACTCGGACGCGAATGATCGCTCCTGGAACACAAAGTAAGTACTGAACGTACGGGTGGGTTTTGTCGGAGGGGTTCTGGTGAACGGCCGAACATTTGCAGCTTTTGTATGTATTTCGGGGATTCTCGTTTCTGCGGCGAGTGTGGACGCTGGTCCGAATCGGCGGTTCGTGGACGCAACCGCTGCTTCCGGTGGTGACGGTCTGTCGTGGGGTACCGCCTACGACACGCTGCAGGATGCATTGGCTGAGGCCGCGTCGGACGTGACGATCACTGAGGTGTGGGTCGCGGGCGGTGTGTACCGGCCGGATGAGGGTGCTGGGGTCAGCGCCGGTGACCGGGGCGTGTCATTTGCGATGCGGAATGGTCTGGCGGTGTACGGCGGTTTCGCCGGAGGCGAGTCGTCGCTTGATGAACGCGACCTTCTGGTGAACGAGTGTGTGCTGGATGGCGATATCGGCACGGCATTGGACGCGACGGACAACAGCTATCATGTGGTCGATGCGTTCGGCGTCGACGGCACTGGTCGCCTGGATGGATTCGTCGTTCGCAACGGCACGGCGGACGGCAGCGGCGATGACGCATTCGGTGGTGGTCTGTTTGGTGGCGGAATCACGGTTGCCAACGGCTCGTTCATTTCCAATAAGGCCACGTTCGGCGGAGCGATTCACGTCAATGATTTTCCATCGCTGATCAACGTCGTGCTGGTGAACAATGAAGCCACGTCCGGCGACGGTGGGGCGATTCGGGTTCTTGAGGGTTCACCCACGCTCGTCAACTGCACGATGGCTGCGAATACCGCGAGTGGCAGCAGCGGCGGGATCTACGTCGAGAGCACAGCCGACGGACTAACGGACATCTCGAACACCATCCTGTGGGGGAATACGGATGATGGCACGGGCAGCACGGAATCGGCCCAGGTCTTCACAGAAGGGCCGGCGGTGACGATCTCGTTCTCTGATGTGCAAGGATTGTCGGTCTATTCCGGAAGCGACAACATCGATGCCGATCCGATGTTTGCCGATCTGGCGGGAGGCGATGTGTCGCTGACGATGGGGTCGGCTTGCCTCGATGCTGGTGACGAGACGTTGCTGCCTGTGGGGGTGGACCGCGATCGCGTGTCGCACCTGCGTGTGGTGAACGCGACGGACCCGACGATGTCGGGCATGGCGGAAGTCGATCTGGGCGCGATCGAGTTCAACTCCGGTCGCGACTGCAATGCCAACGACATTCCCGATCCGACGGATATCGCCGTCTGTTCCGGCGATCTTGCCTGCGGCGATTGCAATATGAACGGCGTGCCTGATGGCTGCGAGGTGAATCCGACGACCGACTGTCAGGGAAATGGTCTGCTCGACGTGTGCGAGCTGGCGGAGTTTTTCTGCACGGTGGGCTGTCGATCGGACTGCAATGACAACGATGTGCCGGACGTGTGTGAGGCGCTGACGTCGCGTCTGTATGTGGACGCGGATGTGAGCGGTGCGAATGACGGATCTTCGTGGACCGACGCGCTGACCGAAGCTCGGTTGGCGACGTGTTACGCGTCGGACCCGCTGGTTGGTGTGACGGAGATCTGGGTTGCGTCGGCCAATGGGTACGAATACACGCCTGACGTTCCGGGCGGGGACCGGACGGCGACGTTTCGACTGACGAGCAATGTGTCGATGTATGGCGGGTTTGCCGGCGGTGAAACATCTGTTGATGAGCGCGACCCGGTCGCCAATCCGACGGTCTTGAGTGGCGACCTGTCGCAGAACGACGGAAGTGATTGCTGCTACGGGCACGGCGCACCAGGCTGTTCCGATACAGACTGCGAAAACTCAATTGGTGATCCGTTCTGCAACAACGTTTATTGGGACGACCTTTGCGCCGAAACCGCGATCACCGCATGCAAGACGAACTGCACGGGCACGGAGCGCGACGACAACAGCTATCACGTTGTGACCGCGTTGAACACGGTTGATGCACTGCTCGATGGGTTCACGATTCGCGCGGGCAATGCGGACGGTGCATCGCTCGCAGATCAGCGTGGTGCCGGCATGGTGATCGAACGCAGCGACGTGACGGTCCGCGACTGCCGACTGGAATCGAACGCGGCACAGCGGAACGGCGGCGGACTGCACGTTCGCGAGTCACCTGCATCAACGATCGATTCCTGTGTGGTCGTCGACAACCTGGCTGGTGGTGACGCGTTGGGAATTGGTGGGGGGATATCGTTGCGTCTCTCCGGTCCGACAATTCAGTCGTCGACGGTCACGCTGAACGCCGCGCTCGACAACGGCGGCGGGATGCACAGCGACCAGAGTGCGGCAGACGTGATCAACGTGGACTTCATCGCCAACGTGGCTGAGTTCGGCGGCGGCGTGTACACGTTGCTAAACGGGCAATTCGGACAACGCACGGAATATGACGGATGCACCTTCGTCGACAATCGTGGTCGCGTGTCGGGCGGAGGTGCGTTCAACGAGTCTTCGTCGCCAACGTACAATGCGTGCGTTTTCGAGGACAATCGGGCGGGATTCAGCGGTATCGTGCCGTTTGATGGGGTCTGTGAGGCGCCGGATCGGATTGGATTTGGAGGCGGCATGAAGAACTGCGACGCCGATACGACAATCGATGGCTGCACGTTTCTATCGAACGAAGCTGAGTCTCGTGGCGGCGGTGTCGACAACGATTTCAACAGTTCCAGTGTCATCACGGGTACCGGTTTCCTGTCCAATTCCGCATCCGACGGGGGAGGGCTGTTCAATCGCGCGAGCGATGTGACGGTCGATGGCTGCGACTTCGAATCGAACAGCGCGACGCGTGGTGGCGGCGTGTTCCATGTCGACGGTGATGTGGCGGTGAGCAATACAGGGTTTGTGACGAATTCCGCTGTCGATGACGGGGGAGCCGTTCACGGGTCGGGCGAAGGCAAGGTGACGCTGCTCAACACGATGGCGAACGGCAATGATGCGACGAACGGCGGCGCGGTCTGGTCAGACTCACCGCTGGTTGCGATCAACAGCACGTTCGTGGGGAATACGGCCTCGGACGGCGGGGCGATCCACATCCATGATACGACCACAGTGACGAACTGCTCGGTTGCGGACAATCGTGCGACAGGAAGTGGCGGTGGTGTTCTCGTTTCCGGCGGAACGCTGCTCGCGACGAACGACATCTTCTTCTTCAACGTGGATGCAGGCGGTGCAGACGAGTCCGCACAGATTCATGTGACGGTTGCCCCGATGGATGTCGGGGTGGACTTCAGTTGCATTCAGGGGCTATCGGGATCGTTCGGGCCTGACAACATCTCGAGCAACCCGGACTTCACCGCCAACCCGGACGATGGCGGCGATGGGTGGGGCGTTGGCGGCAACGACGATTACGGCGATCTGCGATTGGCGAGCGCGTCGCTGTGCATCGACTCGGGCGACAACACGGCCGAGACGGACGCGGATGATCCTGTAGATCAGCCGATTTCCGACATCGCGTTCGACATCCGCAACGATGACATCCTGTTTCCGAGAATCGTCGACGACATCTGCTCGGCTGGTAGTTCGATCGACATGGGGGCATACGAGGCGTCGCAGGACAAGTCGGCGCTGACGCCGCTGCTGCTGGTGGATGCGTTGGCATCGCCCGGTGGGGACGGGCAGTTCACGTGGTCCAATGCGTTGACGCATCTGGAGGATGCGCTTGAGGCGGCAGAGCGTTGCCCGCTGGTGGAGGAGATTTGGATCGCGGGCGGTGCCGGACGGGTCTACACGCCGATCCGACCGACCGACGCCATGGATGTGCGCACGGTGACATTCAATCTGGTGAACAATGTCGTGATCCGAGGGGGATTCGAGGGCACCGAGGATCCGCTGACGTACAACCCGGTTGGGCGCGACGTGTCACTGTTTCCAACCATTCTGAGCGGCGATCTGCTTGGCAACGATGGTGCGGACCTGGCGTGTGGAAGTGTTCCGGATGCGTCACGGGCCGACAACGCGTACCACGTCGTGACGGCGAATGGGGACATCGATGGAACCGCCGTTCTGGAGGGCGTGGTGATCGAGCGCGGCGTTGCGGATGGCGCAGACGCCGGGTCCACGGACGCTGGTGGTGGTATCTATGTGGCCGGTGGTGGTCCGACGATTGTGGCG
>JANQQK010000064.1 GCA_028289375.1 Phycisphaerae bacterium | reverse complement strand
TGCCACCCTCGGACAGCTCGACGCCGTTGACCAGCATTGGCTGCAGCTCGGCGTCGCGAACGTCGTAGTTGGCCGGGTCCGCCGCCATGTCGCCAGCCGGCTCTGCAAATTCGATGAGGATCGTTTCGGACCCGATGATCCGCGCCGACAGTATGTTGGGCAGGCCTCTGCCCGCACCGTTCAACCCATCACCAAGTTCGTCCACACCACAACCCGGCATCAGCATCGCCAACAGCAACACTGTGACGGCCCATTTGGTTCTTTGCATGCTCAACATATCGAACTCGCTTTCTGTCTTCGACCCAACTCCACGAATCGATCCCGCCTGTACTTTGAAGCCCAACGCGACGGAACGGCGGGAACACATGCCCCGTTACTTAGGAACACACCGGTACCGGGTGGCGTCCGCCAAACTCTCGACAGCGTTTTGCCGATTTTCTCGTAAGCCTCTGCAAATGCATTACTTAACGTGGCCAGAAAGTTCATGTTTTTGGGCGTAGGCGAGTCATGACCTAGAATCTACACTCACAGCCATGAGCGACGAACCGAACAGCATTGGAGACGAAGGGTTGGGTGGTGACGCAACACTATTGCTGGCCCGGCTGGGTGACGGGGATCACGACGCAGCCGATGAACTCCTTCCGCTCGTTTACGAGCAGCTACGTGTCCTGGCTGGTGGCTACTTTCAGCGACAACGCGGGAATCACACGCTGCAACCGACGGCGCTCGTTCACGAGGCGTACCTGAAGTTGGTGAAGGGGCAAGGTTCATACAATAGCCGCGCACATTTCAATGCCGTGGCTGCGAAGGCCATGCGCCAGATTCTGATGAACTACGCCCGTTCAAAGAAGGCGTTGAAACGCGGTGGCGTGCGTGAAGATCTTTCGATTGATCAGCTTGCCACACCATCGATGGGCCCCAGATTGGATCTTGTCGCGTTGGACGAAGTGCTGGAGAAGCTCAAGACTCTCGACGAAGGCCTCGCGCGACTCGTTGAGTTGCGCTTCTTTGGCGGACTCACCATGGATGAAGTCGCACATGTTCTGGACGAGCCCTTGCGGACGGTCGAGCGTCATTGGCATCGGGCACGACTCTGGCTGAATCGAGAGCTCAGCGACGGGGAACGCTCATGACTGCCAGGGACCGCTTCGAGAGAGTCATGGAGATCATCGACGTTGTGCGGACCGCTGAGCGTCACGAACGTGAGGCGCTGATCAGCAAGCTCTGCCATGACGATGCCGAACTACGAAGCGAAGTCGAATCATTGCTTCAGCATGAGAAAGATGATTGCGAGGTCATCGCGGCGATTGAGAAGGGTGAAGGACCTGTCCTGTTTGCCGAGAAGATCATCGGTCAGGTTGACGACACGCCACGGAAGATACGTGAACAAATCCCGATGTACATCGGGCGGTTCAGGATCGTTCGAGAAATCGGCCGCGGCGGAATGGGCGTCGTATATGAGGCTGAGCAGGAGTCGCCGAAGCGTCGGGTGGCGCTCAAAGTGATTCGTGCCGGACACATTTCTGATGGTTTGATCAGACGTCTTGAGCGTGAAGCGTTTGTTCTTGGGCAGCTTCAGCACGCGGGCATCGCACACATTTACGAGTCGGGCATGGTCGACGTGGACGGTTATCTTGAACCGTTCTTCGCCATGGAGTTGATAGCAGGCGAACGCATCTCCGTGCACGTCCGCGCGAATGGCCTGACGATTCGTCAGCGACTTGAATTGATGGCGCGCGTGTGTGATGCGGTACACCACGCTCATCAGAAGGGCATTATTCACCGCGATCTCAAGCCTGCGAACATTCTCGTCCTCGCGCACAGTACGGAGGCATCGCTGAGCAGTAAATCGTCGGGATCCGCCACCAATGTGGATCTGATCGGTCAACCCAAGATTCTCGATTTCGGTGTAGCGCGTATTACCAACAGCGATCTTCAGGCCACGACGATGCAGACGGACATTGGGCAGTTGATTGGCACACTGGCCTACATGAGTCCGGAGCAGATACAGGGCGATTCGAGCAAGGTGGACACCCGTTGCGACGTTTACGCTCTCGGCGTGGTTTTGTTCGAAGTCCTGACCAACCGTTTGCCACTGGATCTCGACGGCAAATCGGTGGCTGAAGCGGCGCGGATCATTTGTGACGACGAACCCAACTCAGCGAGTTCGGTTGATCGTGCACTTCGCGGCGACGTGGAAACGATCATCGGAAAAGCCCTGGAAAAGGACCCGGAGTATCGTTACGCGTCGGCGGCGGAGTTGGCGGCGGACCTTCGTCGTGTCCTGGGGGATGAACCCATTGTGGCTCGTCCCGCAAGCATGATGTACCAGGTTCGCAAATTCGCACGTCGAAATCGCGGCTTGGTTGGTGGACTGTTCGCCACATTTGCTGCTCTTGTCATCGGCCTGATTGGTACGGGCTATTTCCTGGTAGAAGCGACGCGCCAGCGTGACGAAGCCATCGCGGCCAGGAAGCAGGCAGATGATGAACGTGACAACACGAACGACGTCGCCAGGTTTCAGGCGAGGCTGTTGCGCAACCTGAGTGCGAACGACTTTGGTAAGACACTTATGATGGAGCTTCGAAACGAGTTGCAAAGAGCCTGGGACGATGCTGAGTCGGATGATGCCGCCATCGCCGAAGAAGCTGTCGTGGTGGATCGGGCGTTCAATCGGGCCAACGGCAGCAACGTCGCGCGTGCCGTGCTCAGCAGGACCTTCGCCGACCGCGCACTGCAGCTCATCGAGAAGCGACTTGATGACGACCCGCTGACCGACGCGCGGCTTCGCCGCAGCGTTGCTCAGATGTACAAGCGGCTGGGCTATCTTGATGCTGCGGCTGAACAGTACCGTGCATCGCTGGATACTCGGAGTGAACTTCTCGCTCCCGATCACTACCTCACGATTCAGTCGATGCGTGGCTTGGCACAGACTTACCGGAGAATGGGGCATCTGGCCGAAGCAGAAAAGCTGTATCGCGAAATCTTCGCGAGGCAGCTGAGCAAGTATGGCCTCGATCACCGCTACGTTCTTGTGACGATGGGTAGCCTCGCTGCCGTACGCATGGAACTCGGCGACCTCAACGAGGCGGAGCAATTGCTTGCCGCCGCTCTCGAAGGGTCGAAGCGCACACTGGGCGTCCGCGATTCCAGCACGATGAATCGGCAGAATACGTATTGTGCGTTGCTGCTGAGAATGGAGAAGACCGACGAGGCCCTCGCATGCTTTGCGCAACTCCTTGAAACTCGCGAGAAAGTATCAGGCAAGGACCATACGCGGACCATCACGGTGCGGAACAACTTGATGAGTGCGCTCTTCAAGGCACATCGCTTCGATGAGGCAGAGCCCATCGCTCATTCCGTCCTCGATTCGAGCAGGCGTAAGCATGGGGATACACACGCTTCGACCATCTTGGCCATGAACAACCTCGGCGTCTTGTTGCTCAATATTGGTCGCCCATCAGACGCAAACTCGATCTTGCGCGAGGCACATAGCGCCAGCCAATCGGAGTTGAATCCGGAACATAAAACGAGGATGAAATCGACAAGCAACCTGATCGATTCGCTGCTGGCGTTGAAGCAGCCGGTTGAAGCTGAGTCGTTGTGCGACGGGTTGCTTGCGGTTCGACGCGGACTCAAGCCATCGCAACCGGGACTTGTTGCCCAGACACTCGAACAGTTGGGCCATACACATTATCAGCAAGGACGATTCGAAAGCGCTCGAGACGCCTGGCAGGAATGCGTGGACCTGCGGACGGGGATTTCGATGAAGCACTGGTTGACCAACCGTGCGCGAAGCCAGCTCGGCGAGGCGCTCACCGCGCTTCATGACTACGCAGTGGCCGAGAAGCTGTTGACCGAGAGCTACACTGCGTTGGTTGCGCAGAAAGCGACCATTCCTCCCGTGGCTGGCGCTGGCTGCGTTGAGGATGCGCGAGCACGCCTTGTGAAGCTCTACGAACTTTGGGGAAGACCAGCGGAGATGGCCAAGTGGCAATCTCTGCCTGACGAGACCGCACTGGCCGAGCCTTCGGGCTAGGGCGCTGTTGGGCTATTTGTTACGCGTATCCGCCGTGTTTGAAGCCCTTGCTGATGATACGATGCGCCCATCGATGGCTCGTTACCGGCACACCCCAGATTCAGAACGTCATTTCCACGCAAGTTCTTCACGGTGCAATCTGACGGTACGTTCGAAGAGTGCTATGCCTCCGTGTGAAGCCGATCGGGCAGGTGCTTACGGACGGCGTCGAGGAATTCCTGCGAGCGCAGAGGGCGGACTGTTGAAACGAAGGCACTCACGAGCGCAATACTCCGAGTGGTCTGACGTTGCACAGGTCGCACCATGAAGAACCAGGTCGCGGGGACGTACCAACAATGTTGAGGACTTGAGCACGGACGCAGTACACTTGCCAATGCACTGGCCGCGGGTACCCTCACTCGCCAAGTGCGGTGCGGAACCGGCGTATCCGTGTAACGCCTGTTGACCAACGAGGTTTGTCGAATCAAGCAGTCATCCGTGGATCCATCGCCCATGATCAACCCAGCGATCCAGATCGGTTATTGCACGAACGTCCACGCTGGTGCGGACCTGGAATCGACGCGGGCGAATCTTCAACAGCACGCGGTGGCGGTCAGAGAGGAGTTTGTCCCGGATGGTCGGCTGGGCATTGGACTTTGGCTTTCTGCAGCAACTGCGCGCAGGTTACGCGAAGAGGGGCAGGGCGTAGCGTTCGCGACATGGTTGGGTGAGGCTGGCTTGGCCCCTTTTACGCTCAACGGATTTCCGTACGGTGATTTTCATCAACCGGTCGTCAAGTACGAGGTCTATAAGCCGACGTGGTGTGAACAGGCACGGGTTGACTACACGCTCGATTTGATCGGAGTCCTCGACACGCTCCTGCCAGCGGGCATGGACGGCAGCATATCGACCCTGCCGATTCAATGGGGAACGCCAACGCCAACCGGCGATCAACTATCTGCCGCAGCGGCAAACTTGCGTACGGTTGCGGAGCATCTCGCACGCCTGGAAGACGCAACCGGCAGGCTCATTTACTTGTGCCTGGAACCGGAGCCAGGTTGTGTCCTAGACCGGGCGGACGATGTCGTTCGCTACTTTGAAGCTCACTTGCTTGCCGATGGTGACGAAGCAGAGATTCGGCGGCACATTCGTGTCTGTCACGACATCTGTCATTCAGCCGTCATGTTCGAAGAGCAGGCGGACGCGTTTAGAAGGCTGAGCGCGGCGGGCATATCCGTCGGCAAGGTGCAGGTTTCCTCTGCGATCATCCTGCCGTTTGAAGAGATTGCGCCGGAGCAACGTTCCGATGCATTGGATCAGCTTCGCTCGTTTGCCGAAGATCGCTATCTGCATCAAACGGTTGTACAGTCGTCACCGGCTGCTGCTCCGATCTTCTTTGACGACCTGCCACGAGCGTTGGAGACAATCGAAGACCCAGGAACGCTGACCGGACAATGGCGCGTTCACTTCCATGTGCCGATCCATCTCGAGCGATTTGGCCTATTGCGGACCTCCAGAAAAGAGATACTCGAATGTCTGCAGGCAGCGGGTCGTGAGATGCCCGGGTTGTCGCATTTCGAGGTGGAGACGTACGCGTGGAGCGTACTCCCTGAAGAATTGCGCCAAACGCACTTGTCCGACAGCATTACGAAGGAACTGCAGTGGTTCAGTGATGTGCTGCCGGAGGCGATGACGAGCGGCCACGGGACCGATCCACGTGCGCGTCTCACCGAGGAAACTTGAGCACACGCCCGGGACGCAGACACGTATCCTGAGTGCCATGTGGCCTTGACCAATCGACTGGCTTTCCAGACACTTTAAATGTTCGCGTTACGCCATCCAATGGAGGTTGCCATGACAAGGTTTGAGAAGATGACCAAGGCCGAAGTGATCAGCGCACAGCGGGCGTGGGCCAGGGCCGTTATCGACCAGGATGTGGAGACGCTACTTGGTCTCTATGACTTTGGGTCGCCTGATGAACCGGTGTTGTTCAAACCAACCCTGGCTGATGTCATTCGCCTGGACGAGGCGGGAGCGCGATCATACTTCGTTGGCGGAAACGAGGACTACCCGAACGATCACGGTTTCCTGAAGAACGGCTGGAAGCACGTGGAATTTCAAAGTGCTGTCGGGCCGATTCTGAAGGCTGGCGGTCTGGGCTATAAGGACATGGGCCACTACACGTTTGTCAACGAGAAAGGCGATGCGACCCGCGCTGACTACACCTTTGCGTATCATAAGGTCCATGGCAAGGTGCTGATTTCGCTTCATCACTCATCCCTGACGTGGTTGCCACCGTCTCACTGAGTCCAGCCACGCTCGAACCCCGCGGGAGATGAAGTTTCTGTTGAAGGCAGATCTTTGTCGCCTTATTGCGGGGGACTCCTGATCCCGGCCTGCCATTGGTCACCCGCCCCGTGTGTGTGACTGAACGCCACTCAATCTGCACTGGCGACACGTTTCACCAACTTCCAGCAGACCGGGTCACAGATCTCAGCATCATCACTGTTTCGTCGACGGAACTGAAGAGGTGCCGACACAACTCTGTGTCTGCAAAAAGCAAACCTCCGCAGACCCCGTTTCCAGGGGATCTGCGGAGGCTTTCGATAGTCCTTCGTTTCGTTGCCGCTTATCGAGCAGCGATCTGGATGACTGCCGGATTCACCTTTGCAACGTCGATCTTCTGAGACACCGTCTGCCACAAGCCAACATGCTCTGGCTGGGCGACGATGCGATAGCTGCCGCTCGCGTCCTTGGCCGCTCGGAATTCGAACGTCCCAACGTATTGACGCCGCGATCTCGGCACGTCGATGCCCGTTCCGGTCATGACGGCTGAAACACGGGCACGCTTGCGGTCGGTCGCGGCAAAGCTCTGCAGGCCGCGGAAGACGAAGTCATCACGGTTTACGTCGACGCTGGCAGAGATCAATGTCAGGTCGGCCTCGCGGTCGGCGATGGCGACACCGAATTCGACGCCGGAAAGGCTATATGCACCTTGCACGTACACATCGATGGTCACGAGACCGCCGGCAGTGAATCGGCGATTTCGCGGTACCAGTTCAAACGTGGCGGGCCTGTCATCGGTTGGACGTGGTCGTCGCTCCCTCAGGTTCGGTGCCTTTTTCGCTGCGACCGACGGGCTTGCTGCGGACGGTCCGGAAGCCGCGAGGGCGGAGGCACTTTGCGGCGGACTGACGCTATCGCAGGAATTCGCATCTGATGCAGGTACGATTGGACAGCCAAACTGGTCAGGTCCGCCGAACTGCTCCACGATGGCGAGGATGTCGTCGGTTGAGATGGGAGTACCGCTTGGGCCCTTGTTCGATGGCGCGGAAGAGTCCCAGATGTCGGCATTCGGGCAGGAACAGTAGTTTCCGAATCCGCTCACGGCACACAGAATGTCCGCGGTGGTCACGATGCCGCTGGCATTCCATGGTGACACGGTCTGTCCCGACTTGTCGCGACCACACGAGTTGCAACTTCCGTTGTCACAGAAATGGTAGTTGCACACGTCGAGCAACTCGGATGCGTTTTGTCCTGCCAGGTCTGCATCCTCCACGGCTTGGAAGTAGCAATCGCAGTCGCGCAGGCATCCGCCGGGCGGGTCCAGGTTCTCGATCGCGCCCACCTGGTCGATAACACGGTTGGCGACCATGGTCTCAGAGACTTCGCCGCATGTCCCGTTCGGGCAGTCGTCGTCGTCTGAGCACAGCTCACCGTCGTTCTCGCCATTGTTGCAGACGGCGTTCTGGATCGCGGTGATTTCGACCATGTCACCCAGGCGAATGGCGTTGGGATTGGGTTCGCTGCCATCGGCGAGTGACTCGACTGGAATCCGCAGGACGAATCTGTCGCCCGCCTGCGCCGAGCCGCCCATCTGGTACCTGCCAACAATGTTGCCGTCACACTTTGCGACGACCGTGACTTTGTCGTCACTTGTGATGATGTTCTGGTCAATGACGACCCGACCGATCACGACGGCTTCTGGAAGAGGAATACCTCCGAGGACCGGTGCCGCTGCAACCATGAGTCCTGACAAGCTCAACATAATGATGTTGCGTTTCATTTGAATCGCCTCCAAAGCGATGAGTTTCTTCTTTGATTCGTTTCCCGATGTTTTGGACATTCTATCGGCCTTGGACCTGAGTCGTCGGTTCCGATACTTGAACCGCGACTGGCTTCACGTCCAGCTCCAGTTCGATACCCTCCGCAGGTTCGGCGTCGGCCGTGGCGGCGGCGGTATTGAGGTCGTAACCCACGGCATTGAACACTAGCTCAATGTCCGACACACCTTCGCTGAGGCCATTGCCGTTGATGAACGTATCGATGGCTTCTGCGGGCGGCACTTTGTTGGACAGTGACGAGCCTGGGATGATCAGTTTCCAGCGCGTGTTCCACACCGAGCGGCCGACAAGCGCCGTGCTCACGTCGCATGCGACAGCCGTTGGATCGCAGGCGCCGATTGAAGGCAACCGACGACGCTGCACAGCCAGACGTGGATCGCCCGGGATGCCCGCAGCAGTCCATGTGTCCCACGGCACCCAATCGGGGCTTACGAACGAGCCGCCGATTGGCTGCGGTGGCGGCAAAGTCTGGTCCAGCAGGTTCCACACACGGATGTTGGCACCAGCGGAACCTTGTGGTGTTCGCATGATGTCGCTGCCGACCGGCAACAGGAATGCATCGACGAACGGGTTCAGCTCCGGCGGCAGACCGTGCAGGTAGACGGAGAAGCTCTTGAGCTTGACGGCGTAACGTCCGGACGGGAAGTCCGGTCCGTTGATTCGCCAGCCGAAGAAGTTCAGACCCTCATTCACCGTCGTGCTGAACGGAATGACGAGCGCTGCGTTCTCGCCACTGAAGCCCTGCAACTGCGAGGCGAACAGGCGATAGTCCAGGTCGTCGTTCAGGTCGTTGACCTGTGCCCTGGCCAGCGCGGCTTTCCAGGCGTCCTCGTCATCACCGACCACGCGGAACAGTTGCCGTCGCAGCTTGAACGAACGGTTGATGTCGCCGACGAAACGGTTCTGGCGGATCACCTGGAACTGTTGATCCAGACTGCCGAGCAGGTCAGCCAAGCCATTTGGCGCGACTGGCGGCGGCAACGGTTGATCGCAAGCCAAGTTGTCGGGGACGACGCCCAGCGTACGCTGCTTGACGATGCTCGCGAGGAATCCGCGTGCACTTTCGGCGTCCGACCCGAGGAGGTTGGTTTCGTAGTCGTAGGCCTGTGCGGCGAGGAACACATAGCGAGCAGCCAGATCAAACATCGCACGGTACTTCTGCAGACTTTCGTTACGCAACAGGCGGAACGTCAGATCCTTGTAGCGGAAGTCCGTCGCGGTCGATGCGAATCGCGTGCGGAAGAGTGCCCGCTGATCGAGCAGTCGCCCACCCTCACCGATGGCTTGCAGGTAGCGTCCCTCAGCCTGTCGGATCGCTTCAGCCTGCTGGAAGACCGAGAGTCGAATCGCCGGCGTTTCGCGAATGAGTTGCTCGATGACGCGGAGCTGTTGATCTTCATCGAAGCTCTGCGCTTCGCGGGTGATGTCGATCTCGAGCGCAGTTGCGGCTTCTTCAAGATCTTGAGCACTGGCGAGTTCCAGCACCTCGAAGATGTTGGCACTGGTTGTGGCAACGTTCCATCCGATACCTGCCAGAAACTTGGCCACACCCTTGGCCGGCGAGCCGGCACTGTTGGCCAGACCGAAGACCTCCGGGACGCCCTCGGCCACCGCATCACCGATAATCAGTGCGTTTTCGGCAACCTGCTGGGATACGAGGGTCAAGGTACGGTTGAGCGCGATCCTTGAATTGAGGTTCTGCTCGGTCGTCTGGAATCCGGTCTGGAAATTCAGGATGTTGCTGTTGGTCTGCGTAAGATCGGACCATGCCAGAACTTCGGCATCGATGTTGTCGAGGTGTGCCTCATAGACCTCGATGGCTTGCTGAAGCTCACCGACGGCCTGCAACAACTCGACCTTGGCCAGCTGAATCTCACCAGGTTCGGGGCGTACGCTCCAACCCTGTGGTTTGACGAGGCCCAGACCCGCGGTTGACGCGTTGAACGTGACGTCGATCGTCGTGTTCGTTGTCGGATCTTCATTGAACAACCCGTCATAGTCCGTGAACGTCCGCGTGATCTGCGTCGTAAACGCGTCGCTCGTGAAGTCCGTCTCACCGAGCAGGCTGGACGGATCGATGTAATCGAAGAAGAAGATGTCAGGACCTTCGTAGCCGGCCGGATAACCACCGGGGATGCCGATGCTCTCTGGATAGGGTCGGCCGTAGATTTCGATCAGTCGTGCCGTGAAATCGGATTCCTCCTCACCGACAGCGACGGCGAAATCGTTGGCATCATCTTCGTTTGTCCGCAAACGACGGATGTTGTCGTTGGCGTAGTCGAACAGCGTGGCGGCATTGTCAAGCTGCTGAGCCGCCCAGCAGCGAACCTGCTCGTAGTGGCTGGTGCCCTCGTCGAGTGCTTCGGCGTTGATACCGAATGGGACGACGTTGGCGGCCAGGCCGAGTGGATTCACGCCATTGCCTGCGTTGGTCATCGCCGCCTGAATCTGGTAGTAGGCTGAGGCAATTTCCTGCAACTCGGGCACTGTCGTGCGGTCGACCCGCTCCAGACCGGTGTTGCCCGAATCGTCATCATCCAGCAGAGCGTTGGCGGTTACCCAATCGAAGTACGCACCCTGACCAGCACGTCGTGACCACTCTGCCAGGCCCCACGCACGTTCCGAGTTGGAATCCGGGTATCCCGGATCGTCGGTCGGATCGGCGTTGTAGGACTGACGGAATGTCAGATCAACGATGGCTGCGCCGGCACGGGCCTTCGATGCTGCTGATTGGGCGAAGCGACGTTCATACTGGTAACGAACGGGTGTCGACGAGCCGGTACCACTCGGGATGGTCTCGGTCGCGATGATCCATTCGAAATTGTTCGTTCGCAGCAGGTTGTAGTACAGCTTCATCGAGGAGAGGAAGTGGCCCCACGCGTCACCGTGTCCCTGCGGGAACGTGATCGTCGCATCGGACAACTGAATGAAGCCATCGCCATCCTTGTCCACGAGGTTGTAGGTGCTGACGTAGGCCGCTTCTGCCCGTTCGAGCGGACCGAAGTTCCAACGCAGACGGTTGTGCAGCGGGAAGCCCTGATCGAGGTCCGTACCGCGTAGCAGCGACAGTTCCTCGTCGAGCGGACTGCCGACCTCACCTTCGAACGCGTACAAGGCTGACGGCAGTGCGACTGGGTCGAACGGTGACGCACTGTCGACACCGGTTGTCGGATCTGTTGCGTCGGCGAACGCTTCGTTCGCAAGCAGCATGTAGAGATCCGCGACCTTTCCGGTGATGAACAGAATCGCCAGATTCTCGGGGTCTGTTGCCGGACGCTGTGCGACGGTGAAGGCCTCTGCACGCTGTTTGGCGGATGAGTAGGCTTCGATCAGGCCGATGCTCTGAAGGTTTGACGGCGAGCAGCTCAGGATGGCGGTGCCATCGAACGGCTGACCGGCATTCTCGATCATCGTCAGGTACGTGAAGTTCAAGCCCTCCGCATCGTGGAGATTGCTGAGACGCTCATCGAACGGATTCAGACCCTCGACGAGTCGCTTCAACCAGCCCTGCATCGAGATGGCATTTGACCATTCGCTCACGGCTGTGCCGTCGTTGGACGCTGACGCCCAGTCCGGCCAATCGTCTTCACCGGTCCCCACCGTTGTGCAGACAGGCTCACCGGTTCCGCCGCATGGACAGGCGGAGAAACCGCGATAACGCACGCGGAATTCCTTGTCGGTCAATGCGTTGGACCCACTGATCTGCAACTCCCTGGTCCCCAAGGCCTCGGCGTCACTGTTGTGCCAATTCTGCCAGGTGGGCATTCCGGTTTCGCGGAACTGCCACTGATAGTACAGCGCGTTCGGGAAGTCGATGATGTCGTGATTGACTCTCAGAACCACCGTCTCGCCAAACGGACAGGCTGTGCTGAAGTTCTGCACGGGTGGGCCCGCGGGTGGACAGCTGCCGTTGAGCACCTGAACCTCGACGGGATTCACCGCACAGGAAAGGTCGTTGTTCCGCGCGACCGTGACGTAGCCTTCACTGACGTTTTCATCGGTGAAGACCACGTTCGCACCGAAGCTTGGCTCGGTGATCGGATCAAACGCATTGCCCAACTGCACTCGCGATGCGTCGCGCAAACTGTCGATCGCTGTCTGGTAGACCGTGTCGTTGGACAACGCCTTGATCGTGGCGTGGTCGTCGTCGGACATGATGCCCTTGAACGTCAACGCATTGCTGCCGGACGAGATACGATCGTCGGGAAACGTGCCATCTTCAGCGTTGCGGCCACCAGCCAAGTGCGGCGGCAGCAGCTTGAAGTCGGGCGCCAACTCCGCAAAGTCCACCGAAACCTCGAAATTCGGATCGATGATCTTCACGCCGGCGTCGTCGTGCAGAATGTCCAGCGAGCATGCAGCCGACTGATCGAGCGTTGAGCCGATCGGGGTCGACAGTGCACACGGATTCGGACCCGGGCAGTCCGCCGGCCACTGCGGATCGTAAATGATGTCCTGCGGGTCGGTCATCATCATGTCTTCGGGCAGATAGGCCTGACATTCGTCATCGCCATCCTGCCCCCAAAGCTCGAACAACTCGACCGTTCCGGACAGATCGTTGATCGTCCACAACTGTTGCGTACGATCAGGCCAAAGTGCACCGGTCGGGATGCAGTCCTCACCCGGACACGTCCCACCCGGACAATCCAGGTCACTGGCACACGGCAACGTGTCGGCCGAACCGCCTGAGCAGACATTGCAGTCGTAGGCGGACTGACACGGCAGCTGGCTCATCTCACATTCAAGCTCCTTGACCAGAACGCTGAGCGGCTCGGTGCCATCATTGCAGGGCGTATCGCTCAGGATGTTGAAGTTAAGTGGGAAGAGCGGCGGATTCAGCGGAAGACCAGCCGTGACCGGCGTGAAGTCCAGCATCATCGTGGCCGGGTTGACGGAGACCAGATCCGTGTAGTTGAACGTCAGCGGTGCGACCTCAGCCACGACTTGCGTGACGTCCATCGCCCATTTCTCGTTCATTGAATCCCAATGCTGCACGAGCACATATGGATGACCGGTGTTGTATTCCCACGGGTTGTCGTCTCGCGTGGCGTACGCCAGGCGACCGCCGCCAATCGAGATGAGACTGGCGTGTTCGTCGTTCGGATTCCAGCCCGGGGTGGTCGCTTGCGTGTTCAGATCATCTCCGACCTGACCGACCTTGTAGATGCTGGCTTCCGGGCCGTAACCATCGAGGCCCAGTCCCCCCTTACCCTGGCCGAGTCGCGAGGCGATAATCAGCTGGTCGCAACCACCAGCATCGCCGACAGGATCGACACACGGCGTTGCAGGCCATTGAAGTTCGTACGTTTGGACGACGTGCGGCCACTGAACGCCTGCGGCGAAGTTGCCGCCCGTGGCGTCGATGGTGCGCCCCTCCTCGAAGAACCAGACCTCAAGAAGTCCGTGCTCCGGCGTGCCGCCGATGTTGGAGATGTTGACCGGAATGATCTGCCCGGTGGCTTCACCAAGCTCGCAGTCCAGCCCGCTTTCGTTGTAAATGCACGGTGCGTATGGCAATCCTTCGTGCAAATAACCAAACGGATAACGCGATGTCGGGGCGTGCAGCGATGGCTGCTCGATTGACGTTCCAACATCCCACATGCGCGGGTTTGAACCATCGAACACTTCATCGCCGACCGGGCCGATGTCGCGGTGATCGTACGTTCGCAGCACCTCGAAGGTGACGACGTCGCAGTCGAGATTGGAGGCTTCGCATTCGAACTTTAGAACGCTGTAACCGAGTGCACGCTCAACCGGAACAAACTCGGAAATCTGTTGCGGATAGCTCTCGCCTGTCGCGTTGCCGTTGAACAGTTCCTCGTACATCACCTCGACGGTGCTGTAGAGATCGGTTCTGAGATCGACAACCGGCGTGGTGCCCGACGGATCAATCACATTGGTCTGCGATCCGGGCACAGCCAGATTCTCAGGCCAATCACTGCGGTATCGGGTCACGTCGATCGGCCACTCGCCGAGCGGGACGCTGATGCTCGGATTGTCGCGATCGGCCACGGTCGTCTCGCGATACCAGACGGTCGCCAGGTTCGCGAACGTACCGAGCTGGGGACGAATCGGGTAGATAATGGTCGACTGCACGCCGCCCTGCTCGATGTTCTGCCACGCAGCCGGACCGGTGACCGCCATGTTCGTCGCCAACACCGCACGCGTATAGGTTTGGTTGAGTGGGTCAGGTTCCGGAATACGTCGACCGACGGGAATCAAGAAATCCGTCTGCGCCAGTGGATCGGAATGGATGCTGGCTGCGACGCGCTCGATGAACACGATTTCGAAACCGAGTAGGCGTCCGCTGCCCGGCTCGTTGTATTCCAGCGCGATGAAGCGTGGATCCTGACCGAAGCCCGGCAGACACGCTGTGTCCTGGATTTCGAAGATACCGGCCTGGAGCAGGAAGTCCGGCACCATGTCGCTGTTGCAGTCCGGCGTGATCAGGCTGTTGTAGTGAACAACCGGGCTTTCGCCACCGAAGCTCGCCTTCGCACTGCCGTAGTTGGGGAAGTATCGCACCAAACGCGTGCGTGGATTGTCCGGGTTCACGACCGGCCCGACGATGTACTGCGTCGTGACCATTCCCGGTCCGCCTTCCGCTTCGAACCACTCGATGTCGATCGGTCCGCGATCGATCGCGTACCACTTGCCTTCGACGGGGTGGTAGAAGGCTTTGCCTTCGCTACCGACTGCAAGTCCGGTACCACCTTCTGGGCTTGGATCGATGACGAATCCTGGATTTGTCGGCGGCGGGAGCTCATCGCCGAGACCGAAGGCGAAGTTGAACTCGTAGGCACCGATGTCAACGATTGGCGCAGTGCCGACGCCTGTGTCGGGTGTGTCCTCATCATCGCGGAAGCGCGTGCCACCGGTGATGTCGGTCGTTAAGGCCAGTGCATTTGCTTCCGTGTTGGTGCCGGCGTCGATGGCTGGTGACATCGGCAAGAGCGATACGTTGTCATCCTCGTTGCCGGGGATGTCATCCGCGCCGTCGGCGTCGAAGAACATCGGGTCCATGTCGAGGAAGAACGGCGTGCCCCCCTGAATCAAATTGTTGTAGAAGTCGATGTCTCCGCCGCCCATGGGTTTGAAGAACTGACTGCCCATCGCAGTGCCGCCATTCTCCCAGAAGATTGTGTTCGCAAGAGTCACCTCGCTGCCCAACCACTCGGTCGATTGGAGATTGACTCTAAGGCCGCTTCCACTTCCGTAAACACCAGGGGCAGGGTTGTTCAGGGCAAACGTGCAGTTGACGACTGCCGGCCTTGAGAATGGATCACTGGGGCTCTCATTCATCGAAACACCAGCACCGCCATCGCCCGCCGTGTTTCCAATGAATTCGGAGTTGGTGATGATGGGCGCTACACCGTTCGTGTATACACCTCCGCCCTCCAGGGCATTGTTTCCGCGGAAACTGCACGCCGAAATCGTCATGCCACGTGGTGCAATGTCTGCCTGCGCGAAGATGGCACCACCCTCGCTGAAGCCTGCGTCATTTCCGATAAAGGTGCATCCCTCGAAGGTCATCGCACTGCCCTGGCGAGCATGGACGGCGCCGCCGTTTCCGCTTGCGGCCAGTCCCTGGAACCTGCAATTTCTGATCGTGGCGCGGCAGCTGGTCGCAATCAGTCCTGCACCAATGTCGTCGCTGTTTCCAGACGGACCATTTGCGGTTCCATCCTGGATCGTGAAACCATCGAGGACCGCGGAACTGTTCATACCGTTGCAAGTGACCACGTGATAGCTGTTGCCCGTGCCGTTTCGTGCACCGGACAATACCGTTTCGTTCTCCTCCGGGTCACGTTCTTCGAGGAATTGTTCGTTACCAGTGAACCCGCCATAGATCGAGACGCGACTGTTCAAGAAAAACGTCGCACCTCGTGACACGTCGCCGGGGCCATCGATCGTGTCGTACATTCCCTGAGCGACCCAAATTTGCGTGATGTTGTCTGGGTCAGAGCCCTCGGCGATGGCGCTTCGAAGGTTCGGGTAGGCGTTTGCCCAGCTTGTACCGTCCTGATTTCCACCGAGGACGTCCCCATCGACGTAGATGACTTTGGTGCCGGTCGTTCCCTGGAACTCGTAGGATCCGAGGTCGACGGTGTTGGCCGACGCGACGCCGGTGTCGTCGACGAGTCGCGGATTCCCGAATAGGTCGGACGTGGCATCAGCCGGGACGTTCGCATCGACACCAGCGTCGATGGCAGGCGAGCCGGCCGGGAAACGCAGATCGTCGAATGTTCCGCCGTTTCCTGATCCCTGGTCGATGTCGAAGAAGAGCGGGTCCTCTGCGGAGTTATTCCATTCGGCGACATCGAGCTTGCCCAATTCCTGGATGATGCAGTTGCGAATTTCAATTTCCTTTTCCAGCAACGTGAATTCGGTAAAGAAGAAGCCAACGTAGATTTGCGCCTCTTCTGGCGTAAACGGAGCAAGAATTCCCTCGCTAAGCCTCAAGTACGAGTTGTGGTAGAAGATGCTGTTCTGGACGGTCGTGTATCCGTTCGTCCAAAGCCCCGCACCCACCGTGCCGCCATCAATCGCGCGATTGTCTGCGAAAGTACAGTTCGTCACGACGTTGGAGAACAAAAGGCCATCAATTGGAAACGGATCGGTGATGTAGGCACCGACACCGAAGTCTCCGAAGTTGTCTGAGAATTCGCTGTTCGTGACAGTCACCCCGCTAAACTCGCTGTACAGTCCAGCACCGCGTGCTGCACTATTGGATGCGAATCGGCAACGGCTAATCGCTGCGCTCGGGGCATGAAACAAGAATACGCCGCCACCGAGGGACTCCTCCGGCTGGTTGTTGTCCTCAGCACTATTCTGAAAGAAGTCGCAGTTGTTCACCGTGAGTGAGCCGCGCGGTGCGTACAAACCGGCACCGTGACGAAGACTTCCGATGCCATCGGCATATCCTCCAGTGACGAAAAATCCGTCGAGGACCGTGGACGGGTTGGCATCTGGGGCCGTCACGACGTGATAGCTGTTGTTGCCACAGGGTATTTGCCCTTTGCAATCTAAGTCGTCATTCTGCTCGATGTCGCCACTGAGGATCGTCAGGTTGGCCTCAGGATCACGGTCGTTGCGATCCATCTCGGTGCCGTTGAACCCACCGTACAACTGCGTGAGGCTGGTCAGCTGGAACGTGGCTGTGCGATCATCATTGACCTGCCCGGTGCCGTCGTCAGGGTAATAGGTTCCGTCTGCAACCCAGATCTCTGTAGGACCGGTGGGGTTCAGGTTGGCGAGTGCGTCCTGAATATGATCGTATGCGTTGGCCCAACTCGTGCCGTTGTCAGCACCCAGCGCGTCGGCGTCGACGTAGACGATCTGCGGCGCGGAAGTTGTTCCCTGGAATTCGAACGCACCCATGTCCACAATCGGGACGGTGCCGCTTCCCGTATCGGCTGTACCGGTGTCATCTGTGAATCGAACGTTGCCGGCGAGATCCGTCGTGATGCCGCCTGTGACGAGGCTGTTGTCACCTGCGTCGATGCCGGGCGATCCGAACGTCAGTGTGTAATCACCGGCGGCAGCGTTGGTGAACATTGGATTCGTGCCAACGACACCGGGGAAGTTTTCTTGGTTGCCGAAGCCCTGAATCAGCGTGTGGCTGAAGGAATAGTTGTTGGAGAACGCTTCGAAGACGATCTGATCTTCGGTCGGCTCGTTGCCAGAGACGTTGTTTGCGATGATGGAATTCTCAATGGTCAATGATTGAGAAGTCAAGACGCTGAGGCCACCGCCGGAACCTTCCAACGCGGCGTTATTTGCGATCGTGCAGTTGCGGAACGTCGCCGTACCGATGCCAAAGAAGTCGACATAAATTCCACCACCTTCATTGGGGCCGTTGTTATCCGCAACAAGGCAATGGTCCATGACCAAATTGGCCGTCCCCCCCAAGAGGAAGAGTCCCCCACCAAGGTCCGCAGAGTTCAACCTGAAGACGCACTTGGTAAACGTGGTGGTGCTGTCGCCAAACATCGAAACGCCACCGCCCTCCGCGTTACTCGCATTGTTTGTGAACGTGCAGTTGCGAATGTCATTTACACCGCCGGCGTTGTCGAGGCTCAGACCACCGCCGCCTTCACATCCGTCAGGACAGTTCGCGCCTTCAATCGTGAAACCGTCGAGAACAATGTTGGACACCGACGGGCCTGCGTAGACAACGTTGAACGTGTTGTCTGTGCGGGCAGCCGAGCTTTGGTCCGGATCATCCGGCGGGTCGTTGCCGAGCACATCGCCGCTGAGGATCGTCGTGCTGAAGAGACCGGCTCGCTCGGCCAGGGTGGCCTCGGTCGCGCTAAACCCACCGTATAACCGGGCGCCGTTGTACAAATCGAATGCGGCTGTTGGATTCACAACGGCCGAGGTGCGGTACGTGCCCTCAGCCACCCAAATCTCATTACTCGAATTGCCGATCGCCAATGCGCTCTGAAGATCGGTAAAGGCGTTGGCCCAGCTCGATCCGTCGTTGGCGCCGACGGCATCCGCATCGACGTAAATCACCTGGGCGTGTGTCATCGCAGCGGAGGCAAACATTGCCGCCAACGCCGCCATCAATGTCAATGTCCTTCTGCTGATCATGCTCATTGTCCCCTGAAGGAGTCGTGTTCTGTTGTCTTTCACGGTGCGCCTGTCGATAGAGACGGGAGTCGTCGTTTTGTCGTGTGTCTGCATCGCTCGTCGCCTCCCGATTAGTTCAGGTCATTCAACGCCGGAATCGTGGATATCCGACGTAGGTTGAACGTTCCACAAACGTTGATCGCGTCCTTGTGCAGGCCGGCGTTTCCACCGTCACCCGACAACGTTTCGTAGTAGCACCCGCGCAGGAACACATCGCCCTGACCAGGCGTGTCCAGCGATTCGGCCGTTGCTCCACAAGCGAAACTGAGATCACCCGACATACCCGGCGGGCTGCAGTCGAACGAGAAACCAAACGTGCGTTTCACGGCGAATGACTCGCCGGGGTTGTCGCCATCGTGGTCCGGGTGGTAACGGTGTCGGAAGGGGTTGAGGCGATGATCGGCCGGCATGATCGTTTCGCCGACCAGCGACGTACCGAAATCACCCGTTAGAGCAAGGTCGTCGTCAAACGCGAAGGCCGCCGTGGCAAACTGCAGGCTGAACCGTTCGCCGTCGATGATGCTGCCAGCCACGAGGTCGTCGCAGGCCGCACTGTCGCAATCCGGCGTCGCCAACACGAACTTTCCGAGCGCGTTTCCGACCGGCGGCTTGAACAAGAGCGTCGCTTCGGTAAGGAACGTGTAGTTGCTATTGCCGTCGAAGTGCACCAGAACCGGGAACACGAACGGATTGATCGTCGGACGCGGCTCGGTCGTGCTTCCTGAATCAGGGTTGCTGACAAACGTCGCACCTTCATAGCCGTTTTCTTCATCCGGATCGGAGACGATCCTGGCAGCAGCCTGCACCCAGGCGACGTGATTCACCGAAACCGTACCAGTGTAGAGGCCCGCACGGTTCGGCACCTGTGCTGTTACCGCCACCGATCGTTCGAATCCCGCACCGTCATTGATCGTGACAATGCTCTGATACTCCGAACCACTGCCCGTCTCCGGATCAACTTCTGCAACGGATTGCCCCTGACGATCAACCGACAATCGAACAATTCGCGAGGCACCCTGCACCGCATCAGCCCCGTCAACGCTGAAGCTGGCCGAAGTGCTTTCATTCAGATCCTGCCGAATGAACAGCGCGTCGGGATTGGTTTCATAGTCACGATACTTGAGTGGAATGACGCCCGCATCGGTCGGCAGGTCTGCCGGCACTGTTGGCGGCGTCAGCGAAGCCGCCACATCAACGGTGACGGTCCGCGATGCATCGGCCAGGTTCTCAAACTGGAGCAACAACTCTGCAATCTGACTGCCATAGTTCAGGCCACGAGCGGCTCCGGGATTGATGTCGATCGGTCCGTCATAGTCGGCATTTGTGTTGGCCCGTACCCAGTAACCGGTTTGCGGGGTAATGGTGTCGACGTCTGTATTGAGGACCTCCGAAAGCGTTCCGTCGGGATTCATCTGGTAGATGCGCGTGTCGCTGTGCGCACTGGATGGGCTGAGGTACGTATCGAAGGTGGGTGGATTGGCGTCATCGACGTGAAACCCCGCAATGTTGAACCCGGTCACCCAGCGGGTCTTCGACGTGTCCGGCTTTCCGCGGATCGTCAGCGTTGCGGCGGCGTTGCAAACGAAAATGTACACCTGACCGGATCGGACGGTGTACAAGTCGTTGACGATTGACGCATTGGGATCAGAGGGCGGTAACCACTGATCCCACCCGGATGTCGGCGTCGGTTGACACTCCGGCAGCGTCGGATCGGAACAGGCAATGCCAATGCCTGCATCCGTCGCCCGCCATGTCCACACCCGATCAATGGCGTCGGGGGGCGACGTGACGAACACGTTGTCAGCAACGTTGTCTTCAGGCTGAACCTCAAGATAGACGGGGTTCCACCCCGGCTGGAGATTGATGACCTGGTCCTTCCATTGACCGAGAACGGCCGTGCTCGAAAGCGCGACGACCACAACGGTAAGGCCCGCCTGCCTCTGTCTGCGTGTTGCCATCTCTTTGACTTCCTTCATGATTGCTGTCCCATCGCCAACGCCCGGTTGATTTCGAGATCAATGCGCGTCGCACCAACGGGCACGTGTCCAAATCCCGCGAACGCACGAGTCTGACACCGATCCGCTGCCCGCCTGACAGAACGAGCGCAATGTCGAGACAGAATCAGACCGATGCCTACACCCCCAGAAACGCAGAATTGCCAACCACCCCGAATTCTTTTCTGCGACGAAATTCGACGAAATCCGTAACCTATTCTCTTGAAGTGACTTAGGCTTCGTGGCACCGATCAGTTATACTGTGTTGCGGTGAGACGCGAATTCGATTCCAGCCAAGCGGTCCATCGGGCCTCAAGCGAAGCGACCCAACTGCTTCTCCGCGTGTCGACGGGCGACTCGTCTGCTGCGCACCAACTCCTGCCGTTGGTCTACGACGACCTCCGCGCGATGGCGGGCCGCTACTTCCAAGGCCAGCCCAGCGACATGACCCTCCAACCGACGGCCCTCGTGCACGAGGCTTATCTCAAACTGATCAACGTGCCCGAGGGCAATTGGAATGGTCGCGTTCACTTCTGCGCCGTGGCCGCCACAGCGATGCGGCAGATACTGCAGGACCGCGCTCGACGCAAGCGAGCCGCCAAGCGATCCGGCGAACGACGCCAGGCACCGCTTGAATTACTGGAGAGCACATCGGGCGAACCAGCGATGGACATCGTGGCGTTGGACGATGCGCTGGCCAAGCTGGAGATACTTGATGCACGGCAGGTACGGATCGTCGAGCTTCGATTCTTCAGTGGGCTGACCGTCATGGAGGTCGCTCAGGTTCTGGATGTATCGACCCGAACGGTCGAGAAGAACTGGCGGCATGCGCGAGTTTGGCTTCGGCGGGAACTCGAGTCCGGCACATCCGCATGATATCACCAGATCGACACCGAATTGCACGGGACTTGTTTGACGCCGCATGCGATCTTCCGGCGTCAGACCGCGACGCCTTCCTGAATGATCGCTGTGGAGCAGACGAGCTTCTCCGCAAGGAAGTCGAGTCGCTGCTGCGTCATGCCGCCGAGACGAATGCTGTCGTCGATGCCGGTCAAGGTGCCAACCTCATCGCTGAGGGTCTCGCACCCGGCACACCGCAGGTCACAAAGACCGACGAGCATGCCCTTCCGAAACGGATAGGCCCCTATCGGATCGTCCGCCGCATCGGGCGCGGCGGTATGGGCGCGGTCTATGAAGCCGAACAGGATCAACCACGGCGACGGGTCGCCCTGAAGGTCATTCGGGCCGAATTCGCCACCGAGCAGTCGCGCAGGAGATTTCATCTCGAAGCCGAGGTGCTCGGACGTCTGCAGCACCCGGGCATCGCGCACATCTACGAAGCCGGAATCGCTGAATCGAGCACCGGTCCTCAGCCATACTTTGCCATGGAGTTGATCGACGGCGAACCGCTCGACAAATTCGTCAGGAACCATCAACTGGAACACCGCCAGATCCTCTCGCTGATGACCCGCCTGTGTGATGCCATTCACTACGCCCATCAAAAGGGCGTCATCCATCGCGACCTGAAGCCAGACAACATTCAGGTGGTCGATCAGCGAAGTTCGGCGGAATCAAGCCCAACCGACACGCGCATCGTCGCGGGTACCGGGCAACCGAAGGTTCTGGATTTTGGCGTCGCTCGACTCACCGAAGCCGACATCCAGAGCGCGACGCTTCAAACGCAAACGGGGCAGATTGTCGGGACACTCGGGTACATGAGCCCCGAACAGCTGTCTGGCGATCCGGCGCTTCTCGATACGCGGTGCGACGTCTACGCACTGGGGGTCATTCTCTACAGGCTACTGGCACAACGCATGCCCCACGACATCACGGGCGTCCCCATCGCGGAAGCCGTCCGCCAGATCCGTGATGAAGAACCGCCACGCCTCGGTTCGCTTGACGGCGAATTGTCCGGTGACATCGAGACCATCGTGACCAAAGCCATGGAAAAGGACGTCGAGCGGCGTTATGACTCGGCCGCGGCGTTGGGCGATGATATTCGACGCCTGTTGGCGAGTGAGCCGATCGCCGCCCATCCCCCAAGCACGTTCTACAGGTTCCGAAAGTTCACCCGTCGAAACAGAACGCTCGTCGCTGGCGCTCTTGGTACATTCCTGGCACTTGCCGGTGGTCTGGTCGGCATGAGCATTCTCTTCTTCGAGGCCGCCGAGCAGCGCGATCTCGCGGAGGAGAACCTCAGGGCAGCCGAAATCGAATCGCAAAAGTCGCAGCGTGTGGCAGAATTGATGACCGACATGATCGCGGGCGTCGGACCCTCCGTTGCCCTTGGCCGAGACACAACGATGCTCAGGGAGATTGTCGACCAGACGGCGCTGCAGCTCTCTGACACCCTCGTCGAACAGCCGGACGTCGAAGCGACAATGCGTGAGACCATTGGGAAGACCTACAGCGCCCTGGCTGAATTCGACCGCGCAGAGTTGCACCTGCTTAAGGCGCTGCAGATTCGGAAAGAAGTTGGAGATGCAGTAGCCTTGGGAAATGCGAACGCGCTCGTGGCCGAACTGCGATGGAAACAGGGAAACGCCGAAACCGCGGAAGAGATCTATCGCGAATCATTGGAAGAACTGCAGAGTGCTTTACCCGCCGATGATCCTCACGTTCTCTACAGCACACGCAAGCTCGCGTTCATGCTTGGGGAGAACGCGAAGTATCAACAATCCGAAGAACTCTTTCGCCCATGTATTGATACACTCAGAAAACAGGGGCGAACCACCGAATTGCTCGGCGCCCTTCATGACTTTGCGATCATGCTCGACAAGTCCGGAAATCTGAAAGAGGCGGAAACGTGCCTGCGCGAATCCCTTGACCTCGCCGATGCCTCGTTGCCACCCAATCACCCATCACACGTGAATGTTCGCATCAGTCTCGGACAGAACCTGAACGAGCAAGGTGCGTACGAAGAGGCCGCGCTCGTCCTATCAGAAGCTCTGCGAATCGCTGAAGAAGTCCTGGGCCCCGATCATCAAATCACGCTTAGTGCGTTGAATAATTTGGGCATGGCCCAATTCACCTTGGGCAAACGAGACGATTGCATTGCCTTGAACCGCGACCTGCTCGCACGCCGACGGCGATCGCTCGGTGCCACGCACATCGAGACGGTTAACTCGATGAATAACCTCGCATTCTTGTTGTTGGACAAGGGTGATGTTGCGGGAGCCGAACCCCTCTACCGCGAGGCCGTCGATGCGCGCATCACCATTCATGGTGAATCGCACCCTCGGGTCGCACACGCCATCGGCGAACTTGGCTGGCTACTCGATCGCAAGGGGGAATTCGCGGAGGCCGCGACCATGTTTCAAAAGTCGCTCGACATCAGTCTCCAACACTACGGCGAGAAGCACTATCTGGTTTCGTCCATGCGCCTCGCGATTGGCAACATGTGGCGGAAGCTCGAACGTCTCGACGAGGCGGAACCGCTGCTCAGGCGAGCGGTCAGTGGCTTCAAGAATACGCTCGGTGACAAACACTGGCGCACCGCAGAAGCCCAAACGATGCTGGCAGCATGTTTGCTTGAGCTAGACGTTCCGAAGGACGAAGCACGCAAGCTGCTCCAGATCGCACGCACAACACTGCAGGACGTACGCGGAGGCAGCGACGGTCTCCGGCCACTTGTCGAGGAACTGCTGGAAAAGGCTGGCGAGTAGTACGACGAACGCCAATGGTCCGACGCATGCAGATGGGCCATGCGGTTGCGTCAACTTGGTCGCTGAAGCATCGCAACTTGGGGGCAGGACTCCGGAAACGACCGGAAGCGATTGTCAATAAGGGGTTTAGAATGGAGCCGAGGGGACTCGAACCCCTGACCTCTTGCATGCCATGCAAGCGTTCTCCCAACTGAACTACGGCCCCTGACAGATTGTTGACCCGACTTGTCGCCACGCAGGCGAGTCCAGCCATCGTTTCGCAGGGAGCAGACTCTCGTCCGCCGTTCACGCGAGCGAGAATTCTACGCTCTGGGTCAACGCCACGCAACCTGTGCATCGGGAAGGCGGATGCACTCGTTGTTCACCCACCCGCGTCGACGTAGACTCCGTACATCGTGACCGAGCGGACGCCGCCATCCCACCGTCAGACACCACCGCGGCTATGTGACGTGCACCCCGAATCCCTCGCTCTGCCGGAGAGTGTTGAAGAGTTCGATTTCAAGACGCTACCCAGCCACGGTGGCGTGTACACGCTGGCCACGGCGACCGATGAACCCATCATCACACTCTCTGCCCAGAACATCCGACAGTCGATCAAACATCGGCTCACGGCACCTGAGGAATCCCCAGGCCCACGGGCCAAGCTCGACGCGATTGTCGGCAAAGTCTGGTGGACGCCGGCCTACTCCACGTTTGAAGCCGACCTCGTCTACCTCGAAATCGCACGGCAACTGCACCCGACGGACTACCGCAAGCTGATTCGGTTTGGCGCCGCATGGTGGGCAACACTCAATCTACGGGAGCACTTGCCACGCTGGCGCGTCACGTCGATCGTCGAACCCAACCTTCTCAACGTCGGCCCCTTCGACAAGCGATCGCGGGCGCACGACTTTGTGGCTGAGTTGGAGCATCTGTTTGAGCTGTGTCGCGATTACGACATCCTCGAGAAGGTGCCAAAAGGCGAACCATGTGTGTACTTTGAAATGGGACGATGCCCCGCTCCATGTGACGGATCGATCTCACTGGATCGGTATCGCGAGATGATGGCTGCGTCGGCACGATTCGCCACAGGCCAAACGCAACCGATGCTGGATGCGTTCAACGACGAGATGACCCGCGCTGCAGCCGCTCGCGACTACAGTTTGGCAGCGCGCTGTCGCGAACGTGTCGAGCGCGCTGAGAAACTTGTCTGGGTCCCCGGCCGATACGGAACGACGTACGAAGGCATGCGCTATCTGATTCTTCAGCGTGGCAGAACGCGGAACTGGTTGCAGCCTTTCTTCGTGGACCGTGGCGAGTTCGTGCGCGGTGATCAGGTCCGCATCAAGGATATCGATGATCATGTTGAAGAGTGGCTGCAACGCGCAGGCCGGCAATCACCAACGTCCGATATATCGGTCGCGATGCGTAGCGAACATCTCTGGCTTGTGACGCATTATCTTATGAAACAAAAGGCTGCGCCCGGTGTGTTCCTGAATGCAACGCAACTGCCAACGCCCGATAAGTTGCTGCGTCGCATCCATGCCGCGTTCGCGACCAAACGCAAAGCGTCCGATACAAAAAACGCAACGCCATAATCGTATTGACCCACCTTTCGATTTCACTACAGTGGAGCACAACGCCAAGACGCTCTTGGTTGATCCGGTCACTCCACTGGTGACAAACAATGGCACTGATCACCCCAAACGCCCGAACCGCGGGCGCTCCAAAGCCGGTTCCCGCCAAACCCGTTAAGCGGTTCCTCGACTATCTGTTCGTCGAGTGCGGCTTGGCTGGGGCGACGGTCTCTGCCTACTCGACCGATCTGTGTGCGTTCTGGGACGATGTCGCAATCGACGACGGATGGCGCATCGATCTGGACATCGACGATATTCAGCAGCACCTGATGAACCTGCACGACCGCGGCTTGTCCACGTCGTCGATCGCGCGGCATTTGGCAGCCATCAAGATGTTCCTGCGATTCCAGCATTCAGGCGGGATGCTGCGTCGCGATCTGGCTGCGTTGATCGAGTTGCCCAAGCGCGCACGTCTGCTGCCCAAGTCAGCGTCGGTGGCGCAAATGGACGCGCTTCTGAAAGCGCCCGACCCAGCCGATGAGTACTTCCTGCGTGACAAAGCCCTGCTCGAAACGCTCTACGCCACCGGCATGCGGGCGTCGGAAGTGACCGGTGCGTCGCTCGATCGTTTGAACCTCCGCGTCGGGTACCTGCGTTGCATCGGCAAAGGCAGCAAGGAGCGCATCGTGCCGATCGGTCGGGAAGCCATCAAGGCGTTGTCCGACTATCTCACGCGACTTCGCCCCGCCCTCTCCAATGAGGAATCAGGATCGGCTGTCTTCCTTTCGCGAACGGGTCGACCGCTGGATCGCACGAACGTCTGGCGACTGGTCAAGAAGTACGCCAAGTCAGCAGGCATCGAAACCGACTTTTCAACGCATACCATCCGCCACTGCTTTGCCACGCACATGCTCGACGGCGGTGCCGACCTGCGCATCGTTCAGGAACTCCTGGGCCACTCCAGCCCATCGACGACGCAGGTCTACCTGCACGTCGATCCCAAGAAGCTCAAGGACGTGCATCGCCGCTTTCATCCACGGCAGTAACGCACCGACCCCACATTTTGCATTTTCCGACAGAACGGGTATCCACTGCCAGATAGGATTGGGCAACAGGAGAACCGCCATGTCGATTCGTCACTTTGCGTACATCATGCTGTTTGTGTTTTCACCCGTCTTCGCCATTGGCCAGCAGGCGGAAACCACCAAACCTGAACTGCCGCCCGCGAAGTCGGAAACACCGCCCGAGGCGAAGAAGCCCGACAAAGCCGCATTGGAGAATGCGTTTCGTGAGAAACTGATCAACGCCGTACTCAGCGGCGGGTGGCAGATGACCCGAACCGACGGCAACACCACCGCTGACAAACTCGGCGAAGCCCGAACCGACCAATACACCATCAGCAAAGCCACCAAGCTGGCGAACGACTATTGGCTGATCCACGCTCGTGTTGAATACGCCGACAAGGACGTGACGCTGCCGGTCCCAGTGCGCGTTGTGTGGGCCGAGGAAACCCCGATCATCACCCTCGACAAGATGAACCTCCCCGGACTCGGCACCTACGCCGCCCGCGTCATGATCGACGGCGACTTCTACGCAGGCACATGGTTCGGAGCAGGCTATGGCGGCGTCATGTCGGGGCAGATCAGCAAGCTGCCCACTCAAAAGAATAAAGACGCCAAGGCAAACAAAATCGAGCAACGAGAGACAAATCCTGAACAATGAAAGATCTGGCGCGCAGCGATCCGAGCATCATTAAATACGACGAAGTCTGTGTAGATTGCGGATACAGCTTTCGTGGGCTCAGTACATACGGCCGCTGCCCCGAATGCGGTATCGAGGTTATCAAATCCATCGTGCGAAGAAGGCATAGTCTTTCGGCCAATCAGTGCATGTCAAAGCACGGCCGCCGGATTTTCGCGATCGTTTCGTTCGCAAGTGCCTTTATTGGGATCGTCGTTTATCTCGTCGGGCATTTGGTGAGAGGTAGATGACCAAACCACCCTCCCAATCGATCTCGTGATCGGCGAAGACACACCGTGCATCAGCTGCCGCTACAACCTGCGGGGGCTGTCATCAGATGGCCACTGCCCGGAGTGCCACCACCCCATCCAAGAGTCATTGGGTGACGATCGGCTGCTGTATTCCGACCGAACCTGGCTGGCGCGTGTTTCGCGCGGCGTCTCGTGGATGTACGCCGCCGGGATTCTGTTCGCCACTGCCCTCGCAGCCATCGTGGTCCTGGTCGCCAGCAACACTGCCAACCTGCTCCATCCAAGGCAGTTGATACTTGGATTGCCAGCGTCGACGATTTACCTGGCCGCGACATTCCCCCTCATTGGCTCTGTCATTCCGCTGATCATCGGCGGCTACATCGCTACTCTGCCCGAATTCGGTGCGAAGCAGACCGCCCGCTATTGGCCAACGCGCGCTGCAAGACTCGCGGTGACCGTCTTTTTGATATGTGTCGCGTTGGCATTACTCGGTGGCCTCGCCCCGCGAGCCGGCGCGCTGCTTGTCGTTTTCGGTGTATTCATCGCGGCTGCATGCTTGTTTGCATTTCTGGTCGCGATCATTCAGTCGCTTCAAGAGATCCTGCAACGTATCCCTGAGAAGCAATTGATGCGTCGATGTGACACGTGGTTGATCTGGTTGACCACAGCCGGCGTCGGCGTATTCGTTCTGCCCTGCATGGGGTACATCGTCGGCGCACTGATCGCTGTTATCCTCGTATTGTGGGCTGCCATTCGGTTCGCATCGTTGATGAGATCGATTCGACGCGCGATCATCCGTTCAATTGTTTGACAACGCGGACGTACCACCATGTACTCAGGGAACGGGATGGGTGGTGACCAATAGGACCGAGATGTCGCCACATGTAGATCACGACAAGGCGTGCAGCGACTGCGGATACAGCCTCCGCGGGCTTCCCAGGGACCACGCTTGTCCGGAGTGTGGCTCCACGACGCATCAGAAATCTCCCAATCCAGCTGCGAGCCCCAGAATGCGGATGCTTCGATCCGCCTACACGGGCTCATCGCTGATCGCCTGCTCTTTCCTCCTCTTTTTCATCTGGCTGTTTGGAACTGTCGTCTTGGTCTTGAGCGGGTCACTCGGCGGACTCATACCGTTCATGAGCAACCGCCCCACCGAATCCGGAAAGCTGATGCTCCAACTGCTGAAGTTGCCCGCCATTGCTTCACTCCTGACTTTCGTTCCCGGCATTTTCAAAGTCGCAGGACTCAGGTACGTCCGCAATTCACAGTTCGACGAGGCTCGCGACCTGATCGGGCGATTCACGTGCATCCTTGGCACCATCAGCATGCTTGCCGCGATCATGCTCGGCGCAATATCACAGATTCGCGCCGACACCGAGAACTTCCTCATGATCGGCGGTAGCCTGTCTCTCGTCGCGTCGCTGGTGATGGCCATCTCTTCACTGGGTGCAGTTGCTCGCAGTCTCAAGGAACACCGCCTGAGTTCGTCCGGCCGACACATCTGCATTCTCCTTGTGATTGCTGTTGTCGGGACCATCATGAGCATGTTTCTCGATCTTGGATTGGTCTTGGGAATTCTGATGCTCGTGAGTATTGGAGGCCTGATGGGGATAGCCGCCCATGTGGTCACCATGCGAAGTCTGATCAGAGGCATTATTCGCCCCGACAATGGAGTCAAGGCATAATACCCTCGGACAGATTGCGTACGACGAAGCAGACTCGCCCAGAACGACGATCCACCTCCAGGAGTACGTGCTTGGCATCGAACATCGATCAGGACATCATCTGCATCGGCTGCGGATACAACTTGCACGGACTAGACCGCGGCGGCCAGTGCCCCGAGTGCGGCATGGCCGTGGCAGAGTCCGTGCGCGGAGATAACCTCGCACACGCCAATCCGAAGTGGCTGGCCGACGTACGCAGTGGATTGACCTACCTGTATGCATCCTGCCTGATCACGGTGGCCGTTGCGGCGGTGTTCTTCATCCTGCTGTTCGCCGCCAGCCTTCTGGAAAATGCGGACTTCTGGTTCAAGTTGCTTGGCTATGTCCTGAGAGGCTTGGCCATCCTTGTACCGATCCTCGCCATCCTCGGGATCTTCCGCAGCACCGCACCCGATCCCGGCATGTCGCTGCGCGAGAGCGAAACGTCCATGAGACGCGTCACCCGCACAATGGCCGTTCTGCTTCCGGTCACCATCATGGCCCAGATCGCGTTCGAACGGCTACTGGCCACGTCGAGCATCTCGCCGAACGTCGGCAACGCCTGCCTGACCGCGACCACGATCCTGATCGTCGCGGTGGCCATGATCATGATCCTGACGTTGTTCGAGTATCTCAAGACGCTCGCCGTTCGCATCCCGAACACGTACCTCGCCCAGACGGGCGTGAACACGGCTCGGACGTTCGTCGTGTTTGCCGTGGTGGCTGCTCTGGCGGCAGAGTCCAACCCACCCGGCGGCATCCAGCAACTCGACGTGCTCAAACGTCTCGTGCCCCTGATCGGCGGCATCAGCGTTCTGATCGCATTCGTCATGGGAATCAAACTGATGAGTATGATCGGAAGCTACCGCGAAGCGATCGTAGAGTGCGCCGAAGACGGACGCCGCTATCGCGGCAAAGATCTTGTTCGAGACTTGCGCGCGCGTTCGGATTGAACCAACTGGACCGATCCTCGACCGGCATACACAATATCACATGGTGCGAAAATGGCGTGTGAACCGAGGAAACGGAATCAACAATCATGAGCCCCGAGTTTATTTCGCGGCCCATCGCCTGCGAGTTCTGCGGATATAACCTCAAAGGCCTATCGACCGATCATCGCTGCCCCGAATGTGGGGCAGACGCATCAACTGTTCTATCTCAACCCCCAATACACAAGCGACCAAGAAAAACACGCGTCCTGATCGGAGCGCGACTACTGATCCTCGGAATGGCGTTGGTTTTCTGCTCGTTCTCCGGATGCTGGCTGGTCATCTCGCAGTATCCGCTGATGGATGGCGGCGGATTGCTGTTCATTCCAAGTCCGACGACGGCTGGCTCTGTCGTGCTGCTGACGGCGGCGCTGCTGGAGCTTGGCGGGCTGGTGATGATGTGCAAGGGCGCAATTTGGCTGCTGGGAAGCCTCTTTAAGTCGCCATCCGCGGATCACCACACAACTCCGGAGTTCGAACCGGCCAACGCTGATATCGGGATGCGCATCACTGGCGCTATCACATGCGTTGGGTGTGGACAGAAACTAGGCGGTGTCGACGTCGACGGCGAGTGTCCAACCTGCTCAAGAAGCGTGGCAGATTCCATCAAACGTGACAACTCCCCACGCGCAACAGACGCCAGGCGTGAAGCAATAAAACGCGGACTGGAACTTCTCCACAATTCGGGACGATTGATCGCCGTAGCATGTGCAATCGGATTCGTTCTGACTCTGCTGACCTGGCTTCAATGGTCACCCATCGGCATCGGCTGGTGGCTTCGCACGGTCGTGAACGCCGCCTTCGTGACGGGAGTGATCATCGCGGCGAGGGGCGTGTCGCAGGTGACAAACACTGATGGATCGTCGGACAACGCGGTGGACGATCCATCGCTGGGCACGAAGTCAAAATCATCTGCCGCCATATTCGCCATGATCGCCGTCGCCCAATTCGCGATAACGCTGATTGCTCCGTCACTGGACACGGACTGGCGAACGCATTCGATGATCCTCGGAATTCTCCAAACGTTGTCAGCCGCAACTGCGTGCGTCGCCGTTCTCACATTCGCCGAGTATCTGGCAACACTTGGCCTGTGCCGCCCAGATCCGGAGACCGCAGCGTCGGGGATCAGAGTTTCCCGATGGTTCGCCCTCAGCGTGATCGTTGCGTGGATCACGCAGATCGCTCCGCCGATTCTGGTGACGTTCAACCTCGCCAGCCTTTGGACGTACGTGTTCTTCGCGGGTGCTTTGTTCACGCTGACAGCGCTGATGACCGGCGCCAGACTTGTATCGATCGTCGGCAGATTCAGGAGGGCAGTGGCAGACGTGCACACGCAAAGCCAAACAGCGTAGTGTGCGTTCACTCGACGGGCTTGGAAGCCGAAAAGCAGTGAACCACCCCGTCGGCATTGCCGATCACGAGGCATCGATCAGCCACGGCAGGAGACGCGGTAATTCCAGCACCGGTCTCGTATCGCCACACTTCATTGCCCGTGGCGACGTCCACGCCATACACATTCCCATCGTCGCTGCCGAAAAAGGCGCGCTTGCCAACGACAACGGCGGACGAATCAATCTTGCCCCGGGTGCGAAACTGCCAGCGCTCGGTACCCGCATTGATGTCAAACGCACGGAATCGCTTGTCGCGACCGCCAAGCAGCACCGTATCGCCCGTCACAGCCGCTGACGCAATAAACGGAAACTGCCGATCCTCATCGCGAAACGACCAGACCCCCTTGCCTTCACGCCAATCGACGCAGCGGACCTGCTCACCGTACGTCCCGGCGATCGCCTTCGATCCTGCAACAGCCGCCGACGCTCCCGAAACAGATTCCATATCCACCTTGCGCACCAGCGAGCCATCGCGTAGCGACACGACCGTCAGATACTGATCACACCCAGCCACGATGACGTTGCCATCGACGATCGCCGGCGTGCCATGAACCCGCCCTTCCGTCTCGTACGTCCACAACTGCTTACCGTCAGCCGCGCTCACGCAGTACACCAGCCCATCGTATGAGCCAACCACGAATCGCCCGTCGGCATAGTTGGCCGATGAGACGATCTCACCATGTGTTTCGATCGACCAGCGCTTTTTGCCGTCGGATTGGTTCACCGCATGCAGCACGCCCATCCCATCGCCAAACACAACCAGGCCATTCACGATCGTCGGCGACGACTGAATCACATCACCCGTGTCATACGTCCAGACCACCTTGCCGCTGTCGAGCGTCAACGCGTAGAGCTTGCCGTCCTCCGACCCGACATACACACGCCCGTCGACAATCGCTGCCGTACCTGAGACCATTTCCCCCGCTTCAAACCGCCAACGCAGTGACAGTTTGTCGCCCAGATCGCTCTTGGCCACGCCTGTCTGAAGCGCATCGCCGCGAAACAGCGGCCATCGCGATTCGGTTGCGTTGACCGACGCAGGCCACTTCTCCCCCGCGCAGACCGTGGCCGTCGCGATCAACGGCAACAGAATCACGTAGTGACACGCCCGTCGCATATCAGGGGGTCGTTTCGTTCGCGGGCAACGGCGCTTCAGCGGTCGCCGGTACCGGTGCCGCCGCCGGCTTGGGCTTGTTCCGCAACACCAGTCCGGTCCCGCCCGCAGCCATGAAGATCCCGACGAAGAACATCACCTTCTTCTCCGTCGGCCACGCACCCTGCTTGTCCCAGATCATGTTGACGAAAGTGTTCATGATCGGCGTCCCGGCAAACACCATCGGCGCGACGATCAGCGGCGACTGCGTCTTCAGCGCAAAAATGATGCCCAACGCACCAAACGCCCCGAGCACGCCGGCCATCAATGACAAAGACACACCCTTCGACGTGAACTTCATGGGTTCCTTCGTCGCAAACAGGTAAATCAACACACCAGCGGTCACCAGGAAGTAGGCGGTCCCGACGAACAGGAACGCCCGAAGCGCCGAGTCTTTGCCAAGCTCTTTCTGACCATGGTGCAGCGTGGTCACATACGTGCCCCAGCACAGCACCGTCATCATCACGAAGTACCACCACTTCATCACAAACTCCCCATCATCATCACCCGGCCGACGCGTCGGTCACCGGCAATTTGCTTCGAATATCATCCGGAATGTCGACGGAACCGAATCGCCCGTCCACCATCGCACAACACACAATCGTCGACCGACCGACCGCCAGCCGTTCCTCACCGCGCCGAAACACAACCTCGTACGACATCGACCGCGTGCCCACGTGCTCGATGATCATCGACAGCGAAAGCTCGTCATCAAAGCGGGCAGGCTGAAAATACTCACACGCCGTCGCCACCCGAGGCCAACTCACACGGCTGTCAGGCCCATCAATCACCACACTCATGCCGATCGACCGCCACCATGCATGCTCGCACTCTTCCATCAGCCGATAGTAATTCGCAAAGTGCAACACGCCGGCCAGGTCGGTCTCGGCGAAGTGTACGCGTCGCTTGTAAACGAACGGTTCAGCCATGACTGATCACGACCCCGAAGACGGTCCCTGCGCATCTGGAAAGAACTTCGCCACCGTCGACGAAGAGGGTGGCTGCGTCATCAACGACACCACCACAAGCGCCAACGCAGACGCCCCCGTCATGACCGCGACCGGCATCATGCCCGCCACCAAGTACTCGCGATTCGCACCGTATCCCGATTGCGCAAACAGATAAACCCAAAGCACCGCCGTCGTGATCACACACGCATACGCCCCCGCCTTCGTCGTCCGCCGCCAATACACCGACGCAAACACCAGCGGAAACAGGCTCGCAAAACCGCTGAAACACCAGACCCCCAGCGTGAACACGCCGCCAGGCCGCGTCTGAGCGAGCAGATACGTGATCAACACGATCACGACCACGAAGATGCGACCGATCATCACCTTCTGCCGATCCGACAACCTGTCGTGTTGGACATAGTGGCCAACGATGTCATTGGTGAAAATACTGCCGATGCAGAGGAACTGCGAATCAAGCGACGACATGATGGCCGCCAGAATACCCGCCGTCAGCAATCCGCTGAGGGCATCCGACGTCAGGTCCGCCACCATCTTGCCCAACACCGCATTGGGATTCGAAAACGCAAGCGGTATCACCGGTTTCCCGGCAATGTACGCAGACGTCGCCCACGCTCCCAGCATCACGCACGGAACCCAAACCAGCATGATCAACAGCGGATGCGCGATCACCGCCAATCGAAACGACTTCGCCGACTTGGCCGTCAACCAGTGTTGAAACAGGTGCGGAAACATGCCGACGCTCAGCGGAATGAACATGTACGTCAGAAACTGCAACTGCGAAATGCCACGCGGCTTGTGTGGCTCTTTCGGCTGTTTGCCGCGCTCAGACTCGGGCGCCGCTTCCCACGCCGCCATCTTCCTCTCATACGCCTGTTCCAGCCCATGATGACGCGTCATCGGATCGTCCGGGCGCACTGTCCGCCGGAAGATGTGCGGATTCTCCTCCTGCACCATCGCCGACGCCTTCTCAGCTCCGCCGAGTTTGTCCGAAATCACCGAGAACGTCACGATGCCCAGCAGAATGAACACAATCGTCTGAAAAGCATTCGCCCACGCCGTCCCACGCACACCCGAGAAGAACACGTAGATCAGCACGACCATGCAGATGACCGCCGAACCAAGCCAATACGGAACCGCACCAGCCGCCACACCCGTCGGACCACTCCCAGATCCCGCAAACAGCGACGGCAATGCCCCCGCCGTCACCTTCTCGATCGTCACACCCGCACCCATCACGCCGATCAGCAGGTACGGTATCACCAACCCCACCAGAATCGGAAACAGCACCAGCCCCAGCTTGTCCGACTCAAACCGATCGCGGAAATACTGAATCTGTGTCGTGTAACCATATTTCTTGCCGAACGACCACAGCTTGATGCCAACCAGAAAAAAGCAGGCCGAGTGAATGATGCCCGCCCACGACGCCATCATGCCATACACACCAATGCCGACGGCAAACGACTCGCCCGACGCACCGATCAGCGCAAACGCCGTCATCGTCGTGCCAAACAGCGACATCACCAGCAGGAACGAACCGATCCCGCGCGACGCAAGAAAGTAATCAGCCGCGGTTCCACGAAAAAAACGGCTGCTGACCACACCCAGGAACAGCAGCAACGACAGATAGGCAACAATAATCAGTAGCGGGGTCACGCGCGCCTCGTGATCTCGAATGCGTGGACGGAACCGTCCACGTTTCAGTTAAGCTGATGTCCCAACGCCCGCCATCTGCTCCGAATGGCAAGCTACCTCACGCCGACGATGACCCGCCCGACGCCACTTCCTCCACCTCGTCCACGCCCACAGGCCAGCAGAATTTCACCGCCGCCGCCCACAGAATCGCAGCCGCGATCGATACACAGGCATGGTACGCCAGACCGATCGGCACGATGTTGCCGACGAGCGTGTCGGAATCATCCCAGTTCCACCAGTCCTGATGCAGTATCGCCAGGATGATAATCAGACCGTATACGACGTACTTCATGAACCCACCAGATCCTGCTCGGCCAGAATCGACTGCGGCAAGTCCACCCAGTCGCCCATGGCATCAAACATCTTCCCGACCTCGTCGTTGAATACGTCGCCGATCAGCATGCGTACCAGATGATCCGAATACTCCGGATGCGACTTCAGAAACGCCGCAAAGCTGAACTCGGTATCATAAAACGCGTAAACCAACTGACGCAGCAACTGCATGCCCGCCATGAATCGAGGCCCGAACCGACCCAAACGATCGGCGGACACGTCATCCGCGTCAAGGGCATCGTGGATTGCATCCGCCGCCCACTCGCCACTCACCAGCGCCAAAAACACCCCCGACGAGTACACCGGATCGAGAAATCCGAACGCATCGCCTACAAGCACCCATCCATTTCCGGCCACCTTCCGCGAGCGATACGAAAAATCACTGGTCACAAAGGCATTGCCGACGCGCGTCGCGCCCTCGACACGCTTGCGGATCGCGTCGCACTGCTCGATCTCTTCTTCCAGCGTCGCAGCCGGATCATCACCACGACCGCTGCACAGATAGGACGGCGGCGCGACGACGCCAACGCTCGTCATGTCGTCGGGCAGGGGAATGTACCAGAACCAACCCTTGCGATCCGGCATGTGAATGATGATGGTCGCACCGGCATTGCGACCTTCATCGCGGTGCGCACCCTTGAAATAGGAGTAGATGGCCGCGTTCTTCAGTTTGTCGTCGGGATAGCGCAGGTCGAGTTGCCGCGAGAGCAACGCCGTCTGACCCGTGGCATCGACAACAACCTTCGCAATGATGTCCTGCGTCTCACCGTCAATCACCGCCTGAACGCCGATCGCCCGATCACCCGCGAACAGAACCTTCTTCACCCGAACGTTGTAACGCACCTCCGCCCCATGATCAGCCGCGTTGTCGAGCATCATGCGGTCGAACACATCGCGTTTGACCTGCCACGTCTTCGAGTGCTCCGCAGGATCGCGATCGGTAAAGAAGAACGGCTGCGATTCCTTGCCCGAAGGCGTCACGAACTGCACGCTCTCCTTGACCGGAAAGTTCGACGCCTTCAGCTTCTCAAGCATGCCGAGGCGCTCAAACGTCGCGTGCGTCTGCGGCATCAGCGATTCGCCCACGTGATGACGCGGAAACGCACCCCGCTCCAGCACAAGCACCTTCCGGCCATGCTGAGCCAAAATGGTGGCCGCTGTCGCACCCGCGGGCCCACCACCAACCACAATGCAGTCGTACTCACTGTTCGCCATGATCATGCGGTTCTGATCCTTACTCCGCTGTCACGTCGGCAACCACTTCAAGCACGTCGATGACAGGCTCGCCAGCCACCTTGATGACGCCGATCCGCCCGAATGCGTCGGACAACCTCCCAGAATTAAAGTGCGCCAGCAACGGATTGCCCGTGTCAAACCGGAAATACCACTGCGGGTGAATGGTCCGCAGAACGTCGTGCTCGATCAGGATGTCACCCAGAGGCTGCCCCTGCGACACCACAAGCTCGCGGACTTCCGCGCCAAGGGCGTCCAGCCGAATCCGTGCGATGCCCACTTCGACAACCTCGCCGGAGTCTCCCAGCGTCAGCAGTATCAGCCGGCTGTACCAGTCATCCGCCATGTCGACCTTCAACACGTGCAGGTCAACCGGCTGACCGTAGTGACGACCAAGGGTGGTCGTCATGTGGTCCTCGTGCACCAGCAGCCCATTCAGCGGCGATGGAATTTTTCCCGATTCAATGAGCCGCGTCGTCCGACATACCTCTTCGGCGTCGAGAAAGCCCCGACAGATCGTCGCCAATCCCAGCAGGCCGTCCGTTTCCGCCTCAATGCCACGCCCCGGTGCCGTCATGTGTACCGAATCTCCCGATGCTTTGGTTCGAAAAAGTGCGGCAATAAACCGTCGGCCACCAGCAAACCATCACGCGTCAGGCGAATCTCATCGGCGTCGAATTCGAGATACCCTTCGTCGCGCAGCTTCGACAACACATCCGCGTACAGCGTCGCAACATCCTCGCCGAACTTGTCGCGGAATTGCGCCAACGAAACACGCCCCAGCTTCATCTGCAAAATCAACTCGCGGATCAGCAGCTGCCGTTTCGCCACCGGCAACGCTCGGGCAATCGGCAATTCGTTGCGGCTCAGACGATCGACATAATCGTCCCAGCGATCCTGATTCTGATAGTGCACGCCCGACAGATGACCGAAACTCGCAACCCCCGTGCCGATCATGTCCGCCCCGTTCCAGACGGCATTGCGGTACACGAAATCGCTGTGCTCCGACGGTTTCACCATCGTGTACGCGCTCGACACGACGTAGCCCGCCGATTCAAACTGCTCAAAGGCGTACTTCACCCACGCCCGCTTGGTGGCCCAGTCTGCCACCGGTGACTCGGCCCCGGTGTCCTTCATGCCGCGTGAAATCACGGTGTTGTGCGGAAGTTCCATCTGGTAGATCGTGACGCTGTCAGGCTCGAGCTTGAGCGCCTCAGCCACCGTCGCCTTCCAAGACGGTTCCGTGTCGCCGACCATGCCGGCGATCAGGTCCACGTTGATCTGCTTAAATCCCACCTCCCGCGCCCAGTCGTAGGCGCGGTAGACCTCGGGTGCGTGATGCGCTCGGCCATTCTCCTCAAGGATGGCATCATCGAAATGCTCGATGCCCAGACTGAGACGTGTCACGCCGATGCGTTTGATGGCTTCGAGCTTGCCCTTTTTCAGCGTCCCGGGCTCGCATTCGAAGGTGACTTCGCGGGCCTTGTCCCACGACCAGTGACGCCCGATGCGTTCCACCAGCCCTTCAATCTGATCGCTGCTCAAAAACGAGGGCGTGCCGCCGCCAAAGTACACGAACTCAAAGGTCCGGTCGGCCATGGCCTGCTGATCGGCGTACAAAGCCACTTCATTCGCGAGCGCCTGAACATACTGCTCAACGTCTTTGGAGTTCTTGTCGGTGTAGACGCGGAAGTAACAGAATTTGCAGCGTTTACGGCAAAACGGGATGTGAATGTACAAGCCAACGGGTCGCGTCTCAGCGGAAACCGGTGTCGCCAGCGCATCGGTGACCGCCGGCAGATGGTCGTCGGACCAGAGCGAGAATGGCGGATAGTTGGAAACGAAGTAGTTTCCGATTTCCGTCTTGGCGTCGCTTTTCACGACGTCGAGCTGCATGCGGACCTCTTTCGTTGGCTTGATAAGGCGTCCCGTCGCACCTTTGCGCGGATTTATATTCTAGTCTAACGGGTCGCCGGTGACAGGGCCGGTCTAATACGCCGATTTGTAGATTTCCGTCAGATTTGAGGCGTTGACGGGGCGTGGGTTGAATTGGGCGGTCCACTGTTTCTCTGCAAGCGAGGCCAGCGTGTCGAACATGTCCTCGGTGACGCGATGTTCCGATAATCGGCTGGCCAGCCCGGCGGCTTCCCGCATGCGCGTAACGCGCCAGACGAGTTCCTCGGTGTGGCTGCAGAGATCGCTGTAGGGATTTTCGCCATCTTCGCCGTTGAAGCGGATCACGTGGGGGAGCATCAGGCCGACGGCTTCGCCGTGGTGGATGTTGCAATGGGCAGTGAGCGGGTTGGCACAGGCGTGGGCGGCACCGAGCATGGCGGACTCGATGGCGGCGCCGGCGAGATGGGCGCCAATGAGCATATCCTCGCGGGCCTGCTCATTTTTGGGGTCGGCCATCGATTTCTCGAGCGAGCGGTCGAGCAGTTTCCATGCCTCGCGGGAAAAAGCGCGGGAGATGTCGGTGCGGGCGTTGCAGGCGGCGCTTTCGATGGCGTGGGCGACGGCGTCGATACCGGCCATCGCTGCCACGCGCTTGGGAACGCTGACGGTCAGGTCGGGATCGAGAATCGCCACGCGCGGTCGCAGGCCGCCTTCGGTCGGC
>JANQQK010000056.1 GCA_028289375.1 Phycisphaerae bacterium | reverse complement strand
CGACGAACGCTGCGTCGACGGCGTGTGCGTAGCAGGTTCGGAACCGTGTGCCGGCGAGCCGCCCTGCGCCGGTTGCGACGAGCAGTTGGACGCGTGTGTGGCTTCGCAGTGTGCGTCCGATGCCGATTGCGACGACGGTTTGTTCTGCAACGGTGGCGAAACCTGTCGGGAATGTGTGTGTTTTGCCGGTGTGCAGCCGTGCGATGATACGCAGACGTGTGATGACGCCGACGACATCTGCGTTGATCGTGCCGAGTTGTCATGCTCAATCGTGATTGATCATCCATGCCCGGAGGCGAGTCTGATCATTCCATTGCAATCTGAAATTGAGAACAGTCAGGGAATGCTGTCTTACCTGTGGACCGTGTCGACCGGTTCGCTTGATGATCCGACGTCGGCGATGCCGACACTGACGATTGATGGAAGCGCTCTGGGATCGGTTACGATTGACTTGATGGTGATGGACACGGCCAACACGGACAGAGGTGATGCCGTTGACGAAGCGAATCATGTCTCAACCACCACGTGCGAGGCCACCATCAACCTTTATCTTCCAGGTTTGAGTATCAGCGCCGGCGCCGATCGGATGCTGTTTCCCAACACTCTCGACTTCGGTGGGAGTGCACCATTTTCACAGGGGGCAGTCCTGACGTCCGGTGTGTCGGGTGGAAACGTGCCCGCCATTCGGGTAATTGCGAATCGAGGTGGGCTAGGCAATGACTCACTCACGTGGGAGTTGATCGGTGTTCCAGGGTTGGCGCGGTTTGAGGACGTCACGCTGTTAAACGCAGACACGAACATGCTCACCTATGCCATTGCACCCAATCCTGATGCGATGGTCCCGACGATCACAAGTGGCGGTCACGTCGTGCCCGTTTCAAACATTGTGGTGCCGGGTACGTACACGTTTCGCGTGACCTATGTGGATGAATTCTGCGGCGATACGGCGTCGGATGAAGTTTCACACGCGATTCTTCCTGTGTTTGATATCCTTGGGCCGGGAGATTGACTGTGTCAGACACGATTGATTCCAGGTTGTTCATTGCGAGGGAGCGATGAGGCGGGGTCTGCGGAGCACGATCATGATTGACCGATGGAGATTCTGGGAACGCAATAGAAGCGGGCTGTCTGCTTCTTCGATAGCCCTTGTTTGCGGCTTGATCGGCGGTTGCGTCGAGATACCGCCGCCTGTGGAGTGCGTGTCCGATGCGGATTGCGATGACGGGGCGTTTTGCAACGGAGCGGAGTCGTGTCTGCTGGGTTTCTGCGTTGACGCCGAACCCGCATGCGATTCGCAGTCATCGAATTTCGGCTGTGATGAGGCAGCGGACATGTGTGTGACGCCGGAATGTGTTGATGATTCCGCGTGCGACGACAGCGTGTTCTGCAACGGGCGCGAACGTTGTCGCTTCGGTGTTTGCGTGGATGGACCGGTGCCATGCGCTCTGCTGGACGCGTGCCATGCATGCGACGAGGCGGCTGAGGCGTGCATGATGTCGGAGTGCGCCGTTGACGGCCAATGTGATGACAAGTTGTTCTGCACAGGTGTTGAAATGTGTCAGGATTGTGCGTGTGTGCCGGGTGAGAGGCCTTGCGCTGCGGGGCAGTTTTGCGACGAGACGGGCGACGTGTGCTATGAGCCGGAAATGCGCGTGAGCTGTGGTTGCGTTGGGGGAGGTGCTTGTGACAGCGTGGATCCCGATCGGAGTATCGCGTTGCGGGCTGTCGTGACCCAGGCACGCGGTGATGTGCGTTATCAGTGGACGGCAAGTACAGGGACTTTTGATGATGCGACTTCTGCAGAGCCAGTGTTGACAGTCGATGGTTCCGCGATCGGGTCTTCGACGATTGAAGTTGTCGTGACGGACGTTGTTGGTGGCGAAGTGGTGTCCCAGGCGACGTGTCGTCTGATCCTTCAAATAAACGCTGTTGATGATTTGTTCCCCAATGCCGGCGCCGATCGGATTTTCTTCCCCAATGCCACCGATTTCGGCGGTAGAACGCCGTTCTCGGAAGGAGCCTATCTTGCATCAGGGCAGGCAGGTGGCGCTGTCCGAACGCTCATTGCCGTATCCAACCGTGGACGCGAGGGGAGTCTCACTTATCAATGGGAGCTTGTCAGTGTGCCGAATGGAGCGCGGTTCGAAGACGTCGGACTGGCCAATGCGGATTCTCAAGTGCTGACTTATTGGATCGCGCCAAATCCGAATGTCGAGATGAACACCATCGTCAGCACCGGCCAGTCGGCCACCATCTCAAACGTCGTCGCTCCAGGAAGCTACACGTTTCGAATCACGGTGACTGATCTGGAGTCCGGGGATGCTGCTGCGGACGAAGTGGTTCACACGCTGATTCCCGGTTTCGCCATTCCAGCCGCCGGGCATTAGTCATGCGACTTGCGGATGTTCGCGCAAAGAAAAACGCCGCCCAATGGACGGCGTTCTCAGTTCACATTCCTGAGTACGCTATGTCCTAACGGCGACGGCGGATCGTGCCGGCGAGGGGCAGACCAATCGCGGCGAGGACGACCGCTGCCGGAGCGGGAATCGGGTCGGGGATCGTCGTGATGGCCGAGATCCCGTCGATCTCCTCATTGCCACTGAACAGGTCTTCGTCGAAGAGCAGCGTGGCCGTGTCGGTCAATGGGTTGTACTCAACCAGGTCGCCGTCCTCGAAAGACAGGCCACCCAGGGTCGCATTGCCGTTGGTCGACAGCACAATGTTCCCGTTGCCAAGAACAGCGACGGCGTCGATGTCTTCATTGTTGCTGAAGAGATCTTCGTCGAAGAAGAGGCTGCCGGTCGAACCGTCGTACCGAACCAGATCACCATCCTCGAACGACAGGCCGCCCAGCGTGGCGCTGTTCTGTGTTGAGAGAACGAGATCGCCATTGGCAAGCACGGCTGCCGCATCAACGTCTTCGTTGTTGCTGAACAGGTCCTCATCGAAGAAAAGCGACGCAGTACCCGAGCCGAAATCATACTCAACCAGATCACCGTCCTCGAAGGACAAGCCACCCAGTGTCGCGTTGTTCTTCGTTGACAATACGAGATTGCCGTTGCTCAGAACGTGCAGCGCATCGATGTCCTCGTTGCTGCTGAACAGGTCGGCATCGAAGAACAGTGTCGCCGTGTCCGTGGCCGTGTTGTAACGCACCACGTCGCCGTCTTCAAAGCTCAACCCGCCGAGCGTCGCATTGCCGGACACCGATATCAGGACGTCCGCCTGTGCGAACGTCGCGCACAACGCAACGGCTCCGAGAGCGCGCAAAACTTGCTTCTTCATGTCTCTTGTCATTCCCTGCCAAATGGGCCTGATGGTACGTGCTGGAACTGAAGTGACGCTGTGAGCGCACGCCCCGGTTCCCCTCCTACGAATGGTGAACGATAGCAAATCGAGGGGGTTGGGCCAAGCCGAAAAGCATTCTATCGGGGGGTCCGATAATGATACGCTTCGCTGGTGATACAGCCCGCCCGGCGTGCGGGCCGTACCAGAAGCCTGGATCGTCGACCTTGGCTGACACTGAGGTTGGACCAGTCGCAAGAACCGCCAAGGTCGACGTTGCATGCAAATGTTGTGCTGCTAGCTCAGCACGTCGATGTTGTGCTTCGCGGAAATCTCCTTCAATTCGCGAGGCCACACCGTCACCGACACTTCACCAAGATGCGCCTTGCGCAGCAGCAGCATGTAGACGCGCGATTGGCCGATCCCACCGCCAACGCTCAACGGCAGTTCACCATTGATGATGCCGCGATGGTAGGGCAGTTCAATCTGGTCCATCTGGTCGGACATTTCGAGCTGCTGGCGAAGTGTCTCCGCGTTCACCCGGATGCCCATCGAGGAGAGTTCGTGGCGACGTTTGGTCACAGGATTCCAGACGAGGATGTCCCCGTTGAGGCCATGCATCGTCCGCCCATCGGTTGTCGTTGTCTCGGTGACCCAGTCGTCATAGTCCGCCGCCCGCAATTCGTGCGGCAGCCCGTCGGCCAGAGGATAGCCGATGCCGTAGATGAACACAGCCGGGAAGTCCTGCAGGATCTGTGTCTCGCGCTGTTTGCGCGGCAGATCGGGATAGCGATCGAGAATCTCCTCGGCGTGAATAAACTTCAACTCCTCCGGCAGCACCGGATACTTGTCCGTCCGCAGCGCCGGGAACTCATCGAAGACGCGTGTCTCAGCGCCTTTGATGACCTTCCAGATTTTCTGCACGATCATCGTGAGGAAATCGAGGTTGCGCTCATTTGCCGCCATCACGCGTTCCCAGTCCCACTGATCCACGTAGCTGGAGTGATCATGATCGAGGAAGTAGTCCTTGCGGATCGCACGCATGTCCGTGCAGATTCCCTGACCATGCTGGCAGTCGAATTGCTTCAAGGCCCATCGTTTCCACTTGGTGGCCGCCTGAACAACCTGGCCACTGATGGGCTGATCGAGCCCAAGTCCGCAGGGGAACTCGACCGGTGTGCGTGATCCGTCACGATCGAGCATGTCGTTGAACCCGCTTTCGCGATCGACGATGAGCGGACAGGTCACCATCATGAGATTCAGTTCCTTGCACAGTTCCTGCTCGATGTACTGCTTGGCCATGAAGAGGGCTTGCTGGGTCTGCCGCCGATCGAGCAGCGGCGCGTAGTCGGTTGGGAGGACGGAGTCGACCTCCTTGTAGGTGCTGATACCCGGTCCGGCCAAGTCGGCTGTCTTCGTCGTCATGTGTCGATCCTCCTTTGATGCCAGCAAACCCATGACAAACCCGCCCCGCACACCGGGGCCTGGGTGCTGCATGGTCGTCGAACTTGTTGCAAGGTGCGTGCCAGAAATCCGGCGATTCGGACGCGATTGGGTATTTTGATTGACGAATGGCATCAGAATTGCAACATGGCAAAAGGCAGCATGTGTGGGTGCGACACGCGCCGGAACGGGTCGTTGCGACGAAGGAGGTCCGCCACGATGAACGTGATACCAACCAACATTCTCTGGCCAACAGATTTCTCAGACTTGTCGACGGCGGCGGTGCCATATGTCCGGCAGTACCGCGAGATTTTTCAGGCGAAGGTACATGTCATTCATGTGTGTGTGCCGGTCCCCGATCCCGACTTCCTGCCCGACAGCGTCGCACTGTCCGACGCCGACATCCAACTCACGCGAACCTGGTTCGAGGCCTCCAAGGATCAGGTTCAACGCATGGTGGACGAGCATCTGGTGGGGATCCCAGACGTCGTCACCAAGGTGATCCGCGGGCATCCATGGCATGAAATCTGTGGCTATGCAAAAGAGTCCGGCATCGACCTGATCATTCTCGGTACGCATGGCCGAACGGGTCTGCGTCATGCCCTGATGGGCAGCGTGGCCGAGCGCGTGGTGCAGCATGCCCACTGCCCGGTACTGACGTTCAAGTCACCGGTTTGACGGCGATGGTCGCTGTCCCCCGAAGCATCCGTTGTTGATGTGGCAATTCACACAATTCTCGGCAGATCGCACAGACTTGCCACCATCATTCGCGATAGCATCGATCTCCACCCTGGTGCCGTTCCGGAGGGTCACCCTCTTGCTCGTCCGATGATGCCTTTCGGGATGCGTCATTGGCACGCAAATTGCTTCATTCCCTGTTGACGTCGCGTGGACCGAACCCGGTTCGCCGCGGCGTGCCGTACTCCGTACGCCATTAGAGGAAAGGGGGCAGCGATGCGCGAGCTGCTTTTGGGTGATGAGGCGGTTGGACTGGGAGCAATCGACGCTGGAATCAGTGGTTCCTTCGCCTATCCGGGTACGCCGGCGACTGAAATCATGGAATTTGTGCAGGCGCGGACCGCAAACTCGGATGACATCGTCGCCCGCTGGTCGGCCAATGAGAAGGTCGCTTACGAGGAAGCGTTGGGCATGTCCTACGTGGGCAAGCGTTCGCTGCTGTCCATGAAGCACGTCGGGCTGAACGTCGCGGCAGACCCGTTCATGAGTTCGGCGTTGACCGGTGCGAACGGTGGGCTGGTGGTTGCGATTGCCGACGACCCCGGGATGCACTCGTCGCAAAATGAGCAGGACACGCGCTACTACGGTCACTTCGCGCAGATCCCCATCTTCGAGCCATCGGATCAGCAGGAGGCATATGACGCGACGCGCGAGGCATTTGACCTATCTGAACGTTTTAAAGTGCCGGTTCTCGTGCGCATGGTGACCCGGCTGTCGCACAGCCGGGGCGTGGTGGAAACGCAACCGGTGGCCAACGTGCCGCCGAAGGCACGAGCAAGCGATTGGCGGGAATGGACGCTGTTGCCGGTCAATGCGCGACGTCGGTATGGGCGGCTGCTCGATCTGCAGAAGTCCTTTGTCGACTACGCGGAGAATTCGTCATTTAACGAATTGTCGTTGCGCGGTCCGAAGGGCATCATCGCCACGGGCATCGGGTATCACTACGTGCGCGAAGCACTCGGCGATGATCACGGCCACTCGATGCTGAAGATCACGTCCTATCCCGTCCCGGTGAACCTGGTACGACAACTCATCGATCATTGCAGCGAGATTTTCCTGATTGAGGAGGGCTTCCCGTTTGTGGAACGACAGCTTCGCGGCATATGTGGCGTGCCGGGTAAATCGATTCATGGCAAGTTTGACGGCACGTTGCCACGGCAGGGTGAGCTCTCCACAGAGCTTGTCGGCAAGGCGCTTGGCTTGCCGATGGAAGAGACAGGGCCAAGACCGGCACCGATGCCGTCACGCCCGCCGCAGTTGTGTTCGGGTTGCCCGCACTGCGATTCGTACAAAGCCATCGTCGACGCCGTCGGCGGCGATCAGGATCCGTACTTCTTCAGCGACATCGGCTGCTACACGCTGGCCGCACTGCCCCCGCACAACGCCGTCGACACGTGCGTCGAAATGGGCGCTTCGATCGGCATGGCCATCGGGGCCGCCAAGGCCGGCGCACATCCGATCGTCTCCACCCTGGGTGATTCAACGCTCATTCACTCGGGTCTCAGTTCGCTCGTCGAAGCTGCCCATGAGGACGTCAACATGACGGTTGTTGTGCTGGACAACGCAACCGTGGGCATGACTGGTGGTCAGGAAGTGTACATCACCGGCGACGACCTCATTGAGTTGATTCGCGGTCTCGGCGTGCCGCGCGAACACGTGGTCAGGATCGAGCCGCTGGCGAAGCACCATGAGGAAAACGTCGCGCGGATCGCCGCAGAGATCAACCACCGAGGCTTATCGGTCATCGTGTCCAACCGGGCGTGCATCCAGGTGAAGCGGCGCGTCGCGCAACAATTGAAAAAGCAGACCGTCGCGACGACGTAGGACAGTGGTCCCGTCGCGACAGGAGGTATTCCTATGCGATTCAACATGATCCTAGCGGGCGTCGGTGGGCAGGGGATTCTGACAATTGCGTACGCGATTGCCGAAGCAGCGATGCGTCGCGGCTATCACGTCAAACAGTCGGAAGTTCACGGCATGGCCCAGCGCGGCGGGGCGGTCGAAGCTCATCTGCGTTTCTCCGACAAGCCGCTGCACAGTTCACTGGTACCGACCGGCAAGGCGGACCTGGTGTTGGCCGTCGAGCCGGTCGAAGCGCTGAGATACGTCTCCTATCTCCGGGAGCATGGCACGATCGTGTCGAGTTGTACGCCGGTCGTGAACATTCCGAACTATCCGCAGGTTGAAGAAGTCCTCGAGGAGATATCCGATTGGCCGAACCATGTCTTGATTGACGCGGTGGGGCGGGCGAAGCAGTCGGGTTCTGCGCGGGCTGAGAACATGGTCATGCTTGGTGCGGCGTCGATGTGTCTGGACTTCTCGGCGGCGGAGATTGACACCGTTGTGGCTGAGATGTTCCAGCGCAAGGGAGCGAACATCGTCAGCGTGAATCGCCGGGCGTTTCAGATCGGTCGTGCGGCGGCGACGGCGTATCGAGACGGATTGCGACGTGGCGCGACAGCGCGGCAGGTGCGTGATTGGCTTCAGACGGTGGCGGCGGACGAACTTGAATCGACATCGCGGGATGCGGTCGGACTGACGGCGAAGGTGGAGGCTGCGTTGTCGGCGTCCGAACAGAGCGCCGTCGAGCAGTTGATCGAGAATGTGACGCAGCAGGATCGCCAACAACTGTTTGAACACGAGGTGTACCACTTGCTCGATATCGTTGGCGCGATCAACCCTCCGAAGCACCTGTTCATCGATCGCGGCGGTACGGTCAACGCGGAACAGTTGTCTGCGTTCGACGGCGACGAGGTCATGCTCAAGGTGGTGTCGCCCAAGGTCGTGCACAAGACCGAAGCCGGCGGCGTCCGTCGCGTCCGCAAGAGTGTCGACGCGTTGCAACATGAGATGGACCAACTGACCAGGACCATGACGGCGGCGGACTGCCCGGTGCATGGCTTTCTCATGGTTGAGTTCGTCCATGAAGCGGGAGGAGGGCTTGGCGGGGAGTTGTTCGTCGGAGTTCGCGCGACCCGTGAGTTCGGCCCGGTGATTGCGGCCGGTTTCGGTGGTGTGGATACCGAGTTTCTCGCGGCCACGATGAAACCGGGTGTGGCTGTTGCAAAGGCGCTGGTATCGGAAGTGACGCCTGAGTCGTTCTTCGAGCTGTTTACGCGAACGGCTGCTTACAAAGTGCTGGCCGGCATCGTGCGTGGGCATGATCGCGTCGTGTCCGATGGGGAGTTGATTCGCTGCTTCCGCTCGTTCATTAGCCTGGCGAAGGCGATGTGCGACCCGACGCTTGGCGATCGCGCACTGATCGAGTTGGAGGTGAACCCGTTCGCTTTCCGCCGAGAGTGCATGGTCCCGCTCGATGGGCGGGGTCGCATCGGAATCCTGCCAGAACCGGTGATCCAGCGGCCTGTTGACAAAGTGTCGTCGTTGCTTGAACCCCAATCGATCGCGGTGGCGGGTGTATCGGGCAAGCGTACGAATTTCGGACGGATCATCCTCGACAACATTCGCAAGTGTGGTTTCGCACCGGAGCAGTTGTATGTGATCAAGGATGGTCAGGACATGATCGACGGCGTGCCATGCGTGGCAAGCGTGCGTGATTTGCCGCAGCGGGTGGATCTGCTCGTGGCAGCCGTCGCGGGGCAGGCGGCGGCGGAGTTGGTCGGTGATGTTGCGCAACATGACAAGGCCGAGTCCGTCATCCTGATTCCAGGTGGTCTCGGCGAAAAGGAGGGCACCGAAGAAGTGGCCGACGCGATTCGCGAGTCGATTCAAGCTCGTCGGGCAGTCGACGGAAAGGGGCCGATTGTGCTCGGCGGAAACTGCATGGGTGTGCGGTCGAGGCCGGGGATGTACGACACGTTCTTCATTCCCGATTTCAAGATGGACCCCCATCGGGATGTGCCGCCCAAGCGGTCAGCCATCATCTCGCAGAGTGGTGCGTTCATCATCACGCGACTGAGCAACCTGCAGCGTCTCGATCCGACCTTTGCCGTCTCGGTTGGCAATCAACTCGACCTGACCGTCTCAGATATGTTGTTGAGTCTGGCCGATCGCAGTGACATTGATTGCATTGGGGTCTATGTCGAAGGGTTCAACGATCACGATGGGCTTGCCTTTGTGCAGGCGGTCAAGGCGGCGCAACAAGCGGGCAAAGTCGTGGTCTTCTACAAGGCCGGGCGCACGCGCGTCGGTCGCGATGCCACCAAGGGGCACACCGCTTCAATCGCCGGAGACTACGACGTCTGCCAGTCAGCCGTCGCCAACGCCGGTGCAATCGTGTGCGATACGTTCAAGGAATTCGAACAGGTCCTCGAACTGGCGACCCACCTGCACGACAAAGAGGTTCGCGGCTGCCGCATCGGGGCGATCAGCAACGCAGGGTACGAAGCGGTGGGCATGGCCGACAATCTGGTCGGATCGAAGTATCGGCTGCACATGCCGGCACTCGCGGATGAAACGCGTGAGAAACTGGCCGATGTGCTGGGCGAATACAAGCTGGATCGCTTGATCAGCGCCCGCAATCCGCTTGATCTGACACCGATGGCGTCCGACGCGGTGTATGAGCAATGCGTGCGGATCATGATGGAGGCTGAGGAGATCGACGCCGTGGTCGTCGGTTGTGTTCCGATGACTCCGGCGATGCTGACGACGGCTGAGGAGATCAGCAAAGTCGATTCGATCGCCCATCGCATCCCGCGCATCTTCCACGAGTACATCAAGCCACTGATCTTCGTCGTCGATGCATCGGAGACGTACGACGCATTGGCGTCGCAGGTGCGTATCGACGGCGTACCGGTGTTCCGTTCGGCTGACCAGGCAATGCGTTCGATTGGGCGCTATTTGTGCGATCGGCATGCGACCCGGAACACGGACATGCCCGCGATGCTCGATCTGTCAGCGGACATCACGGAGGAGGAAGTCGTCGCGACGTAAGGAGGAACCAACCAACGCGGTCGGCCACGACGTTGGCGGCGATCGCCTGATGGAACACGGAGCCAAGCCATGAAACCCAACCGTCAACAGTCGATTGAGTCCCGATGCGTGCATGCAGGTATTGGATCATACTCGCATAGGCCTGTCATCCCGCCCATATTTCAGACGTCGACGTTCGCGTTCGAGAATGCCGATCAGGGCGCAGCCATCTTCGAAGGGCGGGAACCGGGCTACGTCTACACGCGCGTCGGGAATCCGACGGTGGCCGCGTTGGAGGAATGTGTGGCATCGCTGGAGGGTGGCTGTCAGGCGATTGCGTGTGGCAGTGGGATGGCGGCAGTGCATACGTCCCTCGCCGGACTGCTCAAGGAAGGCGATCACGTCGTCTGCAGTGACGCGGTGTACGGTCCAACGTGCACACTGCTGACGGAGGTTTTGGCGAACTTTGGCATCGAAAGCACGATCGTGGATACGTCAGACTTGGCGGCGGTGCATGCATCCATGCGGCCCAACACCACAGTTGTGTTCGTCGAGACGCCGGGCAATCCCACTTTGGTGGTGACGGACCTGGAAGCGGTCTGTGCCATCGCCCATGAGCATGGCGCCAAGGCCATCGTCGACAACACCTTCATGAGCCCCATTCTGCAGCGGCCATTTGAGCAAGGGGCCGACGTTGTGATTCACAGCATGACGAAGTTCCTCAATGGCCATGCCGATGTCGTGGCGGGCATGATCGTTGTGCAGGATGACGCGTTGGGTGCGATCTATCGCAAGGCTCTGCTGCACTTTGGCGGTGTCATGGCACCCTTCGAAGCATTCCTCGTCCATCGCGGAATCAAGACGCTGCCATTGCGGGTACGCCATCAAAGCGAAAGCGCGCTGAAGGTCGCACAACACCTCGAAGAGCACGATGCCGTCGAATGGGTGCGGTATCCGGGATTGCCAAGTCATCCCGGTCACGATGTTTCGCGAAAGCAGGCGTCAGCCGGTGGGGCGGTGATCAGCTTCGGGCTTCGCGGTGGACTAGAGGCAGGCAAGGCGATGATGAACGCCGTGGAATTGTGCGATCTGGCCGTGAGCCTGGGCGGCGTCGAATCGTTGATTGAGCATCCGGCCAGCATGACGCATGCGTCCATGGGACGCGAAGCGCGTGAACGGGCGCACATCACGGACGGTCTCGTCCGTTTATCAGTCGGCATCGAGGGGGTCGATGATCTGATCGCCGATCTGGATGACGCGCTGGCAGAGGCTGCGAAGGTCACGACGCAAGGGACGGTTGTATCCGATTCGTCCAAGCCGAATCGTCGCGGCGATTTCGCCCACACACATTAGCGTCGAAAGCGAATGCCGAGTCGGGACATTCTGCGCCACAGAGTCGAGGTCGAAATGCCAAGCTCACGCGCTGTGTTGGCACGGTGACCATTGTGACGTTCCAGAGCATCGCGGATGGCTGCTGCTTCGGCGTCGTTGAGCGAGGAGCGTCTGCTGCGTTGGATGGTCGGATCGGATGTCAGCCCATCGCGGGGCGGCGACGAACGCAGGATCGTGCGCGGCAAGTGTGGCAGGTCGATCAATCCCCAGTCGCACAGGACAAATGCGTGCTCGATCACGTTCTGTAACTCGCGCACGTTGCCCGGGAAGTCGTATTCCATCAGTACGCCCATCGCCCGCCCCGTCACGCCGATGACTTCCTTGCCCTTGGCGAGGTTGTACTGGCCGATGAAGTGATCCACGAGGACGGGGATGTCCTCTCGGCGGTCGCGTAAGGCCGGCAACTCGAGGGTCACGACGTTCAGGCGATAGTACAGATCATCGCGGAACTTGCCTCGGCGGACCATATTCAGAAGCGCGCGATTGGTGGCCGCGATGATGCGGACGTCGGCCTGCTGCTGTTGCGTGCCACCGAGTGGCTGATATTGCTTGTTTTCGATCACGCGAAGCAGTTTCACCTGCACCGCCCGAGTCAGCGTTTCAACTTCATCGAGGAAAACCGAACCGCCCTGGGCGAGATCGAAGGATCCTGGTTTGTCCCGGCGTGCGTCCGTGAACGCGCCCTTCTTGTAGCCGAACAACTCGGACTCAAGCAGTGTTTCAGGCAGCGCGGCGCATTTGACCAGAAGGTATGGGCCTTGAGCACGCGGACTGAGGTCGTGGACCGCGCGGGCGAATAGTTCCTTTCCGGTACCTCTCTTGCCTTCGATGAGCACCGTGCTCTCGCTCTCGACCAAAGAAGCCAATTGCTTCATGTCGATCTTGATGACGCGGGCACCGCCCATTGGTCTGGGCGAAGTCTCACCCGTTTCGCGACGACGTTGCTTGAGGCGGCGCGCCCAAGCCGGGCTCATCTGAAACAACTCGGCGATTTGCTTGGTCATCATGCCGCGGTCGTACGCCGCCAACACGCGATCGCGTAGTTCCTGAGGATATGATGTACCCGTCCATGGCTCCTTCCCGGCCCAACCCTGGACCAGAACGTAGCCAAAGCACGCGTTATCCACAGCGAAACCCGAACATGCGCCGAACCGCGCTACGCCTGGGATGAAGACGCTCCAAAAACGCGACAAAGTTTCGACACGTTTCCAAATTTGAAAACAACGCTCGTTTGGCCGCGACGGCAATTGGGTTTACAGAGGGCCTACGCGGTGTTCGGGAGACTGTGGTTGGGATGGGCATCGATTTGTGCTTGTGGAGTGCGATGTGTCACGCTGCGAATCAACAGGTGACAGGCGGGCATCATAAACAGCACGACGGCGGCGGAGAATAGAATGCCGAACCCCAGCGCGATGGCCATCGGAATCAGATAGCGCGCCTGAGGCGAGGTTTCAAAGATCATCGGCGACAGGCCCATGAAGGTCGTCAGAGACGTCAGGAGGATTGGCCTGAAGCGACGCTTGCTGGCTTCGAGGGCAGCCATTTCAAAGCTGAGTCCGCGTGCGACGAGGTCATTCATCGTGACCGTGAGAACCAGACCACCGTTGACTACGACGCCGCAGGTGGCAATGATCCCCAACACGCTCACGACCGAGAGTTCGTAGCCCATCACGATGTGACCCAGCAGTGCAGCCGCGATTGCGAAGGGCACGACGAGCATGGTGATGAAGGCTTCGCTGTAGCTGCGGTAGATGGCGGCGAGCATGCCGAAGATGATCGCCAGCGACGCTCCCAATCCGCCGAGCAGGGTTCGCATCGCGTTGGCTTCTTCCTGCTGTCTGCCGCCGTAGTTGAACGTGAGTCCGGGGTAGGTGGCCAACAGTTGGGGGAGGACGTTGGCCTCCAGATCGGCGCGGACTTTGTTCACGTTGGTCAATTCGGGCACGATGTTGGCTGTGACGGTAAGCACGCGCTGGGCGTTGACGCGATTGATTTCGGTATGGGCACGCGTCTGCGTCAGTTCGACGGCTTCGGTCAGCGGCATCTCACCGCCGGCGGGCGTGCGCAGGATCATGTTCTCAAGGTCCGAGAGCGAACGTCTTTCCGATTCGGGCAGACGGACCATGACTTTGATCTCGTTGCGGGCGCGTTGCATGCGCAGGGCTTCTGCGCCGTAATAAGCGTGTCGAACTTGTCGACCGATCTCTTCATGCGTCAGGCCCAGCGAACGCGCTTCGTCGCGGATGCGAATGTCGAGCTGCGGTTTGCCGGCAGCGAAACCATCGTCGATGTCGGTGACGCCCGAGTAGGTTGTGAGTGATTCCGCAAGTTCGCGGGACGCCGCTTCCAGTGTACGCCGCTCAGGATGGGATAGTTCGACGGTCAGCCCGCGTGAGCCTGATGGTCCCACCTCCCATTCAAAATAGAGCGACTCAAGCCCGGCTTGCGGTCCGATCTCATCCCGCCACACGCGAACGAAGTCGGCGGGCGTGAAATCGCGCTTCTCCTGTGGGACGAGAACGAAGTTGACGTCGGCTGCGTTGGATCCGAGACGCCCCTGGCTGTTCATCCAACCCTTGAGCACTTCGTCCTGAGGACCGAAATGCGTCGCAGCACGAAGTCCTGCCTGCTCGATGATGCGGGCAACGCGCTGGGTTTCACTGAATGGTGCGCCGAACGGCACGCGCACCTCGGCATCAACGCGATCTCCCTCGATTCTCGGATTGAACGTGAAGTTCAGGCGACCGCTTTGGTACCACGCGCCAACCAGGATCAAACCACTGAAGAAGATCGCAACCGTGAGGCCTCGATAGCGCAGTGCAAGGGCAAGCAGTGGGGCGTACGTGTTGTCGGTAAAACGCTGAAAGGCGTTGGCCAGTCGTGTTTGCACGCGGGCAATGGAAGGGAGGACGCCGTGTCCGGTTTGATCCACGCGTTTCGTGTGGGCAAGGTGCGACGGGAGTATGAAGAGGCTTTCGAACAGCGAGATCAGAAAGACCGTGATCACGACGAGGGGAATGGCTGCGAAGAAGCGACCGGTGCGACCCGGTACAAACATGAGCGGAACAAAGGCGACCACGTTCGTCAACACGGCGAAGAGGACAGGAACCGACATGCGGCGAGCACCGGCGATGGCAGCCTCCATTCGCGACATGCCGCGTTGAATGTTCTCGAACACCTCTTCACCAATGATGACGGCATCGTCCACGAGGATGCCGAGCGTGATGATGAATGCAAACAGCGAGATCATGTTGATCGTCGTGTCCATCACCGGCAGCAGCATGATGCCGCCAAGCAGGCATACCGGCACGGCGGATCCGACCCAGAACGCCAGCTTTGGTGCGAGGAAGATGCCGAGCACGATCAGCACGAGTCCCATGCCGAACGCACCATTCTTGAGCAGCAGGTCGAGACGCTCGCGGTACTCGCGTGCCCGATCCCACATGACGATCATCTCGACGGATTCCGGCATCTCGGCGTTCATCCGCTCGACGTAGTCGTAGACGATCTGGGCAATGTCGAGTGGTTTCTGGTCGCCCGTCTGATACACCCACAACGTCACGCCTGGCTTGCCGTTGAATGATGATACGCGGTCGCGATCCTCGAAACCGTCGGTGATCGTGGCGATGTCGCCGAGACGCAGTTTGGTGCCGCCCGGTCCGCTGACCACAGGAATGTCGTGGTACTCGCTCGCGAAGAAACGTCGACCTGCACTTCGCAGCAGCACCTCGCCACCCTCCGTGCGGACCTCGCCACCGGGCACGTCGCGAGCGGCTGTCCTGACCGCTTCGGCGATGTCATCAAGTGTCAGGCCAAGTGAACGGAGTTGGGCTTGGGGAACCTCCACGGTGATTTCGGGACTGCGCAGTCCGTAGGCTTCGATCTTGGTGATCTGGTCATACGCGAGCAGGTCGTTGCGTACGCGCTCGGCGAAGGCGAACAGCGTCCGCTCATCCATCTCGGCTGCGATCGCCACTGTAACGGTCGATCGCTGTCGGACAGCCAGTTCGACACGTGGCCGTTCTGCCTCCTCCGGAAAGGATGCCACGCGATCAATCGCGTTCTTGACGTCCTGCAGCGCGCGATTGGCATCCGCCCCCTCGACCAGCTCGATCGACATGTCGCCACTGCCCTCAACGGCTGTCGAGTCGATCCGCCGGACCACCTCCAAGCCGCGAACAGCTTCCTCCGCCGGCAGCAGAATCCCTTCTTCAACTTCTTCCGGTGTGGCGCCGGGCAAGGCCATCGAGAAGTTGACAATGTCGAGTTCGTAGGCGGGGTAGACTTCCTGTTTGATTTCCATGGCGACCACGATGCCGCCGACGACAAACAACAGCATCAGCAGATTGGCGGCCACGTGGTTGCGGGTCATGAACCCGATCAACCCCTCACGCGAAGATGACGGTTGCGGATCGATCATGGATTACATGGACTCTTCGGAAGCGTCGCGGACGCGCAGGGGCATGCCGGGAACGACGCTCGCCAAATGCGACGTGACGAGTTCATCACCATCCACAAAGCCATTGCGCAAGAGAACATCATCATGACGTCGCCAGACGATCTTCACCGGTCGAATGGCAAGTTGGCCGTCGGCGTCGCGAACCCAGACGCGATCGTTCTCGCGAAGTGCTTTGCGGGGAATGATGTAGACGTCGTCCAGTGTTCCGGACTCAATCTGCAACCGAACGTAGCTTCCCAGCAAAATGCGTTCTTGCTGATAGCCATCGTTGTGGTGAAGCCCCAGCGGGTCGCGAATGGCGATGAGCACGGTGGCCATGCGCCCGAGCGGGTCGACATCACCAAGAGCCCGCAAGGCGATACCTTCGCGAGAGGTGGACGGGCCGGCAGTGGCTTGCACGATGGTCACGCGGCTGGCCGACGCATCGGACTCCGTGGCGAAGCGAACATCGCGGAGTCGAGATACGGGAATGGCCGCTTCGGCCCAGAATTCGTCGGTGGCCACGAGTGTGGCTATCGGGTTCTGCGGGCCCACGAGTTGCCCGACTTCGACATTCTCGGTGGTGACGAGTGCGTCAAACGGTGCACGCACCTCGGTGCGCGTCAGATCGAGCTTGGCCACGTCGAGACGGCGTTCCAGCACACGGATGCTCGCGCCGGCACTTTCGGCCGCCCGCTCCTGTTCGGCGATCTCGGCGTCAAGTGTTCGACGGGCAGCGACCTGGCTGGCGTACTGCGTCGCGGCATCGCGTGCTTCAGCGGACCCTGCCGACGCCTGCTCCGCCAATGTGCCGAGTCTGTCAGCGTTCCATCGGAGGTAATCGATCTCAATATCCAACTGCTTGCCGCGCTGCCGCAGGGACTCGATTCGCGAGCGAATCTGTGATTCTGAGTGGCGAGCCACGTCGAGATCTGCTTCCGACTGTGCGATGGCAATCTCGTAGTCGACTGGATCAATCCTGAAGAGTAGGTCGCCCGCTGCGATCAATCCGCCCATCTCAAGGTGCTCATGACGTGCCAGAATGCGACCGCTGACCTCGGGGGTCACCTGAAGTTCGCGGGCGGGCACGACCGAGCCGTACGCGTGAACGTAGACGGCGACCTTCTGCGGAACGAGCTCAGCAGTGGAGACGACCGGGGCGAGTACTTCAATCTGCGACTTGGACAATCCTGGCGGCGATTGGATCAGCACGGCGCCAATCGCAACGGCGGCGGTGAGCAGGAGAATCGGAATCCCAAAATTGACGATCAGACCACGGAAACCGCCCGCCACTGACGGATTGGGTTGAACGGGCGTGACGGACGAATCGTCAGCCGCTCTGTTTGGTTTGATGTTCTCGGCGATGTCGCTTTGCGTGTCGTTGCTCACTGACGCGTCCCCCGCCCGCTTGGGCCACTTAGTTCGCAATTTTAGCGTACAAGTGCCATTTTTCCCAATGATTCGCGGCTGCGATGTGCATGGCCGTCAGAATATGGTCAGGAAATGCTACCGCCGGTACGCTTTCGAGGGGGGGAATGGTCTTAGGACAGGATGGGGCCGACAGCAAGGGAGCGTGTTGATGCATTCGTTGGTCATTCGTCGGGCGTCCGTTGAGGACGTCGCAATCCTGTTCGACATACGCTGTTCCGTTCGTGAAAACCACCAATCAGAAGGTGAACTTGCAGAGATCGGCGTGACGCACGCGAGCGTCGGGGCGATGTTGGCCGGCGGCGACTATGCAACCTTCATTGCTGACCTGGACGGTGTGAGTGTCGGATTCACGATGGCCCAGTGCTCGACCGGTTACATCTTTGCCTGCTTTGTCAGGCCCGATTTCGAGGGTCGCGGCATCGGACGGGCCTTGATGACCGCTGCGGAAGACGCGATTCGTCTCGCCGGAGTGCAGCGAGCATGGTTATCAACTGGGGCGGATGAAGGCCTCAGGGCGATCGGGTTCTACGAGCACCTCGCATGGCGACGTGTCGCGACACTGCCGGACGGGCAGTTGCGCTTCGAAAAGCACTTGTTCTGATGCGCCGACTTGCGTTCGAGGAGCCGTTACAAACAGATAATGGCCAGGAGAGGTTCAATGGCCGCGTGCTGACCAATCGTGAATATTCTCAAGTCCAAGACGCCTGGTCGAATGTCGACGATCCACGCCCGCCCATAGAACTTCAGATCGAGAATGTCGCCCAATGAAGACCGCGTCGAATGCCTGGGTGCTTGACGCCGTCGCCACCAATACTGAGGCCGCAGGGGATCGTGGCAGACGGTCGACGGAACCCAAGCCCTGACGATGTGTCTTCCTGTAAGGCATGCTTGACCGGTGGCGGCAGCCAACTCGATACTCCCCGGCTTGATGAGATTCACGCTTGTTTCGCAGGGAACGATCGCGAACGGCGAGTTCAGAAACAAACCGACCGGAGGATTTGAAGTGCAAACACCTTGCGCTCCACGTACCCGCAATCACGCTGCACGCCAATATGGTTTTTTCAACCACGTCTTGTTTCTCGCAATCGCCGGTGCCCTGCTGGTGGCTCCCGCGGTCGAGTGCTTGGCCGCGAGAAAGAACCACCAGCCCCATGCGGGCATGCTGAGATTTCCCGACGTCAGTGCCACGCACATCACATTCGTCTACGCCAACAACCTATGGCATGTACCACGAGAGGGTGGGCGAGCGACGCGCGTGGCCGGTCCGTCGGGCATGGAACTCTACCCGCGATTCAGCCAGGACGGTCAGTCAATCGCGTTCACCGGAAACTACGACGGCAATCGCGATCTGTACGTGATTCCAATGGCTGGGGGGATCGCGGAACGCGTCACGTACCACCCATCGACGGAAGTTCTTTGCGATTGGACATCTGACGGCCAACTGATATTCGCAACCAACGGGCTCGCAGGGCTGAGGCGTCAGCAGCAGCTGTTCCAGGTATCCGCCGACGGCGGGATGCCGAAGCAGCTCCCCGTTCCGTATGGCGCTAACGGGGCGATCAGTTCCGACGGAAAGTGGTTGGCGTACACACCCCACCAGCGCGATGGCCGAACCTGGAAACGATACCGCGGCGGTATGGCATCGGATATCTGGTTGTTTCACCTGCAGGACCACACGTCGAAGCGAGTGACCGACTGGGAAGGAACCGATTCGATTCCGATGTGGCACGGCAACAAGCTTTTTTACGTTTCCGATGATGGCGCCGGACACCGCCTCAATATCTGGAGTTTCGACGTCGCTTCAGGCAAACGCAAACAGGTGACCCGGTTCAAGGATTTCGACGTGAAATGGCCGTCCATCGGACCGGGCGAGAACGGCATGGGTGAGATTGTTTTTCAACACGGTCCGAACCTCAAGCTGCTCAACCTCGCTGACGGCAGGATCACGGAAGTGGAAATCACCATTCCCGGCGACCGGCCGACGATTCGCCCAAAGATGGTCGACGTCTCCCGATCCCTCGCGACCATGGACATCTCCCCAACCGGCAAGCGGGCCGCATTCGAGACGCGCGGCGATATCTGGACGGTTCCCGCCAAGAAGGGCACACCGCGGAATCTCTCTCGAACGGTCGATGCGGCTGAACGCAGTCCGTCGTGGAGTCCTGATGGTCAGTGGATTGCCTACTTCTGTGACGGAAGCGGCGAATACGAGATGTACATACGCCAGTCCGACGGAAATGATGAGCCACGCCAGGTCACGAATGGGCAGGGCGAAGGATATCTCTACAGTCCGACGTGGTCGCCGGATTCGAAACACATCGCCTACAGCGACAAGACGGGCGCCCTCTTTCTCCATACCGTCGAAGGTGGAGAAACAAAGAAGATCGATACCGAGGAGTGGGCCACGCCGATCAGGCCGCGATGGGCACCGGATTCAAACTGGCTCACCTACGCCAAGACTGGGCCCAATAGGGTCTCGAGTATTTGGCTTTACAAGGTTGATGAGGGAACGTTGCAGCAGGTCACGGCCGGCATGTTCAACGATACCTGGCCAACGTTTGACCGCGCTGGAACGTACCTGTTCTTTGCGAGCAACCGGCAATTTACATCGCCGACGTACGAAGATGTCGGGACGACCTTTATCTACGCCGATACGGATCGGCTGTTTGTGGTGCCGTTGAAGGCTGAGACCGGTTCACCATTCAAGCCCGAAAGTGACGAGGAAGAGTGGGACGATGGCAGTGATGACGACGAGGAGGGCGATGAGAAAGACGGCGATGATAAGGATGACGACGCCGACGAAGAGGACGGAGATGATGACAATAAAGACGGCGATGAAGTGGACGAAGATGGCGATGATGAAGAAGAGGTAGAGCCGGTCGAGATCGAAATCGGCGACTTCGAACGTCGCGCGATCACGATTCCGGTGGAGCGCGGCAGCTTCACTTCTCTCGCGGTCAACGACAAGGGACACCTCCTCTACACGCGGCAGGCGCGTCGCGGATCAACTGACAAGCCGAGCATCAAGATCTTCGACCTCGACAATGACGATCGCGAGGAAGAGACCGTTCTCAGTGGGTATGGTTCGTTCACCATGTCCGATGACGGGAAGAAGATCCTCGTAGCCAAGGCGCGATCCTACGCCATCGTGAACTCCGCCGCCGATCAGAAGACTGATAAATCAACGTTGAAGCTGGACGGCATGATGTCGCGAATTGACCCGCGGAAAGAGTGGACGCAGATATTCCGGGAGGCGTGGAGAATTCAGCGCGACTTCTTCTACGATCCCAACATGCACGGTGTCGATTGGGTGGCGGTGCGCGAGCAATACGAACCCATGCTTGCCGACTGCGTGACGCGCGAAGATGTCACGTTCGTGATCGGTGAGATGATTGCAGAGTTGAACGTTGGTCACGCGTATGTTCGGTCAGGTCCGGAGGCTGAGTCGGCACCAACGGTATCGGTCGGCATGCTGGGTGTCGATTTCGAACAGTTGAACGGCGCCTACAGGATCGCGCACATCCACGAAGGCGCACCATGGGATTACGACGCACGTGGTCCCCTGAGTCAGCCGAACGTCGATGTGAAAGTCGGCGATTATCTGCTCGAGGTCAACGGCGTTGCCATCGATGCAGAACGCGCACCATGGGCGGCGTTTCAGGGCATGGCTGGTCAGGTCGTGACGCTCACGGTCAGTGAGAAGGCCGAGGTCGATGATGATGCGCGTCACGTGATCGTCAAGACGATGAACAATGAGGCCAATCTCCGATACCGGTCATGGGTCGAAGAGAAGCGGGCCTACGTTCATGACAGGAGCGACGGTCGCGTCGGCTATATCTACGTTCCCAATACCGGTGTTCAAGGCCAGAACGAATTGATTCGCCAATTTCACGGACAACTGGACAAGGATGCGCTGATCATTGACGAACGGTGGAATGGCGGAGGTCAGATTCCGACACGTTTCATCGAGTTGCTCAATCGTCCAGTGGCCAACTACTGGGCACGACGAGACGGACGCGACTGGACGTGGCCGCCGGACGCGCACCACGGTCCCAAGTGCATGCTCATCAATGGATTGGCCGGGTCAGGCGGCGACTACTTCCCGTTTTATTTCAAGGACCGAGGCCTTGGTAAGCTGATCGGAACCAGAACGTGGGGCGGACTGGTCGGCATTTCCGGTAACCCCGGCCTGATCGACGGTGGCAGTGTCACAGCGCCGACATTTGCGTTCTACGAGACCGACGGCACGTGGGGCATCGAGGGGCACGGCGTCGACCCTGACATTGAGGTCATCGACGATCCGGCCAAGATGGTCGACGGATCCGATCCGCAGCTTGATGCAGCCATCGATCTGATGATCGAGGAAGTCAACCGCAATCCATACGTGCCGCCGAAACGTCCGCCTTATCCGAACCGACGCGGAATGGGCATCCCTGAGCAGGACAGGTAAGAGCTTGGCATCGGCAGTCTGCCGCAGTGAGTGATTGCGGACGCTGGTCAACCGAGCACGAACGTACGTCGCGGGCCGTGATGCGCAGGCAACAAGGGTGGATGCAAAATCACAGACAGGTCAAACAACGATGGCCCCGAGTGGGCTTGAAGGTGCTGTGCAAGACGCCCAAATGCTGAACTGCGCACAATAACAATGATCTCCGGGCGTCCGCCTCTTCGGGCGATGCGCACCGCCTAATTCGGCCCCGTGAATGCGACCTGGAATTGGACGAAGTCCAGGAGGTCCACATCGCCATCACCGTCCAAGTCCCCGAGTACCGGGGCCGCCACCGTCGGTAGCGACGGCGGGGGATACAGCGACCCGAACGCGTTACCGCCGCCGTCGGTGAACGCGACGTCGATGTCGTCCGGCGTGTTCGCGAAGAAGACCGAGCCGGTGATCGTCGGGACGACCTCTTCGTTGTCGTTGCGCCTGCGGATCCCGCCGCTGCCGCTGCCGGGGAAGTCGTTGTTGCGGAAGACGCAATCGGTGATGGTCAGCGTGCCGCTCTGCTGGGAGCCGACCTCGATCGCGCTTCTCAAGTTGTTGGTGAACGTGCAGCGGGTCACCGTGGCGTCGATGTTGCGGACGCCGTTCGAGAAGGTCAGTCCCCCAACCAGGAAGTTGGTGTCAAACTCGGTCCTCCCGGAGTCGGTGATCGTGCAGTCGGTGAGCTGTACGACCCCCCCGTTGCTCAGGTTGACACGGATGCCGGCCCACTCGTGTTTGCTGAAGGTGCAGTCGGTCACGATGACGGTGTCGTCCACGGTCGCGAACTGCAACCCAGAGTCGCCTTCGGCGAAGGAACACTTGGCGACCGTAAGATCTCCGCCGGGGCGCTTGTCAATCCCCCAGCCGCCTCTGCTCCCGCTGAAGCGGGAGTCGGTCACCGTCGCGGAGCCGCCGCCAACCAACAGGATGCCCGTTTGTTGGGTGGTGAAGACACAGCCGGTCACGGTCGCGTTGCTCGCAAGCCCGTTGACCTCTATGCCGTCGCCGCGAAGGTCCCCGTTCTGTTTGATGAGGGTCCCGTTGGCGATGAACGAGCTTCCGGTCACCGTCGGGCTGCCGTCGTTCACGAGCATCCCGTCGTTGCTGTTGTTGGAAAAGAAGCAGGCGTTCACCGTCGGGCTGCTGGCGTCGACGACCATACCGGCGTCGGGGTTCGAGGCGATCGAGCAGCCGTGGAACGTCGGGCTGCTGTTGTTCACAACGTGCACCCCGTCGTCGCCGTTGCCCGCGAAGGAGCAGGCGTTCACCGTGGGACTGCTGGAGTCGATCAACATCCCGGCCACGGCGCCGCCTGTGACGACGAACCCGCTCAGGATCGTGCCCGCACCCTCGCCGCTGACGCACTGGACGGCGTAATCGTTGCCCGTGCCGTCAATGACGGTGGTGACGACGACCGCCGGGTCGGCCGGGTCGGTGCTGCGCAGCGTGATCGCCTTTCCGCTCAGGTTCACGGATTCGGGGTATGTGCCGGGCGCGACGACGACCTCGTCACCGCTGACGGCTGCGTCGATCCCCGCGTGGATCGAACAGAACGGGTTCCCGGCCGAGCCGTCGCCCGCGGCAGGGCAGGTGTCGTCATCGACATACCACGTCGTGTGGGCCGAGGCCGGAGCCGACAGCACCAACGCGAACAAAATCCCCACCCGCAACTTAAGCGCCGCAATGCTCATTTTCACACCTCTTGAATCAACAAGTAACTGGCCTTCCCGCCTCGGGGAATCGGCCTCCGGTCACGTGACCCGAATAGCGCGCCGCATCTCAGCCGAGATTTCCCAATTGAACGCTGCCCAGCGACGCTGACTCGCCGCCTAATCGAGATCGTAGCCATCTCGAACATCCGCATGCAAGATCAGCCTCTGTATTCCGCACGCCGGCAGGATCGACGCACTGCCGACGATGTCGTCGCCACAGGGCGCCGCGATGGCGAACAACGCCCAGCCCCGGCCCATGCGAGCGACCTCTTGACGAGCGTCTGGAGTCGGAGTCCGCCAAGCCTCCCGCGGCGCTTGCACTCTACCTTGCACGTACGCGCGTCCACGGGCGTCATTTGGGGGCAAGCGCAGTCAAAATGGCGGGATTCGGCAGGGCGATGAAGTGCTGGTGACGAACGTCGTAGGTGTCGATACTGTCGCCAATTGGATACGGCTGTCGTCCGTAGACCACAGCCGTCAGATAAGCGGGTGATGAGATTCGAACTCACGACATTCACGTTGGCAACGTGATAATCTCGGCCTCTAACGTGCGTGTTGACGGGAGCTTATGTCCGAGCGTTCGTTTACTTGCACCGAACCTTCCGGATTGTCGTGGTGGCGAATGGAAGCGGTGATCCAGTAGGGGGATTCGACCACACGTGCCTACAGCCGTTCCGGGTCAGAAGACGGGCTACCACGTGTTCGACGGATCGTGCGCGGGATAGTCAGAACGACTAACGTCGATAATTCCCCCCCAAAAAAAATTCGTGAGTGTCTGGGCAGTTTGGTCCGTCGATGGCGCTCGCTGTCACAGACGACAACTTGCGCATGACCTGCGGCCTGACTTTGCGCTTGAAACGGTCGATTTCGCCCTGATAGTCGAGACATGTTTGCTCCCTCAAACGGTGCGAAGTGTATGGTGACAAGTCGATGACTTGGGTTACGCACAGGCCAAAATGCGGCATGGTCAAGCTGGGTGATACGGGTGCGCAGTGTACGAAACTTCGTCAGACGGAACTGACAGAAGTGACAAAAGCCCCTGTGGCGGAGCAGCAGGGCGGTTGGTGAGAGATTCCACGTGATCAAGCAGTTAGCAAGGACGCTGTGCAATGAAAATCCAGTTGCGACAAGTGAATTCGATCAAGCCCTACGAAAGCAACCCGCGTCTGAACGATCAAGCCGTCGATGCGGTGGCTAGGTCGATCGTCGAGTTCGGCTTTCGCCAACCCATTGTTGTGGACGATGACGGCGTGATCGTCGTCGGGCACACGAGATGGAAAGCCGCGCAGCAGCTTGGGATCGACGAGGTGCCCGTTCACGTTGCGAGCGAGCTAACGCCCGAGCAGTGTCGGTCGTATCGCATTGCCGACAACCAAACAGCGACGCTCGCGGATTGGGACACAGACTTGCTGTCGGTGGAACTGGGTGCGCTCAAGGAGTGTGGCGTCGACTTGCACGACCTCGGCTTCGATCAGGATGAACTTGCGGAGTTGCTTGATGTCGGTGTACGGGATGGCGAATGTGATCCGGACGACGTTCCCGAGCCTCCGGACGAGGCGATCACTCAGCGTGGCGACGTCTGGCAACTGGGTGATCATCGACTGATGTGTGGTGACAGCAGCTCTGAAGCAGATGTTGATCGTTTGCTGAACGGCGCATCGATCCACCTCGTGAACACCGACCCACCGTACAACGTCAATGTCGAACCCCGCAGCAACAATGCCATCTCGGCCGGGTTGTCGTCGTTCAGCAAGCAGAACGGCAAGCATCATCAATCGTTCGATGTGCAACGACATCCGAGCAAATCCAAAGCGACACACAAGCAGATGCGGGCCAAGGACAGACCTCTGGCAAATGACTTCGTCTCAGATGAGGAGTTTGATCGGTTGCTTGCGGCGTGGTTTGGCAACATTGCGCGGGTGTTGGTGCCCGGTGGAGCGTTCTACATCTGGGGCGGCTACGCCAACTGCGCGAATTACCCGCCCGTACTGAAGAAGTCCGGACTATACTTCTCGCAGGCCATCATCTGGCACAAGAAGCATCCGGTGCTCACGCGCAAGGACTTCATGGGCGACCACGAATGGGCGTTTTACGGCTGGCGTGAAGGGGCGGCTCATCGGTTCTATGGTCCGAACAACGTGCCGGATGTTTGGTCGGTTAAGAAGGTGAATCCGCAATCGATGCTTCATTTGACACAGAAGCCCGTCGAACTGGCTGTTCGTGCGATCCAGTACTCTTCACGAGTCGGCGAGAATGTGCTTGATCTGTTTGGTGGTAGCGGATCGACGCTGATTGCGGCGGAGCAGACTGGCCGTCGTGCGTACCTCATGGAGATTGACCCGCCATACTGCGATGTCATCGTCAACCGTTGGGAGCAATTCACGGGCAAGAAGGCAGAGCTGCAACGTGAGATGGTCACAAAATCGAGCACGGAGCCGGTCGCGTGACAGAACACGAGCCGCCACACAGTCGCCCGCTGGAGACGATCACAGTTGAACGACCGCGATGTCCAAAATGCAACGGCATCGAGCTGCGCAAGTACCGTAGCCTGCGGAATCTCGGTGACGGCAGTGCGCTCTGGTGGGTGGCGTGTAAGAACGACGCATGTGCGTACCGATTCCGTATCTTGCTGGAATAATCTGTAGCAGCCTTCCAGATCGTGGACCGTCACATTCGGGCATGTTGTACAATGTGAGTAAGGAGCCGTTCTATGCCACATCTACCCAAGCAGCACCGACCACCAAGAGTCAAGGGACGGCGACTCGCCCGACGCCCGTCGCCATCGAAACGTGGCTATGGCGCCCGATGGCAGCGAATCCGTAGGCGTGTTCTGGATGAACGAATGTGGTGCGCGGACCTGTTCAGCCATCACCGTTCAATGGGTCCGTCAGCAGTGGCAGCCACCATCGTCGATCACATCGTGCCGCTGCGTGATGGTGGCACGAACGACGATGCCAATCTCCAATGCCTGTGTGCGTCGTGTCACTCGCGCAAGACCGCGTTGCAGGATGGTGGCTTCGGGCGTCCGAAACGGTCAAGGGTTCTCGGTGAATGAGATCAAAGCCCCCGGGGGGGATCATATTCTGACGGATCGGGCGTACGTACCACGTGGCCACCATCACGAAAAAATTCGAGGGTTTTGACATAGGGGGGCATGGCAACATGGGCAAACGTGGTCCCAAACAGACACCAACCAAGATCCTGAAGCTGCGTGGTAGTACGCTCGTCACCAAGGAACGTGAGTCAGCGGAAGTATGTGGCCCGGAGGGGGTGCCGGAGTGCCCTGACTGGCTCGATGACGAAGCCAAGGCCGCCTGGCACGACGTCGCCCCGATGCTGGAGAGCATGGGTGTCCTGACGCGTGTTGATGGCCATGCCCTCGCGCGCTACTGCCGGCTCTGGTCGCGGTGGCGGAAGGCGGAGGCGTTCATCGCGGAAAAAGGCGACATGTATCCTCTGCGCGACGAGAACGGCAGTGTGAAGTACTTCCACCAATGGCCACAGGTTGCCATTGCCAACAAGCTCGCCCAGCAGTTAACCAAGTTGGAAGCGGAATTCGGCATGACGCCGTCGTCACGGGCGCGTCTGGCCGTCAATCCGAGCGGCACAGTAGATCGAGATGGCAAAGACAAGTACTTCAAGACAGCCTAGAAATGGCACGCGGATCGACAAGAGGCTTCTGCGCAAGATCCCGGGGTACGATCCGTTTGAGACGGCAGCGGATTGCCACTTCGACGCCAAGGCGGCACGGTTCGCGGTGGGCTTCTTCGAGGAATGCCTGACGTTCACGTCCGGACAGTGGCGAGGACAGGCGTTCACCCTGCAGCCATGGCAGAGGGCCATCGTGGCCAACCTCTTCGGCTGGAAGCGACCTGACGGGACACGTCGATACCGTGAAGCTCTGATCTACGTTCCCCGCAAGAACGGCAAGTCCGAGTTGGCGGGAGGTCTGGGCAACTTCCTCATCTTCGCTGATGGCGAGCCCGGAGCACAGGTGTACTGCGCGGCAGCAGACAGGGAGCAGGCACGGTTGGTGTTCAACGCGGCCAAGACAATGGTGGTGGCCGAATCTGAGATGCAGACTCGGGCGAGGGTCTACACGCACAGCATCGTTTACGAGTCGATGGGCAACGTCCTGAAGGCCGTGAGTGCGGAGGCGTACAGCAAGCATGGCATCAACGCGCACGGCATCATCGTTGACGAGTTGCATGCCCAGCCTAATCGGGATCTCGTGGACGTGCTGACCACGTCGACCGGTGCACGGCGTCAGCCGCTCATCGTGCACATCACGACGGCGGATTTTGATCGGGAATCCATCTGCAACGAGAAGTACGACTACGCGCGGAAGGTTCGGGATGGCGTGATTGAGGATTCGGCGTTCCTGCCGGTGCTGTACGAGGCCTCCGTCGAGGATGACTGGACCGATCCGGCTGTTTGGCAACGTGCCAACCCCAATCTGGGCATATCGGTCAGCACCGAATACCTCGAGCGGGAGTGTCGCAAGGCTCAGGATACACCGAGCTACGAGAACACGTTCAAACGGCTGCATCTCAACATCCGCACGCAGCAGGATGTTCGCTGGCTGCCTCTGGAGGCGTGGGACGCGTGTGACTTGGGAGAGATTGACGAATCGGAGCTTGAAGGACGCCCGTGCTTCGCCGGTTTGGATCTGTCGGCGACAACAGACTTGAGTGCACTGGTGCTGGTCTTTCCCAACGATGATGACTCGGTGACGCTCTTGTCGCGATTCTGGATGCCGGCTGACAACGCGGAGAAGCGGGAACGCCGGGATCGGGTGCCGTATCAGACGTGGGCACGGCAGGGTCACATCGAGCTGACACCCGGCAACGTGATTGACTACGACCGGATCAAGCATCGCATCGACGAGCTTGGGCGACGGTTCAACATTCGCGAGATCGCTGTCGACCGCTGGAACGCCACACAGCTGATCCTCCAGCTGCAGGGTGACGGGTACGACGTCGTGCCCTTTGGACAGGGTTACAAGGACATGTCCGCGCCGACCAAGCTGTTCGAGTCACTCGTGATCAGCGGCAGGCTCGGACACGGCGGTCACCCCGTTCTTCGGTGGATGGCGTCGCATGTATCGGTCGAGACGGATGCTGCGGGCAATCTGAAGCCTTCCAAGAAGAAGTCCACCGACCGCATCGACGGTATTGTGGCGGCGATCATGGCGCTGGGCGTGCAATCTGCTGCCGAGACCGGTTGCATCTTCGACGAGGAAAATGTCGAAGAGTGGTTGGTCTGGTAACGATGCAAGTTCTTCGCACGTTAGTGGGTTGGATGAGATCTTGAACGCAAGTGAGTTCGTAGCCGGCAAGGGTGGGGTTGTGAAGTGGGAGCGGCTGCGACGGCAGAATCACTGGTTCGATGCGCTGTACAACGCGTGTGCGGCAGGCCATTTGTCCGGCGTTCGTCCAATCCGGGTTGGCGACCGGGCAGAAAGAGTAAGTGAAACGGCCGAATCAGTGGTTCGCGCTGGCCAACACACAGAGGACGGTAGACCGTTCATAAGCACCAAGCGATGCAGATCAGTGTGTGCGAGACGGGGAGATTGCTCGTTCTATTGGCATACAAAGGACATCCACATCGCTTATTGCCGAAGTTGCGAGATGGCGTGCTCTTTCATGGAATCCGCAAATCCCCAGGATCATGATCCGTCGTCAATCACGACCCATGTGGCATAGCATTCGCTCTGCCGTTCGGTCAGCGTCAGTGGGTCCGTCACATCCGGATCCAGGCTTGACGGATTCTATGACAGTCGAAACGGATAAGGTCGCAGTGTCGTGGCCTCGACGCGCATGCTTGAATTGATCAAAAACCTCGACTGATGCGCTACTGGTTCGGCTACTTGGTGCCACATGAATCGCCAGGAGACGCTATCGCAAATGCATTTGCAATTGCAGCGGTCTCGCCCTAGAATCCTGATGTGGGTTGGCCGCGATCAGGTGCTCAAAGGGACGAGTCATGCAACGTCAGTCGCGGCAAAGTGATGCAGCTGACATGATCGCCGATGCGGAGAGTCCACCGCCCGATCCGCGAGAACGCGTAACCCACTCAGACCGGGAGCCGTCTTATGCGACCATTGCGATTCGACCTTTTTCTATGTGCCATCGCCTTATCTCATCTGACCGCCTGTGAACAACGCCAAGAGGCACCGAAGTCGGGAACCCTGCGCGTATGCGTGTCGTCAACAGACGTGAGGAGTTTGGTCCAGGCCGTTGCCGGAGACACCGTCGAAATTGCTGGATTGGTGCGGGCCGACGAAGATCCTCATGTCGTGAATGCCACGCCGGAGATGGTCGAGGCGCTCGCGCGAGCCGACTTGCTCTTCACGGTGGGCAACGGACTGGAAGAAGCATGGCTGCCGCCACTCCTAGAGAGTGCGAACAACCCACACCTGGCCTCCGACGGCGGTGGGCACATCGAGCTGGCCCAAGTGATGCGGACAATCGGCGGCCCCGCGAAACACGGCCCGTCAGGTTGCTTTCATCCGGAAGACAATCCGCACTTCCTGATCGATCCCGTCGAAGGCGTGAAGGCGGCCAGGCTAATCGCAGACACACTCAGCGAAAAACACCCCGATAAACGCAACGTATTTGACCGACGTTTTCGCGAATTCAGCCGGACAGTGATGACAGCCATGCTCGGCGAATCTCTCGCCGGCAAGTTCAACGCAGACCAGTTCGAGGGGTTGGCGATCGCTATCGAGAACGACAGCCTCGCGGCGCACTTGGAGTCGCACGGCGCTGCGACCGTCGCGCTTGGCGGCTACCTTGGCCGTTTCAGGAAGTTTCGCGATACGCCCGTCGTCGGCGATCATGATGCGTGGCCCTACTTGGCACGACGGTATGGCCTGCGGATCCTGTCGTACCTTGAGCCCGAGCCAGGTGTTCCACCGACGGCCAAGCAACATGAGCACGTGATTGAGGAGATGAAAGCAGAACAGTCACGGGTGATTCTCACGGTCCCGTACTTTGATTCTCGCCACGCCGACTTTGTCACTGAGCGCACTGGAGCGGTCGTCGTCCCGATGGCGAATAACCCTGGCTCCCGCCCCGGGACCGAAACATATCTCACGTTTGTTGGCTACAACGCCGACCAGTTGCTGATGGCCCTCGAAAAGCCGTCCTCCTAGGGCCAAACCATGAGTTCATCGCCACCGAAGACCATATCGACGACTGACCCAAACGCGGCCTCGACACTCGTACTCTTTCATGGCGCGCAATTGGGTTATCGCGGCCGCGCTGTCCTCCGAGACGTCGATCTGGAGGTGCAATCTGGAGAGTTCTGGTGCTTTCTTGGCCCCAACGGGGAAGGAAAAACGACTCTCATCAAGGCGATGATCGGTGGCTTGCGCGCCCAGCGGGGATTTGTCTTGCGCGATCGCACAATCTTCGGCCGCGGCCACGTGAGCTACGTACCGCAAGAGCTCGACCTCAACCCGGTGCTACCCACGTCGGTTCGCGAATTCGTCACGAGCGGCCTGGCCGGCATTCCAGTCCGGGGTATCGACGAGACCCGCCGGCTCCAGCGAGTCCTCGAACTCGTTGGTCTGGACGCTTCGCGCCGTCAGAACTTCTGGACGCTTTCTGGCGGGCAACGCCGGCGCGCTTTGGTGGCGCGAGCCCTCATTCGCGATCCGAAGTTACTGATCTGCGACGAGCCAACTGCGGGGCTTGACTATGCCGCCGCGGATGCGGTGTCGCGTATTCTTCGAGACCTCAACGAGCAGTACCGCATGACGGTTGTGTTTGTGACGCACGATATCCAACTCGCTGTCGATCATGCAACACACCTTGCGTTCTTCCGAAAAGGGCGCGTCATAGCGGGCCCGGTTCAGTCCGTTCTCGATGAGGCAACGCTCTCGGCTACCTTCGGCATGCCGATTTCCGTAGACCGCTTGGAACGTAACCGCTATCGCATCGGGCATCATACCGGCGATGGTACCGCCGCGGCGCCGAGCGCGAGTATCTCTGGAGTGTCGGCATGGCCGTCGCGCGCTTCCTAGATTCCTGGGCGTTGTTCGCCAATTCATACGCGCTCACACTCCTTGCAGCAGCAACCCTGGCGATGCTCGGCGTCATTGCTGCGGCTCGCCGCCAACTCTTCATGACCGCCGCCGTCGCGCAGGCCTCGGGACTTGGCTACGCCTGTTATGCACTTGCCGTCGGCGCCTCCGCCACCTTGGCCGACGCAGCAATTTTGCGGGACTCGGTTGTAATTGGTGCTGCGATTGTTGCTGCGCTGGTCACAACGCTTGGGAGCGGCCAGAGCACGATGGGCACCGATCTTGATGGCGATGAACGAACAGCCTTGCTTTTCGCTCTCTCAGCAGCAACCGCGATTCTTGTCCTCGCCAACGCCTCGTCGGGCATGGAGCAGTTTCGGCGGCTTCAGACCTCTTCAGTCCTTGGTGCAACTGCCACCGACGCCATTCTCATGGGCTCATTGCTGGTCATACTGACGGTCATGATGCTCGTTTCTTGGCGCGCTATCGTCATCCTCCTTACAGATCCAGTGATGGCGGCCGCGATCGGTTTGCGTGTTGGGCTGTGGAATGTCGCATTCGCCATGCTGATCGGCTTTGCTGTTGGCTTGGCGGTTCGATCCACCGGCGTAATTTTTGCATTCGGCTGCCTCGCCCTGCCGGTTTTGATCGCCAAGCAAGTCTGCGGCGAGGTGCGGACACTCTTCTGGATGAGCCCACTCATCGCAGTCGGCACCGGACTGGTAGGGCTTTGGGTGGCGTATGCTTGGAATCTCCCAGCCGGCCAAGTTGTGGTTGTGCTGCTATGCGTTGAGGTCGTCATCGTAATGTCTTCTCGACGCCTTGCCGTGTTGGGACGATCAGTGGTTCGCTTTCCATAACGCACTTGCTGGCATGTGTGCCTGACAGGGTGTCGCGAGCCGCAATACGCGAACGCACTCCCGAAAATGCCTCAATGCGCACCGTTCAAACCAACTCCGACATCCGAACAAGCAAGCAAGCCGACCGAATTCGAGGATCAGCACCAGATTGGCTGAACTTACAGTTGCTCTCGCGGCAGCATCACTACGTATGCGCCGCCAACCTTGTCTGTTGGGGTGTCCAGACAAACGACTTCACCGGTTAAACGGATACTCGCTAATCCATCGGAAACCGCGCGAATGGAAAAGGCTCTCGTCTTCTTCCCGGCGCATTGTGACCTCTATCGGCATGTCGTCGAAGATGCCAGTGAGCCGGATCGTCTCATGGGCGAGCCGCTCAAGCTGAAGTGGCTCGGAGGGAGGATCGAGGAACTGTCGATCGAAGAGCGCCATCGTCGAGGCTTTTTCGTCAAGCCGCATTCGCAATCGTACGGCGGTTCCGTCTGCACGCAGAATTGTCGCGGCCCATGGCGGTTTCAGACCGACACGCACCCAGCGGACGGAATCGGTGACTGACACCGTGTCAGGTGGGGTTCCCAAGATCTCAAAGGACTCTACACGGTACACGGAGCGAAGGTCGTTCTTTGGCGCCCATGGTCCGCTGGACCGCATTCGCTTGATACGGGCATCCGTGTTCGAACCGAGCAGAGCCACGATCAAAATGACCTTGGCGATGCTCATGATGCGGCACCAGCGGCGCGAAGTGAACCAGAACGGGCGAAAATCGCGAGGCGCGATCGCCACATTTGCAACGAAGAGTCCAACAAGGCGTGGCATGTCAGGCAGTGCAACAAGAAACGCGAAAGCGAGGTAGTGAAAGGAGTAGAGTTTCACCGGCACATCGAAGAACAGGTTCATTGCGAAGACGTTCGCCATGACTGCCATGACAACGAGGGCTCCTAAGAGTGCCGTACGACGGAACATCAATAAGAGCCCGCCCAGCACCTCCGCCGCACCGGCGAACATTTGGTACCCGGGGCTTGCACCCATGAAGGTCCAGAGCAGACCCATCGGCGAGGAGTCGCCATACGGCTGGATCAATCGGTCTGGGCCCATCACGGAGAACTGCAACGGGAAGACCTTTGAAAATCCGTAGGACAGCATGACATACGCGACATAGTATCGCAGTACCATTCGGTAAGCGTCCGTTACTCTGGGTGAAACCGGAGTAGATCGCCGCCAGAACCACCACGCAAATGCGATGAGGGATGCAATGCACAGATTCAGGAGCACCTCAAGGTAGGATGCAAGACCATCACCGCTGCCAGTAAAATCGAAAGAGGGTGTTTCTCCTACAAGCACTCGCCCCATCCACGCGACAATCGGTTGCATCGCCTGTTGATGTAACTCAATCATCCAGTTAACGGCAGCTGCTAGAAACGAGTCACCGTACCCCGGAATGATGTCGAGTAGCCTGAGCAGCGTCAGCGGAAAGGGAAGCATAAATAGGATCGGGTAAATGAGAAGGAACCGTTGAGGAAGCGTGCCAAAACCGAGGCCCAGGGCAGGTTTTTCAAGGTGCCTGTCGCAGATGAGTACATCTGACGACACTACCTGCGGCACTTCGTCAGCATCAAGAAACCGGCAACGAAGTTCTGGCGTTGGTATTCGGCATGCTGTTTGACGACCAAACCACAGGTAACGATTGCGTGCGATCCATGCATACAGCGTGTCGCGGACAAACCGAGGCACCAATTGCGCAATCGTAAGCAAAGACCACGGAAAACCGAGTCTGCGCGCAACGGCGAGGGCGGCATCCGACCGCGTGTGCACGCCTCGGTCGTCGATCACGATCATGCTATCGGGGAGGGATTCCGATGCTCCTGCACGGTCCAGTGCAACGCGGGCTGCATCAGATTGCATCGCGGCGAACCTGAACTGCGCTCGCCGGTCGCGGTCGATGACAAACTGCACCGCGGAGTCGCAAAGGTTGCAGACGCCGTCGAACAAGACGATTGGGGGGTTGCTCGATGTCGGAGTCGTCGGGTCTTCAATCATGGGTTAATCCAATTTACTCGTCCGGCGCTGCGACAATCGCTCCTGCGATGACACCAGATAATCATGATGCAGGATGCGCGGCGCTCTCGTTCAGTCAGGCTCTTGCACCCCCGCAAACAACGGGCAGACTTGTTTCCAGCCCGGCCACATGTTTCTTTCGACAATGCGACTCAACTGCGGTCCGTGAACGGCGAGTTCGAAGGAGCCGGATAGATCAGTTGACCTGCCGCGACGCTGTCACGCGCATTGAGCGCACAATCCGTTCAGCGTGATCTCGTGCCCGTCGAGCACAAACCCTTCCGGGACCATTCGGTCTATCCGTCCTGGGCAGCTGTGAATGTCGAAGACACGGTCGCAACCAAGGCAGTGGAAATGGTGGTGATGACGCGCCGCAGCTTCGGCGAGCTCGTATCGATCCGGCTGACCGGGCACAGTGACCGGAGCAATCACGCCATCGTCAAGCAATCGGTTCACCACACGGTAAACCGTACGGAGGCCGATGCCTGGAACATCCTTTGCGGCAAGTTGATTGATTTCCTGAATAGACAACGGCCGACCGGCGGCTTCAATCGCGCCTCCAATCGCTCGTTGCTGTGATGTGTTACGCCGAGTCATCGGTCACATCCTCCAATACGACCCTCTTGCGCTCGCAGCAGCAAGTTGAAACCCCTTTGCATATGTGCGTTGCGAGCACACATACCGCGCTGGGTTACGTCTAAACCCCAATCACCACTGGTTGAACAGGGGATCGGTCTCATGTTAGTTCCGCCACCTCAAGGCTGCCGGTACGAGCGGCGTCCACGATCCTGTCACCCGCCCTCCTCGCCCCTGCAATGTTTCGCGACACGGGCCCCAATTCGAGTTCCGCTAGAGGGCCCGAGACAAATATTCGCGGATGCCATCGTAGCATAGAGTCCACGATCGGGTAGCCGCAGGTTGCACACGGCAGCGAAGCTGAGGCAATCAGCTCATCGACCATCGATCCGCCCGGTCGACGCGAGGCGAAGCCGGTCGCGAGGAGCACACGATCAGCCGTCACAATTGCGTTGGTGCTGAGCGCGACATCGATTGCACGCTGCCGTTCTCTAAACCCGGTGACCTCACCTTCGTGCCACTCCAGTTGTTCACGCGCGATCGCTTTTCGAATCAATTGCCGAACGTCGGGGGGTACCGATCCACGGTGGCGCGCCGCAGTGATCATGGCTCGGCGTCGGCCGAAGTCCCGCTCCTGACTGAATTCCGCCATGAATTTGGGGCCCAGCCATCCCGGATCGCTGTCAAACTGATGCTGGCGGAGTACGTGGCGGGAAACCAGATGAACATCGTGGTCCTCCTCCACGAGTCGGAGCGCCAACTGAGCGGCTGAAATGCCGCCGCCAACCACCATGACGGTCTCGCTCGACGACGGCCATTCGTCGAACCCTGGTTCAAACACATGGCAGATGCGCGAGTTGCCCCGCGCCGCCCATTCAGGCCACTCTGGCTGCTCGCTCGCGCCGATGGCCAGCACGAGGTTTCGCGCATCGATCCTGCGTCCGCTTGAAAGCTCCACGCCAACACCGTCACAATCGGCCGAACACGCGGTAACCCGATCCCTTATATGGAGATCTGCAAGCCCGAAAGTCTCCTCCACCTGATCGCAGTGGGCATTGAAGAGCGTCAGTGCGGGCCGTTCGTACGGAGATGCGAATAGCCCGGATCCCCTTCGAATCTTGCGTTCGCGTGCGAAGCGTTGAAGGGACATGGGGGCGAGGTCCAGATGGTGGACCGACGGTGAGCGCAGATAGTTCATCCCGATTGTTGCGGTGCAGGCTCGCCAGCGCGCGATCAGTCGATCACCCGGGTCCACGATTCGGAGTCGATCGCGAGAGACGCCCACCTCGCCGAGCAAACGCGCGGCGATGTGTAAACCGTGGATTCCGCCGCCGACGATCAGCCAATCCACGCTCATTCTCCGAACCCCTCAAGACCCTGGCCTGCAGTCTGGATGGGCTCGGTGGTCTTGCAGAACGAGCGACGCTCTCCGAAGCCACCAATGGTGACCCCATCAATGTGCTTGGCGTCTCTTGTTGTGAATCGAAAGTCCATGGCTGCGTGCGGCCTCGATACCTCAGTTGATTGCATCTTCGGCGTGTTGATCCTGAGGCTCCCAGCTTGGCAGCGGGTCTTCGAAATGCCGCCAATTCCTGGGACCAGCGGCCATCTCCTCTTCTGTGATCAATGCGGCATCCATTGCGGCTTCGATCTTCTCTCGATTCATCGCCACACCGATGAAGACGATCTCCTGCCGACAATCCCCCACCTCGTCGTCCCATTTTTCCTCGATCCACGCCCGCCTGGCAGGATCGTCGGGCCATTGCTCACGTTCGACCGCGGCGAACCAGTATCCCGCTCGATCGATTTGCAACGAAGCGCCAGCCTGGGACCAGACACCGCAATAGTGAGGCCGCGTCGCGACCCAGAGATATCCTTTCGACCGAACGACGCCTTCGAGTCCGCGGCCAAGCGCCGTCATCAGGCGTTGCGGATGGAAAGGCTTGCGGCGTTGATAGACAAAGCTGCTGATGCCGTACTCCTCGGTCTCGGGTGTGTGCTCGCCGTTGAGTTCCTTGACCCAACCGGGCATCTGGCTGGCGGCCTCTTCATCGTACAGGCCGGTGCCAACGACCTGGGACACATCGACTCGGCCACGCGAGACACGCAGCATCCGGGCTTCAGGATTCAGGTGATGAAGGATGCCCTCAAGCCGCTCGGCCTCAGAGCCGGATACCAGGTCGCACTTGTTGATGACGATCACATTCGCAAACTCGATCTGGTCGGTCAACAAATCGACGATCGTTCGCTCGTCTTCTTCGCCGATACCCATTTTCCGATCGTTCAGACTCTGTTTGCTGTCGAAGTCTTTGAGGAAATTCGCGGCGTCGACGACCGTCACCATCGTGTCCACCGATGCGACGTCACTGAGGCTCTGGCCGTCCTCATCGCGGAATGAAAAGGTCGCCGCCACGGGCATTGGTTCACCGATACCGGTCGATTCGATCAGGAGATGGTCGAATCGGCCTTCCCGCGCGAGCCGATTGACTTCGATCATCAAGTCTTCTCGAAGCGTACAGCAAATGCAGCCATTGGTCATTTCGACCATCTTCTCTTCCGTGCGTGACAGCTGCGCACCGCCATCGCGAACGAGCGAGGCGTCGATGTTGATCTCGGACATGTCATTGACAATGACCGCGACCCGCAGTCCCTGCCGGTTGTTCAGGACATGGTTGAGCAGCGTCGTCTTTCCGGCTCCTAGGAAGCCTGAAAGAACGGTTACCGGTAAGCGCTTCGCGTTAGCTTGAGACATGCAGTCATTTCCTATTCTTGTGATTCCAGACTTCTAATCAACCGCCGTATCCACGGACACCACAACATATCACCCCGAATGTCGACAGCCGATCAGACTGCTCGCCAGAATGATCCCCATGCCAATCTGTCTTTGCACCAGGGATTCGCCCGCGTCTCGCCAAACTCAAGCGAGCGCTTCACCACGAGATACACCCTACGAAGGTCGATGCTCGGAGCGTTCGCAGAGGCGGTTTCGTGACGTTTCTGTACCGACAACGGCCGTCCGACAGATGCGATCTCACCTCCGATCGCAAGCTGTTGCAGTGTGTTACGCGGAGTCATCGGTCAGATCCTCGAAGGCCCCGACGATCTCCTGCAAATCCAACCGGTCTGTCGATCTCCATGAGCATGCGCGTCTGGTCCACGACGCCGGGTTGAGTTAGCCATTCCATACGGTTATCGCGTCGGTGGGCAGAGGGGCGGGACGTAACCATGCGGTTGGCGATTTCGATGGTCTGCCAACCGGCGTGGGTATGAAAGACGCCCTTGAGCCGAAGCACCTGATTCTCCGCAATGCCCGTTAGACAGATGCGCGACAGATTGATCAGCAGAACCTCCTTATCGAAGCTCCGCGCGGCGTCGAGGACAAAGCCCCCGGAGTGGACTGTCGAATCGTGAGAGTGATCGTGATGGTGGTGCGCAAGGGATTCTCGCGTGTGCGTCGCTTGCTCGGTCAGCTCGAATATTTCCAAAGGCAATTCCCCATGCGACGTGGTCAGCACGCGGAGCTTCGGTGGGTCAAGATTGCCTGCCCATTCCTGCGCTCGTTTGATCTTGGACTCGCCGGCTTGATCACATCGGTTGAAAACGAGGATGTCGGCAGCGTCGCTGAACCTGTGGTAGTACGCCAACCTCTCAAACTTTTCCTCGTCGAAATCGACGGTGCTCAGAATCACAATGGCAGGCTGCAAGCGGATGTTCAGTTCCCGCTCGGCCTCCTGAAGCAAGGCGATCACCTGCACCGGCGAGGCCATGCCACTGGGCTCGATGATCAGCCGATCCAGCGTCTGCTCGGAGACAAGCCGACGGATGCACTCGGGAAGCTCCTCAAGCATTGTGCAACAGATGCACCCGCCGGGCACATTGAGCACCGTGGCCATCGGAGCATCAGCCTCAAGCGTTGTGCTGTCGAGTCCCACGGGACCGAAGTCATTGACCAACACGCCGACACGCTGGCGGGGCGCGCAATGACGGAGGTAGTTGAGGATCGCCGATGTCTTGCCGACACCCAAAGGGCCGCAAACGATGTGGCACGGGATAAGAGTGCGATCTGCCATAAATCTTGTACCTGACTGTCCCACTTTCACGTCACTGAAGAGAGTAGTCGATCGCCACGCACAGACGTTTCTCGCCATCGGGGACATCCGGAGATCGGTGATGCACCGTGTCGCGGTGGGTTGAGTGCTTGTGACCCTTGAGGAAGACCAGCCCGTACAATGGAGCCGCGTAGATGGCGTTGTCGCCGGCGTATTGGTACTCGGTGGTCGGGCCGAGGTACGTCGTGACCAGGCGGATGTTGACGTTGTCGCAGTGGAATTTGGGGCACGACTGCGACTGCGTGATTTCGAGCCGCAGTCTCGCCTGTTGCAGGTCGAATTGGTCGAGAAACGCGGTCACCAGGCCGAGAAGGTCGGCCGCCAACTCGGGCGACGCAACCTCAAGCTCGCCGAGTCCAAGGCGAACCTCTCGAGCGACTGCCTCCCGGCGTACAATTGACCAGGTGTCGTGCACGCGCCCCGCGCGGATTGCCGGGCCAAGGTGGTCCAGCGGACGGCGAGGGAGCACCAAGATGTCCTCGTTCCCGGTGGCAAATGCTGCGACGGCTTCAGCGTCCCAGGTAATGATTGATTCTGCTTTCGCGAATTGCATTCGGTTGCTCCCTTCTTTCGATCAGCCAGCCACCCGTTGATACCACTCGACGACCCGCTCCCGGTGCGTCTGTCCGTAGATCTTTGCGAACCGTACTGCCTCGGGCGACTCTACATTGCCAAGAGCAGCGATCCGCTCTCGTGCGAACTCCGGTGTCAGCCGCACCCTGCATTTCACGGTAATGCAGTGGAACCACTCATCATAGGTCGTGGGCAGGTCGCTTTTTTCCATGTCTGCCTCCATGCGTTCATGTGGATTCCGGACACCCGGACGGTTCGATCTCATAGCCAAGCCGATTGACTTTCGGTTGACTGCCGAGCATTGACGATCCGTAGTGTGTCGAAAAACGGTCATTCGGTTCTTCAATCTGCCCGTGCGGCATTGACTATCAGTCCCCGCACGAGTTGTTGCTGCAACAACTTGGCCCGGTACACGATACAGGTCCACGCATAAGTACGATCCCCATGCCGATCTGTTTTTGCACCGGAGACTCCCGCGCGGTTTGACCTACATCAATTGATGCAAGGTCACAGAGTTCGCCCCACGTCGCGATCTGCGCACTCATGGCATGAAACACAGCAACCTCACGGCCATTCTCCGGACAGTAGTAGTCATACGTGGGCATACCTGCATCTCCATCACTCGCGGCCGTTGCGCCATCCAAGATCAACCAGCTCCCCTCCTAGTCAGCCCCGGCGGTTACGGCGGCTGCAATGTTCGCCAACAACCACGACGACGCAGCAAACAACTGCAACCAATCACCGCTGGAGCTGATTCCGTATGCCAACACACTGCCGATCCAGCAGATGCTGGCAGCTGTCTGCCCAAGCCACTCGATACGCAGCACCCGTTCAAGTCGTCTTGGCCCGCGGTCGGGCACGCTACCTTCACCCACGACTTCAGTCGGCGGACTCCACATCAGGAACCTTCCACGAGTTCGAGCACGACGTTGCTGATGTGGGTGACGAACGCCCGTTTCGATGATCGATCCGAGATCAGCACGTAGCCGCTACTGACGCAATACTCCACGCCGGCATCCGCGATCTCAGATCTTGGATCGATAATCGTCGCCTTGGCAACCGATTTTTGCACGGTCGTCGCGAAATGCTGTAATTCACTGGTCACAGAACTACCCTTTCGTTAACAGAGGTACTTGAACGAACAATCAACCCATGCCAAAACGGCGATGCGGCCTTAAGCGGCCTGCCCGTGCACCGCGAGGAACACTCCCATCTGGGGACGACCTTGAACCGTTCGCATCGTCACGCACATCGCGTATAGCCGCACGCAATATCGCGGCGCGCAACCTCCGCTCGATCGCGGTCAACATACGTTACACTCCTCGCCACAGCATGAGAGATCGTCCAGGTACATGCCCCATTGGCGGTAATACTTTTCCAGTTCAGTCACTGGCAGGCCAAGTGAGGTGGCAATCGCCGCCGCGACAACTGCAAATCGTTGGCGGTACTTGTAGATAAAGCAGAAGACGTGACTGCCGTGCCGCACCGCAGGACCACAGAGAAACATCCCCGGGACGATGGTCGACTCGTCCTGATCGCTCAAGAGCGGAAAGCCATCGTCGCGCGTTTCGAACAAGTCCGCGACAAGCTTGTGGCCTCCTTCAAATCCAGCAGCCATCAGTGGCGGAACGGGAGATTGAAACCGCAGTCCGTTCTGTGTTGTGACTTCATACATGTCGTCCACGAGCGCGACGGAACTGATCGCCGTATCCGGAAACAGCTCTACGCACTCTGCAAACCAGTTTGCTCGCATCCGCTCCTGAGAATATGTAGACAAAGCAATACTGGGATCGGAACTATCGCTTCTCCACGGGCAGCCTGCGTCGAACAATCGCACCCGCTTGTCCCGATATGCCAGATGGTACGCCGCATCGACACCACTTTCGTAGCCACCAATGATGATGAAGTCGTCCCCATCGAGTCCCTCATAGCTGGGAATGGTTGCGGTGTGCCGACAGTGCTCGATGCCATCGAACCCACTCAAGCGCGGATATTGAAACTCACCGGCAGCCCAAACAACATGTCTGGCCCGCAAGGTCTCGCCGGGCGTATCGATGCGAAACTCATCGCCAACCTTCGCGACGCGATGCACGTCGGTCTCTTCACGTATCGGTAACTCGAAGTATCTCGCAACTCCTCGCAAATGTGCCGCATAGTCTTCGCCCGTCGGATGCTCAACTTCCAGGCTGTACGCTGGCGAGAAACCGATCGCGATCGAATTCAAGTCGAGCATGCCAATCGAGTTGCTTGGAAACGATGGAGTTATGAATCGTGTCTCGGCTGGCCACGAGGCAAACGACGCTCCGACTGTGTGTCGTTCGAGCACGACAAAGTTCTCAATACCTGCATGCATCAGCGGTACGGCAACGCCCACGCCCGCAGCACCGCCACCAACGACGACTACGTCATAGACCTTCGAATTCACTGTGGTTATCATCGGGCGATCTCCCTGGTCTGGAATTCAATCTGCCGTCAACACGACGGCCTTCGACAAAGGGCTAACGCCCGTCGTGCATGACCCCGCGCGATACCGCGGGGTCCATTCGCTCCTCGAGAAGCCGCCCCGAGGATTGAAGCAATGAGTGATCGCGGCTTCCGCCAAGACATCCTCAGCAAGTCCGTGATCGTGATTCGCCATCGTGTCGTGTCTGCTGCCATCGAATCTGCAGAACAGCATCCCCGTCTCCGCTACGGACTGAGGCCCACGAACATCAGCAACGGAGAGGATCATGCTCTCGAATCGTTGGTTGAGCGTCCGCAGCTCCGCGATCATGCTCCGGGCGTCCCGCATCCGTCCCTTGCGTTCGGTGTATGCCGCGAGGATGCAATTCGCTTTGCTCGCGATCGCGTTGTCGGCGGCTGTGCTCACATGGTCGAGCGGCACGGCGTACGTAAACCGGCCCATCTCGGCTGCATGGGTCGGAATTTGAACGAATTGGCGATCCTGGCCCGGTCCGACGTCGCGGTCATTCTCAAGCAAGAGACCCGACTCGACGAAGAAGTCCACCGCGTGCTTGGGGTAACCGAAGAGGTGTCCATAACCGCGCCATCGGTCTGCTTTGGGCATCCGGTCCACGACTGCCACAACCTCGGACGGGTGCGTACAGCACGTGATGCCCCACTGATTCCAGAATTCCTCATAGCGTTCGATCATGCGGGCCATCGCCGCCCGGTGCACGACGTACGCATGGACCGAGCGCTCGCCGTCGTAAATGTCGTCGAACACCTGAACATCCGCGTACCAGACGTCGTTGCAAAGCGGGGCGAGCGCCGCTCGTGCACAGCGCAGATCAGCAAGATCGGGATCGTCGACCGCAAATGTGCTGCCCCAAAATCCCGTGCTCATCGGCTTAAGCCCACCGACGAGGGTGTAGAGGGCTTCGTGATCGGCAGCCTCGCCCAACAGGGCGAACGTATGGAGCGGAGAACCAACCTCGGACGCGCTCCCAGTGCATGCTGGTAAGCGCTGAGTCGTCGCACATCCACTGAGGATGAGGGCGACGGCGACGCTAACGCAGGCAACGGTCGAAGCAGCCCACCATTTCCGTGGGCGGCCTTCCCGCATTGCAACGGCACCGCCATATTGACGCCGCGATCCTGCTCCCGAGGCAGCCGTGTTCATCAACGCACCGCCGGCCGGCTCATCTGGAGTATTCCGCTTGCCCGGCCACGAAGCACTCGGAAGGCCATCACCGCTACGCCTGCCGCGAACACAGCCACAAGAAACAGCGGCAGGCTGATGGAGGCTCCTGAGACGGTCGCAGTCGCGCACTCGTTACAGACCGAAGCAGCCTCGTTACCGAGAGACTGGGCAGATCCACAGTTGGGGCAGCACGGGCTCATGATTGAGTTCTCCTGCGTAATGACAATCCCATGCCATTAGCGTACCGTACGTCACGCGGGCGTCAATAGACCGCTTTAAGGGCGCGTTTGGGATTGATCTGCCGTGCATATCCGCATGTACATAGTGCGTGATCGCGCACCTGCAGCCACTCCTGGGGCAGTGTTTCGCAGCTACGTGTACGAGCCCGGGCGACTCCCAAACTAATGGGAGCGCAGACATCGAACACCGCACGTCGAGGAAGAACGGCGTACACTTGGTGTGTTTGTCCGAAGGCGCATTCCAAACCGTTTGGACACTCGCGGAAAACGCATTTGGTTTTGCGGAATTGCCGCAGCAGGTCGGTCGCCCTACCCTGTCGCTCTTTGATGCCATGAAACTTTGGCGGCTTCGGGAAACCCAATATGCTCTGCAAAAAGAACCTCTCCGCGTTCCTTTGCTTCCTCTTTGGCACAGTTGGATCCAGCACTGCCGATCCGCCCACATTTGACCCAGCCAACGATCCGAAGAACCTCGGACCGCCGGAGAGGTTTCTTTTCTGGGAGCCACGGCAGAAGGTCGCCGGGTTTCGGAACATCGAGAAGATCTTTCCCACCCGCAACATAAACGCGGGCGGAGCATCTTTCCCGTTACCGGAGGACAAGCGCGATCTGGGGGGCGTCAAGATCACAGATGCCGACAAGACGCTTACTGTCGACGAGTACTTCGTTCAGCAGAAAGTCGCCGGCCTGCTTGTCATCAAGGATGGTAAGATTGTCTACGAGCGGTATGGCCTGGGTAACACGCCGCAGAGCCGCTGGGTGTCCTTCTCCGTGGCCAAGTCGGTCGTGTCGATCCTGATCGGCGCGGCGATCAAGGATGGTTACATAAAGGACCTAGACGAACGCGTGACCGACTACCTGCCGCGCCTGAAGGGCTCAGCCTATGAAAAAGTCACCATCGGTGACTTGCTGCAGATGGCCTCTGGCGTGCGTTGGAACGAAGACTACGCCGATCCGAAATCCGATGTGAACCAAGCCGACTGGTCCACGCTCGGTCTTTACGCGTTCCTGCGAAGCAAGCCACGCGAGGCTGACCCCGGTAAGGAGTTCAATTACAATACGGCTGAGACGAACCTGGTTGGCACATTGCTGCGCTCGGCGATCGGCAACAATCTCTCGACATATCTGGCGGAAAAGATCTGGCGCCCCTTTGGGATGGAATCCGACGCGACTTGGTTGCTCTCAGAGCCGGGCGGCGGCGAGTCCGGCGGCTGTTGCATCAGCGCGACGCTCCGCGACTACGGTCGCATTGGCCTTTTTGCACTCAACGGAGGCCGCCTTGCCGACGGTACCGAGGTGATCCCGCGTGACTGGATGGACAAGTCGACCACGCCATCTGAAGCCTATCGGGGTTACGGATACCTGTGGTGGCTGGAGGGCTCGGGTGCATTCAAGGCCGTTGGCATTTTCGGCCAGGGCATTTACATCGACCGAAAGGCCAACGTCGTAATTGCATTGCAGAGTGCACGCGACGCCGCCAGCAAGGCAAGCGACTGGGATTTGCAAGACGCCCTGTGCGAGGCGCTCACCGACGCACCTCGATGATAAATCCGGAATCAAACGCCAACTTGCCACCACATAAGAGTCGCGATTTGACGCCCCGATACTCAGTCATTGGTTCACCGACCATGATGAAGTTTGGATTGGAATCTGAGGGAAGTCATTCTGACGGCGGGCAGGTGGTCCATTGCCGAGCCGACGATTCATCAACTGCATCAGTGCGCAGTCTTTTGCTCCAAAGCACGGTTTCTTGCATGAATCAGTGCTCCTTGCATCTGAAGGGCATTGCACTACTTTTCGCAAGGTCGCACTCATCGCCGATCGACCCCACACCGCTCTGGGTTACCTGGCCCCCAGCGAGTTCGCCCGAATCGGCCAGAACACAGAGACCGAAAACGACCCCAAACTCGCACAAAGGTTGGTACAGAAATTGGGTGAGCTCCCGGACCCGGCGCAACGGACATTACCCCTGGTCCTGTTGCAGGTCTATGCTCGTACCATGGCTGACAGGGGCGGGAGCGTGCCGGTTTGCGCAGGCTGGGTCATGACGTTCCGCCGGCCCACTCTTGCATCGTTGAATCACTGCGAAGTCCAGCAGGTCGACGTATAAGTCAGAGCCGAGGTCGGCCACCATATCTTTCGCGTGCGATCTGACTCAAGAATCGGATGCACTGCTCCCTCTCTGATTCCGAAAACTGACTCAGTAGACGATTGGGGATTTGGCAATACGTCGCTTGCTGCTCGTGATCAGCCCTCCTTGATCAAATGCACATTCAAGAGAATCCACGTGGATCACTTCTGCGGGAACAGGTCAACTGAGCGCAGCCGCACCGTCGTTCTAGGGAATGTTCTCGTATGCTCCGATGTCCAGGACATCGTTGACGATCCGACTGTTGCCGATGAAGTCGATGGGAATAAGCTCCGTCGTGTCATCGTCAAAGTCGAGGTCATGCACGTCTGCCGGAAGATGGGTCTCGTCTGCAGCGTCGATTGCCCCGGAATTGGATGTCACCCGCAAGTCGTCGTCGAGTGTTCCCACCTCACCATCCAGACCAGCCTGATTCGCGAACAACGGATCCACATCCACAACCGAACTCATGCCGGGGCCATTCCATCCATTCTCCATGATCGAGTTGGTGACCGTAACAAAGCCATCTGCTACGAGTACCTGTGGTGAACTCACGACACCCAGGCGATTGGTGTTGTTCCAGAGAATACAGTTGCGGAAGTTCGTGTTCGGATTGAAGGCGTCGTTTGACGTGACCCCACGATATCGATCCAGTGGTAGAGCGACTATTCTGCTGCTTGGATCAGGAATTGAAGGAGGTCATGTTGATGGCGAGGAAACGGTTT
>JANQQK010000052.1 GCA_028289375.1 Phycisphaerae bacterium | reverse complement strand
AAACCGTTTCCTCGCCATCAACATGACCTCCTTCAATTCCTGATCCAAGCAGCAGAATAGTCGCTCTACCACTGGATCGATATCGTGGGGTCACGTCAGCTTCCACAAAAATAGCCTCAGACTGCAAGTCAAAGGCTTTCTCCGCATACTTCATTCTTTCGAAATTCAGAATTGCTTGTCTTTTTGCCTCCTCTACGTTGCTAACATCTACGGCGATGCTATAGGTTTCTCGTTTCGTCACAAAAACAGTAATCACTTCATATGCTACCTTTCAAAATATATTCACCCGAATATACGTTAATTCAAATGTTTTCACATTGCATCTGAATCCTTCAGCAACATATGGTATCAGATTCGACGAGAAATTGCAAGAGAAAAATCGAGAAAAATGTTGACATTGTTATCTAAATAGATAAAATACTCGTTTTTTCTATCTAAACAATTTCCGCTCATTCCATGCGTACCTCTTTCGTTGACGTAAGCCTTTACGAGTTCACGGTTTGCAAGACAAAAGCCCTCCCAGGATTGGATGCCCGGGCGGGCTTCGTTCCAGTTGTCTACGAGGGGAGCGATTCGGGAATCGCTCACCACAACATTCAATATGGGACGAAAAAGTCAAGGTGATTCTATTTTTCGCGGGAAAATGATGGCCCATGCAGAGGGTAGGGGGGGACTCTGCTCACGATCCACCACGCAACCACCAATCCACGGTAGAGCCACCGAAAAGCGGCTGAAAGCAAATGTGAAGTAGACCGTTGCTTTGGTGAGGTTGTTACAGAAGGTTAGGGGAATGTGAGGCCGCGTTTTTGGGCCAAGAATGGGAGTAGAATGTTGCCTAAACTGTTGCCTAAACTCGAATCTGACGATTTTGTCGAGTTGTAAGGGGTTGCCGGGTAGGGGGTTACGGAATGGACTGACCTGTGAGTTTATTTAGCAAACCGTTGCTTTCAGCCGCTCAGCCACCTCTCCAAAGTGGGCATCACGCCGCTGCAATACTACTAACCCCACCCCACGACACGGTCAAGTCAATCCACCAGCTGGGAGCCTGAAGCAGGGGGCCCGAAGCACGTTCTCGCCGGCATGCCCCGCATCTGTGGCGACAGGTGGATGCACGCCGCGATGCCACGATCGATGCTCCGGACCCCAAGATCAAAATAGAACGACCGCCCGCCAACACGCAGGCAGCCGTCTCGCAATCCTGCGCGACCAGCCCTACCCCAACATCCCAAGATGCGTCCCAGCATCATGAATATCGAGGAACCGATCTAGGTTCGGGAACACCGTCGACATCTCTGACAGCGGCACACCCATCCACTTCGCCACCTCAAAGCTGTACTGATCCACCGACGTCGTCGGAATGAACCGCCCGTTGCCCGTGTCGTCGTCCCCACCGATCGTCAGATCCGGGAACGTTCCGTACAACTGCCCGCCATTCACCTGACTGCCGCCCATGACAAAGTGATGACCACCCCAGCCATGGTCAGACCCGTTCCCGTTAGACTTGAACGTCCGGCCAAAGTCCGACGACGTAAATGTCGTCACCCGATCACGCATCGAAATATCCCCCAGCGCGTCCCAGAAGAACTTCAACGCGTCATTCACCTTCTTCAGGTTGTTCGCATGAGGCCCAGGATCGGCACCTTCGCCCACCAACCCGTCATGGTTATCAAACCCGCCAAGCGAACAGAAGAATATCTGCCGCCGATGATGCAGCTGCTGCTGACTGTGCTCAATCAGCCTCGCCGCCATCATCAACTGATCCGCCAGCCGATTGTTGTCCGGCGCCGTCGCCTGAATCGAGCTCGGCAGATCCAGCAGCGCGTCCACCAGATCCGAATTCACCACCGCACGCTCCGAAATGTCAGCGTACGCCTTCTGCATCATCTGAGCACCCGAATAGCCCGGATCAGACTGCAACGCCATCAGATCCGAGAACGCCTGCGCCGCCAACGCCCGCTCACTCGAATTGCCCAACCCGCCTGTGTTCAAACGAATCGGACCGCTCGTCCCAACCGTATACGGCGCCACCTGCCGACCCGCCAGGAACACATTCGTCCCGGCGATCGAAATGTTCATCGACACCGTCGCATCCGTGTTCACTCCGCACGACTGAATCACATCCGCGACCCGGCCACCCCAGCCAAAGTCCTCCACCGCGTCCGCAGTGGACAACTGCCACTGTTCCTGCTGATGGTTGTGCGCAAACAACTGTCGCGGACGAGGAATCGAATCATTCACCCACCCAGCCTTCGTCATCGGATACAGCAGCGTCCCGACATTCGACGCAACAGCCATGTTCCCCGAATCGAACAGAGCCTTCACGTCCGTCATCGAAGGATGCAACGCAAACCGACGGCCCGACGTATTCGACGGCGCTATGATCGTACCAGCCAGGTCCGCCTGACTGATCGCCAACCCACCACGCGACGCCGCGTAGAAGTCATGGTTCTGATCACCACCATCAAACGGAATCAGCGTGTTGCCATTGTCGTTCCCGCCAAACAGGAAAATGCACACCATCGCCTTGTAATCATCAAACTCAGAGTCAGCCAGCGCAGCGCTCACCATCCGCGACGTGAACAATTGCGACGCCAACCCACTCAAACCCAGTGACGCACATGCGCCGCGCCGCAGAAAACTGCGACGTGAAATCAAGCGATCAAGCCTGTCATCCATCAGTCAAACCCCTCAAAAAACGCACACACGCCCACTCAACGCAACACGCGAAACTCAGGACTCGCCATCGACAGCCACACCGCCGTCCGAACACGATCCGTCTCACCATCAATCTGCTCGAGCACATCCGTCAGAATGCCCCGCATCTCATGGCTCATCGTCCCGAAGAACATCATGTGATCCAGCTCATCAACCAGTTGGAACGGATCGTCCGAAAGCGATCGCAGATACGGATAAACACCCGCCTCGCGCTCATCGTTCGGCGTCACGATCTCGCTCCGTAGCCGATTCATCATCCCCATCACCGTCACGTCTGTGTGAATCTTCAACTCCGGCGCCTTCACACCAAGCCGCGACAGCTCAGAACCCGGAACCGTGTCCTCAGGCGTGTAGAAATTGAACACCGACGGCGAGTTCATGAAACTCTGACCCAGATCGCCAGACACGCCCCAGATGCTCGCCGAAATCCGAAACGGAAACACCTCGTTCGGCCGATCCACACGATCCATCACACGATAAAGTCCCCAACGCAGAAGCAACGGCTCTTTCACCACCCCGTACATCGGATGCTCGCGATAGGCCGCATCACGCGCCTCCGGATCCAGCAGAATCGCCTTGACCGTCGCGAACAGATCACCGCGAACGCCGTTCCCATACGGACCACCGCCCTCAAACGCGATCGCCACGCGCTCGATGTACGCCGCCGACGGGTTGCTCGTCACCAGACGCTGAATCAAACGCTTCGAGACGAACGGCGCACAGTTCGGATGGTAGAACACGTTATCAATCGCATCCTGAACATCCTGCATCCCGTTTGCAGCAGTCTGATCCGCGTCATCCTCCAACGGACCGATGAATCCCATCGCCGGCATCGAACCGGGATAGTCCAGCAGTTGCTTCTCCCCGAATTCATGATCCTGCGGACGCATCTCCATCGGATTCACGATCGGTTCAGGCCAATCCAGCGACGCCCCACGCAAACCCGTGAAGATCCGCGCGAACTGTATGATGTCGTCATTGTCATACGTCGGAATGGGTTCACCCTCAGCATCCCGCCGCAGCGTCCCATTGCGATCCAGCTCCCACAACCCGATCGAAAACAGCTGCATGATCTCACGCGCGTAGTTCTCGTCAGGCGTCGTGCCCAGATTGGGATTCGCCTTCTTGTTGTTGCGATACGTCAGAAAGTTCCCCATATGATAGGAGAACGTCACAAACTCGAGCAGGTCGCGGTAGTTCCCGAATGCATGCTCGACATACTTCGAGTAGTAGTACCCGTTCCCCTCGTCATTCGTGCCGTTCTGCTGATTCATCACGATGATCTGAATCAACGCCCAGGCAACACGCTGACGAAGCTGGTCCGCACCCTCGACGCAGTTGTCGTTCCAGATATGCGCCGGACTGCGACCACCGTAATCGCGATCGTTGTTCGTCTGCTGATCCGCCCACAGAATCAAGCTCTGTGGCGTTGTCCGTTGCGCCTCGATCCAGCCCTCGAACCCGAGATCCATCACCGACTGAGTGTCTGCCGGAGTCGGACCCCACGCCGCCTGCCACAGGAACCGACGCGCCTCGTTCTCAGAGACTTCGTCGTCCGGGTCAAACGTATGCTCCGCCACGATGATCGGCAGCTCCGTCTCGTCGACATTGCCGCCCGCGTCCGTGACACGAAGTGTCACCGGAAACGTCCCAGTCGTTGTAAACGTGTGCGTGACGACCTCACCCAGAAGGGCGTTGCCGTCACCGAACTGCCATTCAAAAGACGAGATCTCTCCGCCGACATCCGTCGAGAAGCTCGCGTCAAACTCGACCGTCAACGGCGACGTCCCCCAGAACGCACTCGCCGCAGCCTTCGCCACCGGCGGCGTCAGATCAGCAGGATCATCAGGGGGCGGATCAACAGGATCTCCACCGCCACCGCCCGGCGATCCACCTCCACCGCCGCCTCCTCCGCCACCACCGACGAAGCCACCACCACCGCCGCCACCGCCGATCGGTGGGGGGGACGGTGCCGGATCAGGCGTCGACGCCGGATCAAACTCAGCCGCATCCATGTCGGTCAGCTCGTCAGACGGATCATCATCCATCATCACGAAGTCCGCCGGATCGAACATTTCGTCTCCACCCATCATGGGCGGACCGCCAGCCGCGTCCGGACCATCATCCATCATCGGATCGTCCGAACCACCGCCGACCTCGCCAACATCCCCATCCGCAGCAGCGTCATCCGCCGCAATCGGACCGGGTTCCACGTCATTCGTATCATTTTCGGAAAAGTCCGCCGTCTGCAGCTCGCATCCCCCGACGGCAAACACAAGAATCGAACAACTCAGGTACGCACACCTGCGACCGCTCGCCCTCATGACAATCCTTTCAGAGACTGGTCAGCCATTCCCTGGAAATCCACGTTTCCACAGTCGCCGCCAATCCCCGATCCACACCCTACGATCCACCCCACGCCCCAAAAAACACCGACACAAAAAAAACAAGCCAAACGTCCGCATACCAACGCAACGCCAACACCGTCACATCGCCAAAGTCCCCACCAAAAATGACGTTACAACTTCGCCACCTACCGCCACCGCAAACACCCACACCCACCACTTTCCCCACACAAGAAAACACAACTCTGCCACCAACACGCATCTCCACGCCGCGTAACACCGGATAAAATCAGCGACCGAAAACGTGCACTCGCCGCACGTCCACAGGCCGGGACCACACAAGAGACAAAACCATGCTTTCTTATCGCCACACCCTCACAGCCATCATCGTCGCCACCATCACAACCACCACCCCCGCCGCCGATTGGCCCGCCTACCGTGGACACAACGGGCAAGGCACCACCACCGATACCACCATCCTCTCCAGCAGCCGCGACATCGGACTCGAAATCAAATGGGTCCACGAACTCGGCAGTGGCTACACCGGCGCCGTCGTCGGCAAAGGAAAAGTCGTCACCATCTACTCCGACGGCACCGACGACATCGTCGCCGCTTTCGATCAGAACTCAGGCAAGCCGCTCTGGAAATTCCCCATCGACAAGACCTACGAAGGCCACGACGGCTCCCACACCGGCGGCATCTCCACACCCCTCATCGCCGCTGGACATGTCTACGCACTCGCACCCCGGGGACGCTTCGTCGCCCTCAATCTCAACGACGGCAAACTCGCCTGGTCCACCGACCTCGTCGAGGACCACGACGCCGTTAAACCACACTACGGTTTCGGTACCTCACCCATGTACGCCAACGACCTCGTTCTGCTGCAATACGGCACCTCCGCGTCGGGTGAGAACGACATCCAACCCGCCGCCATCGCCGCCTTCGATCCCAAGACCGGCCAAAAGAAATGGACCAAAGGCGCCGACTCCGTCCAGTACCAGAGTCCCATCATCCACGCCTCCCTAGGCCACGACCCGCACCTGATCGCCACCGGCGACAAGAAGATCATCGCCGTCGACCCCGCCACCGGCGACATCGCATGGCAGCACGACCACGGCGGTGGCGGCGCTCGTGGTGTTGCGAGCCTCACACCCGTCCCCGCCGGTGACCGCCGATACTTCCTCGCCTACCAGGACAACGCATCCGCCATGTTCACCCTGGACGGCGAATCCGCAGACACCAAATTCAACGAGAAATGGTCAGGCCGGCAAATCCGAAACAGCTTCAACGTCCCCGTCTACCACGACGGCCACCTCTACGCCTACAGCAGTCGATTCCTCACCTGTGTCAACGCAGACTCCGGTGAAAGCGTCTGGAAATCGCGCGACCCCGGAGACGGTTTCTTCATCCTCGTCGACGACCACCTCATCATCGCAACCAAGGAAGGCTCCCTCCACATCGCCCCCGTCACCACCGAGGGCTACAAGGAACGCGCAGCCCTCAAACTCTACGACGATCTCACCTGGTCGCACCCCGCCTTCGCCGACAACAGCATCTACCTCAAAGGCCTCAACCACCTCGCCCGCATCGACATCGTCCGCGGACAAACCCAGTCCACCGACCTCGCCCGAAAGTCAGCCCCGCCATCGTCTTCCAAATTCGGCGCATTCCTCAAGAAGCTCAACGCCGCAGACGACAAGCAAGCCGTCGTGGACCAATTCATCGCCACCCAGAAAACCTTCCCCATCGTCGAAAAGAACATGGTCCACTTCGTCTACGCAGGCGAAGGAACCGACCTCGCCGTCGCCGGCGACCTCTTCGGCGCACGACAGGAACAACCCATGACCCGCGTCGAGGGAACCAACCTCTTCTACCACTCCATGCCCCTCGAAGCCGACGCTCGCATCAACTACATTTTTATGCGCGACTACACCGAAATCATCGACCCGCGCAACGATCGCAACACCAGCACCAACATGGTCGGCCGAGACATGGAACTCGCATTCGGCTTCGGACCCGAGTTCCCCATGTCATGGTTCGCCATGCCCGATTGGAAAGAACCCGACTACTTCAAGGACCCCAAATCGGAAGGCAAATTTGTTGTTCACGAGGTTGAGTCCAAAATCATCAAACCAAGACGCAATCCCTTTGCACCGCAAAGCGATCAAGCAAAGGACGAATCCGTCAAAGTCGCCACGTCCGTCTACCTTCCCGCAGGATACAACGAGTCCGAAGAACGCTACCCCGTCGCCTACATCCATGGTGGACAAGCCGCCAGAATGAAAGGCCAGATCACAACCGCCATGGACAACATGAGCGGCCGAGACGTCGCCCCGACCATCCTCGTCTTCATCAACCACATGCCCAACTTCTTCGCCCCCAATCTCGACTACCCCAACTTCTTCAAGGATGAACTCATCCCCGCCATCGACGCCAAGTTCCGTACCATCGCAAAGCCCGACGCCCGCGCCAGCATCGGCCACGGTTTCGCTGGCGTCTCCGCCATCCTCTGTGCCGCAACCAGCGACGGCAAAGTCGCCAAGATCGGCACCCAATCACCGTTCCTCTTCGGGTCCGCAAGTGACCTCATCATGGAGCACCTCCCGCCAGCAGGCGACATGCCAGCAACCATCTACTACGAATGGGGCAAGTACGACCTCCGCAACCCGCACGAAAACTGGAACATGGCCCAGGGCAACCGCGACTTCGCGACCGCTTTCAAGGAGAAAGGCTTCACCTATCATGGCGGCGAGGTCCACGACGGCACCGACTGGTCAAGCTGGCGAAACAGATACGACAAAATGTTCGGCACACTCTTCCCGCCGAAGAATCAGTAACCAGGCAACGCCATGACCGAAAAGGAACTCATCCAGGCCTGGCGAACCAACAACAAGATCAACCTCATGCTCGTCGAGAAGATCAAACCCGACGGCTGGGAGGTCACTCTGTCCAAACGCGGCGGCAGGGGGGTCGCCGGTGAATTCGCCCACATCCACAACGTGCGCGTCGACCATCTCAAACGCCGCGCGAAAGACATCGCCGATCCCTTCGAGCGCTTCCCCACCAAACACGTCCCAACAAAGAAGGAAATCACCACCGCCCTCAAAGCCTCATCCACCGCCATCGAAAAACTCCTCACCGGCGTCTTCAACGGCGAACCCAAGCGAAAAGGATTCAAACGCGGATTGTTCACCACCCTCAGCTACTTCATCGCCCACGAAGCCCACCACAGAGGCCGAATCCTCCTCACCCTCAAAGTCGCCGGCCAAACCATCGACAAAACCACCGCCTACGCCATCTGGGACTGGGACCGCATCTAACTCACAACCAACCAGGCGCATGAAAAAACCGGCGCCCCAACGGGACGCCGGCCTCTCTACGTTCTCATCTCAATCGGCAGCGTGCTTAACGCCCACGCCCACCGCGAAATCCACCGCCACGACGACCTTCCGCACCACGCTTCCCGCGAAATCCACCGCGTCCCTCGCGCTTCGGACCAAATCGAATCTCTTTCGACAACCGCGCCGCAGTCGCCTCCTCATGCGTCAGCGTCCCGTCACTGTTCAGGTCCGACTCGGGATGACGATCCAGAATGTGCTCCAGCTTCTTGTCTTCCAACGCCGCGAACTCCGCGTCTGAAAGCTCGCCGTCTCCATCGGCATCCACCTGTGGGCGATGCTCCAGCAGACGCTCCTTGAATTCATCAACCTTCTCATCCACGAACGCCTGCAACTCGACGCTGCTCAATGTCCCATCCGCGTCCACATCCGCCTCAGGAGCACGCTTCACCAGGCGATCCACGATCTTGCCCGTCTCGTTGCTCGCAAACGCCGTCCACTCCGCATCGCTCAGCGTGCCATCACCATCCGTGTCCTGCCCCGGAAACAAGTCCACTGTAAACGTCCCCGGCGCCGTCTCCGACGACAAATACTCCAACACATGCACCATCCCCATCAGACGCTGCCCGCCCCCGCGACGCCCACGCTTCCGAGGCCCATCCTCGAAATCCTCCGCCATCGCGAAACCCGAAAACACCATCGACATCGCCACCCCAAGGCCCATCAACCGCACTGCACCGGTGTTCATCTCTGTGTCCTCCACCGTTCAATCTGCTTACTCATCAGGTGCCATCCGTAAGCACCACACACCAGCCCAAACGCACCCGAGTCCGCCGAATTGCACGTTTTCGGAGTTTTTTTCAGATGCCTAAGCCAAGAGCAGCGCAGTCAGTCACCCCGGGAGCGGCGGAGTAGCCTTCCATGACCAGCGCGAGACAGGATGCCATGAGCGTCACGAATTCGGCGAATCAACGTCCATATAGGCCAACCGCTCAAAGTCAGACCATAGTTCAATTGCGGTCGGAATCACGTAGCCGACCTACCCCCAGCAACGTGACACGCGTCGACGACGACGGGCTGGAACGCACAACAACAGCATGCCCGACAGCACCGGCAACACCATCCCAACCGCGCCACCACCACAGAACGGTATCGCCTGAGGCGCCGCCGCATTCGCTGGCTCGTCCTCAGTTTCCGCCGGCGAGTCATCCGCCAGTTCGTCGACAACATCGACGGTCTCGACGTCCGTTGGCGCGCCAGGCTCATTCGACAGCGGCTCGATCTCATCCTGGCTGGCCGTGTCGAGCTCCGCGATCTCCGGATCGTCACACGCGTCCCCCAGCCCGTTCCCGTTAGAATCCGCCTGATCTGGGTTCGCCACGTTCGGACAATTGTCCACCCCGCCGCAAATGCCATCACCGTCGTCGTCGTTCGTCTCGTCGTTCGGACACGGATCGCACGCATCGCCCCAGCCGTCCCCGTCCGAGTCTCTCTGATTGATGTTCGGGACCGTGAGGCAGTTGTCCACATTCGAGCAAACGCCATCCCCGTCAGAATCCGGCGTTGCAGTCGTTGGACACGCATCACACGCGTCTCCCTGCGCGTCAAAGTCACCATCGCGTTGATCCGGGTTGGCCGTGTTCGGACAGTTGTCATAAGGCATGCACACGCCGTCTCCGTCGGCATCATTAAACGCATCGTCGACGCACACGTCGCACACATCCCCGATCCCGTCCCCGTCCGCATCATCCTGGCCAACGTTCCACTGCTCGGGACAATTGTCGACATGGTCGCAGTGGCCGTCATCATCCGCGTCCGGGCACGCATCACACGCATCCCCAACCCCGTCCAGATCCTGATCCGCCTGGTCGACGTTCGCCACCTCCGGACAGTTGTCCACAAACCCGCACACCCCGTCCTCATCCACGTCCCCGCCTTCGGAAGTCAGACAAACATCGCACGCATCCCCAAGTCCGTCCCCATCCGAATCGTTTTGATCCGGATTCCAACGATTCGGGCAGTTGTCCACATCATTGCAGACGCCATCGTTGTCCGGATCATTCCCCGCCTCCGTCGGACAAAGGTCGCACGCATCCCCAAGCCCGTCCTGATCCAAGTCCGCCTGCCCCGTGTTGGCCAACTGCGGACAGTTATCAACCTCATCCACCCAGCCATCCGCATCCGAATCAAACGCATCAGGCCAACCCGGCGGCAGGTCACCAACCGCAGTCAGAAGAACGCTCCTGCCCTCGATGTCCTCAACGCCGAGCAGAAACTCGTCCCAAATTCCCGCATCGTAAGTATTGGGCGGCATTGCGCGGAGCACGACATCAACCTGCGATGCACCGTAACCCAATGTCACCGTCAGTCGGCCAACATCAACGGAGCCACCGGCCGGAATGTATGTTGCGTCTCCAACGGCAGCCGTTGGCCCAAAGTATGCTGATTGAGGATTCGGCAATTGGATGGTGCTGTAGTAGTTCGCATCCTCGTCAAGGCCGGACAGCCATTCGAATCGCTCGAACGACACGACCGAGTGCGAATCGAAGTAAAATCCGATGAAGTTTATCGCGATGCCGGTATCACCCGTCGAATGCAGGCTGATTGTGATGTCCGTCGGAACGTTGTACGCCATTTCCGTCGGCGAATACCGAATCTCAACTTGGCCCATGGATGTACTCGATAATGCGAGAAATGCCCAAAACGAGAAAACGCGATGACACGGCGACATGAGGAAGCTCCACAATGGTCGGACCTCGCGCGCACCAGCCAGCACCGGACAACATGCCGCTGCTTCCCACGACGTGAAGCGCGCTCCAATGTGGTCGTCACCCGTCCCGCTGTCTTCTTACACAGAGTCTTGAAGATTTGCCAAAATCCACGTCACGTCAACGAGGCCCCGTCCGCGACATGCGAAGCTGCGCAAAGTCCAACCCGTCCACATCCCCGTCCCCGTCAAAATCCAGCGTCTCGCAGGCCTCGTCGGCATACCTGGCCCCATCCAACGAGTAGCACCGCGTCAACGCGCCGTAATCCAGAAGGTCATTATCCGCATCCCCATCAAAATCCCCTGACCCCGGCACCCGCACGTCGAACACCCAGAACTGCGTCTCCTTGTCCGACACCAGCACCTGATCCCGCCCATTGAACGGATAAACACCCCACGCCCCCAGAAACGAACCCGTCTCCATGGACGTGTCATAGTGGGCCACCAGCTCAAGCCACTTGAAATCAGGATTGATATCAAACGCCATCAACCCGCGGTTGTACCACGCACAATAGACGCGATACCCCACCACATAGACATTGTGTGAACTCGGCGCCTGCGTCGTCGGAATGGCAAAAGTGAACGTCTGCGTCAACGTCGGCACACCATTCGGCTCGGCATACTCATATAGCTTCACCGGACCACCGTTCGAACGCTCCTCGTTCGTCACAACCCAACGACCGTCCGCCGTCGGCCAACAAGCATGCGTCGAATCACCCGGCGCGCTCGCGACAAACTGTGGCTCCTCGGTCGCAACGTTCTCGACATCGTAAATCCACAACCCGCTGTCCCACGCCGCACAGTAAAGACGCCCGTCCCGCACCGTGATGTCATGCACGAAACTCGACCCGACCTGCGTGATCAACCATTTCGCGTCCGTGATCGTCTCGGCAGGGGGGGTGTCAGGATCGAACTGCGTCAGATCAACGATCGCAACTTCAGGCGAACGCGAATCCGCCAGGTACAGATAGCCCCCATCGAAGAACTGGTTGTGCACGTCTTCAAATCCCGGAATCCGAATGTTCACCAAGAACGTCGGATTCGCCGGATCACGAATATCCACAATCTGACAACCATCATTGCCGTCATCGTCCAGGCCAACAAACAGTAGCCCGTCGTGATACTTCACATCCTTCGCAACGCTGAAGTTGTTCGGCGCCGGCACCTCGTAAACCGTGAGCAGCTGCGGGTCCGACGGATCACGAATGTCCATGATGTCGATCGTCGCCCCCTGACGATTGCAGACATAAGCATACCCCCGGTCATCCGCCCACACGTCAGCCGCCACGTAATCCGCCGGATGCTCATCCCAATGCCCGACAAGATGAACGTTCAGCGGCTCAATCAACTCATCGCCCGACACCCGCAAAGGCATACACGCCGCCAAAACGACAGCCACCGCCAACATCCACGTTCCAACGCATCGTCTCACGATCACGTCACCTCCGTGCATCATTGTAGCAGGGCGTTCGCACCCGATGAAATCCCCGATGCAGAGAGAAAAAGCAATTGAAAAAAAACGGGCCACGCAACACCCAATCGGCATCGCGTGGCCCGGTCGAATTCACCCATACTGACAACGTCTAGTTACGCGTCAGAATCTCAAGCAGATACTGCCCCGACGCGTCGACATTCGGACCCGAATGGCCGATCTGGAAAACAGCCACATCCGCGAAGTCCACATCGCCGTCGTTGTCGAAGTCATACGCGTCGCAGCCGGAACCACCGCTGTTCAGGCAGGTGTTCAGCGCATCAAAGTCATCCACATCGACATCGCCGTCATCATCGCCATCACCGCAAACGCCATTCAGCGTCACGCGAACCTGCAGGCCCGCGCTGTTCGGCGTCGAAAACGTCAGCGCTTCCTCGACACCGTTGCCACCACGATCCGAAGACGCAACCACGCTGTCCGACGAGTTCAGCACCTCAACCGTATAGTCCGCACAACTGTTGTAACTGTTGAGCACAACCGACATCACGCGATTGTTCGGCACACCAGTCACGTTGTACGTGTCGCTGCCATCTGTCGAACCGACGATCGCCACGGGCGATTCATTGTGGAACGCAGGAATGTCCCCGCCAGACAGGTCAGCCTCGGCATACTCCGTCGAATCGGACTGCACGAACAGCTTGTCACCGTTGAACCCGCCCAGGAAAATGTCCAGACGACCATCATCATCCAGATTGAATGCAGCCGCATGCCAACCATTCTCGTTGTTGTCAAACGCCTGTCCCGGCGTCCAGTCGACGAACGAAATCTGGCCATTCACAGACGTGTTCCGCAGAATCGTCGGACGCGAATTCTCAGACATCACGAATATGTCCAACCGACCATCCGCGTTCAAATCCGCCACCGTCGCCTTACGCGACGTCGTCGTCCGCACGTTCGCCGGCAGATCCGTCATCGCCTGCCATTGAACCTGCCCCGTCACCAGCACCTGCTGGTTCATCCGAATCAGGTCGCCATTGCCCTGACCCTGGCTGTGGTACAGATCAAGATCGCCATCATTGTCAAAGTCGCCCGGCTCGAATGCATTCTCCGCAGCATGCCCGTTTGGAATCTGCTGGCGACTACCCGAGTAGCTGTAGTCGCCATCCTGCGAGCCGTTGATGTTGTTGTAGTAAATCCAGTTCTGACCATGGTTCGCCACGATCAGGTCGAGCTTGCCATTGCCGTTCAGATCAGCCGACGACACATCCACCGTGTAATCGCCGTCGCTCGGGACGTGAATGCCCGTCACGTTGCTGAAGTTGCCGGTACCGTCGTTGAAGTACATCGTGTCCTGGCTTGGTCCGGGATAGTTGCCCACGTACAGATCGAAGTCGCCATCGTTGTCATGGTCAATCGAAACAGCACCGCAGGCAGCCCCGCCCGTACCGGCACCAAGTCGCTGAATCCCTTCCTCATCGAAACGCACGAACGCGTCGTCCTCCTGCTTATTGATGAAGATCTTCGTTCGACCGGCATCGCCCGACGTGTTGTCATCATTCACGATGATGATGTCCAGCCAGCCATCCAGATCGTAATCGCGGAAGAAAGCGTTTCGCGCAACGTCAGCACCGTTGAAACCCGGTATCGCCGGATTGCCGCTGATCTCCTGCATGAATCCGTCATCGTTGCGGTACAGCCGATTACGCCGCGCACCGAAATCCGACTGCCCGTTCGCAATGACCGCGTCGAGGTCGCCGTCGTTGTCGAAGTCGCCGATCTCAACTTCTTTCTCACCGTCATCGTTCGTTGTCTGATCAACGTTCGATGCCGTGATGTCCGTGAAGTTCAGCGTACCCGGAAGTTGGGCCGACGCCTCAGATACGATGATGACAAAGGCCGCAAGCGACGCGACGATGGTGATGTACTGCTGTTTCATTCTTTTCCTCCGAGAAAGATCTCGTGTCCTGAGAATTCGTGCGTATGGACTCAGCCCGTGCAAGAGCGACGTCGAAAGACGATGCTGGTTTCCCCGGCCTGAACTGAAATGGCGTAACTCCGCTTCCCTCCGTATTTTGCTGAAACGACACCTCCATTACAACCCTTGGCTTATAGGACCACACGCTCGTCACAGCCCAAATGCACGAGCGATTTCAAGCACAGTTCAATCATTGGACCAATGGTGCCAAAGATCGAGCCACGGTGTCATTTTTCCAATCAGGGCGGTCGCGTCCACAAAGCCTCCACCGGGCAATTTTTTTCATCCCGTCGACCAAAGAACCCAGCGACGCCAATGCGAAGACGCCACGCACCGTGAGATCACGGCGCGTGGCGTCGGGTTGTCCATCAAAACTGACCGCCATTAATCGCGCGTCAGAATCTCCAGGATGTACTGCGCCGATGGATCCACATTCGGACCACCATGGCTGATCTGGAACGCCCGAACATCGGCGAAGTCCACATCACCATCCAGATCGGCATCGAATGCGTCGCAATTCGATCCGCCGCCAGTCAGGCAATCGTTCAGCGCGTCAAAGTCATCAACGTCAAGGTCGCCGTCATTGTCGACATCACCGCAGACGCTGTTGACCGTCACCCGCACGATAAGACCCGAATTCGACGGCGTCTGAATCTGCAACGCCTCTTCAATACCGCCCGCACCGCGATTCGACGACTCGATCACGCTGCTCGATGAATCCAGAATATCCAGCGTCAGGTCCGCACATGTCAGGTAACTGTTCAGGACCACCGACATCGTCCGACCGCTCGGCACGCCCTCGATCGTGAAAGTATCCGATCCGGACGCTACGCCCAGGATCGCCACCGGATCCGAATTGTGGAACGGCGGAATCACCCCGCCAACCAGGTCTGCCTCGGTGTACTCCGAAGAATCGGTCTGCACCATCAGCCGATCGCCGTTGAAACCACCCAGGAAAATGTCATCACGCTCGTCGCCATTAACGTCGAACGCCGCCGAGTGCCAGCCGTTGTCACTGTTGTTGAACGCCTGGCCAGGTGTCCAGTCGACAAACGAGATGTTCCCGTTCACGGTCGTATTCCGAAGCAACGTCGGACGCGAGCTTTGAGCCATCACGAAGATGTCCAACCGGCCATCCTGGTTCAGGTCGACAACAGTCGCCTTCCGAGACGTGGTCGTCCGCACGTTCGCTGGAAGATCGGTCAGAATCTGCCACTCAACCTGCCCAGTGACCTGCGTGCCATTGTTGACGCGAATAATGTCCGCATTGCCCTGGCCTTGGCTGTGATACAGATCAAGGTCGCCGTCATTATCAAAGTCACCGGGTTCGAACGCATTCTCATTGGCCGCATTCCCCGGCAGCGACTGCTTGCTTCCGGTGTAGGCGTAATCGCCAACGTCCGTGCTGGTGCTGTTCAGGTCGTTGTAGTAGACCCAGTTCGTACCCCAGTTCGCGATAATCAGATCGAGCTTGCCATCGCCATTCAGATCACCCGACGACACATCCACCGTGTAGTCACCGTCCGAAGGCACAAAGGAAGGCACGCCAACAAAGTTGCCATTACCTTCGTTCAAATACATCGTGTCCTGGCTGTTGTTCGGATAGTTGCCGACGTACAGATCAAAATCACCGTCGTTATCATTGTCGATCGAAACACCACCACAAGCCGCACCACCCGCACCCGCGCCAAGACGGGCCAGACCCTCTTCCTCGAAGCGGTCGAAAGATCCGTCCGCCTGTTTGTTCATGAAGATCTTCGTCCGGCCAGCCTCACCCGAACTATTACGGTCATTGATCACGATGATGTCCAGCCACCCGTCGTCGTCGTAGTCGCGAAGGAAGGCATTGCGCGTCACGTCAGTCCCGTTGAAACCGGGAATCGCGGGGTTACCCGTGATCTCCTGCATGAACCCGGCGTCGTTTCGATACAGCCGATTCCGCCGCGCACCGAAATCCGAAAACCCGTTGCCGATCACCGCATCGAGATCGCCATCGTTATCAAAGTCGCCGAAATCAACTTCCTTCTCACCGTCATCGTTCGTGTTCTGATCCACGTTCGTCGCGGTAATGTCCGCAAAGTTCAGCGTGCCCGGCAACTGCGCCTGCACATCTGCCGAAAACGCCACGATGGCCGCAACGCAGCTCATCTGAACAACTCTCTTCATCATCTTGGCTTTCCTCCGACTACCCGTCACCCGCTAACCGAATTGCCCATTCTAACCAACTCCACCGCCACACCCCGGCAGAAAATGGCGAGAACCCAAGGCCCGAAAAGGGACGCCAAATCGCCCCGTCATGCCCCTGCGCGCGATTGTGCGAAATCAGGCCAGCCAATACAACCCCTTTGTTTACCGGACCTTGCCGCGACGTAGATAGACACCCATGCCCGTGTTAAGCCAAACTGGCAGGAATGTGTCCACGCCGGCAAGAGTTCGATCGTGCCGTACGTAATGGAGTACCGCTTCAGTGTTCAACGATGGGGAGGAGGACAGAAAAAGTTTCCGCAGCTGCGTATTTTCATGAACCCGCCCCGCATATGCATTTGCATATTGCAAGGCGGCCAGAGTGGCCAATCCGCCTCACACCGATCGAACCCCACCATGCATCAGCTGTGCCGGAAAACCACGAGTCAGCCGGCCGCAATCAGAGTGGCAGCAGTCGCAATGAGCAGGCACAAGTGATGAACAGGATCAACATGTCCCCAGCAGCAGAAAGTCGCAGATTGCGGCCTCTTAATGCCGCCGCAATTCTCGTGAGGATCTGCCGGTCCTACGCAGGTTCAAACGCCGCCCAAAGCACCCAGCCGCAAAGGACTTCAGGAAGGTTGTAGAATGCGACTCGCTCATCGCCGACCTGAACGGAAACAGCGGTCGGCTCCTCGGACCATATCTCCAGCCTCGCTCTCCGCAGGTCGTATTGATGACGACGAAGCTCTCTGCCTGTCAGGCGATTCATGACCGTGTAAGTGAGTTGCCCGTCACCAACAGTCATTCGACCGCAATACAACCCAAACATTGGAACCAAGGCCGCAGCGATCGCTCCAATGCCGATGAGGGTGACAGACGACGCCGTCGAAACGAACCGAGGCAATACCAGAAGCGCCACAAAGCAGAGAACGACCATCGTCGACACGAACATCTGGCCCTCCGAGAACCGATGAAATACCGGATGGTACGGAACAGTCAGCGGATGCACCTCTTCCGCAATGGAGCGGTCCTTGAGCTGTTGTTCATCGACCGAAAGCCCCACCCACGTCACCCGATGCGCCGCTTCACCCCGCAATCGTAAGCGAATGGAGGATCGAAACCGCGCCTGCCCGATCATCGTCGCCGCCAGCACGGCCAACCCAATGATCGCAGCCACCCACCCAACCATCCGGAGCATCTCCGTCACCAGCGGCCAGCCACGTCCGTCCAAAACAGCCAACCCGATGCTGCAACCGACGATGATGATGAATCCAGGCATCGCCATGGCTTCAACAGTTCTTCGAAGCCGAACGAGACCACCTGGCTGATGGACATGCACGCAAGACAGCTCGCTGAATTCATCCAATCCAGTTGTCTTACTTGCGGTCATGAGAAAGATGTTATCAATGATGCGATAACGCGTGAAGCTGCCGAATATGAACGAGTTTCAAATCTTCTGAAACACTGAAAACAAACATCAACTAAGATTCAACAGCAACCCGACGATCGCCCGACAGGAGCAGGTTCAATGCACCCACAAGCGCTCACCATCGCCCTCCAACTCGCCGCCATCACCCAAGCCACCCTCGCCATCGTCAACCTCTTCCTCATTCGCATCATGAACTGGCGCCCCGCCCTCAACCGGCTTCCCTTGCTCCCGCGCGAAGTCTTCGTCGTCCACGGCTGGTTCATCTCCATCACGCTTGCCATCTTCGCCGTCATGACCTGGCGATTCGCACCCGACATCGCCGCCGGCACAAACGAACCGCTCCGATGGCTCGCCGCCGCCATCGCCACATTCTGGTCCGTCCGATTCATCCTCCAATGGACCTACTACAGCCACGCCCACTGGCTCGGCAAACCGCGCGAAACCATCGTCCACATCGCGTGCTGCATCGTGTACGGCTCGTGGGCCGCCACATACGTCGTCGCTGCATTCAACCACGTGTGAGAAACCACACCGCTTTCCCCTGGATCCCGAAGCACTTTCTGGCGAATTTGGCAAGATGGGGCAAATGTGGCGAAAGTGCGGCTTATGTGAATCGTTTCCCGCTTGAATCAGGCTGGGGAATACGCTACGTTGTTTCGTCTCAATACGAAAGGCGGACTGGCACCGAGCCGATTCCAGTCCGCCACGAATGCGACTCGGCTTCAACGGAGGGGCACCATGAAGCGCCATTTCACAGCGGCTGTTACCGCACTGTGCGTCTGCGGCACCGCCGCATTCGCGGACATCTACACCGAATCGGGAGACGCCGGCCAGACGGTCGGCACTGCCCAGAACGTCACGGGCGTCGCCAACCTGACGCGCATCGAAGGATCGCTGATGCCCGATGGCAACGATGTCGACATTTTCCGCATCGTCATCAACGACTTCGCCAACTTCCGCGCTGACACGTTCGGCACGCGAGCGGGCGGATTCCCGAATCCGGACACCCAACTATTCCTCTTTGATGAGAATGGCTTTGGTGTATACGGCAACGACGATGCACCGGGAGGTGGAACGGTCGATTCTGAGTTGATCTCGGGCGTGGTCTCCTCGAACGGTACCTACCTGCTCGCGATCACCACGTTCAACAACGAGCCAATCAGCGCCGGCGGCGCCATCTTCGACCCAACGGGTGCGCCTTTCACCGCGACCGTCACGCCGACGGGGCCAGGTGGCGGCAGCGCCCTCACTGGATGGGACAGCAATGGAGACTCAGGTGAGCATGGTGCGTACGGTATCAACCTCGAAGGTGCGACCGTGATTCCCGCTCCGGGCGCCGTCCTGCTCGCTGCCTTCGGTCTGCCCATCGTCGGCATCGCGAAGCGCCGTCGCTCCTAAGCGAATCCACATCAAGAAGAAAACGAAACGCCGCCCAATGAGGCGGCGTTTTCATGCGCAGTTTTCGTTGCAGGTCACTCGATTCAATGCCCACGAGTGCCATGGAGTGACACTGGTGTGCATGCTCGCGGTGGAGTGATCCCTCAGTCAATTCCGCAACGCCGCCAGCATCGGATCATCAGGCCGCAACCGCTCCCACCGCGCCATCGCAAGCCTCGATCGTTCCGCCATCCCCATTTCCCGCGCCACCACAGCCTCCAGCATCAACAGATCCACCCGCGCCGCAACCAATCCATTCGCCCGCTCTATCGCCCCCCAGGCCCGTTCCCATTCCTCAGCCATCGCAAAATACCGAGCCGCCACGAACCAGACCTCCCCCCGCATCGCATCACATTCCCCGCGGTAGGGCAGGTCTCGACCTGCCGATTCGATGTTACCTTCGTGCCCCGTGTCCCGGCGCGCCGGGATGCCTTTGTGCCTTCCACACACTTCACCAACAACCCCAAGCGCTTCACCCGCTTCCCCAGCCGACGCCAAACACCGCGCCAACTCCCATCCCGCCGCCTCACGAGCAACGTATTCTTCATCCTCCCACAACGCCCGCACCAGCGATGCCCCCTCCGCTCCGCGTCCCAGCCCCCGGTACAGACCGGCCAACTCCAACGCCATCCACCGCGCGTCGCCCTCATCACGCAACCGCGCCAGCGTCATCGCCCTACGATACAGCTTCGCGGCAAGTTCCAGATCGCCATCCGCCCGCTCGATCTCCGCAAGCAGGACGTACATCTGCGCCGTCCCCGGCTGACCCGCCGTGCACTCCGAATAGAGTCGCCGCGCCGCATCCACATCACCCGCCGCCAATTGAGCTTCGATCGCCGCCGTCGCCAACCCCAACTGATTCCGATCCACCCGCCACGCCATCTCGTAATGCTTCGCAGCCGACACATAATCCTGCGCCGTCTCGTCCAGCACCCCGCGAAGATTCAATGCCTCCGCCGACACGCCTTCCCATGACGCCACGTCGTGCAACAGCACCGACGCCTCGGTCATCTTCTTCTCGCGAATCGCCACCATCGCCAGCAGGGTCCGCCCGCGCACATTCTCCGGCTGCTCCGCCAACACTTGCTGTAATTGCGCCCGCGCCTTCGCCAGATCACCCGCCGTCAGCGCATCTTCCGCCAACTCAAAAAGCACGTCGTTACGCATCGTGCCCCAACGCTGATGCGCCTCCTGACGCATCTTGCTCACCGGCTCCAGACATCCCGCCGAAAAGCACCCAACACCCAAGGCCAACACCAACCCCAATCGCTTACTCATCTTCCACCTCCCACTCCGCCTCCGACCAGCCATCCCCATCGATGGGCTGCTTTGCCGGCATCACAACCGGCGCGTCATGCACCAACCGCGGTCGCTTCGGGTCGACGACTTCGTACTGCCCCGTCTTCCGACCCGGCGGCAGATGCAGGTACGCTTCAGGCACGTCGATTGGCTGACGCGTTTTCGGATCATGGGTAGGACGCAGATTCAACAGCCGCGCCACCCAGTCGCGCAGCTCGAGATCCGGCTTGATCATGTCCAGCTCGTGATCAATCTGATTCCACACCCGCCGGACGTCCGACATCACCGGATCTGCCGACCGCGCCAGTCGCGCATGGTACGAGGCCAGACCCGGATTCCCGCGCTCAAGGTGATCAATCGCCGATGCAAGGTGCGCCTCTGCCAACTTCCGCCGACCAAACCACTGTATCCGCTCGCGATGACCAAGCCGTACGCCTTCCACCTCGTCCAGCATTTGTTCGCCGAGTTCTTCCATCAGCTCCGGACTTGAAACGACGTGCACCGTCAGCAGCACCATCACCTCTTCGCGCTGACTGATGTCCTGCGTCCGCCGAAACGCCGCCCCAACCAGTGGAATCTCACCAAGCCCCGGCGCCTGACTCCGCGACACGTCGTCGCGCGTCCGGAACAGACCGCCAATCAGAATCGTGTGACCATTGCGCACGAGGATGTTGCTCGTCGATTCGGTCGTGGCCTCGAAGGGCAGGTCCGACGGTGTCAGGCCACCGGCACTGTCCTCGACGTGAATCTCCATCCGCACCTGATCGTCATCGAGCACGAATGGTCGAAACCGCAACTGCGTGCCGGTCTCGAGAAACTCCACCTGCTGCACCGCCGCCGTCTCAGTCACCGTCGTCGTCAGAAAGCCATCACGACGACCGACGATCACCTCGCCGCGCTGCTTGTTCAGCGTCAGGATCTTCGGATTGGCCACCACGACCGTATCCGTCAATTGCTCCAGCGCCCGCAGAAAGACGGCAATGTTGTTCTTGATCAGCCCGAACGTGAAACCGCCCGCGTCCAGCGGAATCTCGAAGTTGGTCCCGACGGCTGTCGTCGTGTTCTGCAACTGTGCTGAGGGCAACGCCCCGGTTGTCAGGTCGAAACCAGCCGGACTCGTCGAGCCGACATTTTCGAAGTCAACGCCAGCCAGAAACGTAAAGTCGATCCCAAGCTGCGTGTCATCATTGAGCGCTGCCCGCACGATCGTGGCCTCAACCAGCACCTGCACCGGCGGCACGTCGATCTGCTCGATGACCGCGAGAATGTCGTCCAACCGATCGGGCGTGTCTTCAATGATCAGAAAATCGTCGCCGGCCAGGGAGTCGCCGCCAGTGTCTTCCGTCTCAATGCCCACTTCCGAAGCGGGACTCGCGACGGCCCGGCCACGCGTGCTCAGAAAGGGGGTGATCATCTCCACCATGAGCGGCGCCTGCACATATTTCAGCGGGATCACCTGCATCTGCGTGGGGATTTCGACCCCGGTATCTTCGCCGGCCAACTGCACCACGATGTACTTGCCGTGATCCTCGTAGGTGCAACCCGCCGTGGGCAACATGGCGTCGAGCAGTTCCGTGAGCGACAGCTTGCGCAGCGATACCGTCACTCGGGTTTCGTGCACGTTGGGTGCGATAACGAAGTTCTTGCCGGTCGCCTCCGCCAGTTCCTGCAGGATGTCCACCAGTCGCGTGTCATTGGCACGAACGTCGATGTCTCCGCAGTCATGTGGCGTGATCGCAGCCGATGGCGTCGGTGGGGGCGCGTCGCCTGTGCTTTGCGCATGGGCGAACGTGGCGAGGAGCAGACAGGCGAGTATGCGTTGGCAGATCATCAATGTGCGATGCCTTTCATCCCTTGCAGGCCCGCGATAAGCGCGCTTCGATACACAGTCGAGTTATCGGCAGCGACGTGAGGCTGGTAAATGTTTGCCCCCGATAATTGCCTCACCCTGAGCGCGGCTATCCACAGTGCGGATTACCGGACCTGGCATGCGCAAAAGAAAAGGCGGCCTTGTGGCAGGCCGCCTGAAGTTCGGCATCAGCCCTCGATCACCACGCGTCGTGGGCACCGTCGTTGGCATTGAATGCGCCGGTGGTTTCGTTGTACGTCCAACCGGTGGTGCCATCGAGCGTGGCCTTGAGCGTGGCGAGGTTGTTGAAGGGGTTGACCGGAATCGACCGCATGTACGGGCCAAACGGATGGTTGGCCGTTCCGATCGCCGCGGTCGTACCAGCCGTATTGCTGGAGAGGGTCATCTGGTTCGCGAATGTGGCGAACGCTGGATAGACGTCGTTGTGTTCAGTCTTGTAGAGCGCGATCTGCGCTCGCATGGTGCGGAGGTTTGCCCGCAGGGTTGATTCCTTCGTCCGAGTGGTCGCCGCCGAAAATTCCGGCACCACCATCAATGCGATGATCGAGAGCACCAGCACCACGACCAGCACCTCGACAAGCGTAAAACCGGACCGCTGCTTCTGACTCATTCGCGCGTTCATTTGGCCTACCATTCAATCCCATCCCCAACTCGTGTTTCAACGGCCGCAGCCCGTGAGACTCCGACTGTACAGCGGGTGTATCGACCGACCCAATCGCCGACATTGTCGAAATGGACGAAATCGCCGTTCGAACGGATGAATTGAATCTGGAACGATTGGTCTTGACCGCCTCGCTGTCGGTGTTTGGCAATATCGGCTGGTTTCCGGCAGAGCGGAGTCGCGAAAAACACCAAAAGACTGCCAGGTCCGTCGATGGTTATCAGACCATGCGTCTTATGGGACTCTCGAGACTTTGAGGGTAGAATAGAAGTGCGGAGCGGGGCGTGACGATCGCCGGGCTGCGACGCGGGAGCCTGAGGTGCATGCATCTCAGGCGGACAGCAACCGTCGCAGCCGGGAGGAAAGTCCGAACCGGTCAGGGCACGGTGGTTGGTAACGCCAACCCGGGGCGACCCGAGGGAAAGTGCCACAGAAAAGACACCGCCGATGTTCGCGTCAGCGAGCAGGTAAGGGTGAAATGGTGCGGTAAGAGCGCACCGCGTCGATGGTGACATCGATGGCAGGGCAAACCCCACCGCCGGCAAGCCCAAATAAGCGGCGAGAGGCGACCCGTCTCGAAGGGCGTGACACGTGTACGCCCGACAGCCGCGGGTAGGGTGCAAGAGTCGACGGGCAACCGTCGGCCTAGATAAATGATCGTCCGCGATGCTCGCCGCCATCGGCCACGCGAGCATCGCGAACAGAATTCGGCTTACAGCCCCGCTCCGCATTTCTTGATGTCTTGATAGGCCATATTCGGGGGAATGACAGATGCCGTACTTCACTCGCGTCTTCTGCAGATCCGAGTCCACTCCGCCGCTGCAGGTCGTTCTGGATGCAGCCGGAGCAAGTGGGATTCCACTTGTCACTGCGGCAACGCCCTCGTGCGTCGATGTGCACACGGAGACATGGACTGAGGTGGAGTTACTATACAATCGTGAACGAGGGCCACTGGTTGTTGAATGCAATCGCGACAACAGCATCTCGGACTCACTGGTCCGCGAAGAGTGCGCTGAGTTCATGGAAGATGTCGAATTGCACGCGCAGTACGACGTCGCCGCAGCTGTGGTAGCACACTTGCAGGCGACCAGGACCATCATCGCGATCCAGCTACTTTTCGACATTAATGACAGTGGATACGAGGCCAACGGATTTCTCCTCTCCTACTTTGCTGAGACTTGTGATGGACTCATCCAGGCTGATGGAGAAGGCATCTACGACGGCGGCGAATTGTTGATTCCGATGGACTGAGGGCTGTTGGTGCAGCCGGAATCGCGATGCGTACAAGCGTCTTCCGTTGTTCCATACAGACTTGCGATCGCGCCGGACACTTCGCGTGGTGTTGGGGGTGTCGCATCTTCCTTGGTGAACTTGCGTTCGATTTCCTTGTCGGCGATTTGGAGACGTCGTTGTTCGGCGAGGGTCTTGGACAGGGTGGCCAACTCGGCGGTGGTCAACTCCTCTTCGCGGGACAGGGCTTCGATGATGCGTGAGACGACGACGAGGTAGGCGTTCTTGGTGACCACGTCGGCGTCCTGAACTTTGTCGAGGCCAAAGCCCTTGTGGATCAGTTGGCCTACGGTGCGCATGCGGTGGAAGAAGTGTCTGACGCTCATGTCTTCGGTTCCCGGGGTGGATGTGGCGGATTGTTGGCGGTCGTCGGTGATCGCGCTGTTGGTCGTCTCCGATGTTTCGTGTGTTTTCCTGCGGGCCATGGTGATTACTCCTCGAGTGCGGGGTCGCCGATGAGGTGGTCCGAGACTTCGAGGCCCTTTGTGGTCAGGCGAATCCAGCGTTTGCGGAACGGGGTGGTACGCGGGTCGGATTCGGAACCAGCCACGACGCGCTGGACGTAGCCCTTTTCGGTGAGGTAGCAGAGATCGCGACGGAAGGGGACCCACTCGAGGGTCGGGAAGATGCTGAGCAGAGCGCGGAAGAGCTGGTCGGCCTGCAGGGCGGCGGGGTAGATCATCTTGAGCGCAACGAGAATCTCATTGCGGACGCGGATGATTTCGGATTGGTGGTGGCCTTCGTTCATGCATGGTGCTCCTGATTTGCGGTTGTGTCGTTTGTGTGGCTGGTCACGCTTTGAACGGCGTCGAGATGGGCGATGGTCCGGGTCAGCTGTTCGATGTTCTGTCTGGCGAGCATGGACTCGCGAAGCCAATCTTCCTTGGCGGTGAAGTGGCGTTCGTGGTCGGCGATGCGGCGAGAAAGGGATTCGACGTTCTTGGCGACGCGCTCGATGCGACGGGTGACGTCGTCAAAGTTGGATTGGTGCTGCTGGCGGAGGCTTTTGATGTAGAAGGTCATGACGGCCATGTGGATGGCGATGAGGGGGGTGATGATGGTGGCGAGGACGGTGTCGGGTGAGGGGGTGAGGGCGAGTGTGGTTGGCATCGAAAGGCTCGCTGGCGTCGTTGTTTGTTTGGGAAATTCGACTGCCTCACCGCTAAAGCGATGGGCCACCCATTCGGGTGAGGACTTGGTTGATCAAAGTGAAGAGCGTGTTGGCGGTGTCGAGTCGGATGAAGCCGTTGGCGAGATCTTCGCGGAATCGTTGGATCTCGGGTGCGTCGCGGAGGCTGGTGACGGCGGTGGTGCGCGGGGCGGTGTTGAGCGTGCGGGTGATAGCGTCGTTGGGGTGGGGCGATGGTTGTTGATGATGGAGGGTGTGGTCGAGCATGGTAATGAGTTGGTCGAAAGTTTCGGTGTTGTTGGGCATGGGGGTTGGCTCCGTGATTGGTACTGCGGATTCGTCGCCCGCAAGGGGAGACGCTACAGGGATGGGGTGTGTGCTGCAGAGCAGCGGGAGTCAGTTGGGTTCATGGGGGTTTGGTGGTGTTGGTTGTTCGATGGGCTGGAGGAGGTCGTTCAGGTAGCGTTGGAGGTCGTCGTTGAGGGACATGGACTGGACGGCGAATCGGCGGAGGTCGGCGGCGATATCGCGGACGGTGGCGATGTTGTCGCGGGTGGCGGTCATGCGGGTTCGTTCGACGTCTGTGTCGGCGAGGATGCGGTCGAGGGCGTCGTTGAACTGCTGCACGTGTGCGGTGGTCTGCTGCGGGTTGGCGTGGTCGGTGCGGATGCGGTTGACGAAGGCGTCGATGACGGCGGCGCGTTTGTCGCGGTCGGCGGCGTTGAGTTCGTCGTGGTATTCGTTGAGGGCGGTTTCGACTTCGGCGGCGAGGCGGTCGAGGGCGGTGGCGGCGGCGAGTTCGACGCGTGCGTGGTGGGCGCAGGCAGTGGGGAGGAGCAGGGCAGCGGTGAGGATGGTGATGAGGGTGGGGGTTATCGGACGGTGATTGGACTGGTTCCGTGAGCGTTGATCGTTTTGGAGCATTGGTCGGCGTCGTTTGGCTTGGCTTTGATTCATGGATTCGACTCCCCCAATCCCGGCGCGCCGGGAATGGGCCACCCGAGGGCTGGGTGATCGCACGGTGCGATCGACTCCACCCATAAGTACGTGTGGGGTGATCGAAATTTTTTTGGTGGTGGCGAGCGCCTGTTTACGGGGTCCGGCGTTGGGATTGGATTGACCTTGGATGGTTTGGCAGGATAGAGTGGGCTTGGTGAACTGGGGCGTCCATTTCGGGTCGGAAGGTGGGAGCGGTTTCCGGGTGTCGGAAGAAATCAAGAGTGAATTCAAGGTATTGCTCGTCGGACGGACGGTGGCGACGGGAAGCTCGCGGGTGGTGGAGATGCTCGATCGTCTCGGCGTGGGATCGGCTGTTTGCGCGACCGTTTATGCGGCGATGGCGCGGCTGGTTCGGGATGCGTCGATCGGAGCGGTGATCGTGCGGATCGCGGATCTTGGTTCGGCGGATCATGCGTTCTTCGAGGCTGTGCGACGGCTTGGCCGGCCGGTTGTTGTATATGTGGATGCGGCTGATGCGGAGGGCGAAGACATCGAGCGGGCTGTGTCGATGGGTGCGGCCGGCGTGATCGATGCGGATTCGCGCGGGGAAGCGGTGGTGTCGGGCTGGGTGGGTCGGTTGGTGACGACGAACGGTCACGCGAATGGTGATGGTGCTGAGGAAGCGGATGTGGCGGTGCGCGTGCCGTGGAAGCCGTTGTCGGCGGATGATCGGCCGGTGCGTCAGGGGCCTGCTGCGGTGTCGGAAGATGTCGGATCGGTTGGAAATCATGAGAAAAAAGGGGAAGGGTTTTTAGCGGACGGGGAAACGAATGTTATGTTGGAAAGTGACGAGGGTCGTTCAGAAGCGGTGAATGTATCGGGTGTTGCTGATGATGGGACCGATGCGCTTCTGAGTCAGGAGGAGATTGAGAGCCTGATCTTCGGCTCTTCGGGGATGGATGATGAGCTTCCCGGTATTGAAAGGTCGTCATCATGACGGGCGTTTCTTCGACAACACGTCGCCTGCTTTTCATCTGCGACGATGATGGCGTGCGTTGCTCCATGGATGGATTGCTGCCTGACTGGACTGTGACGGTGGCGCGGAATTACCTCGAAGGGATCGGCGAGGCGGGGTCGGGGTCTTTCGATGCGGTGCTGGGATTTGTGGGGATAGGGCAGGCACAATTGACGGACGCGGTGGCTGGTTTGCGTGAAGCGTTTGGAGATGGTCGTGTGTTGTTGTGTTGCTATCCGGAGGGTGAGCCTGTGACGCGTGGTGCGTTGTTGTGTGGTGCCGATGATTATGTGATTTGTCCGTTGGATGGTGCGGAATTGGTGAATGCGTTGGTCACGGATGATGCGGCGCTGAGCGAGGGTGGCTGGGGAGCGGGGGTTGCGGAGTTGCGGGCGATGGGGTCGGTGGTGCGCGAGCTCGGTTCGTCGCCGTCGACGCTGTTGGGTCGGTTGGCGGATCTGGTGCGGGTGTCGTTCGGGGCTGAGAGTGCGGCTGTCGTGGTGCACGGGACGACGGCGACGTCTGGAGCGTCTGATCATGAGCCGGTGCTGCGTGAGGCGATCGTGTCGGGTGGCCAATCGATCGGGCATGTGGCGTTGGGATGCAGTGCTTCGGGCGGGTTCGGGGATGATGTGGCGGATCGGCTGGTGGGGTATGCGGGTCTTCTTGGTGAACTGATCGAGGCTGCTGGACATCAGCGGACGTATCGTGAACTGGCGTACACGGATTCGCTGAGCGGGTTGCCGAATCGTCGGTATCTGATGACGTTTTTGGAACGGTTGCTGGCGAATGTGGCGCGTGATGGCGGCGAGGTGACGCTGCTGATGTTCGATATCGATTACTTCAAGAAGTACAACGATGCGTATGGGCATAAGGCCGGTGACGAGATCATACGGGGATGTGGTCGGCTGTTTCGGGCGAACTGTCGCGAGCATGACGTGGTGACGCGGTTCGGTGGGGATGAGTTCGCGGTGGTGTTCTGGGATAAGGGGGGACGTCGGGTTGAGGGATCGAAGCACCCGTCGAACGTGATTCCGATCATCGAGCGGTTTCGCGAGTCGCTGCAGGCGCATCAGTTCGAGCATGTGCAGTTGGCTGAGGGTGCGAAGCTGACGATCAGCGGCGGTTTGGCTACGTTTCCGACGGACGCGGATTCGGTAGAATCGCTGATTGACCGGGCAGATCAGGCGCTCTTGCGTGCGAAGCAGGACGGGAAGAACTGCGTGTTCCTGTGCGGGGAGCATGGCTCGAAGGCGTTGGGGCGTGAGGGGGCTGCTGAAGTCGGTTAGGCTTGGGGCTGTTGTTCATTTCAATTCTGGCTTGAGTGTGGTGCGCGCGTGATGCATTTCGTGCGCGCTGGCTCTGGGAAGGTCTGCGTTCTGCGTGTTAAACAGGGGTGTTTGTAGCCTCTGGGAAGCGCAAAAATTCTTGCTTCGCTTGCATCCTTTGGTTATCGTTTCAACGTACGGTGCGGTTATCGGACATCGAGCCGGTGGTCGCTTCGTGGCGGTTGGAAACGGCGGGTGACAAGGGGCCAATCCTTTGATTGCGTCAATCGTTTTGAGTTGTCTGGGCACCGCGGCCTGTGTCGCGGGCGCTCTTTGTGCGCGTGCACGAATTGGTGTTGGGCTGTGTTGGCAGTCCGGTTGCCGTTGAACGAATTTGAAATTGCGGAAGATCACTGGGGAGCACGAGAACATGGATGGACGACGTGGGTGGATCGGTTGCCTTGGCGTGGTTGCGTTGTTGGCGGGGTTTTCGTTCGGGCAGAATCGGCTGATTGTGGTGCCGGCGGGAACGGATCCATCGACGACGACGCCCGGGATGGATCTCGAGATCATGGGCGACAAGGGGACGCAACTGGATATCGAGATTTTCATTCAGGACCCGACCGACATCGTGGGCTGGGAGACGGCGTGGGGTTGCACGTATGAGAGTGATGCCCCTGGCGCGGGAGCGCTTCAATACGTCGGGAATTTCATTCCCGGTGTGCCGGTCGATGCCTCCGTTGAGGTCGTATCGACCCAGCCCAATTGGCTGGGATCTGGTGCGGCGACAATTCCGACGGTGGATGAGGGGATGTGCGCGGCGAACCTGGCGTGCACGTTGCCTTCGGATTGTCCGTTGGGCAATTCCTCCTGCCAGATGAATGAGTGTACACAGGTGTTTCCGCGTGCTGGCGGTGTGTCGCTGTTTGGTGGATTGAGCTTCCCCGGTGAGTTTCGGTACATCGCGAACCTGAGCTATTCGATTCCGAATGATGCGGCCGGTCGTTATGTGGTTGGTCCTGTGTGTCTTGAGGGTGATGGCTGTGAGCAGGTGTTCACCAACCTGACCGGGCCGAGCGGTCCGTTGGCGTTTACGCTGGATCGGCTTGCGGTGACGGTGATTCAGTGTGTGAACGGTCCCGATTGCGACGATGGGCTTTTTTGCAACGGGACGGAGTTGTGCGTCAACAACCTTTGTGTTCCCGGCAAGGATCCTTGCATGATGGGCGAGATCTGCAGTGAGGATCTCGACGCTTGTGTGGATTGCCTTGACAACGCAGGGTGCGATGATGGCGATCCGTGCAACGGCGAAGAGCAGTGCGTTGCGGGATTCTGCGAGGCTGGTCCGATCGCGCCTGCGGGGACGCCTTGTGGTGATCCGTCTGACACGGTTTGCACGAATCCGGATACCTGCGATGGTGCGGGTAGCTGTCAGGACAATCACGAGCAGAATGGTTCTTCGTGCGATGATGGTGAATTCTGTACTTCGAATGACGGTTGCCTCGACGGCGTGTGTGCGGGTGGAGGTCCTACGGACTGTTCCGATGGTCTGCCATGCACGACGGATTCGTGTGATGAGGGTGCGGATCAGTGCGACAGCGTGCTTGATGCGGGGGCTTGTCTGATTGATGGCGTTTGTCGTGGTGATGGTGAAGTCAACCCGATGAACGATTGCGAGGCGTGTGATCCTGGTGTCGCGACAGATGATTGGACGCAGCTCCCTGACAATTCGCCATGTACGGATGATGGCAACGATTGCACGGACGATGTCTGTCTGATCGGTACCTGCTCACATCCTGACCTGCCGCCGGGAACCATGTGTGATGACGGGAATGCCTGCACGGGAACCGGAGCGCCGGGTGTTGGCATTGATGAGTGTGACGGGATGGGCAGTTGTGTGGGGATGCTCGATCCGGATTGTGCGGATGATTGCCCAAGTGCGCTGGAGGCGTTCGAGGGTGTGAACCTTAGCGGCAACGTCGGGTTCGGTCCGGACGAGATCGAGGCGACGTGTCAGCCTGACGCCAACAGCGATGGCTGGTTTATCTACACCGCGTTGTGCAGCGGTGACATCTTCGTGAGCACGATCGGGAGCAACTTCGCACCGATCAACGATACGGTCCTGTCGGTCTATGACGAGTGCGATGGCAGTGAGATCGCGTGCGACGACGACAGCAGCGTCGGGGCGTTGTCGGCTCTGACGTTTACGGCTGTGGCTGGTGAGGACTACTTCTTCCGGGTTGCGGGTTTCCAGAACAACGTCGGTGATATTTCGTTGACGATTCAACGCTTGGACACGTGCCGGGTCGACGGAGTCTGCTTCGATGATGGTGTCGCGAATCCGGCCAACGATTGCCAGTTCTGCGATCCGTCGAGTGCGAATGATGCGTGGTCGAATGTTGGCAAGGGAACCGCGTGCGGCGATCCGACGGCGAATTTTGAGTGTGATCAGCCCGATGCCTGCGATGGTCTGGGCACCTGTGAGGAGAACCTCAAGCCAGTCGGGACGCTTTGCGGTGATCCGACTGATACGGAATGTGACAACCCGGATACGTGCGACGAGACGGGTGCTTGCGTGTCGAACCTTGAGCCGCCTGGCTTTTCGTGCGGCAGTCCGGACGACACGGAGTGTGATGATCCGGACACGTGCGACGGGTTTGGTGTCTGCTCACCGAATCTGGTGGCCGTCGACACACCTTGCGGCGATCCGACGATGACCGAGTGCAACGGCGCGGACACGTGTGATGGGTTGGGTGTTTGTTTGCAGAACTTTGCTGCTGTTGATACGGCTTGTGGTGATGGCAGTGACACGGACTGCGAC
>JANQQK010000051.1 GCA_028289375.1 Phycisphaerae bacterium | reverse complement strand
ACCGACGATGGCGATGATGACGACAGTGACGAACCGGATAATGACGATGATGACAATGGCGACGAGCCAGACGACGACGGCGGTGTCATGCCGCAGTAGCATCGCCGATCGGTGATCCCCTGTAGCGCCCCCCCTCGTGGGTGGCGGGAAAGCAAGGTGATCAACATGGCAGGTCGAATTCAACAGTAGTTCGCAGCGCGAACGCCCAACAAGGTCCAACGTCAAGGACGACAGGATGCAACACGTGAACCAGACCCGGCGACGAACACCCATCCGCCGCCGGGTCTTTCTCTGCATCATGCTGGCCTGCGTCGCACCGATTCACGCTCAGGATGTGGCCACTCCACCCGCCGATCCGGAATCGCAACCGACGACCGAATCCATCGCCGCCACCATCCAGCAGCAGACCGTCCGCACGGCCCTCGAACGCGCCGCCACCCAGATCGCCGACCGCCAATTCGCCGCCGCCCTCCAAACCCTCAAACCCGTCGACCCGCTCGAACCCGACAACCCCTGGCTGCACTTCTACCGCGGTGCCGCCCACCAGGGTCTGCAAAACTGGTACCCTGCCATGGAAAGCTACGACAACGCCATGGACCTGCTGCTCTCCTATGGCGACCCCGAACCCGAACTCTTCAAGACCATCCAGCAATACCGCACCCAGGCCCGGCGCAACGTCTTCAGCATGTCGCTCTCAACCGGCATCGCATGGGACTCGAACGTCTCCTACGTCGGCGACGCAGGATCACAGGCAGACCTCATCTCAGGACAAGGCGACGCCGTCATCAACACGCGTTTCAACATCGCCTACGCCCCCATCGCCAACGAAACCGAAACCCTCGTCCTGGCCGCCCGCACCTTCAATACCTGGCACACCGACCTCGACCAGTTCGACCAGCAGAATTATGGCTTCACCGCCAACTACGTCCGCAAGATCGACGACCACTGGTCATGGTCGCTCCGATACGACTACGACGTCGTCTACCTTGGCCTGCAACCATTCGTCTCCTCGCACGCCATCACCCCGTCGCTGTTCCACCGATGGGAGCCGACCGATGCCCCCTTCCAGCCAACCACGACCAACTTCTACTACCGCTTCGAAGCACACGACTACCTCTTCCGCACACCATCCGAGTTTGACCGCGATGGCTACGACAACGGCGTCGGCCTATCGCAGGGTTTCGTCTGGCAGCCAAACCGCGACAACCCCTGGGCCATGACGATCGACACCGGATACGAATTCGAGTTCGTCGCCACCGAAGGCAGCGAGTTCGACCAGATGCGCCACAACTTCTTCCTGAGCGTCGGCCTGCCCCTGACCAACCCCCTGCTGCCGGACAAGGACCTGCTCTGGACGATCAACGCCAACTGCGAAATCGGCGACTACCGCGAAGCCAGCCTCATCGACCGCGACGGCGACGAGCGCTACGACGTGATCACGACATTGGAATCGGTCTTCAGCCAGCGATTGATCTCCCACCCCACCCGCGGCGACCTGACGATGCACGCCATCGTGGGTTGGTCCCACGCCGCCAGCAACGTCACCCGCGAAGACCGCTCATCCCCCTTCAGCTACGAAAAATGGATCTCCGGCGTGCAGTTTGAGTGGAATTGGTAAGATCGCTTGAAGCGAATCCGCTTCCCATATTCTGTAGCGTCACCCCTTGTGGGTGACGGGAAGGCTATCATTGTCTTGATGGGACACAGATTCTGACAGGCAATATGGCGACGCTTAAATGGCGTCTTGCAAGCACGCGTCGTCCGCGATCAGTCTGCAGCTTAGTTGGGTCTTCGCTCAAGCGTGTACGTTGCTCTTACTGGGCCAGGAAGAATATCCCAAGAAACCAATTGTCTTTCGATAAGATCGACGCACGATTTTGCCTCTGATCTGGTCAATACCGCCTGTTCGTGCGCCAACTTGTTGCGTTTTATCCGCGCGAAATCGACCGCCTCGTAGTCGTCCCAGTCTATCTTGCTCCGGCTTGCAGACATTTGATTGCCAAGTTGATTACGCTTGCATACGAAATGACCTTCATCTCGAATTGCGGTCAAGACGTCCTCAAGAACAGAGAAGGCAAAGAAAACGACCAAGCTTGCGCTGAGATTGCCGAAATCGGGGTGCATGAATCCGCCGGCGAAATTCCCCGAGGTTAGATTTGTATTGATCATCGCTTCAAAAATTCGAACGGACTTCCAAGATTGCAGTACATGATCAAGAACTTGTCCATCTGTTATCATTCGGCTTATTCCTTCAGCCACGGATGGCAGGTGCTTGCACCTGCCGTTTCTATTGCTCGCCTTCACGGTATCAAAATCTCACTCACCCGCCCACGCGTCCGGACCTCGTTCGCATCGTTAACGAATTCTCGAGTCAGGTAGGGCAGGTGCTCGCACCTGCCGTAACCATGGACGCCTGCCAAGAATCAGGCTTCCTTCGCGCTGACATGTGGCGCCCGATCAGAATAAACGCCCAATCATTTTTGAATCAAGTGCACGTTTGCCGAAACCGAGGCGATTGTCCGCGCTTGGAGCGCAATAGTCTCGGCAGGTGCAAGCACCTGCCCTACCGCTCGCCATCAGCGATACGTGGAAGTGGTTCGCAAGCGTCCGACCATTCGGATGGAATCGCCTCCGGGCCTGCAGAAAGCGAGATGATACCCCCGACGATGGCGGCCGTTGTGTCGCGATCTCCACCGGCGGCCACACACGTCCACATGCCATCGGTGTACGAATGCAGGTGATGAAACGCGCACCAGAGACAAAACGGCACTGTATCAGATGCGAGAATTCCTGTTCCGTTGCCAAGCGTCCGAACTGTGTCCTCAACGCGCGTATTTGCTGGCAGGACAGCCGCCTGCTTGATACCGATGCGCGTCGGTCCATCAGGCAATCGTTCGATCATCTCGCGGAACAAGCAATGTGGGTCCTCGTTCGTAAGCCCGCGTTGAACACGTATGGCCAACGCGGCAGCGAGAGCAACAGCAATGGCGCCCGTTCGACCCTCAGGGTGCGCATGGGTCACCTCAGCGCTCAAGTCCGCCTGTTCGATGACGGACGCAAGGTCATCCGCGAAGTAAGCGCCTATGGGTGCGGCCCGCATCGCCGCCCCGTTTCCCATCGAGCCTTGACCACCGAAGAGCGCGAAAGACACATCCCGCCAATCCGCGCCATCGGCGATGTCGATCAAGAGCCTCTGCGCCCCTGATCCATATCCTCGGTCCGGTTCGGCAACATAGGCTGTGGCAAAACGCCGAGCAAGATCGTCCTGATCGATGCGCCCGTGCGCGATAAGGGTTTGGACAACGGCGATGGCCATCACCGTGTCATCGGTATAACACCAATGTGGATGTGGATCTGGTATCTGACGTAACCCAATCAGCGGCGCATGACGGGGGTTGAAGAACTGCTGGCCAAATGCATCCCCAATTGCCAGTCCCGCGACCGATTGCCGCACTAGGCGAAAGCGCTGCTCATCGTTGAGTGAAAGACCATCCACGAAGTGACCTGCCTTTGTTCCCGCTAGGGTATCAGCCACGTGGGTCAGGTGCTCGCACCTGCCGTAACCATGGACGCCTGCCAAGATTCAGGCTCTTTCGCGCTGAAATGTGACGCCCGATCAGAATAAACGCCCAATCCTCTTTGAATCAAGTGCACACGTGCAGAATCCAATGCGTTTTTCCGCGCTTGAAGCGCAATAATGTCGGCAGTTGCAAGCACCTGCCCTCCCGCGTGCGGAAGTTCCGAGCAGGTGTCCCACCAGACTGGAAACAGCCCGCACCGGTACGAACATCCGCATCCCCTATCGCCCAGGTGACGGAAAATGCTCGCTCATCCACGCCTGCCATCGTGGCTTGTCGCGCGTCACGGAGGACGCGGCGTTCTCTCCGAAGAAGTGGATGCGTAGCGAAAGAAGCACACTGCCGCCCATGGCCATGGCGAACAGATGCGCGAACCCGCGGTCAGGCTGATCCAACAGCAGGATCATCTCCTCCGCATACGACTCTTCAGCAGCCCGCTCGACCGTCCCGCCAAGTTCGGGAACCCCGCTCGCCACATGAACACGATCACCCACCGCCACCGATGACAGCCCAAGCGACGACGTGAACGCCGCCCACGCCGCCGACGTCGGCTCTTGAGAACCACCCATCAACTGAAACGCCGCACCCGGCAGATCCGCAAAGTGGGTAAGGTACAACCGCAGCAGCCGAAAAAAGTCAGGCCAACCCTTCTCCCAACTCTCGAGCGAGCGGTCCCACGCATCGGTCTCGGCTTGCACAGCATGGGTGACACCCACGACGCAACTCGCCGATGTTTGCGGATTAACGATCCAATCCGTGTCCACGTGCGGCGCGTCGGGTCCGAGATCAGCGCTGGTGGTGTTGAAACGGCGCGGCGGATCCCAATCCGTCACTGTCGCGACCGATTCCATCCCCGGGCCGAAGTTCGAACAGATGCGCGATGGCTTGCCGTTGTCGTCGCATTCAAACGTCGTCGGCACAAACCACGCGGAGATGCCCGAACCAGTCGCAATCGCACGCCAGACCACTTCCGCTGACACTGGCACTTCGACTTCCACCTGAACCCACCGACGTCCCAACGCGTCTGTTTGAACGGCCATGAACAATTCTCCTCATGATACGACAACGCCTTCCGCCTACATTCAACAGTGGGGCAAGTGATCGCACAAGCCGTTGCGATTGCACGCCTCAGGGCACGAAAATCTCACTCACCCGCCCGCGCGTCCGAACCTCGTTCGCATCGTGATCGAATTGTCGAGTCCGTTTGTGACTGCCGGAGCAGTCGCGACCCCCAGTGTATTCTCGCCGGCCATTCTTGAGTTGCACCGACGCTCCACGATCAATGTCGTTGATCTCAACAGACTCGATCACCTGCCACGACACTTCCATCTGGACTGCCCCTCTTCGTTGCACGCGTAGGCCGTTGTCTGACAGCACGATTTCGATCCGGCCCCGCCGCAGGTTCATCGTCGTACCGATGATGGCAGCCATCCCCAAACATTCAACGGCAACATTCGCAACACTGTACCCCGATTGACCTGACATGACGCACTTAGCCAACCACCACAACAATCCCATCACAGCGACAGCAAAGATGAAGGCCTGCCGGCGCCCGCCACGAAAGAAGTAGACCCGTTCATTCAGATCAAATGGCTGCGCGCATTCCGGACGCCGTCCCGAAGACCTGTGCCCATCCAATCGATGCACGCAACCGTAGCAATTCACTCTATATGGTCTCCGTCCACACGAACCCGATGAGGCAATCCAATCGTTCAAGGTGTGTCACCATGAGTCCAAGATCGCCCCATCAAACCCCCGCCCGCACTCGGGACACCGCGGCTCGCGTTGGCCGCGAAGGTCGTAACCACAACCAACACAAATCGGCACGCCCCGCCCGTGCAGATACCGACGCACGAATTGCACGTAAGGCCGATGCCAAAACCGAAACAACCCCGCCACCATCACCAGAAACCAGAACCCACCGCTCAACAACACCGCAGGCCAAGGCGACACGCCATTCTCAACAAGCGCCAACACCGTCCCCAGCCCCCCGACAAACACCACCATCCCCACCACCGCACACCAGATCAGCACTCCCCCCAACATCTCAACCCGGAACGCCCGCCCCACAGCCTCCGACTCCCCCCGCGTCGAAAAATGCCGCAACTCCGGCACCAACCGATACCACAGCCCTTTCGGTTTGAATTGGTCCCCGTCATCGGTCATGGACTGAACCCCGCTAATTCCTGTGAGTGTACGTCCACCGGTGACGTACCGTTCCGGTCGCCTTCTCAATGGTTACCGAGTGGATGCGATCGCTTGATCCCGTTGGCGAGCGCGAGAAGTAGAGAATGTACACCGGCGTCCCCGACTTCTTCTTCTTTCCATCGGGTAGCGTGTGAATCGTCCAGCTCATCGTATCAGCCACGTGGAACGGCTCGCCAAGCAGCGCGACGACTTCATCACACGTCATGTCCGGCTGCACGCTGAAAAAGGCTTGATGTGAAAACCAATCTGAATATTCGGTCGGCAGGATCCACTGATCCACCCCCCAGTTGCCCAGCGTCAGTCCCGGTTTCACCGGAAACACCAACGCCCCCGCCCCAACGAGCAACAACACACAGGGCTACACGATAAACAGATTCCGTCGCATCGGGTTTCAAGGCTAGTCCCGCAAATTTCTTTCGCCAACATCAAAAATCAACGCCGCACAATCGTTGTAACGATAGACGGACAGGCCGATCGGGCACGGCAGGAAACGCGTGTCGATCGGACAAACGTGGGATTCGTCAAACCGGCTTCCAGTCCGGATCAACTTGCAGACGGAGCAGTAACCGGGCGTCCCGAGCGCGGACGCGCCGTGGGGAGACGGTCCGCGCAGCCGTCACCCGACCAGGAAAACCCAGACCCACCGACGAAACGGAGACCAGACATGAACCGACTGTTTTCACTGACCATCGTGGCTGCATTGGCAACAACCGCCATCGCACAAAACAACGTCGACCCCAGCCGCCTGACCACCGGCGACGTCGTCGACCCCGCCCAGCACCGCGCCGATCAACCACCGTCGACCGACTCCGACGGCCAAGACGACGAACCCGACTGCGGCGAGTCCTGCGAAGGCAACGCCGAGCAGAAACTGCAAGACTGTATCGCCGAGGGAAATCCGGAAGACGCGTGCAAAGAGACCGCCGAACACCTGCTTCACGAGTGCTGGTTCGAATGCGAACTAGCTGAATGCAAGGAAGAATGCGTGGCAGCCGCCGAGACAATCGGCAACGCCTGCCGGGAACAGAGTCAACCGGAGGAAGACTGCGCGGAACTGGCCGACGATATCCGCGAATCCTGCTTCATCGAGCACTGCGCGCTGCCGATCTGTGGGCACCGCTGCGACGACGACGCCCGCGACCTGCTCATTGAATGTCTCGTGGAAGCCGACGGCGGTTTCGAAGAGTGTATCGAACTGGCCGTCGAAGCCCGCGAGCAATGCGTCGAGCAGGATTGCGAACTGCCCATCTGCGCCCGCTTCTGCGAGGAGGGTGTCGAAGGCCTGCTCGAAGAGTGCCTCGAATCCGGCGGTGATCCGATCGTCTGCAATGACGAAGCACGCAGTGCATTGGCTGGTTGCATCAGCGACGAGTGTGGCGTTCCGCCGTGCGTGCTGAACTGTCGTTTCGAGCTTGAAGAAGCGTTCGATGCGTGCGTGGAGCGCGGCAACGAACCGGAAGACTGCGAAGAGCAACTCGATGGCCAGTTTGATGTCTGCGTCGAAACAAACTGCGAGGAGCCATCATGCGAAGATCAATGCGCTCAAGGCGCACAAGGGTGGCTGGAGGAGTGCATCGCAGATGGAAACCCGCCCGAGGAATGCAAGTCTGCAGTTGAGGGGGCGGTGGCGAACTGCTTGCGGGAATGTCAGGATGGACTCTGCCGCGAGACCTGTGGCCAAGCCGCCGATCGCGTACACCAATCATGCATCGACGGCGGAGTCGACCCCGACATGTGCAACGCAATCGCCCACGCTTTCGAGCATGACTGCGTCGAGACCAACTGCGAACCTGGCTGCGAAGCCGAATGCACCGACGCCGGCGAGCACGTTCGCGATGCCTGCCTTGAGCACACCGGCGATGAGACGATCTGCGACGCCGTGGTCACCGAATTTGTCGATGCCTGCATTGGTCAACATTGCGCCGATGGTCCAACGTGCGAGCAGGTCTGCAGCGAGTTGGCCGACGCATTCACCGAAGAGTGCACCGAACGCGGCAACAGCGAGGACGAATGCGCCCTCATGGCTGGCATGGTGTTCGACGCATGCACGCAAGAACGCTGCCCGGCAGGCAAGTAGCGAATTCGTCAATCAGCCACTGAGCAAAGCGCGAACACATGCGGCGGTGCCCGGACGCAATGTCCCGGCACCGCCGTTTCTCGCTTCAAGCACACTGGCCGATCACGAGGCCCCCGATTGTCGCCTCCCCCCACCAGCGGCGTTCTGACGATTCACGCCATCGTGGTTTGGTCCAACGCCGCCAGCAACGTCACCCGCGAAGACCGCTCCAGCCCCTTCACCCACGAAAAATGGCTCACCGGCGTGCAGTTTGAGTGGAACTGGTAATCAAAATATTGCAACAACCAACTTGGTGCGATATTCTTCATTGCCGGATTCCTAAAATACCAAGACGTACTTCCCGGGGAGAACTGACGATTATGATCGCAGAAGTCAAAGGAGTGTTGCAGTTGGTCGTCATTGGGGCGATTGTAATCGCTTCATCGTGTGAATCGCTGGGTCAGTGCAAATTCACCGGTACGATCGACGGCCCAACAGGGCAGTTCGACAACTATGGTTCTCAAATGTCATTTGATGGCGAATCACTTGCGGTTTCTGCGAACACAGACTGTACTGGCCAGGGAAACTGTGGGTCAGTGTTTATGTATCGCCGAATCGCACGATCTTCTTACACATCCGAGGGACAACTGTTCTCGCCTGAACCTCAACAGAATGGTGATTTCGGTCGAGCGCTATCTGTTTCGCAGAATAACTTGGTGATTGCCAGTCCGAATCAGCTTTGTGAGGATGAGAGCTTCCCCTGCGGGGCGGTGTTCGCGTTTCGCTTTGAAGACGGAGAGTGGAGATTTACCCAAGAGTTGCGAGACCCTGATCCACATGAATTCGAACGTTTTGGCGGTTCGGTCGCCATGAATGGCGATTTGCTGGCGATAGGGAATAACAGAGGCTGCGATCCAAGCGCCCCACCGTGTGGTGGTGTTGTTTTCGTGTATCGGCTATCAAGTGGCAATTGGACATTTGAGCAGATTCTCAGCAGTTCAGATTCGGTTGGTAACGAGTTGTTTGGCACATCGGTAGCGTTCAGTGGAAGCCAGCTGCTTGTTGGGGCGCCAGGCAACAGCGTTGGAGGGGAGGATCGAGGGGCTGTTTACGTGTTTGAGCAAACTGAGCTTGGTTGGTCCGAAGTCCAGCGCCTGGGGCCGAGTGACTTGGCAAACGACGACAATTTTGGTTCTCGGATTTCGACTGACGGAGGGGTTGCTGTCGTCAGTTCGAGATTGGCTTTTTGCAATGTCGAATGTGGTGCTGCGTATGTCTTTAGGCGCAACGGCCAAGTGTGGACTGAAGAGCAAAAACTAGAGCCGTCGGAATTGAGTGGTCTTGAGTCATTCGGCGACTCCACGAGTATACAAGGAAGTCGGATTGCCGTAGGGCAATGGAGTTTGCCATGCGATGCTGGCAAGGTCTGTGGTGGTGTCCACATATTTGAATACGATGGCACTGATTGGGTGGAAACCGAGATTCTCCGCGACGAGATCCAGGCAGCCACTGATTTCTTTGGTCGGGCGGTTGCATTGTCAGGTGATGAATTGATCGTCGGACACTCGGGAGCGGATTGTACGATAAACCAGCAGATGATGATCAACTGCGGTCGAGTAGAGTTCTTTGAGTGCGAAGAGGCTGTGGGTTTAGCGTCGTCGGTGCCAGTCTCAAGCAACCTATCGTTGATTGGGTTCGTGGCGGCCATCCTCATCAGTGTAATATGTGTCAGAGGACAAGAACGAACACTCGGATGAAAGACACCTCAGTCCGGCCGAAGTTCTCGCACGAGTGCGACCTTACTTCGAGAACCGCAGTTCAAGCCCCTGCCCGCATTCGGGACATCGAGTTCTGAACCCACACGGATGTGCCGCGTCCAAGTGTTAGGGATCCGCCATGGTCACGCCCATCATGCCAAGCGCTTACGTGGCCCCTGATCGCCGCCGCTCTCCGCCCGCCAGCACGATCGGAAGGTTGCCACCCGTCAGCACAAACCGAAGCCCGTCAACATTCGAAAGCTGCCAGCGACAACGAATGCCATGTTCCGCACCGCACGCGACGCACGGCTCACGCCAGATCCGCTCTTCCGGCAACGCGATCCCGCTCTCGTCGATGACCTGAACAAGGTCCGCGCGAACCCTGTCAACACCATCAAGCTTCAGGCCCAACGCACGATCGATGTACGCAAGCCCCCCGTTCTCAACAAACGCCTCGGCCAAACCAACGTCGATCATGTCCTGCGCGATGAAGTACGCCAACTCCCACGGCGTCGCATCCGCCCGCCCACACTCCCCACAGAACCGCCCCAGCAGTTCATGGCCAACGCGCGCGACCGTGATGTCGTGATAGGTCTCCGTCGAATCGACGAAGAGTGGCCGCAGGAAGGATGGCTTGAGTCCAAGATCGCGCGAGAGCGTCTCCGCCCGGCAGGTCACCTCAGGCCACTGTGCCAAGTGCGAGCAAAGTCCCAGCAGATGACGCAGGAGCATGTTCGCCCACCCCTCCTGCAGCGTCGTCACCCGGTGCTTGTTGGCGTCGCAGATCACCAGGTCGTTGATAGACCCCATCCCGCCATACGCCGACCGGTGCCGCCGCGTCGACTGCCACGACCGCCACTCCTCAAGGTCGGCCTGAACCCATTCCGCCCAATGCCGCTCCCCCACCGCGTCCAGCAGATGTTTCAACGTCCCCAACGCCATCTCATATTGCGACATGCCGCACCTTTCGCATCAACGGTCCGTCCCAGACATCGGTCGAATCCCGCTGGCGGCATTGCAATCGCTGGGGTTGGATAAATTGCAGCAAAAGTTTAGGAAGAAAGTGGCCGACTTTCGGGTCCGCGTATCGTAGAGTTCATGCGGGAGGAGGTGTGACGATGAAACGACACACTATCGGAACATCCATACTGGCCATCGCTCTGATGATGACCGCCGTGGGCTGCCAGTCCTCGCGCGTCTTCTATGAACCCAATCTGCGCAGTGATTTAGCACCACAGGCTGATCGCGAGGTCCTTCTCGCCGCTGATTTCGGCCCCATGGCAGCGGATCAACAGCCGGTGTCCCAGCCAGCGCCCAAGCCCAATCAGGACAAGCAGTTGCAGAGCAGCAACACCGCGACTCCCGCGCAGAATGCCACCGAGCAGCCATCAAAGTCCGAAAAGTCCGAGAAGTCGGACAAGGGCGAGAAGAAGTACACCGCCCCGAGCGTTCAGATGCAGCAGATTACCCTGCTCGCACTCGGTATCGCCTCATTGGGCACCACCGGTCAGGATGGCTACGCGGCCGAAGCGTCGCAATCCGCCACGACCGGCGGCATCGTGGGGCGACCTGAATTGACCGCCCCACCGCAGTCGCGATTCAGCAGCGCCGTTGTCGGTCGACCTGGCTTGCAGAGCGGTCGGGCACTGAGTCTCGGACCAGCAAATCAAACAAGCAACATCTACATTGCCACCCGCAATCCCCTCACGGGTGCCAATGGCGCATGCGACCAACTGACGCGCAACAATTTCTTCAACGGCAACCGCGCCGCGTGCGAGAACCACTTCCGGCGTTAATTGTCCGGCGATGCGAATACGGAGTTGAAGTAGATCGTCGGATCCTGAACGATGTTCGTCAGGACGATGGTGGCCACGTCCGTTCGCCCGTCCGTGGTTTCGATCGCCTGCTCGACGAGAATCTGACCACGCATGAATTCCAACTCCCGCTGAAACGCCATCGACGGCGAGCGATCCATGATGTCGAAGAGCGCGACGTGGTAGAGGCCAACGAGGTGTCCGATCTCGTGCGCGCCGGTCTGGGCCAGCCCATTGACGATGTTGTTGACCGAGTTGATGGCCGACGTCTGACACGCGTCTCCGCGGCCTTGAAAACTGCCCACGTACACAACCGCATCGTCGTCGGGAATCTGATTTCCGGAATCCTGTCCCACGGCATTCGACAACACCTCGCCAAAGATGACCAGATCGTCGCATTCGGGGTTGTCTGTCAGCGGCGGCGCGACAGCGTCGATGGACAACTCCGTTGGATCAAGTTCGACGCGATCGGGCGAGAACGTGAGTGTTGAAAAGGGGGCATCGGGTTGGCCGTCGCGCCCGTCAAAGATTTCAATCGGCGTGCCGGCGAAGATGTCGTTGAGTCTTTCGATGATGCCGTCCTGCACCTGGCCTGAGATTTCCGCCAGAAAGTCCTGCATTTCCTGCGTGCCGGAGTCCGGATCAAACAGGCCCGGATTGGTGAGGTAACCGTCGGCAAATTCGACGAGCACGCGTTGCGCGGCCGGCGGCGTGAAGGTTGCATCGCCATCCGTGGCTGTCAGGGTGACCTCGGCAGCGGCGATGTCGGCGTTGGGATCAAGCTGGACGAAGACGAAGTAGTCGTTGTCGGCCGGCACGCGGTAGTTCGTGGCGATTCCTTCCGGTCCACCGCCGATGACGATGCCACTGCCCGGCACGGCTGTGTCAGGCTGGAGGAGCAGGAATGCCTGCACCGTGTCGCCGGCGACGGTGAGGTTGATGACCTGGCCGGCCGTCAGCGGGCCGAGTGAGACGATGTCGGTTGTCAGGCGGCGTGGTTGGCCGTTGCGTTCAATCACCGGCGCGTCGGCGAACGGGTCGGTGACGTTTGGGCAACCGGGTAGTGACATCAGCAGCGTCGTGCACATGACGATGGTGAAGAGAAGCACGATCATCGGTGGTTTCGTGTGCATGGTTCTTGATGCCTGTTGATGCTGGTTGGTGGTTCCGCCACCCACAAGCGGTGGCGCTACATTCTTGTTTTTCATGGCAGTGGCTCGGCGATGATGGTGATGGTTTCGATCGGCGATTCAACGAAGACGCTGGCGGGGCGGAATGCGAAGTCGTCGGAGAAGAACTCGACCTGATAGGCGCCCGGTGGTCGGTTGAAGATGAAGTTGCCCTCATCGGATGTAAACGTGAACGCGATTGGCTCGGAGAAGTCGGAATCTGGATCGTTGGATT
>JANQQK010000046.1 GCA_028289375.1 Phycisphaerae bacterium | reverse complement strand
GCCGGTCAAAATGAACGCCGTCCAGCAGCATGTCGGCCGTCATGAGCAACACGCGACCGCCCACGGTCACGATGGCCATGTCGTCTCCGACCCCGACGGGGACGTCTTCGCGTTTCGGGAATGCATCTGCAAGCCAATCAAGAAGTTCCGATTCTCGCACAACGATGCCCTTCACTGCTGGCGGCGCCTATCATCTCCCGGATGTATGGCGAGTGCTGCGGCTTGACCACGGGTCATGTTGCAAGCATCATACGCGCAATCCGCGTCGGGGGCGTAGCTCAGTCGGCAGAGCATCGGCCTTTTAAGCCGCTGGTCGCAGGTTCGAGTCCTGCCGCCCTCAGTTTGCCCATTTCCGCGTAGCGCGTCCCAAATTCGGTCAGAAAACCGCCTCGGGACACAGAAATGGGCCGGATCGGCGTTGATTTTGGGTTATCGGACGACGTTTGCGGCTCGCTTTGTAAAGCAGCACGTGACCAATCCCCGATAATACCCGGGAGATCGACACCGAGAACCCTGTTGGACGCCGCCCATGATTGAGAAGGAATGCAGTTTCTGGATTGAACCGGCTGACTACCGGTGCATCCTCACGCACGGTGCAACCGATGACGAGGGCAACGCGCTCCTCGACATTGGCATCGCGCCGGAGGCCGCCAACAAATACGCCGGTCTGGCTGGCGATCTGGGCCGGCTGATCGTCTCCCGCGGCAACCATGTCCACGAAATCCGCCCCGGGGTGCTCTCATTCCCGATCAAGCAGTATCAATGGTCAGGCCCGGATGCGGCGATCATCGCCCGCAGCGCCAACCAGCTGGCTGCCCTCGTCGGCGACAAGAAGACGCTGCTTCCCAAACCCAAGCCCGTTGACGGCGGCATGACGGGAGAGCAGATTTCAGCCGCGCTCGCCTCCCTGCCTGACACCGTGACCGTTGTCACGAACGCGTGACCCGCTTATTTCGAAATCCATAACCCACTGTCGTACATAATATTGGCGATATGTTGCTCTTCGCGCGGCCATCGCTGAGCCGGGTTCAACTGGAGCGCGGCTGGTGATTGGTATACGATTTGGTGGAGGCTTGAGTCGATTGCGGCGGGGATGAGCCAGCCGCTCCGTTCCGATTCGCCTCACCGCATGTCTGGTTTCGGGTCGGGCAGCTACACAACACGGCAGCGAAGGAGGTGGCCATGGTGGTCAAGGGTGACGTACCTCAGGTGCGAACGACGAATCCCAACCAGCGGGTGAAGTACATCCGTTCCCTGGACAAGATTCCGAACATCCCGCCAGAGGATCGTGCCATCCTTGAGCAGGTCGCCGAGAAGTTCGTGTTTCGTGCCAACGACTACTACCTTGGCCTGATCAACTGGGATGACCCGCACGATCCGATCAAGCAGCTGATCATCCCCCGAAAAGAGGAATTGAACGACTGGGGCCAGCTCGATGCCAGCAATGAGCAGGCGGTCACGGTCGCGCATGGCGTGCAGCATAAGTATCAGGACACGGTGCTTCTGCTGTGCAACGAGGTATGCGGGGCCTACTGCCGTTACTGCTTCCGCAAGCGATTGTTCATGGATGAGAACGATGAAGTGACCAACGATGTATCGGCTGGTCTTGCGTACATCCGCGAGAATCCGCAGGTCTCCAACGTGCTGCTGACCGGTGGCGATCCATTGTTGATGAGTACGCGGCGGCTGACCGAGATCATCGGGGCACTTCGTGAGATCCCGCATGTTCGGATTATCCGCATTGGCAGCAAGATGCCGGCGTTCGATCCGTGGCGTGTGTTGCGGGACGAGGAACTGCAGAGGACGTTTCGCCAATACTCGACGCCGGAGAAGCGCATCTATATCATGGCCCATTTCGATCATCCGCGCGAGCTGACCGAGCCCGCGATGGAAGGCATCGCGTGCTATCTCGCCAATGGCCTGATCTGCGTGAATCAGTGTCCGCTGATCAAGGGGATCAACGACGATCCGGACATCCTGGCGGAGATGTACGAGACGTTGTCGCACATCGGCTGCCCGCCGTACTACCTGTTCCAGGGGCGGCCGACAGAGGGCAACGAAGCCTACGAAGTGCCGCTGGTCCGTGGTTGGCAGATTTTTAATGAAGCGCTGCGTCATGGGTCAGGACTTGCTCGGCGAGCCCGGTTCGCCATGTCGCACGAAACCGGCAAGGTCGAAGTGTTGGCGGTGGATGATCGCCACATTTACACGCGCTACCATCGGGCGAAATACGAGCATCTCCGTGGTCGATTCATGGTCTTCAAACGCGATGACAACGCGTTCTGGCTGGATCAGCTTGAACCGGCCGACGACTTTGATGTTCTTCCGCTCGGCGCGTGACACGAGCGCGGTGGTCGCGTATCCAAGTAGCGCAATGGCTGCGGATCGTCGTAATTCTGGTAAAAGTTTGACGAATAATCAGCCAGTCGCTACGCTAAGGAAATCAATCGTTTAGCCACCATCAAGCGGGACACGACTAAGAATCCTTCCCGCAGTTTTCATGATTCAACAAGCTTCGCAGCGTCTGGCGCTTCACGGAACCGACGCCAAGAGTGACCTGGACGACTTTGCGTCCGATGTGCGCGCGGGTCTTACGTCCGAAAAAAAGCGCCTCTCCTGCCGGTTCATTTACGATGATGCCGGATCGGATATCTTCGAGGCGATCTGTGATCTGCCGGAGTACTACCTGACACGTGCTGAGCGGGAGATTTTGGAGCGTCGTGCACAGGAGTTCAGCCAGCGATTCGACGAAAGTCCGACGATCGTCGAACTGGGCAGCGGTAGTTCCACGAAGACGCGCGTGCTGTTGAACGCCCTGTCAGACACGTTCGATGATGTGCACTATGTTCCCATCGACATTTCCACGGAGATGCTGGCCTCAACCGCCCGTGATTTGCTGGATGCGTTTCCGAAGTTGAAAGTCACGGCTTTTGCGGGCGAATACAACGATGGGCTGCGGTTCGTGCATGACGAGATCGATGAGCCAACGTGTACGCTTTGGCTTGGTTCGAGCGTGGGCAATCTGAGCCGCGAAGATGCCATCAAGTTCCTGCGATCGATGCGTGACACGATGGACGGGCATGATCGGTTGTTGGCCGGCATGGACCTGAAGAAGGATCCGGAAGTCCTGATTCAGGCTTACAATGATCGGGCTGGTGTCACCGAGAGTTTTAATCGCAACATTCTGTTGCGAATCAATCGCGAATTGGGTGGTGATTTCGATCCCGATCAATTTGAATATAAGGTTACTTATAATGAGGATCTGGGGCGTGTGGAGATGTACCAGGTCAGCCGCATGAACCAGAATGTTCATATTCGCGATTTGGATATGACTGTTTCATTTGAAGAAGGTGAGCCAATTCATACAGAGAATTCGCATAAGTATTCTCTTGAGGATATTGATACGCTTGCGGCGCAGGGTGGGTATTCGCGAGAAGTGCAGTGGTTTGATGATCTGGATCGCTTCTCGCTGAATCTGTTCAAGCCCGTTTAGTGCGTCGCCCGAGCATGGAAGCGAGCCAAGCGGGGGCAGTATCATGATTTCACAGGATCGCCGAATCGCCGATCCGGATTCGTCGAACATCTCCCAAAAACAGGCCGTCAAAAGCCTTGCCCAGCGATATGCTGACGTTCGAGGGCTGACGCAACGGTTGCGGGCGCCGTTGTGTGCCGAGGATTGTGTCCTGCAATCGATGACGGATGCGAGTCCGACGCGGTGGCATTTGGCGCACACGACGTGGTTCTTCGAGACGTTCGTGTTGGGTGTCGTGGTCGACGACTACACGCCGTTTCACCCCGAGTACAACTACCTGTTCAACTCATACTATAACACCGTCGGTGCTCAGTTTGCCCGCCCGCAGCGCGGAATTCTTTCGCGTCCGACGATGGCGGATATCGACGACTACCGAGCGTGCGTGGATGAGCGGATGGCCGAGTTGCTGACTTCGGAATCGTCTTTCTCCGATGACATCTGCTCAACGATCGAGATTGGCCTGCATCATGAAATGCAGCATCAGGAGTTGATCGTCACGGACATCAAGCACGCCTTTTCGTTCAACCCGTTGTTTCCCGAGTACGTGTCGAACGCACCTTCACGCGGATCGGCGTCGAACGAAACCGAGATGGGCTGGTGCGATTATCCTGAGGGTTTGTATTGGATCGGGCATGCCGGCGATGCCTTCGGCTACGACAACGAATTCCCGCGTCACCGCCTGTTCCTGGAAGCGTTTGAACTGTCGAAGCGACTCGTGACGAATGCCGAGTATCTCGCCTTCATGGAAGATGGTGGATACGAGCGTGCCGATCTGTGGCTATCTGACGGATGGGCACAGGTGCGATCCGAAGGGTGGCGGTCCCCGTTGTACTGGTTCCAGGATGACGATACGTGGTGCGTGTACACCTTGGGCGGGAAGCGTGTCGTCGATCCGCATGAACCGGTGTGTCATGTCAGCTACTTTGAGGCCGATGCGTACGCACGTTGGGCGGGGTGTCGCCTGCCACGTGAGGGGGAATGGGAAATCGCGACCGCCGCTGTCGATGTCGTCGGCAACTTCGCGGACAACGGTCTGTTCCATCCGCGTCCGGTGCGGATGACGCCGGGTGACCGCATGCCGCAGCAGATGTATGGCGACGTCTGGGAATGGACAGCCAGCCCGTATGTCGGTTATCCGGGATACCAGCCGCCAGGCGGCGCGTTGGGCGAGTACAACGGCAAGTTCATGTGCAATCAGTTCGTTCTGCGCGGCGGATCATGTGCGACCCCTGCGATGCATATTCGTCACACCTATCGCAATTTCTTCCCGCCATCGGCGCGGTGGCAGTTCTCGGGAATTCGTTTGGCCCGCTAGACGCGTGGCAGCACGCTCGCATAATGGATGTTCAGACGCGCTCCATCGCGTGTCATGATCGGAATGCGGGAGCGGTGCGTTGGCCCGTCGTCGGAAATCAAGCAAATCGGTATCCACCATCGATGTCAGCGGTGTTGAACGCGTTGTGGTCAAGGTGGGCAGCGGCGTCATTTCGGGCAAGGGGCGACTGCGCCCGAAGGCGATCGCCGATCTCGCCCACGACATCACGGTGCTGGTGCATCGCGGCTATCAGGTGGTGCTTGTGGCGTCCGGTGCCATCGCAGCCGGTTACGCATCGCTGGGGCTGACGCGACCGCCGGCGAACGTGATCCGTCGGCAGGCGTCCGCGTGTGTCGGGCAGTACCGGCTGATGACCACGCTGGCGAAAGCGTTCAACAAGCACCGAATTCAGGTGGCACAACTGCTGATGATGGAAGATGACATCGAGGATCGTCGGCGTTTTCTTAGTGCGCGGCATGCGCTTCAGTTTCTGCTCAGCAAGGGCGTGGTGCCGGTGATTAACGAGAATGACCCGCTCGCCAATGAGCAGGCGACGCTGGGCGACAACGATCATCTGGCCGCCATGGTCACGAACGTGATTTCGGCCCAGCTTCTGGTGATTCTGAGCACGGTGGCAGGGGTACTGGACAGCGAGACGGGCGAGGTGATTCCGGAGGTGCGTGTGGGGTCAGCCGTCGAGCGGCATGTGACAGGTTCGATGAGTGCGACGGGGGTCGGGGGTATGGGGGCGAAGATTCGGGCGGCGCAGATTGCCAGTCGCGGCGGCGTGCCGACGTTCATCGCTGATGGCGGGGAAGCGGGATTGTTGGCGCGGATTCTTGAAGGTGAGCATCATGGGACGCTGTTTGTCCCGCGGGATCATAAGCTGTCGGGACGCAAGCGTTGGATTGTCTTTCGGACGAAGTCGCGCGGGACGATTCATGTGGATGACGGGGCGCGGAAGGCGCTGATCGAGCGGGGCGCGAGTCTGTTGCCGTCGGGCGTGACCGGTGTGGATGGGAAGTTCTCGATGGGGGCGCGGGTGGACATCAAGGATCGAGGCGACACGACGATCGCACAGGGGCTGGTGTCGTACTCGTCGGACGAGATCAGCCTGATGCGTGGGCGGAAGGTCTCGGAGTACAAGCGGATCATTGGCTACGAGTATGTGGACGAAATCATTCACCGCAGCGATCTGGTGGTGTGGGGCAGCGACGGGGAACCGACATGAGTGCGATGGTGCAGATGGCGCGGGCGGCGAACACAGCTTCGATGGCGCTGGCGAGCGTGCCCACCGAGACGAAGAATGACCTGCTGGCATCGTTGGCGGATGCGATTGCGGGGGCGTCGGATCGGATCGTCGCGGCGAATCAGCGCGATCTCGAGGCGGCCACTGCGGCGGGTGTGACGGGTCCGAAGTTGAAGCGGCTGACACTGACGCCCGGCGGCATCGCGCAGATGGCTGATGGGTTGCGGCAAATTGCCGCGTTGGCGGACCCGGTGGGTCAGGTGACGCGCGAATACGATGTGCCGAGTGGGTTGCACGTGCGGAAGGTGCGTTGTCCGATTGGCGTGATCATGATGATTTACGAAGCCAGGCCCAACGTAACGATCGATGCGTTCGCGTTGTGCTTCAAGGCGGGCAACGCGTGCATTCTCAAGGGTGGACGCGAGGCTCAGCACTCCAATGAGATGCTGGCGACGTTGGCGCATGATTGTCTGCGCAAGCTGGGGTTGCCGACGGCGGCGTTGACGCTGCTGACCACGTCGGACCGTGAGGAAATGAAGGCGTTGCTCGCGCTGGACGACGCCATCGACCTGGTGATACCGCGTGGCGGGACGGCGTTGATCCGGTTCGTGCATGAGCATTCGCGGATTCCGACCGTTCAGCACTTCCACGGAGTGTGTCACATCTTCGTCGACCGCGATGCCGATCTTGACAAGGCGCTCACCATCTGCGTGACGGCCAAGACGTCTGCGCCGGCCACGTGCAATGCAGCCGAAGCGGTGCTGGTCGATGCATCGATGGCTGAGACGTTTGTGCCGAAACTGGTGTCGGGCCTGATTGACGCGGGGGTCGAGGTCCGCGGCGACGAAACGGTCTGCCGACTTGCAAACGAGGCGACATCTGCGGATGCAGACGACTGGGGACGCGAGTTTCTCGACCTGATCATGGCGGTCCGCGTGGTGCCCGGTCTGGATGACGCGATCGAACACATCCATCGGTACGGATCCAACCACACCGACGCGATCATCACCGAGAATCAGGTCACCGCCGACGCCTTCACGCAGCGGGTCCATTCATCATGCACAATGGTGAATGCATCAACGCGCTTCAATGATGGTTTTCAGCTTGGCCTCGGGGCGGAAATCGGCATCAGTACGACGAAGATCCACGCCTACGGTCCAATGGGACTGGAAGAACTGACGACGCAGAGATTTGTGGTGGCCGGCAGCGGTCAGCATCGCTAATCGGCGGGCTGGTTCTCGCGCGTCGGGGCAGTATCGCTGTCAGTGGATTTGGCATGTCGATCCTGCCGCCGCGGAGGTCGTTCCATGAGAAACGACGCGCGTTCCAGGTCGACCGATTCGATTGAGTCTTTCAAGATGCGCTTGGCTGTCCGAAAGTCCGTACGGCGTGTCACGTGGGTGAGCACGACATTCTCGCACCGCACCCGATCGAAGACGCCGCGAAGATCGCTCACGTGAATGTGTCGCCCGACACGGGCACGGTGCAGATGCTCCCGATCGAAGAACGTGCATTCGATGAGCAGCACCTTCGCATCGCGCACGTGTGGCAGGTCGAGAAAATCGCCGACGGCGGTGTCGCCGGTGTAGGTGACCAGCGGCACCTCGATGTGCCGCTCGATGTCGATCCCCTTTCTTTTGAGCGCGACCAGTTCAGGCCCACTCAGCCCGGCATATTGGGGATCGAGTTTGTGGCGTCGCTCGATGACGGAAAAACCCAACGCCCCGGCGCCATGGTCGACGTCGAACGTGCGAATGAACAGATCGCGACGCAGGGGTACTTCCTGTCCGCCGACGACAGCTTCCACTTCGCCCGGAGCGTGATGCCCCTCGATGTCGCACCAGATGGCCATCAACTGCTGGATCAGGCGTGCCCGACTCTCGTGGATCAGCACCCGGCCTGGCCCCGCGCCGATGAATCCGCGTTGCGAGAAGTAGTAGGCAACGCCGGCGGCGTGATCCATGTGTCCGTGTGAGATGCAGACGGTGTCGATCGGAATGACCTCGCGTGGTGCCCGGCCAATATCGAAACAGACATTCAATTCCGGCACGCCGATGACGGTTTCCTCGCCGGCGAGGCTGTAGCCCACGAGCGAGAAGTCGCCCACGGTCCGCTTGTTCATCCAGGTTGGCATCGCGATAAAGTAGACGTGATCGCGGGGTTGGCCAAGTACGATCCGTCCATTTTGTTTCGCTCAACATTTGCCGCTGACACGGTACAATGGGCGTGGTTGAGAATGGGCTGAAACGGAGTCACCATGCGTTGCCCCACCTGCAAGGAAATTGATCAGGATCGCGTCATCGACTCGCGCTTGACCGAAGGGGGAGCCGTCATCCGTCGCCGGCGGCAGTGCGAGTCCTGTGGGCGACGCTTCACCACCAAGGAACGGCTCGAGGAAGAACTGCGGCTGATGGTCGAGAAACGCGACGGCTCGCGCGTGCCATACGACCGCAGCAAGATCATCCATGGCATCCAGCATGCCTGCTACAAGCTGCCCGTGACTGAAGCCGACATCGATGGCCTCGTGGATGACCTGGAGAGCGATATTTTTCAGCATCACGATCGCGAAGTGTCCAGCGAGCAAATCGGCGAGTACCTGATCCGCCGGCTTCGTGACATGAACCCGGTGGCGTACGTGCGGTTCATGAGCGTCTACCGAAACTACCGAGACGTGGATGAGTTCATCGAGGAAGTGCAGAACGTCCGCGACTACGTCGTCACGCACGCTCCGGAGCAGGAGACACTCTTCGACGAATAATGTCGGCCAGCAAGATGGCGGCCAGCACGTCGATCATCGGCATCGCCGGCAGGCGGTAGCGCAGACTTCCCACGAACACCGAATGCAGCAACGTGATGTACGCCGCCGGCAGGAGCATGGCCACCACCGCCGCGCCGCCGATGGATCGCCAGCGTCGAATGGCCACGATGGCGAGCATATAGACGGGGATGTTCCAAACCAATCCGATGGCACGCTTGAACCAAGAGGTGTGTCCGTCGGCGTTGGGCATCGGGTTCCAGGTGCGGGCGAGCTTGACGGGGATCAGACGCAGCACGCCGACCGGGTCGTTGGTGATTCGATCCATGGACGCGTTGACGAAGTAGCGATTCCATTCATGCTCGTCGAGTCCGCGAACAGCCGGCATCTGTTTGATGTCGCCGAGGTTGCTTGCACCGGTGGCCTGCGGTCCGACGCCGTCGTAAAGCGAAATGCCGCCTCGGTTGGTGAGCATGGTCCAGTGGCCTGTGACGCGTTCGTTGCGCATCGCCCATGGCAGCAGCAGCACGATAACGGTCAGCAGCGCGAGTCCGCCGCCGGCTGCTGAGCGTCGACCGATGCCATCGCGAACAAATAGAAAGACGATCCACCCAATCACCAGCCCTGCCGACGATTCCCGCGCGTAGATATTCAGTGCGGCCAGCAACCCGACCGCCAGCCATCGTCGCCAAGCCAACGGTCGCCCGCTGTTCCATCCGACCAGCCACAACGCCGTCACGCAGGTGATCGACAGCGTTTCGGTCAGCAGCAGGGACGAAAAGAAAACGAGAAACGGATCGCATGCGACCAGCACACCAGCGATCACAGCCGCCACCGGACCTGCCAGTTGCTGCGTCAGCCTGGCGACGAACACCGCCGCCAATGCCCCGATGCCGCACTGCACGACTTTGGCGATGAACACGCCATGGGACAATTTCGCCACGAGCGACAGCATTCCCGGATAGAGCGGCATCCGCAGCGCGCGATACCCATGTTCGCCGACAAGTCCGTCACCGGACGCCAGCGAACTTGCCAACTGCCAGTAGTCATGTTCATCGGGAAACGCGAGTTGATTCACATTGCCGGTTCGACCCGCATCGATCAGCAGCCACAATGCCCGCGTCGCGAAAGCTACAGCGAACACCGATATCACGACCCAACGCGGCAGTTCGGTCGATTGTGGATTTGACGTCGACGTCATTCGTCCTCGCCATGCCCCAGCGGTCTGGCTTTGATGTGCAGGACGCGTTTCGATTGGCGCGTCAGCTTGACACGCTCGTCGATGCGGTGGCCAACGATCCAGACGGGCCCCAGTTGATCGCAGACGACGGCCACGCGATCGCGCTCGGCGGGGGTGACCTTCGCGTCGATCAGAAACTCGGCCAGCTTCTTGGAACCCGGTGCCCCCAAAGGCCAGAATCGGTCTCCCGCACGTCGCGCCCGCACCGTCAGCGGCAATTGCACCTTTTCCATGTCGACGATCTGTTCGTATGGGTGTCTCTCTTCGCGCCAGGTCTCCAATTCGCCGGGTTGCAATTCACGCAGGTCGCAGGCGATTTCCATACCGCGAACCGGCAGATGCGTGACACCCGGCATGTGCAGGACGACGTCGGGCGCGATCATCTCACGCGGTTCGTCGGTGGGCATCGAGATGATCAGCCGATCGTACAACTTGGATATGGTCATGCCGCCCGGTAGCGAGACCTGTTTCCCGCTGGCGGGATCGTTGATCAGGTCGAGTACCGACTTGATGTGCGTGAAGGCGAGATCCTGCTGGCCCAGTTCGAACGACGCGACGGATCGCCAAACCAATTCGGTCTGGATGATGCGGTTCTTGCGGGCCAGCGACGCGGCATTCAATGTCATCTCCTGATCAGTGCGGCTGATGACGAGTGTTTCCAGTGTGCGTTGGGCTGTCTCGTTGAGGTATTCCTCGACCCACCTTGCCTGCTCGCTGAGACGGATCAACGCATCGCGCACCTGCGGGTTCACGTCCTCCTCGAGTTTCGGCAGGATCGTGTGCCGAATGCGGTTGCGCATGATCTCGGTTGATTCGTTCGTGCGATCCTCGCGATAGGGGATGCCGCGGTCGGATAGAAAATCAACGATTTGCGAGCGTGTGAAACGCAGCAATGGGCGAACGACGCGTGCGTCGCTCATGGGGCTGATCGGGCGGCTTGTGGGAATCCCGCCCAGTCCCCGCAAACCCGTTCCGCGGAGTATGCGAAACAGTACCGTCTCGGCTTGGTCATCCGCATGGTGCCCAACGGCTGCCCGTTGAGCGCCGACCTGAATGCACACGCGTTCGAGAAAGTGGTAACGCTCTTCGCGCGCCGCTTCCTCAATCGATTGGCCTCGCTTCTTGGCGTGGGATGCGACGTCGGTCGCGAAGACCGAACAGGGCAGTTCTAGACTGTCAGCGGCCGCTTCGACGAACGCAACGTCTTTTTCGGCTTCGAATCCGCGGAGCTTGTGGTTGACGTGGGCAACGTGAATGCGGAGATCGAAATCGGCTTCGCTGTTGAGGCTGCACAGCGCGTGCAGCAGCGCCATGGAATCAGGCCCGCCCGAAACGCCGACGACCAGCGTCGCATCACGCTCGAAAAGCTGATCCTCGGCAATCGCGTCAGCCAACGCTCGAATCGTGAACTCAGGCGTCATCCGGAATCACCTCTCCGGCCTCGCCAACCGCATTCCCGGGTGGCCCACTGCTTTAGCGGTTGGTGGAGTCGAATTCGATTCGTGTCTTCGTCACGGCACCGACCGACACCGCCACCCGGATTTCGTCACTAGTGCGCCGCCACACCGCCGGCGATGTCACCCATCATCTCGCTCAACGTCGGGTGCGGGTGAATCGTTTCAGCCAGGTCGGTCGCCACCGCCCCCATCTCGATGGCCAAACACCCTTCGGCGATCATTTCGCCAGCGTGTGGCCCGGTGATCCCCACGCCCAGCACGCGATCCGTCTCTGGATCAAAGATGATTTTCGTCAAACCGTCCGTTCGGCCAATTGCAGCCGCGCGACCCGAACCGACCCACTGCATCTTTTTGACCGACACCTTGCGACCCTGTTGCTTGGCTTCCTGCTCGGTCAGTCCGCACCAGGCAACCTCGGGATCGGTGTACACCACGGCGGGAATCACCCGGCGATCAAAAACCGAGTCCTTGCCGGCAATGACATCGGCGACGACGTATCCCTCGTGGATGGCTTTGTGGGCGAGCATCGGATTGCCGATGACGTCGCCAATGGCGAAGATCTTCGGGTCGGCTGTCCGCATCTGTGCGTCAACCTTGACGAACCCGCGATCGACTTCGACCTTTGTCTTCTCCAGCCCAAGTCCTTCGGTGTTCGGCTTGCGGCCAACGGAGACCAGCACCCGCTCGAATTTCGTGTCTGCCGGGATCTTGTCGCCCTCGAATTGCACTTCGATTGACTTGCCGGCTTCCTTCATTCCGACCACTCTCGCTCCGAGCGAGATTTCCTTGAACATCTTCTCGCAGCGCTTTACCAGCGGCTTGGCCAGGTCCGGATCACAACCGGGGATCAGCGCGTCCATCATCTCGACGACGGTCACCGCGCTGCCGAGCGACGCATACACCTGCCCCAGTTCGAGACCGATGTATCCACCGCCAATAACCAGCAGCGACTTGGGGACGTCTTCGAGCTTGAGCGCACCGGTCGAGTCCATCACCTTCGGATGATCGAGCTGAATGCCCTTGAGGAATACCGGCGAGGAACCGGTGGCGATGATCGCCTTCTTGAACTTGATCCGTGACACCTCACCACCGGAGATGGCGACCGTCTTGGAATCCTCAAACGTCGCCCGCCCGTTGATCACCTCGACCGAGTGTTTCTTCGCGACGGACGCAAGCCCGCGAACGAGCTTATCGATGACCTTGTTTTCCCAGTTGCGGACTCCGTCGAGATCGATCTTCGGCTTGGAGAACGACACGCCGAAGTCCTTGGCATGCTCCGCCACGTGAAGCGTCTCTGCCACGTGCAGCAACGTCTTGGACGGGATGCATCCGCAATTCAGGCAGACGCCGCCAAGCTTGCCGTCGCGATCTTCGACGATAATCGTTTGAATGCCCGCCTGTGCAGCACGAAAGGCTGCGGAATACCCGCCCGGACCACCGCCAATGACGAGCAGGTCCGTCTCCTGCGTAAACTCGCCTACCACCATCAGATTGTTCGCCTTTGCTGGATTTCGACTAAATCAACATGCTCAATGGGTACTGAAGATAACCCATCAGCTCCGCACAGAATCGCGCCACCTGTGCTCCATCCGCAATGCGATGATCAAACGACATACTGAACGGCATCATCGTGCGGACCACGATCTCACCATCCTTGACCACCGGCTTCTGCTTCGACTGCCCCAATCCAAGGATCGCCACCTCTGGATAGTTGATGATCGGCGTGCTGAACATGCCGCCAAGCGCCCCGACGTTGGTGATCGTGAATGTGCCGCCACGCAGATCATCCACCGCGAAGTTCATGTTGCGGGCCTTCCCAGCGATCTGCGCCAACTGTTGACTCAACCCACCGACGCCATAGTGATCGGCATTGCGGATGTTGGGCACGACCAGACCACGTGGGGTGTCCACGGCGATTCCGAGATTGATGTAATCCTTGTAGACAATCTCCTCGGTCTCCATGTCGATCGAGGCATTGAACACGTAATGGTTCTTCAGGGCGTTGCACAACGCCCGCATGATGAACGCCATCGCAGTCACGCGCTGGCCGGTCTCGGAGCGATACTGCTTGCGAATGCGCTCCAGCTCGGTCACATCCACCTCGTCAATGTGCGTCACATGCACGGCGGTGTAAGCCGACTTGGACATCTGCTTTGCAATCGTCTTGCGGATCTGCGTCAGGGGTGAGCGCCGAATCGTGCCCCACTTGTCCTGATCGATCTGACCCTCGGGCGGTGCGACCGCAGCCGGTGGAGCGAAGGGCGGAGGAGCAACAGCCGCCGGAGCAGCCGCTGCAACCGGCACTGCGGCAGGAACGCCACCCGCCGGAACAGGTGCTGATGCATGCGTGGCCGCTGCCGCCGGGGCACCGCCACTGGCTGCCGCTTCCACATCCTGTTTCGTCACGCGACCGCCCGGACCACTGCCGGCAATCACGTCGATGTCCACGCCCATCTCGCGGGCAAGCTTGCGAACCGCCGGAGCAGCAGGAGCCGTCGTACGTTTGGCGGTACCCGCCGATGTCGCTGGCGTACTCGCCGCCGCCGCAGGAGCCGCCTTCGGGGCTTCCTCTTTCGCCGGGGCTTTCTTTTCTTCAGCGGCCGGTGCACTGGCTGCGCCGTTGCCGTCGAATGAGATCATCACGTCGCCGACGTTAACCGTCTGGCCCGCGGCCACGTGAACCTTGGCTGCCACGCCAGCGAACGGCGATGGAATCTCCACCGCCGCCTTGTCCGTTTCCACCTCGAACAAACTCTGATCTTCTGAAATCTGGTCGCCCTCGTTGACCATCACGCGCACGATCTGTGCTTCGGTGATGCCCTCGCCAAGATCCGGAAGCTTGAAATCCGTTGCCATCACTGCGTCTCCGCAACCACGCGTCGGCCCCATCGCCGACCCAACCTGTTATCCGACCACACCGGTTCAGACCGCCAGGGTCTCCCGGGCTGCATGTTTGATTCGATCCGCGTTGGGCAGGAATGCCTGCTCCCGCGCGAAGTAGGGAAAGTGTACGTCGTATCCGGTTATCCGTCGAATCGGCGCCTCCAGGTGGAAGAACGCATTCTCCACCAGACGGGCGGTCACTTCCGCCCCCACGCCGCACGTCCGTGGGCCTTCGTGCACCACGACCGCTCGCCCCGTTTTCGATACCGACGCCGCAATCGTCTCCGTGTCCAGCGGCGAAACCGTCAACAGGTCCACAACCTCCGCCGACACGCCGTCTTCGTCTGCCAAATCCTCAGCCGCTTCGACCGTTGGCCGCACCATCGCGCCGTATGTGATCAACGTGATGTCGCTGCCCTCGCGCACGACCTGCGACTTGCCGATCGGCATTGTCTCGATTTCATCGGGCACTTCCTCGCGAAATGCGCGATACATCGCTTTCGGCTCGAAGAAGATCACCGGATCCAGCGTGCGGATCGATTCGATCAGCAGCGCCCGAGCGTTTCGAGGTCCTGACGGAATCACCATCTTCAAACCAGGATTGTGGGCATACAACGCCTCGCGCGATTCGCTGTGATGCTCAATCGCCCGAATGCCACCGCCAAACGGCATGCGAATCACCATGGCCATGTTGAACCGGCCTCGCGTGCGGTTTCGATACCGCGACATGTGACCTTCGATCTGGTGATACGCCTGATACGCAAATCCAGAAAACTGCATCTCGCAGACCGGTTTCAATCCATAAAGCGCCATGCCCACCGCACAGCCTGCGATCGCCCCCTCAGCAAGTGGCGTATCGATCACGCGCTCCTCGCCGAATTCCTTGAGCAACCCCTCGGTGACGCGGAAGACGCCCTCATCCTGGCCAATGTCCTCGCCCATCTGAACGACGTTCTCGTCCTCCAGCATCGCCTCGCGAAGCGCCTGGTTGATCGCCTTGACCATGTTCAACTGTGCCATTGCATGTCCTCTGCTAAATCAAGTTGCCAGTCAGCCCAAACCCACGGTCAATTCCACCATCAATGCCCCGTCCGCACGCCTTCGCGTTCCAGACAGGCTGCAAACTCCGCACGCTGTTCCACCAGTTCCGCTGGAACCTCGTTGTACAGGTAGTCAAAGCAATCGAGCGGATCACAATCCAGCGTCGACTCGTACTCCTCGACGCCTTTCTTGATCGTCTCCGCCACGTCGGCTTCCAGCTCTTCGACGGTCTTGTCATCGAGCACGCCTTTCTCCCGCAGATACTTCTCGAACCGCGGAATCGGGTCACGCTTCTCCCAACGCTTCACTTCCTCGTCGGAGCGGTACTTCTTCGGATCATCCGCCGTCGTGTGCATCGCAAGGCGATAGGTCACGGCTTCGATCAGCGTCGGACCTTCGCCGGCACGGGCACGATCGACAGCCTCCTTCGTCGCGGCGTACACCGCCAACACATCGTTGCCATCCACCTGAATACCCGGCATGCCGTAACCCGCTGCCTTCTGCGCCAGCGTCTTGGCCGCCGTCTGCTTCTCACGCGGAATCGAAATCGCCCACTGGTTGTTGGCGATCACGAACACCGCCGGCACCTTGAACACGCCCGCGAAGGTAAGTCCCTCGTGGAAATCTCCTTCCGACGTGCCGCCGTCGCCGCAGAAGCCGATGCACACGTCATCTTTCTTCTTGATCTTCATCCCCCACGCGATGCCCGTGATGTGCGGCACCTGCGACGCCACCGGCACCGCGATCGGCGTATCGTTCACGCCCTCCGGCACCGCACAGCCTTCCTCATACCCGCCCCAGAATTTGATGATCGTGTTGATCGACCAGCCGCGATGCAGACACACGCCCGGCTCGCGGAACGCCTGCACCGTCCAATCGGAAGGCCGCAGATCGACGACCGAGCCGATCTGCACCGCCTCCTGCCCCCGAACGGGTGCGTAGGTACCGATACGCCCCTGACGCTGCATGTTGAGCAACCGCTCATCCAGCCGCCGCGTCAGCAGCATCATTTTGTACATGTACATCAGCCGATCGCCGTCCAGCTTCGGCTCCAGTGCGGTGTCGAACTTGCCCTTTTCGTCGAGGATGGAAAGGTGCTCGATTTTCGTCTCAATCTTGATGTTTTTGCGGGGCACGTGCGGTCATTCCTCCCGGTGGCCCCCCGAAAATCGGGGATTCCACGTCACTAGGGGTGATCCTGCAGCCAAATCAGAGGATCACAGCCGGTACGATCCCAGCCCGGCAGCGGGCCGACATCCGGCTGATCGCGTTCAAATAAAACGAATGCCGTTTCAACGACTCGGCCGATCGCAAGCACGCACGGGAACCCCGAGAAAGCGCCTCACGACGGTTACAACACCATATACGCGAATCGAAAACCCGACAAGATGGGCACCGTGACGGGACAGATGGAATGCATGACTGGAATCGGGACTGCTAACTGCCATAACGCGGTGACTGGCCCCAGTTCAGTTTCGTGACCAAACCATGCCATTTCGGGTAGGCAGGGTTGCGGACGAGGCGGAAGTTGGCCTTGCTCCGCTCGATGCACAGCTTGTCGCCATCCTTGAGGGACAGGCCGGCCTGACCGTCGACCGTCACCGTCGTGCCCTCGTTGGCCTGTTCGACGACAATCTCAATGCGGGCATCATGCTCAATCACCACCGGACGGTGCGACAGCGAGTGCGGACACAACGGCGTGATCACGATGCCCTGCGCCCCGTCGATCATCAGCGGGCCCCCGGCGGACATGTTGTGGGCCGTCGATCCCGTCGGCGTGCACACGATCAATCCGTCACCGCCCACCGTTGTGAAATGCTTGTCGTTGATCCGCACAGCCATGCGGACGATGCGAAACGGTGCCCCGGCGTGAACGACGATGTCGTTGACGGCCATGCTTTCCGCCCGAAGCTCCTGCCCGCATCGGACGCCGAGCTGCAAGGTCATCAAATCGCTGACGAAATTCCCGTCGTCGATGATCGTGGCCAGATTCTGCTCAAACTCGTCGATCGTGAATTCCGCCAGAAACCCCAGTTTGCCGAAATTGATGCCCACCAAGGGCAACTGATCCGCGCCAAGTGACCGACACACGGCCAGCAGCGTCCCATCGCCCCCGACAACGGTAATGAAATCGGCTCCCGACTCGACAGCGATGTGGCCTTCGAACCCCATGGCCGACCCGACCACTTCGCAGTGGCGCGAAGCGATGGCGCGGACACGCTCCATGGCTTCGTCGATGCCGTCCTTATGGGGATTTCCAAGTACAAAGACCCGCCGCATGGGCACTGTCCCTGCCGAGCGGCGTTTGGGGACCGCTCAGCGTGAAAGGATTTCGTTCTGCCGGCCTGACGACGTGCGACCAACGTCTGAGCGACCATCGTCGCCATCGGCGTCGTGGTCTTCAAGCATCTGCTGAACAGCCGACGCGATGCCGGATGCGTCGATGCCGACCTCAGCCAACTGCCCGCCGCGCGAACCATGACGCACAAACCGTTCCGCCGGCATGCCGAGTCGGCGGAATTGGCCAACCGGCAGTTCCATGTCGACCATCGTCTCGAGCACAGCCGATCCGAACCCGCCCGAAACAGAGTGATCCTCGACCGTGACAATTGGTCCGCCGCGTCCGACGGCTTCACGCACCATGTCACGATCGATCGGCTTGGCGAACCGGGCGTTGACGACAGCCACGTCGTACCCAGCACCCGACAGGATGTCCGCAGCCTCCAACGCCTGATTGGCCATCACGCCGTAGGCGAGGATCGTGGCGTCATTGCCTTCACGGAGTCGTCGCGACACGCCGAGTTCAAACGGTGCACCGCCCGGTGTCGGCTCGGGAACGGTGTCGCGCGGGTAGCGGATGGCCGACGCAACATCAAGCGTCAGGCCGAAACGCATGGCTTCGAGCAACTCGGTTTCGTCCATGGGCGCCATCACGACCATGTTGGGGAACCCGCGAAGGAACGTAATGTCGAGGAACCCGTGGTGGACGGCACCGTCGCCACCCACCAGGCCGCCGCGGTCCATGCAGAACATCACCGGATGCCCCTGAAGGACGACTTCCTGGAAAACCTGGTCAAATGCGCGTTGTAGGAAAGTTGAGTAGATGGCGCAGACTGGGCGAAGGCCGCTCTTGGCCATCCCGCCAGCCATGTCGACCGTGCAGCTCTCGGCGATGCCGATGTCGCGGCAGCGATCGGGGAACTTGTCGGCGAACTTGTCGAGGCCAGTGCCGTCCGGCATGCCGGCGGTCATGGCGTAGATGCGTTCATCTTTCTCGGCCAGCTTGATCAGGCAGTCGACGAACGCCCGCGTCCAGCTCTTGCCCGCACCGCTCTTGATCGTGGCTTTGTCGCCCTCGATGACGAATGGCTTGGGCGAGTGGAATTTGCCCGGCTCCGCCACCGCCCAGTCGCATCCCTTGCCCTTCTTCGTGTGCACATGCAGCAGCACGGGGCGGTGGACGTTCTTCAGACCCTCCAGAACTTCGATGAGGTGGGCAACGTCGTGGCCATCAATCGGGCCCAGGTAGACGAAGCCCATCTGCTCAAACATCTGATGGGGGCTGATGGTGGTCTTGATGCCTTCCTTGAGGTGGTCCAGCGCCTCGAACATCGTTTTGCCGATGACGGGAAGCTTGGGCAGAATCGACTTCGCGTGGGTCTTCAATTCCTCGTAAACCCCGCTCGTACGGAACTTTGCGAGATGCTCAGCCACCGCGCCCTGCGAAGGAGCAATGCCCCATTCGTTGTCATTGAGAATGCAAAGGAACTGACGATCGAGCGTACCGGCCTGGTTCAGACCTTCAAAGGCGACGCCGTTTACGATGCTCGCGTCACCGACAACAGACACGACGGCGGTATCTCGCCGCATTTGGGAGTCACCGCGGGCCATGCCGACGGCCGTCGCGATGGCGGTACCGGCGTGGCCGACGTTGAACAGGTCGTACTCGCTTTCGGCGATCTCGGGGAACCCGCTCAGTCCGCCGGCTTCGCGAATCGTATCGAAGCGGTCATTGCGGCCGGTGAGCAATTTGTGCGGGTAGCACTGGTGACCGACGTCCCACAGCAGGCGATCGCGGGAGAAGTCGAACACATGGTGCAGGGCGATGGTCAATTCGACCACGCCGAGATTGCTCGCAAAGTGACCACCCTTGCGACCGACGACCTCGATAATCCGGTCGCGGACATCCTGTGCAAGCTGGGGCAATTGCGATACCGGCAGCTTGCGCACGTCGGCAGCCGACTTGATTCCATCCAACAACGTCATAGCACCTCTCCGAAGCAACCCGCGACCACTGTGAAATCTTCGTGCGGGGGTGTTTTCCGTATTCTAATGCCGCCGGCGGACGACGAACATGGCCAGTTGCCGCAGATCGTCGGCTTCTGGGCCAAAATCGTCCAGACACGCCAGCGCCAGGTCGACCTGTTCCTGTGCTGCTTGACGGCTTGCATCCACGCCGATCGCGGCGGGGAAGGACTGTTTGCCGGCAGACGCGTCCTTGCCGGTCTCCTTGCCCATTTCGTCGGCGGTGGCGGTGACGTCCAATAAATCATCGGCGATCTGGAACGCACAACCCAAATGGAGGCCAAAGCGACCGATTTGCTCGACTTTGTCAGCCGATGCCCCGGCGGCGATTGCCCCCATGCGGCAGGCGCCGACGAACAGGGCGGCTGTCTTACGTACGTGCACGTATTCGGCGCGTTCGCGGGTTGGCTGCTCGTTTTCGCCGCGGATGTCGGCTACCTGTCCGCCGATCATGCCGGACCAGCCGGTGCGGACGGCCAACTCGCGGACGATGGATGCGGCGCGGGCGGGGTCGGGCACGTGGGTGGTGATGAGTTCGAAGGCGTAGGTCAGCAGGCCGTCGCCGGCGAGGATGGCCAGCCATTCGTTGAATTTCTTGTGACACGTGGGGCGTCCGCGTCGCAGATCGTCGTCGTCCATGGCGGGCAGATCGTCGTGGACGAGGGAGAACACGTGGACGCATTCGATGGCGGCTGCGGCGGGGAGGGCGTCTGTGTCGGATCCGCCGAGGATTTCGCAGCAACGGGTGACGAGGAAGGGGCGTAGGCGTTTGCCACCGCCGAGGGCGGCGTAGCGCATGGCGTCGACGAGTTCTGCGGGCGTTTCGTCGGTGGGAGTGAGCAGGTTGGCCAGTTTCGGCTCGAACTCATCGGCCCATCGTGCCAGCGTGTCGGTGATCATGTCTTGTGCCGTTGGCGTCGGTTGCAAATCGTTGGCCTCGCACCGCTTGGGAGAATCGGGCAAACCACGCAGGGTAACACGAAACGGACGCGGGGCAAGCGTCTCCACACTCCCCGTTGACCCTGGCTGAATTCGCCTCAATCATCCGTGGGGTTGGGCAAAGCTGTATCACTTATCAGAAGGGAAAACCAAATGAAGACGGTACTGCTTGTTGCTCTCTCGCTATTCGGGTGCGGTGATGTTGACGTGGTGGTGCCTGAAGAATCCCGTGTGCGCGACGTGTTCAACCAATACATCAAGGCACTGCAGGATGGCGACGGGGATGCCGCGGCCAAGTTGGTCGATGAAAACACGGTCAAGTATTACGCGCGAATGAAACAGATCGCATTGTACGACTCAAAGAAGGAATTTGATTCGCTGACTCTGGTCGACAAGAGCCTTGTTCTTTCGTTGAGACATCTGATGACTGCTGAACAGCTCAAGCCAATGTCGCCGAGGGCACTCATTTCTCACGCTGTAAAATCGAATTGGTTGGACAGAGAGACTGCCGGCAAGCTCGCGATCGGTGACATCAACGTGTATGGCGATAGTGCCAATGGCGTTGCGATTATGTCCGGCGAAGAAACGCCGCTCAAGTTCGTCCTAAATAAGATCGATGGAGAATGGCGTTTCGATCTGACAGCTATGCTGGCGTGGGCGAACCCGAGTTTTCATCGACTGATGAAGGAGGCTGAGATGGATGAGAAGGCGTTTCTTGTCTCGATTATTGAAGCGTCCTATGAGACGAAAGTTGATGAGACTATTTGGCGACCGATGATTCGAGAGAAGTCGAAGCAATGACGTGGATCACGAGGAGCAACAATTGGGGTCCTTGTGTCTCCGGGTTAATTGGGTCTTTTCACGAATGGCCTACGGGATGACATGCCGGAGGAGCGGTTGTGGCGATACGTGGGGACATGCAGTTTGTGGTGCTGTTGTTGGTGATGACGTTGCCGATTGCGGTGGCGTTCGGGGTGCTGGTGTTTTTCATTCGGCGGGGGGCGGGGCTTGCGGCGGATGGGGCGGAGCGGTGCGCGGAGTGCCGGTACAACCTGACGGGGAACGTCTCCGGCGTCTGTCCGGAGTGTGGGACGGCGTTTGGTGCGCGACCGGTCGACAGCGCGCACCAGACGTAATGGATCCAGCAACGGGATCGGGCGGCACATCGGCGACGCCGATTCGAGACGCTCCACGCCGATTGAATTCAGCGCGAAACAGCAAGAATGGAGTATTGGGCCGATACGGAATCGGCTGCGGGGTCAGCCGCCCAACGGGTGCGGCATCGGCGTGCGCTCGCCAAGCAACGCCAGGATGGACATGGCTGTTCCGTAGTTTCGCGATCGCGGGAAGACGCGGTCGTTCCATGTGCCGTCTTCATCGCGCGTGCGGAGCAGTTTCTCGAGAAACCGTGCGCGCTCCTGCTTGCGATCCTTCTCAGGGAGCAGCTCGATGGCTTGTGCTGCGTAGCGATGGGCGAAGTAGAAGTAGTATGGGGCGATGCCGTAGGGCGGTACGTGGGTGCCATGCTGTTTGCGGCGTTTTTCCAACTCGTCCCAGTGCTCGTGGAAGGCATCGATGGACTGCTTGATCCGTTCGGTCGAGCCATCTCCGATCAGCAGCAGTGTCGCTTCGCAGATGGGCGACCGCGCGATCGAACCGGGCAGCTTGGCGCGTGACTTGTCGCGGCGTCGTGCTGACTTCGTACCACTGTAATGAAACGCGCCGTTGGACTCGCGGCTATCCTGCATGACCTTGCCGGCTCGCTCGAAGACGTCCTGTGGGACTACCGCGCCCTGTGTGCGGGCGTAGAGAAGGGCCTGCACGACGGGGGCGGTCACAAAGGAGGCGTGCCGTCGTCGTGTGGCGTAGTTCCAGCCGCCGTCCTCCAGTTGTTCGACAATCAGGGCCTGCGTGAGTTTGTCGACCCATTTCCTGACGTCGGCCTGTCGCTGGCCTGCACGCTTCTGGTCGAGCAGATGGCAGAAGAATTGCAGTGCGTACGCGTGCCCCCAAACGCGAACGTCGTAGCGGTTTTCGCGACTTGGTTGCATGAGCGGGTCTTCGAGATGTTTCAGAATGAAGGCGATGCCCTTGTCCAACGCCCCCTGCGCGGACTTGTTGCTCGGCTTGGCTGCGAAGAGCAGCGCCTCGCCCGCGATGGCGGTTCCACCGACGCGGTAGCCAATTGGTATTTCACCGCCGACGCGGTACACGCCTTCGTAAGGCCACATCCCGCCGTCCTCCTGAATCGAGACGAGCTGGTTGACGGCGATGGTGATCATCTCGTCGGTCGACAGGCTGGCGGGGGCGTCGGGCACTTCCGTTTCGGCCGGGGCGGGCAATGCGGCGATGGCCATGGTGGCCAGAAGGGAGATGTTCAAACCGGGATTCTTCATGGATCGGTGGTGGTTCATGGTTGAAACCCTAACGAAAAAAGCCCGAAGCAGGTAGCTCCGGGCTTGGTTGATTGCGTTGGAAGTTGTGGTTTTTTCGTCTAGGCGACGGCCACCGTGCGACGGTTGAACACGATCGTGCCCGCGGTCAAGACGAGCAAGGTCATGATGACGATGCCCCATTCGGAAACGGTCGGCACGACCGGAACGCCGTTGGCGGTGACATTGATCGTGTAGTCGCCGGACTGTGATGCCACGAATGACACGACTTCCTCCACGCCATCGCCACCACGCTCCGAGACGGCGGCGACCGATCCGCTGGGATTGCGAACCTCAAGCGTGTAGTCGTCGGCTGAGCTCAGAATCACCGAGACGTTGGCACCGCTTGGAATGGCCGGCAGCGTGTATGTATCGGTTGTTGAACCGGCGGCGGAAGGGCCTGAGGCAGCGCTGGCTGCAGCCGGCGGAACGGTGCCCTGTGCCAGAGCTTCGAGCGTGTAGGACGACACGCCGACGGTGCCGTTGATGGCAATCGGGTCGTCGTTGTAGATCTCGGGCAGCGTTGAGCCTTGAACGTCCTCCTCCAAAGGCGGGGTCGGGTCGTTCAAGAAGAGGAAGTCGCCGTTGCTGAGCGTGCCGATGACCAGGTCGGTGTCGCCGTCGGAATCGACATCCATCGCACCGGCATGCCAACCGGCAAGCGTCGAGCCGTTGGGGAATCCTGCCGGTGTCCAGTCGACGAATTCGAGGGTCCCGCCGACCGAGCAATTCCGCAGCAGCGTGGGACGGGTGCTTTGCTTCATGACGAAGATGTCCAGGCGACCGTCGTTGTCGAAGTCGGCGACGGTGGCTTTGCGGGACGTTTCGGATCGGACCGAAGCGGGCAGTGCGGTAAAGGTGGTGAAGACGGCGCGGTTGCTGACGTCGTTGCCGGTGTTGACGTAGATCGTGTCGCCACCGGGCCCTTCCGACCAGTAAAAATCGAGGTCGTTGTCGCCGTCGAAGTCGCCGGCTTCCATGGCGTTCTCGTTGGAGCCGCCGCCAAAGGCCTGAGCACTGTTCGTGTAGCTGAAGTCACCCTCGCCCGAACCTGCATTCTGATTGTCGTTGTAGTAAATGAAGTTGTTGGTCCAGTTTGCGATGAGCAGGTCGATCTTGCCGTCGCCGTTCATGTCGCCCGTAGCACAGTCGACCGTGTAGTCACCGTCGCCGGGAACGTTGCTGCCGGTGACTTCGGAGAAGAAACCGCTGCCGTCGTTGAAGTACATCGTATCCTGGCTGGGGCCGGGGTAATTGCCGACGTAGAGGTCGATGTCGTTGTCGCCGTCGAAGTCGGCAGACACAGCGCTGCATGCCGCGCCACCGGTGCCTGCGCCGAGTCTCGTCACGCCTTCTTCATCGAACGTATTGTCAGCCGAATCCTGAATGTAGATCTTGGTACGACCGGCGTCGCCCGAGGTGTTGTTGTCGTTCACGATGATGATGTCGAGGAAGCCGTCACCGTTGTAGTCTCGGAAGAAGGCGTTGCGTGCGATGTCAGCAGATGAGAATGCGGGGATGACCGATGTGCCGGTCACTTCGACCAACTGCAGCGATCCCGTCTCGACAAGGTCGTTGCGGTAGAGCTTGTTTCGACGCACTTGAAAATCGGAAAAACCGTTGGCGATGACGACATCCAGATCGCCGTCGCGGTCGTAATCGCCGAACTCGACTTCCTTCTCATTCGGTGATGCCGGCTCAGACAGCGACGACATAGCGCCGGTGCTGTCGACGAAATTCAGGGCACCACCGCCGCCTGCCCAAGCCTGATCCATTCCGACCCCGATCACGAGACATGCGAGGACGCACACGCTCAAACCACTCGACTTTCGCACCATAGAAATGACCCTTTCGAAATCGCCGTTACCCGTTCAGGACGGGACCATGGCGGCGCAGCGTCAGCACCGCAGTCCAACCCGGTCCGTTACAGTAGCAAAATCCAATTCAGAATGGACAAGGTTATCGCCCCTTGGCGGTCAAAAAGTGCCCAGCGTGCGTTGATCGCAACAATTTTTCAGCGACACGGGAACAGGGAGAAGCAGGCACTAGGGGAATATCACTACTTGTGGAACGACAACACCCGATCCACTTCTTCGCGGCTGCCGATGACAAGCGGCGTTCTTTCGTGCAGGGCGTCTGCGCGTTTGTCGAGGATGCGCTCGTTGAAGTCCCACGCGGCACCGCCGGCCTGCTCGGCGATCATCGCCAGCGGGTTGGCTTCGTAGAGCAACCGCAGTTTGCCGCTTGGGTTCTTGTCCGTCGCCGGGTAGAGGAAGACGCCCCCCTTGAGCAGGGTGCGGTGGAAGTCGGCCACCAGCGATCCGATGTACCGCTGGCCATAGCCGTTCTGCTTGGTCCAACTCAGGTAGTTCTGCACCGGCGCGGGGAAAGAGTCGTAGTAGGCCTCGTTGACACTGTAGGTCTTGCCCTGTGCGGGCATGCGTACATTCTCGGTGTGGAGCGTGAAGGCGCCGATCGATGGATCGAGCGTGAACAGATGCACGCCGTCGCCGGTGGTGTAGGCCATCACCGTGCTGCTGCCGTATACCACGTAGCCCGCAGCGACCTGATAGGAACCGCGTTGGAGGATGTGCGGCAACGCGCCTTCCGATTCGTCAATGTCCTCGCGGCAGCGCAGCACGGAAAAGATCGTTCCGATGGTGACGTTGACGTCGATGTTGCTCGATCCGTCGAGTGGATCGAACAGGATGATGTATTTCCCGCCGGCACCGGGGGATTTCACGATCGTAGGATCGTCGTCCTCCTCGGACACCATGATGCCCACGATCTCCCGATACCCGAGCACGCGAAGGATTGTCTCATTGGCGACGAGGTCGAGTTTCTGCACGATCTCGCCGTGGACATTTTCCGTGCCGTATTCGCCGAGCACGTTCACGATGCCCGCGCGACGGACGTAGGACTCGATGATTCGCGTGGCCAGCGTGATGCCGGACAATATCCACGTAAGGTCACCGGTGGCTTGCGGGAACTTGCGTTGCGTTTCGGCGATGTGTTGGGCGATGGTGATGATGGGACGCGTCAATGGCTCGGTGGTCATGGCATGGCTTCCTGTCTGATGATCAACGCATCGTCCCACCCCGGGATATTCAGGGTACCGACTGTGAAGATCATCGGCAAGCTACCGTGGTCCTTGCTGCTGGAAGGTGCGCAGATAGGCTAGAATCTGCGGATTGTTGGGGGCGAGTTCGTCGGCTTTCATGATCGTGCTGATGGCGTCTTCGACCCTGCCGGCGCCATAGTACGCAATGGCCAATTCGATGTGCGCCTCTACGTCTTCCGGCTGAAATCTTACAGCCCGCTCGAGATGGCGGACGGCGTCCTGGAAGCGGCCCATGCGACCAAGCTTGGCGCCAAGGACAAAGTTGGCTGCCGCGTTGTCGGGATCGAGTGTGAGGCCCTGCTCGTAGGCCTGGATCATTTTGTTCCATTCATCGTGCAGCCTCTGTTGAACCTCGACGCTTGGCTGCTGACCTGGTGTGACAAAGGACTGAGCCTTGGCGCTGTGGATCTCGGCGATGCGGAAATGGTCTCGAGCGATCGGTTCACGGACCTTCATCAGTTCCTCGACCGTGGCGATGGCTTCATCGAATTTGCGCTGGTTGAATTTCAACTCGACGAGATTGTCGAGAATCCCGGCGTCCTCAGGTGCGAGTTTCTTGGCATCTTCGAGTATTGCTTCGGCTTTGGCATCGTCTTTGTGGAAGTAGTGATAGGTGGCCAATCCCACCTTGACCTGCACCCAGTCAAACAAGCCCCAGTCTTCAACGACTTTGAAATGGTTGTGGCTCTTCTCGACCAGCTTGTGCTGGTCCGGGCTTGGCTGAAGTGATGTGCGCACATGTTCGTTGCGGTAATGCTGGCCCATGTAGCGGTGGTATTGAATGAAGCCGCAATGAGCGGTGAATACCAGCCAGCACAACGCCAGTCCGGCGAACGCGAACCCGCTCGGGCCGATCGCGCCGGCGGTCTTCAGCTTGATGTTCTGAATCCGTACCGTTGGCTTGCGGATCAACGCCCAGAACCGGAAGCACAAAAAGGCCGTGATCGCACCAAGCGTCAGCGACATGAGAAATGGCGGCCCATCGTAAATGCCACGGAAAGACGCCATCGCGAGTAGGAAGATCGTCAGAAAGACAACCTCTCCACCGAGCGAGAGATCGTACTGCTTCCTGGGACGCTCGGTCCTGGGCAGCTTGTTCTTGGTTCCCGCTTTGAATCCGAAGTAGAGCGCGTCGTTCGGGCAAACGCTGACGCAATCCATGCACTTCATGCATCCTGGGTCAACGACCATCCCGTAGTGCTTGACTTCTTCGTGCACGCGAACGTTGGACGTGCAATTGGCGGTGCAGTGTCCGCAGTGCTCGCAGGCATCGGTGACCATGATTTTGCCGACGGCCAGCTTGTCCAGCGGTGCGAAGAATCCGCCGTAGGGACAGGAGTAGGAGCAGAACCCTTTCGCACCGAGAAAGTAGACGGCAGCCAAGCCGCAGACGACGATCGTGAGCACGGCGAAGACGGGACCGGGGAAGGTTTCCCAGAATTCGCTGGTCATCAGGCTGTTGGAGAATTCCGGCAGTTTCGGGGCGATCTGGGAAAACGGTTGCAGGAAAACCGGGAACATTTCCAGGAGTTGGGGGAACTGCTCAACGAGGCGTGGAAAAACCAGTCGCGCAAATGTCGGCCAGATGAACATGTACACCGCCACGCCGAACGGAATCCACAACATCAGTCGCGATCGGAATGGCTGAGGGCGAATGCCGACCTTTTTCATCAGCCAGCCGCAGAAGTCCTGATAGGCCACGAGATGACAGGCCCATCCGCAGAGGAACCGACCAAAGACAACGGTCGAGAGCAGAGCGAGCAGGAAGAAGATCGCGCCAGCGTTGACTTCGCCCTTCTCGAGGGCGTACATCGTCTCGGACGGCTCGATCGGCGAAACGGTCCTGCCGGCGTAAAGGTAGTGCATGACATGGGCGATGATGAGCAGATGCACGACGATCAGGGAGATCGCCCGCCACCTGCCAGCCTTCGATTGGCGCATTTTTTTCGATGTGCCACCACTGCCGCCGATGACCGGTAACGGCACGCTGCCTGGTTTTTGCAGGCCATCGCAGCTACGCGCCGAAGTCGTTGCCTGCTCCTGTGTCACGTGTCACACTCCGCGCTGATCGGGCGGGCAGTTTTCGTTCGATGGATTGGGACATACAATGCAAGCATGGTTTCGGGATTCTATCACCAATCGGCGTACGTGGCAGCGGCTGATTTGTTCAAGCGACAGGGCCGATGAACGACGCCGCCCCCAATCCGCGCGAATCGGTCGACAAGTGCATTGTTGACCGGATCAAGCAGCATCCGCTCCTCGAGGAGCGGATCTACCGACAACTCCTGATCGCACTGCACACGCGCGGCATCGTCTCCATCGACCAGATCAATCGTGAATCTCGCGAAAAGGCAGGCATCGCGCACCAGAACGTGACAAACAACCCGAATGCGCCGGCTGAGCAACGGATGGACGACAGCCACCTGCGGATCGCCAACGATCTGATACGTGACTATGCGTGCGAACACCTGAGCGTGGCCGAGGTGAACGACCTGGTGAATCTCGTGCTCAAGCGCGAAGAGGCACAGAGTCTGGCCGACGTCGCCAACCTGCCGTCGGTCTCGTTTCGGCTGCTCGTTGAACGACTGAGACGGTTTACTTCACTGCCGCTCGGTGAAGCACGGGTGGACCCATCGGAGATGTACGGCGTGCGTGCGGCGCTCGCCCGCCACTTCATCAGCGACGATCTCGAATTCATCGGCGTGGCCAAGCAGCACCTGCGCGTCCGTGACTACGACGAACTGACCAAACGCATCATCGGCAGCGATTCCAGCATGGGCCGCATTGGCGGCAAAGCGGGCGGGATGATCCTCGCGCACCGCATCATCCACGAATCGGGTTTGAACGCGGGGGCGGACCTGCCCATTACCATCCCCGAGTCCTACTACCTCCGCAGCGACGTGATTGATCAGTTCCTCGATCTCAATGGCTTGTCGCACTACCACAACCAGAAGTACAAAGACATCGAGGAGATCGCCAACGAGTATCCGCTGATCAAGGGCGTCTTCCGCAACTCGGCATTCCCGGTCGAAATCGTGCATCAGCTTCGGTCGCTGCTGGAAACGATTGACGGCGATCCGCTTATCGTGCGGTCATCGAGTCTGCTTGAGGACCGCATGAGTTCGGCATTCAGCGGCAAGTACGACAGCATCTTTGTGCCCAACCAGGGGCCCCTGGAGCTGCGTCTGAGGGCATTGCTCGGTGCGATCGGCGAGGTCTACGCCAGCACGCTCGGCCCTGATCCGATTCTCTACCGCCGCAAGCACAACCTCATCGACTACGTTGAGGAGATGGCCATCCTGATTCAGCGCGTTTGCGGGCACCGGTTTGGCAAGTATTTCATGCCGATCTTCGCGGGCGTCGTATTCAGCCGAAATGAGTATCGCTGGTCACCACGCATCAAGCGCGAGGATGGGTTCGCCCGCATGGTCATGGGGCTGGGAACGCGTGCGGTCGATCGCGTCGGCGGGGACTATCCGCGCATGGTCGCTCTGGGTGCGCCCACGCTTCGTCCGGAGAATTCGCCGAACGAGATTCGCGCCCATTCGCAGCGTACCATCGACGTCATCAACCTCGAGAACAATACGTTCGATTCGATCACGTTGCCCGAGTTGCTCAAGTCTGCCAGCAGCATTCCGATGCTCGATAAACTCGTGTCCATCCATCGAGAAGGCGACCTCTATTCGCCGGCGAGCAAATTCATCACCGACCCACCAGGCTCCCTCTGCATCACGTTCGACAAGATGCTCAAGGAGACGCCATTGGCGGAGCGCATCCAGGAAATGCTTCGCCGGCTTGAGGCAGCCTTCGGTCGACCGGTCGATGTCGAATTTTGCTGCGATGGTGAAAAATTCTACATGTTGCAATGTCGCGGGCAGCATCAGGCTGCTGACATCGGACATGTCGACATTCCGGAGGGTATTCCACAGGACCGCATCGTGTTCACGGCCAAGAAGTTCGTGCGCACCGCGCTGGTGTCACGCATCGAATACGTGGTCTACATCAATTCGCGCGTGTTCAACGAGATCGACAGCAATGAACGACGGCTGGCCATCGCGCGCGTCGTCGGGCGCATCAACACCGCGCTGGCGGGCAAGCGATTCATCCTTGCAGGCCCCGGCCGGTGGGGCACGACCGACATCCGCCTTGGCGTGCGCGTCAGCTACGCGGACATCAGCAACGCCCGCATGCTCATCGAGATTGCCCGCGAGCGGGATGGCTACGTGCCCGAGGTCTCCTTTGGCACGCACTTCTTCCAGGATCTGGTCGAGGATGACATCGCCTACCTGCCTCTCTATCCTGACAAACCCGAATACCGATTCAACGAAGAATTCTTTAATCAATCGCCCAACGTGATTGAATCCGTCTCACCACGCGATGCTGACTTCGCTGGTGAGGTTCGTGTTATTCATGTGCCCGCCTTTACCGGCGGGAAGTTGCTCGAGATCGCAATGGATGGCGAGTCGGATCGAGCGTTGGCTTATCTGAAGTGATCGAATCATGACGAAGCAGATGAATGGATCGACCAGATCGGGATTGCTCTGGATGTTGGCGGTGGCGGCGCTGAGTGCTGCCACGTGTGTGCCGCCCAATGGGGGGATCACCCCGCCGGATGCGCCGGACAACGGCAACGGCGACAACGGCGGAACCTCCACGTTGCAGGTTCTCCTGTTCGCCAATCGCAGTTTGCTCATTCGTGGGGACGCCAACGAATCGACGGCGGTCGTGACGGCTGAGTCGTCGGTGTGCGCCACGTTCAACTGGCGCGTCTGTGTCGCCAGTGATGATCCGACTTGCACGTCTGCGGGCGAGAATGCGGCGGGCGATCTGCTGGACTTCGACACGCCCAGCAGCAGCTCGGTCATGAACCGCAGCGAACTGTCGATCGACCGGATTTTGTCCGATCCGGGTGCTGCCGGCACCGAGCTGATCATCGAGGTCGACGTCACGACGGCTGCCGGCGTTGATGGCTGTGCAGAGGGCGATGACATCGGCGAGACGGTCACCGAAGCCATCACCATCCGTATCATCCGCCCCGATGAACCGTTGACCGTGTCGCTGACCGCGCCCCAGGGTATTCAGGTCAACCCCGGCGGCCAGACGACACTCGTCGCACGCATCACGGGCGGTCGGCCATTCACCGGTCAGCCACCGCAAACCTGCACCGGGACGGGACTGCAATCGCCGCCCAATTCGGGTGATCCTTACAACGTCGTGTGGAGCGTGAACGACGCCGCCCTGACCAGCGTCCCCGTCATGCTCGACTTCGCCGCAGCCTGTCTTACCGATGACGACGGTGTCACCGTGGCAGAAGGAACGTACGGTGCACCCATCGCCACGGGGATCGTCCTCATCTCGATCGAAGTCACCGACGAAGGCGGCAGCCGTGTCACCGAATCGCTGTCGGTCAACGTCGGGTCCAACGCCACGCTGAGCATCACGCAGGCGTCGGCTGACAATCTGCAGGTCGCCCCCGGGGAATCGACCAATCTGCAGGTGGCGGCACAGGGCGGTACCCAGCCTTATACCATCACTTACTCGATCGATCCGAATACCCGTGGTGGAATGGTCTCGATATCGGATCAGGGGTCGAGCGATCCGGCGGTTGCCAGTTGCACCGGCATTGTCGCCGGCGAAATCTGCACCGGCACCTACACCGCCGCCGCGGACGAAACGGGCGGCGACACGGTCTTTGTCACTGTGACCGACAGTGTGAACGCGACGGCTTCGACAACGATCCCGCTGATCGTCGCATCGCCGCAAACGTTGTCATTGAGCGCCAACACCGGCTCGCCGGTCATCAATTCCGACGATGGCTCGACAACCGTCACCGCCACCGTCTCTGGCGGTACGTTGCCCTACACGATCTGCTACGCGATCGAAAGCACGGCTGACGGGTTGGTGGTCGATCTCAACAATGTCTCGGGTTGCGGCACGATTGGCGCATTGACCAACTGTACATGCGTCAACACGTTCAATACCGGAACGACGTTTGCCACGGCGATGCGGACGCTGAGCGCCGTCTCCGGGTCGGGTGGCGCCACGATCCGCATTCAGGCCCGCGACGCCGTCGGGGCTGAGTCCACCGTGTTCGTGTCCGTTGATGTCAGTCCGTTTACCTCGAATTAGGTGGGCAACTGCGTGACCCTTCTTATTGCCTCGATTTCGGCTGACACCACCGAGGAGATGCTGCGGCGAGCAGCCGACGCGCTGGAGCGCGGCGCCGACGCTGTTGAACTGCGTCTGGACACGCTACGTCCGAATCAGACCACCGCAGGCATTGCCGATGCCCTCCCCACCGGCAAGTGGATCGTGACCTGCCGATCGGTCGACGAGGGGGGACATGCGAACGACCCGCCGGATCGGCGTGCCGAGACGTTGCTGCGGGCCGGTCGTCCCGGTGAGGGATTCGTCGACTTTGAATACAGGGAGTGGCAATCATCGGCGGCCTCTCGAGGCATGCTCGGTCAACCCGTCACCGATTCCGGAGGCGCCGCCCATCCGCCATCGTTGATCCTCTCCGATCACGACTTTGTCACCCGTCCCGAAGAACCAGCCGCCCGCGCTGCCGAGATGAGCGCCGTTCCGCAGTCGATGGTCACCAAACTTTGCTGGCAGGCAGCCGACGTCCTCTGCAACCTCGACGCCTTCGACATCCTGCGAAGCGCATCGAAAGACACCATCGCACTGTGCATGGGCGAAACGGGTCTGCTATCGCGCGTCCTCGCCAAAAAGTTCGACGCATTCGGAACGTTCTGTTCGTTTGACGATTCCAGTGCGACCGCGCCGGGCCAACCGACGCTGGATACCATGAAATCGCTGTACCGCTGGAATACGATCAGCCCGGGCACGCAGCTCTTCGGCGTCATCGGCCACCCGGTTGCCCACTCGCTAAGCCCATATCTGTTCAATGAACTTTTCGCAGCCGACAACGTGCCCGGCGTCTATCTGCCATTGTTGGTTGAGCCAACCTACGACTGCTTCGCCGCATTTCTGGATCGCTGTCTCGAATATGAGTGGCTTGATGCCCGTGGGTTCAGCGTGACCTTGCCGCACAAGGAGCATGCGTGGCGATACCTGGGAGATCGTGTTGATCCACCTGCCGACGTGATGGGCGCGGTCAACACGATTCGCATCGAAGACGGTGAGATCTGGGGTTGCAACACCGACGCACCCGCAGCCGTCGATGCCCTGCTGTCGGTCATGCAAGCCGACGATGATGCGCTGGAGGGACTGCCGATTGACGTTCTTGGTGCGGGTGGGGTCGCACGGGCGGTGGTGGCTGGGCTGGTGGAATGCGGGGCGAAGGTCACGATCTACAACCGCAACGCGGAACGGGCGCAACGACTTTCCGGTGATTTCGAGTGTCAGGCCAACCCCTGGGATGAACGCACCGGGGCGGAAGGCAAGGTGCTGATCAACTGCACGAGCGTCGGCATGTGGCCCGATGTCGACGCCACGCCGATGCCGATCGAGTCGTTGCGATCCGACACGATCGTTTTCGATACCGTTTACCGACCGCGCCAGACAAAGCTGCTGCGGGATGCAGCCGCCACCGGTTGCGTCACGGTCGACGGGGCAGCCATGTTCATCGGGCAGGCTGCGATGCAGTACGAGTTCTGGACGCAGTTGCCGTGCGATGTCGAACGAATGGCCACCACCGTCGCCGGGCTGCTGACCGAAGGTGACGCTTGATGTCCGGTGAAAATCGTGGGGCAGGTGTGGTGCTGATCGGTTACCGCGGTTCGGGCAAGACGACCGTCGGCAAGCAGTTGGCAGAGCGTTTGAAGATGCCGTTTGTCGACACCGATGCGCTCGTCGTGCGCGACGTCGGGCAATCCATCGCCGAGATCTTCGAGCAACATGGTGAAGCGGGATTTCGCGAGCTTGAATCTGAAGCGATTGCCGATCTCGAAGGCAAGCGGCCTGCGGTCATCAGCGTCGGTGGTGGGGCGGTGTTGGCCGACGCGAACATGCACGTCCTGCGGCGTCTCGGCACGATCGTCTGGCTGACCGCTCCCGCTGAGGTGCTGTACGAGCGCATATCCGCCGACGCCTCAAGCCGCGGCGCGAGGCCTGCGTTGACGTCGTTGATTGGCGTCGACGAGGTCCGCCACGTGCTCGCCCAGCGCGAACCAATCTATCGCAAGTGGGCGGATCTGGTCATATCGACGGACGACGGCTCAAGCAGTGACATCGTCGACCGGATTTTCCAGACCCTGGATCATGCGTGATTGTCAGGAGTTCATGTCGCGGCGCCACGTGAGACTCGAAGCGGGTCTTTAGGAGGATTTGTCCTTCGGCGGCGGCAGGGTGTTTTCGAGATTTGCGCCGGAACAGATCTTGTCCATGAGCGGGCGGAAATCTCGGATGCGGTAGTCGTCGATCTTGACCTTCTGATCCTGGCCATTGTCGGTGTAGGTTAGTTCCACAATGCCCTTCTTGTCCCACAGCGCGACATCGATGTGGCTGATATCAGAGAGCGGGATCGGTTTGCGGCCTCGAAGTTTCAACTCGCGATCGGTGATGACGGTTCGTCCGGTCAGGGCGAGCAGGAATTCGATGAGTTGCCACAGGGCGATCGGCGTCAACACAATGGCGATGACCTTCTGGGTGACAAGCGAGTTGGCATCGTGCACGCCTTTCTTGTAGCTCGCGCCGATGACGAGGTCGCCACGCAGATTGATGGTGAACGTGCCCGACTTGGCGAAGTAGACCATTTCATCGCCGCGTGGCGACGTCCAACCGGGCTCACCAATCTTTTCAACGATGTTCGACCGCGTACGCCGATTCTCCTTTGCGTCCTTGGTGATCTCGTCACACTGGGCGACAGTCAGCGTGTCTGACATTGGCGGCAGTTCATCGGGAATCGGATCGAGTTTCTCTGCGGCCTTTTCGAGGTTGTCCTGCGGGTAACCGATGAAGCCATCGTAGGCGAAGAAGCCTGCAAACCCGGCAAAGAGCAACGCACGCAGCAGCGTGCGGACGATGCGATCGGTGGTTTGTGGTGAGACGAGGGTGTCCATGCGTGCCTCCTGATGTCGGTGCTGTTGCGTGATATTCTATCGGCCTGTGAGGGTTTGGCGACCAATGCGGAATGTGTCCGGATGGCGGAAAAAGTCGTTGTTGCCACCGTCTGAATGGTAGATAATAATCACCGGCAGCGGTCTTTGTGTGGACGTCGCGGCATTTCGGGCCTGAAGGCGAGGACGTCATGAGTGTCGATTTCAATGCGGTGTGCGATGATTTCTTCGTGAGTTGTCGGCTGTTCCTCAAGCTCGACATGCCCCTCGAGCGCGAAACCGTGCTGCATTTTTTCGACCGCATCCGCCGCGAAATCCCCACCATGAACAAGTTTCGCCGCCGAGAGGATGGCTGTCTGATTCTCGAGGAGGATCCTGGAGTCAGCGCGTCGCGGCGATGGTTGCGATTGGAGCCGGGAAGTCTGCGGCTCGGGTTTTTCGGACCGCCCGATATCGATGATGTGCGTCGACTGGCTCACCTGATTCTCGAACAGGCGCCCTATCACCTGACGTTCAGCGAGTTGGACTACGACCATCTCGAGCTGATCTACGGGTTCGATCTGGAGTACCGCGGCAACCATGATCAACTCGTCGCAGAGACGCTCTGGTCGGACCACCCGTTGGGGCAAATCGTGCTCGGTGACGATTCCCGCCACGCCATCGACGCCCAGCCTTACTTCGGCATCGCCATCAACGAGGAATGCGACCTGCAAGCCTATGTCGAGACCAAGTCGCGGACGACGACGTTCGAAGTGCGCATGGGAGAATATGAGCGGCAGGCGCTCAGCGTCTTCCTGACCATGCGAAAATACTGGAACGTCGACACCGACAAGGCGCTGGTCGCCACCGTCGAGCGACTCTTCGACCATGCCGACGAACTGGCCAGTGAGAAGGTCGTCCCGCTGCTCGTCAGCCCCCTTGCGATGGCGATCGCCAGTCGCCTCTGATTCCGCTAGACTGAACCATCTGTCAGATAGCGACTTCTGCAGTCGAAATCGGGTCATAGCGGGTACGTCATGGTCACCGACGCGGACATTCAAACGACGCTGATCGTTGGGTTTGAGATCCACGTGCAGCTTGCGACGCGGACGAAGATGTTCTGTCCCTGCGAGTTGACGTTCGGAGCCGATCCGAACACGCGGAATTGCCCCACGTGTCTGGGGCTGCCCGGTTCGTTGCCCGTGATGAATCGTCGGGCCGTGGAAATGTCGGTGCTGACGGGGATGGCGCTCGAATGCGACATTTCGACCTATACCAAGTGGGATCGGAAGAGCTACTACTATCCCGACCTGCCGAAGAACTACCAGATCAGTCAATACGATCTGCCGCTGTCGCACGATGGGCGGTTCCGGTTCAACGTCGATGGTGAAGAGCGCAGCGTCGGGATCATTCGTGCGCATCTGGAGGAAGACGCAGGCAAGAATCTGCACGATGTGCCGGGTTGCAGTCTGGTGGACTTGAACCGCGCGGGCACGCCGCTGCTGGAGATCGTGACCGAGCCGGACATCCACGACGCCGGCGACGCGTTCGCCTTCTGCACGGAACTGCAGAAGCTGGTCACCTATCTCGGCGTGTCGCACGGCAACATGCAGATGGGCCAAATGCGCTTCGAGCCGAACATCAACGTTTCCATCCACCACGATGGCAGGGAATACCGCACGCCCATCTCGGAAGTGAAGAACCTCAACAGCTTCCGGTCGGTGCGATCAGCCATCGAATACGAATACCGCCGGCAGGTTCAGGACTGGCTGGCTGACCCGGGATACCTGTTCAAAGAGCGGCCGAACGAGAATCGTGGCTGGGACGATGATCGCGGAACGACGGTTTTCCAGCGTGGTAAGGAAGCCGCCCACGATTATCGCTATTTCCCCGACCCCGATCTCGTGCCCGTCACATTCACGCCGGACTTCCTCGACGGTGTCCGCGCCTCGATGCCAGAACTTCCGCAGGACCGGCGTCAGCGACTTGTCGATGCGTATCGTCTGTCGGACCAGGATGCCGCTGCGATCGTGGTCGACCGCGCGACGGCTGATCTGTTTGACGGCGCGATTGCAGATGGCGGATCGGCCGAAACGCTCGGCAAACATTTTCTCAACGTCTGGGCGAAACTCGCGAACGATCGCGAGGTATCAGTGGGTAAGTTGGGACTGACCGCCGAGCGCGTGGCTGGTCTGGCGAAGCTCGTCGACGAGGGAACAGTCAGTGCAACCGCCGCCAACAAACTGGCTGCGAAGATGCTTGAGACCGATGACGATCCGAAGGCGCTGGCAGAGCAGTTGGGCCTGATCGTCGTGCAGGACAAGGGTCAGACCGAAGCCTGGGTGGATCAGGCGTTTGCCGATAATGAGCAGGCGGTGAAAGACGCAGTCGGCAATCCCAAGAAGGCGGCGAAAGCGGCCGGTTTCCTGCGTGGCCAGGTAATGCGGATTTCAGGCGGGAAGGCCGATCCGAAGCTTGTTGGTGAGTTGATTCAAACGCGACTGGATGAGATGGCCAAGTGATGCGGGGACGTCGAGGACATGGTAGCGGAAGGATGCGGATTCTAATGACAGGGTGGTTGATGATGTTGTCCTGGCTGATGGCGGGGTGCGCTCCGAACGAACCGAATGTGCTCGACAAGCTCGGGACGACAACCGTGCAGGTCGGCGATCTGAAAGTGCAGGCGTGGATCGCCAACACGAACGAGGAGCGTGCACGCGGGTTGATGTTCGTGACCAAGGACCAGATGGAACCCGTCTCCAAGGGCGTCGAACGGGGCATGGTGTTTCTGTTTCGCAAGAACCAGAGACATGGCTTCTGGATGCGAAACACGGTGATTGATCTGGACATCGCGTTCATCGACAAGGATGGCAAGATCGTCGACGCGTTCACGATGGCGGCGCTGGACGAGCGTAATCACGCACCCCACACCGCCTACCGCTATGTGCTCGAGGTCAAGTCGGGCATCTTCAAGAAGTATGGCGTCAAGCGCGGCGACATCGTCAAAATCCCCGAGGACGCCAAGAAGGACATCAAGTAATGCAACGGATGGTTTCGTTTGCTGCAGTCGCGTTGGCGGTGATGTTGGTCGGCTGTGAGTTCGAACCACCGATGGTCACGCGCATCGCACCGTCGCCGCTGGTTCGCGGTTCCTACACCGGCGACGGTTCCTGCACGTTCACGCTCGACCTGGATGATCAAACCGCAAGCGAATCCGCCGACGCCCCGACCACGGTCGCCATCGGCGAGACCGGCGTACCGATTCTCGGATCGCGCGAAATACTGCCCGGTGACGTCACCACGCTCAGCACGGCCGGCATCGATGCGCGCTGGACAGCCACGCGCGTGGTCACCGACGTGGACGGCGTCGTCGTCAGCTCGACAGGTTTTATCAACTTCGACCTTGGCGAAGGCCAATCCCTCCGCGTCTTCGGTCCCAAGACGGATGCCTACGTTCCGAACGGATTCGGGGGCATCACCTACACGCTCAACTCGACAGGCTCGTCCGCCGGCGCGGTGGAGGGTTCGCTCAACGTGGAAATTGACTGCCGGTGGGAGCTGACGGGTGACACCTTACTGAGCGGAGCCGCCACCAGCGCCGACATCCTGCAACTGCCCGGTGCGGCTGATCGCAACCCGATCGAGCGCATGGAAACCGTCGAACTGCGCGTGGGCGGTGCAAGCCTCGACGATTTCGACGGAACCGAGCTGCCCGTTCGCGCCTGGATCGCCGACGACGCCACCGAACGCGCCAAGGGTCTGATGTTCGTCGGCATCGACGAGATGCAGCCGTTTGACGATGGCTTTGAGCGGGGCATGTGGTTTGTGTTCACGTCCGACCAGCTTGGCGGGTTCTTTATGCGCAACACGTACATCAACCTTGACATCGCCTTCGTCAATGTCGACGGCATGATCGTCGACACGTTCACCATGACCGCGCTCGACGAAACGACCGTACGTCCGAGCGGGTTATACCGCTATGCGCTCGAATTGCGGGAAGGCGTCCTCACGCGTGAAGGCATCACCGCAGGTCAGTTCGTCCAAATCCCAGAAGCCATCCTAAAGCGCGCCCAGTAACATTCCGACGCACCAGTGTCGCCGGACCGATCGGGCGGGGTCTCGCATTATCGGCCTGTCGGCGACTTTCTGGAGCGGTCAACTCATGCATGTGCTTATGGTCGGAACCCGCGAAGGGCTTCCCGCACAGGTTGGAACATCACCCGACGGCAGCGAGTGGACGGTCGACTACGCGTCCGATATCGAGTCCGCCCAGTCGCTCGTGCAGGCTGCGGAGTTCGACGCACTCGTCGTCGAGAACCAGTCGTCCGATACGCCAGCGTTTCGCAAGTTCATCCGTTACGCCGACAGCAACCGCATCGCCACGCTTGTGCTCGGTGAGATGGTCGACGACCGCGCCACGGGCACCTGTCCGCTGATTGGCTCCTTCTCCGCCGACATCACCCCGGGCGAGATCACGCGACAATTGGCCCTGCTCACACGTTTTCGCAGCCACATCAAGCTCGTGGAGCATGAACTCGCACACATGCAGAAACTCGGTGATCGGCTGACCAATCACTTCCGCGAGGTTGACGACGAAATGCGCCTCGCCTCGCGGCTGCAGAAAGACTTCCTGCCACGCGACATCGAACGCATGGGACCGCTCAAGTTCAGCCACGTCTACCGACCAGCGACCTGGGTATCCGGAGATGTATTCGATATTCAGCGCGTCGACGAAGACCATATCGGCTTCTACATCGCAGACGCCGTCGGGCACGGCATGGCCGCCGGTCTGCTCACGATGTTCATCCGACGAGCGCTCAACACCAAGCTGATCGAGGGCGACGATTTCACGCTGCTCGAACCGCACGAAGCCCTGCAACATCTCAACAACGCATTGGCGGAGCACTGTCTGCCCAATTGCCAGTTCGTCACGGCCGCCTACTGCCTGGTCAACACGAAGACGCTCGAAATGCGCTACGCCCGCGGCGGACATCCATACCCCCTGCATTACACCAATGGCCGGACGGTTGAACTGGAATCGGGCGGTGGTCTGCTCGGGCTTTTCGAAGGTGTCGAGATCGACACCGCCACGGTGCAACTCCATCCCGGCGACAAGATCATCCTCTACACCGACGGGATGGAAGCCGCCTTCGAAAGTCTCAATACCGATCACAATAAACCGCTCACCGGCCACATCGATGTTCTCGCCGCCGCCGCGGATCGTCCGGTGTCCGACCTGACCGCGAGCGTGGTCGACAAACTGGAAAACGAGCACGGATCGCTCACGCCCGAGGATGACATCACCATCCTCGCCGTCGAGGTGGCCGCCGACGGCGACGCGTAACCACTTGTCATGAATAGATTTGCGGTGGCCGTCCCGCTGCCCTTGCATTGCGCCACGGCTTGGGTACACTTCTCGATTCACAGAATCCAGCGACGCGAGGATCGGACACCATGAAGAAAGACATCCACCCGGAGTACCGCGACGTCGTCTTCTACGACGTTGGTGCCAAGTTCAAGCTGCTCACCCGCTCGACCGTCAAGACGAAGGAGACGATCGAGTATGAGGGCAAGGAATACCCGGTCGTCAAGCTCGACATCTCCAGTGCGTCGCACCCATTCTTCACCGGACAGCAGAAGTTCGTCGACACGATGGGTCGCGTGCAGCGCTTCCAGAACAAGTTCGGCGGCAACTACTTCTCCAAGTCCGACAAGAAGAAAGCCGGCAGCAAGCGCAAGTAGCTCAGCAGTCAACGATGCCACGGCGTTTCGTGTACCCATGGGGGCGAGACGGCGTGGTTTTTCAATGCGCCGGATGCAGGAGTCGCGACAAGCCTAACGTCGGAGTAGCAACATGAGTGACACTGTCGATGATCGTCTGTTGGCCAAGATGCAGGAATTGGCCGACCGCTACGATCAGATCAACACCGAGATGATCGACCCAGCCGTCGCGTCCGACCCGACCAAGAGTGTCGCCCTTGCGAAGGAAGCGGGCAAGCTGCGCCGCCTCGTCGACCCCTACCTGGAAACGAAGAACATCAAGCAGGAGCTTGAAGAAGCTGAGTCCATCCTCAACGAGCCGGACCAGGATCCGGAGATGAAGGAACTGGCTGAGGCGGAAATTGATGAACTGCGGCAGAGGTACACGGACAATCTTGAGAACCTCAAGGAAAAGGTCGTCACCTCCGACGACGCTGCCATCTCATCGGTCATCGTCGAAATCCGAGCGGGCACCGGTGGCGACGAAGCCGCCCTGTTCTGTCGCGATCTCTACGAGATGTACCTGCGATACTGCGAGAAGCAGGGATTCAAGGTCGAGGTCATGGACCAGTCCACGTCCGACATGGGCGGGTTCAAGGAACTGACCATGACGATCAAGGGCGACGGCGTCTACACGCATCTGGGCTACGAATCGGGCGGTCATCGTGTGCAGCGCGTGCCCGAGACCGAATCGCAGGGACGCGTGCACACCTCGGCTGCGACGGTGGCGGTCCTGCCCGAACCCGAGGAGATCGATATTCAGATCAACTGGGATCTGGACACCGAGGAATTCGTCTCGCGGGCCGGCGGTCCGGGCGGGCAGAATGTCAACAAGGTATCGTCAGCCATTCGTCTCGTGCACAAGGAAACCGGCATCACCGTGTCGATGCGCGATGAGAAGTCGCAGCACAAGAACCGTGCCAAAGCCCGTCGCATCATGACCGTTAGGCTGTACGACCATTTCCGCTCCGCAGCCGACACGGAACGCGCCGCCGCCCGCAAATCGCTGATCGGCAGCGGCGACCGCTCGCAACGTATCCGCACGTACAACTTCCCCCAGAATCGCTGCACGGACCACCGCATCGGCATGGACCTCTACAGCCTCGACAAGCTCATGCAGGGCGATATGGCCGACCTTGTCGCCGCCTTACAGACCTTCGACAAAGAACAACGCTTGCAGAATCTATGACGTAGGGTGGGCACTGCCCACCATGTCGAAAGCACGCGGTTCTTATCCTTTCGTAGGCCGAGATGCTAAAGTTGTGTCGTCAGTATTTTTGATCCGAGGGAGGACCAAGAATGAACGCATTGTGCCGTCGATTACCACTGCTTTGTGTCTTGGTTGTCTCTATCCTACTGCTGCGGGGTTGTGTTTTTATAACACCCGCGCATCAGCTGCTTGAAGTCAGGCTTGCGGATGCGGAAACTGCTGAGATGCTGGATTCCGCCTCAATTCAAGTGCTGCGGATGAGCTGTGTTGATGGGTTTCTGGATTCCGATGCGACCGACGAACAGATGCGCGAAGAGTGCACGGTGTCCATGTCAGAAGTATCCCAAAGCCCCCAGGCGCTGTGTTTAGAGTTTTATCGGGCATCCAGCGCTTGCAGTTTGGTTGAAGACAATGTGACAAATGAAGTATACAGTTTCGTAATTAATTCCGGTGTTGCAACTGAAGAAGTCACGGGTCAAGTTTTCGAGGGTTCGCGCATCGGGGGCGGTACCTTCGAATTGGAGGTTGTTTCTATTGGCCAACTGCAATGCACTGGCTGCCAAGAGATTGAATAGCTTCGAAATCGAGCGGATCTTGTCCCTTGGTGGGCGTTGCCCACGCCACGGCTGTGATTTGTCAGTGCTGTCGCCGGGGCGGAATTGCTATCGGAGGGATGACGTTCTCGCCACACTCCGGACAGACGCCTGACACATTCCCCGTCAGGTTGTAACCACAGTTGATACAGTCGTTCGCGAGGAGCGCCTTGCGTGCATCGCTTGCCCGCATCCCCAGAAACCCGATCTCCAAGCCGGCGCGCCGCAGCGTTCGCAAGGCCGCGTAATCGACGAGGTAGACGACGGCCAGATTGAAACCAGGCGGCAGAAGGAACGGCGTGATGAGAACAATGACGAACCAGTCCGAGCCGTTCAGTCGCATCACGCGAAGGCAGACATACACCATCGTCAATCGGACGAAGACCTCACCAATGGCAACGAACTGAAAAAATGCAATGTTCGCGACAACGGAAGGGTGATTGCGGAGAATCAACAAGAAGAACGCCAGCAGCCAGATTCGCACCAGCCACCACTGGCCGCCGACGAGTTTGATCAGTTTCGGATTGTCGCGAGCAAGGTCACGCATTCGAATGGCTTTGACTCATCACTCCCGAAAGCGCTGTCCATCGTATCACCAACAAACATGGTAGCAGTCTGTAGGGTGGGCACCGCCCACCATTTGGATTTGCTGGGTTTTTGTCCCTTGGTGGGCGGTGCCCACCCTACGTCGAATTTCAGTCATCCATCGAGCTTTGGCACTGGGGGAGCCTATTCGTCCGCATGCGCCGGCTCAAAGCCGCCGCCGTTCTTCTTGCGATCCTTGAGATGCTGCTTGAACTGCTTGACCAGGTCGCGGGACGGCGTGTCGTCCTTGTCAGCCGGGTGATAAAACAGCATCACCTCGTCCCAGTCCTTGATGCGGTCCTTGTCGCTGTCGGTGCGGCGGGATCGTTTGAGACGCTCTAGGATGTCTTCGTCTTCGGTGTCGCTTGAATTGCCGCTGCGTCGCTTCGCCCGTCGCGGATCGGGATTCTCCAACGCATCGCCGAACGCATTGTGCGGGGCACGCTCGACACCCGGTCGCGGAAAGGCCGCTACCGACTCATGACACAGCGTGCAACCGATCACACGCTCGATCCGCTCATGCTGCTCGGTGCGATCCCCAGCCGTCGACACATCCGTCCCAGCCAGGATTTCGATCCAGTTCGCCACCCCATCGCCATCCACGTCGATGCGGTTCTTGGCGTCAGCCTTTTCCTCGTCCGATGCGGTCAGGCTCAACGATCGCTCGACCTCCCGCACGCGATCCTGAATCGACTGCGTCGCACCCTCGTCCGCGATGACTTGGCCATACCTGGTGAACGGCTTGTCTTCCGCATCGGAGTGACAATCGGAGCAGCGGACATTCTGGCGGATCAACTCGAACTTGAGATCCTCGAAGTGGATTGGCTTGGCGTGTGATTCGCAGACGAGCAGGGTGGTGACGGCAGCGAACAGAAACAGCGGGATACGAGCCATCGGTTGCTCCTTATCAGACGGGCTGATCGCCATCGTAGGCAACGTGACTGCGACCGGTCAACGGCGGTGCGAAGTGGACGTTTACGAATTCCGGGGCGTCTGGGCTATTTGGATGAAGTCGCGACAGGCGTTCGGTCGATGACAGTGGGGAGATTATCGGACAGTCTCCAGACCCCCACGGTGCTCTAACTTCACCGGCCAACGGCGCTTGCCGATGAGACTTGGGTCTACTCGCCAGCCGGCGTCGACGTACGTTCATCCACGCCGGCGGCTTCGGTTCGACATTGTCCGGCGATCAATCATGAAACGAGAACTACGCGCGAAACTGACAATAGTGGGCTTGATGACAGTGGCTGTCGTGGTGACGGGCTGTTCCCAGCAGAGCGCGCAAAATTCGTCGGCCGTGATGGTCGTGCGTCAATCGCCCAAGCCGGCGTTGACGGTGCGTCGTGACGCCCAGCTTACCCTGTTTGGCGGCTTGCCGCGTCGCGGAGAGAGCAGCTATCAGGGCCGCGCGATGGGTTCGATGCTGCAACACACGTACACGCGTGAAGGTGCGGATTTCGACATTCGTCTGGATCAGACGGGCGAGCGGTTCGTGTTTGCGTCAACGCGGCACAGCATGAACCCCGATGTTTACATCAAGAGCGTCAGCGGCACTGCGGTCACGCAACTGACGCTGGACCCAGCCGCCGACCTGCATCCGCATCTAAGCCCGGATGGCCAGCATGTCGCGTTCGCCAGCAACCGGACCGGTAACTGGGATATCTGGATTATCGGACTTGGCGGTCAAAAGCCGATCCAGGTCACCAATTCGCCAATGGATGAGATGCACCCGAGCTGGTCGCCCGACGGGAAGCGGCTGGTCTATTGCGCCAGGCCTGCGATGACCGGTCAGTGGCAGCTTTGGGTGACCGACGCGGATCGTTCGACGCTTGTGGAGAACCGCGTGTCGCCGACCTACATCGGCGAGGGCGTGTTCCCCGAGTGGTCGCCGGCAGACCCGAATCTGATTCTGTATCAGCGTGCCCGTCAGCGTGGCAGCCGCTGGTTTGGCGTATGGACGGTTGAGCTGGTGGGCAACGAGCCTCGTTATCCGACGGAAGTCGTGGCCAGTGCGGACTTTGCAGCCATTCTGCCGACATGGAATCAAGATGGAACGCAGATCGCGTACACCGCGGTCTCGAGTGTCCCGGACACGGATTCGGAGTTCGGCACGATGTTCGAACGTGCGGACATCTGGGTCGTCGATGCCGACGGTGCCAACCGGGTGCGGCTGACGGACGGATTGACGCAGAATTTCGGTCCGGCGTGGTCTGCGGACGGTCGGGTGTTCTTCACGAGTTCGCGAAGCGGGCACGAGAACATCTGGAGTGTGCTGCCGGGGACGTCTCCGGCGTCGCAACCACCGATGGACGGCGTGGTTCGGCATCAGATGCGGACCCAGCGTGAGACGCGGACGGTGTCGGATCAGCCGGCAAATGGACAGTAGGAATGCACGCGGTCGTCTACGGGTGACTCGTTAAGGCGGCTGGGTGATTGGACGATGAATTGAAGGACGGAGTTTGCGGACGGCGGGCGGAGCCCCGCTGCTGACTCCGAAGAGGATCACGGATGATCCGGCTGAGTCTTGTTCTGATGGTGGTGGCGTTGGCTGGTGGCTGCGAGAAGCGGGCCATCGAGCCGGTACGCCTGATCAACCACTCGTGGGGCCCGATCACGATCGCGGTGGCTCCTGCATTGAATCAGAGTGGCTCGGCTGATGTGGACCCGATTCGTGCTGCGGATCTGATGGCCAGCGAATTGAGCTACGTTGAGGACGTGGCAGTGATTCCGGTCAATCGTGTTCTCGCGGCGTTGGTGGACCAGGGGCTGCCTCAAATTGAGTCAGCCGGTCACGCCCTGCAGATTGGGAACGTGTTGGGTGCGGACGCCGTGTTGGTGTTCGCGATTACGGAGTACGACGCTTATGAACCGATTGTTGGGATCACGGCGCAGATTTATGGCCGAACAGGTTTTCAGACGGCCAGCTATGACCCAGTCGCGGAATCAAGGCGAGCGTCTCCAGGAGGAACGACCTTCACCAACCCGCTCGCCCCGATCGCGCAGACACAACAGGTTTTCAACGCATCGCATGAGTGGGTGTGCTCGGAAGTTAAGCGATTCGCTTCCGTGCGATCCGCCCACGCGGGCGCCTTTGACTGGCGGAAGTACACCGCCAGCCAGCAGCACTTCCTCCGGTTCTGCTGTCACGCGACGATTCGCGGGTTAATTGGTTTAGAACCACAGGGGGAGGCTTCTTCGGCCGATAGGTCTGGAGTAGAGCAATGAGGGAAACGAGACAACTGTCACTGGTGAAAGGCGATGAGCGGTTTGTGTTCCGCTATTCGTCAGGGAATGAAGCCCAGGTCATCGATGCTTTTGCAACGATGGCATCGGATCGGTCGAGTGCTTTTGACTGGTTTGATGCGGCAGTGTTGAGTTACCAAATGGGTCGACGATTGGAGAAGGAACTCGACGAGGTTGCCACGTAGGGCGCCGACCAGTTGTTGGGTGCCATGGAATCAAGTGACAGAAAAAGCATCAATGGCCCAAGATGCTCTGTCGGATAGTCGATTCTATGGCGGGATTAGTGTCGTGCGGGGAGTCGCCAAAGCACGGTGATGTGAATATGAGTCAAAATGCCCTGGTCACCGAGTTCCTGAATTACCTCAACTATGAGCGGCACTTCTCGCCGCACACCGCCAAGTGTTATGGCGCTGACCTTGCACAGTTCTGTGCATACCTGGTTGGCGAAATCGGCGGTGGTGCGAGTCAGCCGTCAGCAGCACCGACGCCTTCTCTGGGGTTTTCCACGGGACAGACGTTCAACGAGCAGCCGACCGCGACCGCCGTCGCGTCCAAGGTTGATCTTCGACAGCGGTTGCTAGCTGTGACGAGCGACGAGGTGAAGTCATTCCTCGCGTTCCTCAACCAGCAGAACTACTCGAAGTCGACGACCGCTCGCAAGCTGGCAACGCTTCGCAGCTTCTACAAGTTCTGCGTGCGTCGCAAGTATCTCGAGAGCAATCCGCTCACCTCGATTCGAATGCCGAAGCAGGAAAAACGCCTGCCGAAGTTCCTCGAGGTCGAAGATGTGAACCGCCTATTGAACACGCCGGACGACAACACGCTCCTTGGTGCTCGCGATCGTGCGATGCTCGAGGTGATGTACTCGACCGGTATTCGCGTCAGCGAGTTGGTGGACCTGAACTGCGACGATGTCGACTTTGAAAACCAGGTCGTCTGCGTTCGCGGTAAAGGCAAGAAACAACGCAACACGCCGATCGGCCCGACGGCACTTGGTGCGATTCAGCGCTATGTCGAGATGCGGAAAGCCGACCCGCGCAATGCAACGTTTGATGCTGTCGCGCTGTTCGTCAACAAGCACGGTCAGCGATTGAGCACGCGTAGTGTCCGCCGCAAGCTGGACAAGTATCTGCAGATGGCCGGTCTCGATCCGTCGATCTCCCCGCACACGCTGCGACACAGCTTTGCGACGCACATGCTCGACAAGGGTGCGGACCTGCGAAGTGTGCAGGAACTGCTGGGTCACCAGTCACTTTCGACGACGCAGATCTACACGCATGTGACGACCGAGCGCATGAAGAAAGCCTACGACGACGCCCACCCGCGGGGATAACCGCGGCTTGCGATAAGTCAAAAGAGGACATGGCGAAAGGCCACGACGTTCATCAGGCAGCGTCGTGGCCAAGCCCTTTTTTACGCCATCGTTCGCATGCGGATCCATCCATTTGCCTTGATCCGATAACACGGCGTCCTGCTGTGTTGGCGTTCCGCGTCTGATAACCCTGCTGATGTGAAAGTGGCTTCTATCGGTCTGTCCGTCTCGCTAGAATGGGACGGAGGATCGGGGGAAGGAAGCCAATCATGTTGCGAGTTGCAAGTCTGTGCGCGTTGGCCGCGCTGATGGTCTGTGCGGGTTGTGGTTTTGTTGTGCCGCCGGTGCCGGGGACGAATCGGGCGCCGTTGATTCTGGCTGCCGACATCGAGGAGACGTCCGACGGTCTGCTGTACATCAAGGCGACGATCGTTGACCCGAATTCCGACGAGTTGGAGATTGAGCTGGAGCAAATCAACGGGCCGTTCGCGCTGCGGCGGACGGATCGGCGGATCGGTGGCCTGTTGCAGGCGGAGTTCGAGCCGACCGAGGAAGGCTTCTACGCGTTTGAGCTGGTGGCAGGTGATGGCGAGTTTGAGACCGCCGTCGAGTTGGGGCTTCGGGTGGAGATGGGCGATCCGGAGGTGCCGGCAGATGGTGATCGGGTTGCGGTTCGGCTGCCACCGACGGGGTTGTTTCCGATTCGGCTGTTCGGGCAGGTGTTGGCCGACGAGGGTTTGGTTCCGTTTGCGTTGGATGGTGAGTTGGAGATTGAGGAAGTGGGCGATGCTGGCGTGTCGGTGTTGATGCGGACGCTCGCGGTGCCGGGCGGGACGTTGTCGTCGCCGGGGGCGTTGACGTTGAGCACGCAGGATGTGGGTGGTGTGCTGCTGGATGTGTTCCTGACAGACAACGAGTTGGTGCTGGTGGGGCCTGTGGAATTGACGCGGTCGCCGGGCAGATTCAAGACAGCCGAGTTCCGCGAATCGGCATTCGATGTGGTCAGTGCGCTGGTCCGGGTGGAGTTTGTCGGGGATTCGGTGCGCGGCGACGTGGCGTTGTCATCGAACGTTTTGCCGGTTGAGTTGTTGGCTGACAGCGGGGCGTATGTGGCGCAGTTTGTCGGTCGGTAGTGACGACGATCAAGGCCTGAAGGCACGTTGGAACGCGGCGTAGCCCAGTGTGTCGGGTTCGCTGTCGCGATAAGATGAGCGTGACCGGGCATCGGGAGTCAACGCGATACACATCTGAAGGTGATCAATCTTCGACGACGACGGGAACGTCCTCAAAGACGATATCACCCTCCCATGTTTCAAAAATGTCCACGGTCTGGCGGGCGCGTGTGACGTCGCTGCGGAGCATCAAGTCGAGAGTATCGAAGGTGGGGCCATTGTGCGGCCAGCGCACGCGATATCGTGATTTCCAGCGTTGCCTCCGAATCAGCAGACTTTCTACTTGTGTTGTGTCCCCAATTACACGTGAGTAGACATCAAATGCGACGTCCACGGGGAGGTTTTCATAGTTGATCGTCCCGTGGACTTGCCCATTGCGCAAGCGAAAGTCCGACAACCAAATCGCGTCGCGCAGATCATCGCCGGTTTCCTTCTCGCGGCTGACGATGAATTGGTTTGGTGGCAGCGACTCAACAACCTCATAGTCTGCCCTCATTTGGAAGTCGTATTCTCGTTTGAGTTTGCTCTTCGCCTTGTTGCCACTTTGTCCAACGTAGACTGCAACCGTCGCATTGACACTCAGTTGATGTTGCCCAATTGCATATTGATCGAAATCGAGCTGGTGGGTGAATGAACCGAAGCGAGACAGCGGGATGCGGTGAGGCGCGTAGCGCGAGTAGTCTGATCGCATCTGTCCGCCGCTGACGATGTTGACCCTCTCAATACGGATCCACCATGGTGCTGGTAGCGAATAGTACTGCAGCTTCAGCTCGGCCGGCACACTTTCTCCAGCGAGTACGGTCGGGCGAACATTCAGTTCCATGTACACCATGTTGTCACAGAGCGCATCGATTTGTTCGTCTGTCAGGTGGTTTCCCGAGTAGGCCGTCCCGAGGAGTTTGATGTATTCGAACGTCTGCTGGGGTAAATCGGCATCCGGTGCAAACTTCGCGTGCGCGGCGAGGCTGACGTCGATCAATTCCTGAAATTCCTCGCCAGTCAAGTCTTGGGCGGTAATTCGTCGCTGAAGTTCATTCCAAGCAGGGCGATGGATGGTTGCATCGTCGGACTGAGCGGCATCGATCAGCCACTCGGTGCTCAGCAACTGGTAATAGCTGAGAGAGGGCACCATGGCCAGAAACTGCACATAGGCGGGAAGATAGAACAGCAGAGACGCGTAAGTCAGGCCTCTTCGCGTGTAGCGTTCACCGAAGACCACGGACTTCGCATTGATCTGGCGGCCGCATTCGGGGCAATGTTGGCTTGTGGAACCCGTGAGGTTGTATTTGCACTTGCGGCAGAATGGGACGTCGCCGCGTCGTCGTGGAATGACGCCGATGATGTACAGAGCCAATCCAATCACGATGAGCATCGTTGTCGGCGACCGGAAGAATATATGCAGATAATTCCACATGAATCGTCAATCAGCCCTCGCAGCGCAGAACGTGATGGACGCTCATTGCAAACTCTTACGGCTTGGATGTCAAAATGGCTACGGATAACCCGTGGGTGTCAAAGAGACAGTTTCTCCCGCAGGAAATTGCCGACGGATTCCTTGCTGATGCGGGTCTGTTCGCCGGTGTCGCGGTCGCGGACGGTGACGGTGTTGTCTTCCTTAGTCTGGCCATCGACCGTGAAGCAGTAGGGCGTGCCGGCTTCGTCCATGCGGGCGTAGCGTTTGCCGATCGATTGTTTGGCGTCGAACTGCGCGGGGTAGTGCTTTTTGATCTCGCGGAAGATCGGTTCGGCGATCTCCGGCATGCCGTCCTTGGCCACCAATGGGAAGACGGCGGCCTTGATCGGTGCGAGACGCGGGTGGAACTTCATGAATTCCGGGCTTGGTCGCGACTCGTCGACGGTGTAGGCTTCGCAGATGGCGGCCAATGTGAAGCGGTCCGCGCCTGCGGATGGTTCGATGACGTGCGGGACGTATTTTTCCTTGCTCGCGTCGTCGATGACAGCGAAGGCATCTTCCTTGCCCTTGGCATGCTTGCCGTGCTGCGACAGATCATAGCAACCGCGATGGGCGACGCCCTCTAGTTCCTGCGGCTCGTCGGAGAATGGGAAGAGGTACTCGATGTCGGTGCAGGCATCGCTGTAATGGGCCAACTCGTCGCCCTCCTGCTCGCGTGGCCGAAGCTTGTCGCTCTTGATGTGAAGTGATTCGTACCACTTGATGCGCAGGTCACGCCAGAACTGGTACCACTCCTTCGATTCATTCGGATGGCAGAAGAACTCGATCTCCATCTGCTCGAATTCGCGTGAGCGGAAGGTGTAGTTGCGCGGGTTGATCTCGTTGCGGAACGACTTGCCGACCTGTGCGATGCCGAAGGGGATCTTGACGCGCGACGAGTCCATCACGTTCTTGAAATTCGCAAAGATGCCCTGGGCGGTTTCGGGACGGAGGTAGGCGATGTTCGAAGCTTCCTGCAATGCTCCTACATAAGTCTGGAACATCAAATTGAACTCACGCGGTTCCGTGAGGGTTCCCGGCGCGGCGACATCGGGACCAACAATCAACGCGAGTTGTTCAGTGTTTTCAAGCACGTCGAGAAGTGCAAAGGTCGGGATAGGATCGGGGAGTTGCACCCGCAGTTTCTTCGCGTACTTTTCGGCTTTCTTCTTCGATGCAGCGTAGGATTGTTCGTCGTCTTGAACGAACGCAAATAGCCGATTCCAAGGTGAGTCGTCGCCGACTTGGTGGTCGACGTGCGCAGGATGCAGAACAGACAACTGGTCTGCTCGATACCTGTGCTTTGATTCCTTGCAGTCGACCATCGGATCACTGAAACCGCCCACGTGGCCGCTGGCTTCCCAGACCTTCGGGTTCATGATGATCGAGCAGTCGACGCCGACCATCTGGAACTCCTTGCCGCCAGGACCGACGGGCGGGTTGCGGACCATGTCGTGCCACCATGCGTCCTTGATGTTGCGTTTCAGTTCGGTGCCGAGGGGGCCATAATCCCAGAATCCGCCGATGCCGCCGTAGATCTCGCTGGACTGAAAGATGAACCCGCGTCGCTTGCAGAGGGCGACGATTTTCTCCATGACGGCTTTGCTGTCGGTTGCCATTGGCCTGTTCCTGCTGATCAAGGTGTCTTGTGCGTCCGAGAATATCCCGGCTCGCGGGGGTGCGTTGTACCAGAATCGCCCGGAATCGCCAAAGGTGGGGAGCTTTGGGGACACAGGTGTGGTTTTGGGGCAGCGATCGCTACAGGTGTCACGATCGGCATGACATGCCCATTTTCATTTTTGGGTCGTCTCGCGCGATCGGCATGGGTATTATGGGCAAGGCCTCACCGGTGGTCGGGTGCAGGTTGATGGCACGTGGGGTGCGAGAAGAGGGGCAGAGAAGCACGCATCAGGATGGGGGAAGAAGATATGTGGCGAGACAGGTTGAATCGGTTTCTGGGTCCGAAGATTCGGATCGGTTTTCTGGCACTGATGTCGTACGCGGCGTTGTGTTAACGGAGGCTGACGCGGACTGATACTGCACTGTCATCGTTCCGGTGAGGCGCCAGGTGGGGAGTGCCTTGCCGGTTTTTTATGCGCGGTCGGGGTGGTTATCGGACATCGCGGGCTTCGACGCATTCCCAGCAGATACCCGAGACGGAAAACCGGTGTGAGATGGGGCGGAAGCGGTGGTCATCGGCGATGCGATTGCGCAGGGCGATGACGTCGTCGTTGGGGAATTCGACGATGCGGCCGCAATCGGCGCAGACGAGTTGGTCATGCGTTTGCTCGCCGAAGGACCGTTTGTAGTGGGCCTGTTTCACGTCGAAACGGACTTCCTTGAGGATGCCGCATTCGACGAGCAGGGGCAGTGTGCGGTAGATGGTCGCCTTGGCGACGCGGTGACCTTTTTGGCGAAGTTGGAAGAGCAGTTGTTCGGCTTCGAAGTGGCCTTCGATGGCGAGCACCGTTTCGACGATGTGTTCTCGTGGCGCGGTGAGGCGGATGCCGCGATGCTTGAGGAAGTCGCGGAAGTGCGCCTTGGCGGTTTGATCGGTGGTGTCGTTCTGCTCAGTGTGCATGAGTGGCTCGCGCGGGGCTGACACGACAGCCTGCCTCGCGACTGAAGTGTACTGTGAAATGCCTCTGTTGACACGTGCGGGCGGGTGGGACGCGCTTGTCGGACCGTGCGAATCCCCTTAGCATGCTTGGTCAACAATCCGAGGGCCAATTCACGAGGAAGGACAGTTCGTGTTTAGCAAAGAGAACAACCGCCGTTGCCTGTTTACGTCCGAATCGGTCTCCATGGGGCATCCCGACAAGGTGGCTGACCAGATTTCCGACGCCGTTCTGGACGCCATGCTGGAGCAGGATCCGATGTCGCGTGTTGCCTGCGAAACGATGGTGTCGACTGGCATGGCCGTCGTGGCGGGGGAGGTCACGACACAGGCGTATGTCGAGATTTCCGACGTCGTGCGCGACACGATTCACCGGATTGGCTACACGTCGGGTGACATGGCGTTTGATTACGAGTCCTGCTCGGTGCTGACGTCGATCAAGCGGCAGTCAGCCGACATCGCGATGGGTGTCGACAAGGAGGGGGCCGGCGATCAGGGCATGATGTTCGGTTTTGCCTGCAACGAGACGCCCGAGTTGATGCCGCTGCCGATTCACCTGGCCCATCGCCTTGTGGAGCGACACGCTCTTGTTCGGCACGATGAGATCATTCCGGGGTTGCGTCCTGATGCGAAATCGCAGGTGACGGTGGAGTATGAGGGGCTGCAACCGGTCCGTGTTGATACCCTCGTGCTCTCGACGCAGCACGACAAGTCGTGGAACGATCGGCAGGATCAACTCAAGCACGAAGTCATCAAGCACATACTCAAGCCCGTGCTCGGCGAGTTGTGGCATGACGACATCGTCGTGCACGTGAATCCGACCGGTCGTTTTGAGATCGGCGGGCCGCATGGTGACGTTGGTCTGACGGGTCGCAAGATCATCGTGGATACCTACGGTGGTCGGGGTCGGCATGGCGGTGGGGCGTTTTCGGGCAAGGATCCAACGAAGGTGGACCGGTCGGCTGCCTACATGGCGCGGTACATCGCCAAGAACATCGTGGCTGCCGAGTTGGCCGACGTTTGCGAAGTGCAGCTGTCCTACGCGATTGGTGTGGCAGAGCCGACAAGCGTGCTGGTAAGCACGGAGGGCACGGGTCGTGCCGATGAGCAGGCGATCGCGGATGCGGTGCGTGAGCATTTCCCGTTGACGCCACGCGGGATCATCGAGCATCTGAATCTGCGGCGACCGATCTATCAGGAAACCGCCCGCCATGGTCACTTTGGCCGGACCGGCGACGGATTCACCTGGGAAAAGACCGACAAGGTCGATGTGCTGGCACCGTTGGCAAAGGGTGCAGCCGCCAACGTCTGACGGGCTTTCACGAAACGGACAACCTGGGCGCGGGAGTGCGCGGACGGTGGAAAAGGAGTGGATCGTCAAGCCGGCATGGTCGCAGCGCGATGAGGCTGCGATGCGCTGGCGGGTCTCGCCGCTGGTCGCGCAGGTGATGTACAATCGCGGCGTCGGTCTCTCCGATGACCACGCCGGATTCCTCGCACCCCAACTCGTTGATCTTCATCCCCCCGAAATGCTGCCCGGTTGCAACGCGGCAGCCGATCGCATCGCCAAGGCATGTCGCGACCGTGAACGGATCGTCATCTACGGGGACTATGACGTCGACGGCATGACGGCGGTGTCGATCCTGTGGCATGTGCTGACGTTGGCGGGGGCGGACGTCGGTTTCTACATCCCGCATCGATTGGAAGAGGGGTATGGGATCAACGTCGACGCGGTCCGGTCGATCGTGGCCGACGGTGCCAATCTGATCGTCTCGGTGGATTGCGGCGTGACGGCGGTTGAGGCGGCCCGCGTGGTCCGCGAGGCGGGCGCGGAACTGATCATTACCGATCATCATCAAGCCGGTGAGGCGTTGCCCGCCGAAACCATGATCGTGCATCCCGGTCTGGATGGCGCGTACCCGAATCCCGATTTGTGCGGTGCGGGCGTTGCGTTCAAGCTGGCGTGGGCGATTGCACAGGCGTTGTGTCAGTCGGAGAAGGTGAACGACACGTACCGCACGTTTCTCCGCGATGCACTGGCGTTGGCGGCGTTGGGAACGATCGCCGATGTTGTTCCTCTTGTGGGCGAGAACCGCATCATCGCCCGTCATGGGTTGGCGTTGATTCCGCACACGCCGTTCGTTGGATTGCAGGCGCTCATCGAATCCACCGGCCTGACCGGCAGCAAACTCAGCAGCTACGACGTGGGTTTCAAACTCGCTCCGAGACTCAACGCCGTCGGACGCATGGGCCATGCTCGATTGGGCGTGGAACTGCTGACCCGTGCGACGGCCGATCGTGCACGTGAGATTGCCCTGTACCTGCACGATCAGAACAAGACGCGGCAATCGACCGAACGCAAGATCACCACGCAGGCAAAAGAGATGGCCGAGGCGGCGGGCATGACCAAGGACGCGTCGCGCGGCATCGTGCTTGCCCGCGAAGGCTGGCACGCGGGGGTCATTGGCATCGTGGCCTCACGCTTGGTCGACGCGTTCAGTCGCCCAACGGTCATCATCTCGCTGGACAACGGCGTCGGGCAGGGGTCGGCCAGAAGCGTGCCGAACTTCCACATCACCGACGCACTCGCCCGATGTGAGACGCACCTGGCGCAGTTTGGTGGCCACGCACAGGCCGCGGGATTAAGAATCGAAATGGACCGCATCGCCGCCTTCACCGAGCAGTTCATCGAACACGCCAACAACACGCTGACGCATCGCGATCTGCGTGGGCGGTTGTCATTGGACGCGGAGGTGGCGTTGAGCGATCTCGACATGGTGTCGACGCAGGCGTTGCTCGGCCTCGGACCGTTCGGAACCGGCAATCCGTCGCCGAGATTTTCGACCGATTGGGTGCAGCTCGCGAACGAACCGCGCGTCGTCGGCCAATCGGGCACGCATCTGCAGGCCACCTTTTCCGACGGCAAGTCGATTCTCAAAGCCATCGCGTTTGGCAAGGGCAAACTGATCGACGATCTTCGCGAGCACCGCCGGTGTCGCGTCGCCTTCGAGCCGATGATCAACGACTTCAATGGTCGGCGCACCGTCGAGATGCAGGTGGTCGATTTTCAGTTCCCCGAAAGCTAAAGGACAAGCGACATGAAACGCCTCGCCTCTTGCGGCGTCGTGATGTGTGTGTTGGTCATCTCCGGTTGTGCAACCGGTGGTCGTGACCGTCTCGATCCTGACATTCAAACCATGGTTCGCGACATCGATCCGGCCCGAATCGAATCACACGTCCGCACGCTGGTCGGTTTCGGCACGCGCAACACGATGAGCGAAACCGAAAGCCCGACACGCGGCATCGGGGCGGCCCGCCGCTGGATTCGCGATGAGTTCAAACGCATTTCCGCTGCGAATGGCAATCGGCTGACCGTTGAGCTTGATGGTTACCACCAGGAACCGGACGGCCGACGCATCGTCAAGTCGATCGACATTCTCAACGTGATGGCCACGCTTCCGGGAGCGACGCCGGAAAGCGCGGGCCGCATTTACATCGTCAGTGGTCACTACGATTCCATCTGCTCCGATCCGTCCGACTACACCAGCGATGCGCCCGGTGCAAACGACGATGCCAGCGGTGTCGCAGCCGTTCTGGAGTTGGCCCGCGTGATGTCGAAGCACAAGTTTGATGCGACGATCGTCTTCATGGCGGTCGCCGGCGAGGAGCAGGGACTGCTGGGTTCGAAGTTTCAGGCATCCAAGTCCCGACAACGCGGTGACAACATCGAAGGCGTGCTGTCCAACGACACCATCGGCAGTTCACTGTCGGCTGACGGCGTGCGTGATCGTCGTCACGTCCGCGTGTTCTCGGAGAACGTCCCGCTTACCGAAACGCCCGAACAGGCCATCATCCGCCAGCGCGTCGGCAACGAGCATGACTCGGATGCACGCCAACTCGCCCGCGCCATCGACCGTGCGTGCGACCGTTACGTCTGCGGTTTCGATGTTGTCCTCATCAACCGACTCGACCGCTTTCTGCGCGGCGGCGATCACAAAGCCTACGCGTTGCAGGGCTATCCAGCCGTCCGCTTCACGGAAATGAACGAGGACTACCGCCATCAGCATCAGAATGTGCGTGTCGAAGACGGCGTGCAATACGGTGATCTGCCAGAATTCATCGACTTTGCGCACGTCGCCAACGTCGCCCGCGTCAACGCCGCCGCCCTCGCAACGCTCGCACGTGCTCCCGCGCCGCCAACGAATGTCCGCATGATCACGGCCAAGCTGACGACCGACACCACGCTGCGGTGGGACGCGAACACCGAATCCGACCTGGCTGGCTACGATATTTTGTGGCGTGAAACGACCGCATCGCAATGGCAGAATGCCAAGCGTGTGGGCAAGGTTGCCGAGGTCACGTTGCCACTTTCCAAGGATAACTTTATCTTTGGGGTGTCCGCGGTGGACGAGGCCGGCCATCGCAGTCGGGCTGTTTATCCGTTGCCTGCCAAACAATGACGTGAGGGGATCACGCTGGAGAAGCAAGATGGCAAGCGCCGAAATTGTTCGCGTCGGGCCTGGTGAGTTCGGGCTTGTTTGTGATCTCTACAATCAAATCTTCGTTCCGCCTGTCGAGTCGGACTACTTCCAGGGTCGGCTGACGTCGCATCGCGATTCGCTCTGCCTGGTGGCGCAGTTGGAAGGTCGGCCGGTCGGTTTCCTTTGCGGATATGGACTGCGTGCGACGACGTTCTACAGTTGGCTTTGTGGCGTCATGCCCGACGCGCGACAACTCGGCGTGGCCCGTCAGTTGTTCGACGCCGAGCAGGCGTGGGCGACTGAGCAGGGTTACGAGATGATGCGGCTGGAGTGCAACAACCAATCCAAGCCCGCATTGCGCTTGGCGCTCGCCCATAGCTACGACATCGTTGGCATGCGCTGGGACGCACGCAGCGCGACCAATCTCGTCATCTTCGAAAAGGTGCTCAGCGACGCCGTGTAGTCTACACTCCGCGTTCTTTCGACGGCCTACCCATGACCGATCACGCCGACGATTGCAAAAGCGTCAAAAAGGCAGCCAAGGCAGCGTCCAAGGCTGAGAAGAAGAAAGCCAAAGCAGAACACGCAACGACCCACGCGACGGCCGGACCGATGTCGGAGGGGCCAACACCGGCCGAACGGTCCGCCGCTGCAGCTGAAAAGCAGGTCCGCCTGCAGCGCTGGCGCGTGACGATTGCGATTCTGACCTTCCTGATCGCAGCCGTAACGCTGTTCATCACACAGCGTGGCCGATTCACCGCAACACCGGAACCGCCACCGGCAGAATCAGTCAATCCCTAGTTCGGCACGGCGAGAGGAACACGCTTCGCCTCTGCAGAGTCGATCGAATTCTGCCATCATCAAGTCTGCCAGTTCTGTACGATTCTGACGACGCAGCACTTGTGTGGTGATGTAGAGTGGCCACGGATTGTCCGGGGATGCCAGCGACAGACGTTCCATATCGCCAAGCAGGCGATCGAATGTGTCGGGCGGGTCGTGAGTATCCGTCGCGACGATGCGATTGGTCAGCGTGACTACGGTCGTAGTGTCGTCCTGATGCAAGGCACAGAGCAGTCGTCCCAAGTCAAGCAGGCTCACGAACGAACCGATGTCGGTGGGAAACGTGCACGCACATGGCGATGCTCGGTTGGCCACGCACACTTGGGCTTGGATGTAGATTCGCCACGCCGCCCAACCGCTGTCCGAAGTAATGACCCGATTCAAAGCGGCCAACGAACGTTCGGGGTATCCGGCTGCGATCGCGAAGTCGTGATACAGAATCTGGAACGTCAGGTCGTTCATGAATTTTTGCAGGCCAATATCGTACACCCGCTGCGCCGATTGCAGGTCGCCTGTGCGTTGATGCAAGCTGGCCAAGTTCACGTAGGCGGTCATGTTGTTTGGGGCGTCGACGATTGCCCGCTCATAAGCGTTCCTTGCTGCAGCGGTGTCGCCCAGTCGATCGAAGGCCACCGCGAGATTCGTCCGGGCGACGCTGTTCTCGGGCATCCAGCCCAAGAGCTCTTTCAATCGATCGGCAGCCTTGGCGTTGCGGTCATCCGCGAGGTCCAGCTCTGCCATGGCAAGGTGTGCATGAACGTCATAGGGGTTGTTTCTCAGTACCTGTTCATACGTCGACCGCGCGTCGGCCAGCCTTCCCGTCTCGCGATACAGCCGAGCCAGTGGCAGCAGGCCGGGATTGTAAAAGGGCATGATCTCGGCGGCCCGTTCATACTGAACAATCGCCTCTTCGGTCTGCCCAGCCGCCGCCAGGACCTGCGCGAGTCGCGAATAACACTTGCCGTAGTCCGGCTTGTGCGCGACGGCTGCACGCAGCGTGTCGATGGCGTCGTCGATCCGCCCGAGTCGATATTGCGACATGCCCACGACCATGAATACCTTGTGGGCCATCACATCGTAATGCTGGTCCAATTCACGTTGGGCAACCTCGATGGCTTCGGCGTATTGCCCCTCCCGATACCGTGCCCACGCCGACGCGTCATACACGCCCGGTTCATCGGGAAAGCAGGTCGCGATGCGGTCGGAGGCGGCGATGTTGTCGCGATAGAAGCCAAGGGCGTTCCACAATCCCGGCATCAGACAGCCTGCTGCAACAACGCCAACCGCGACGGCGTATCGCTTAGCGGCTGTGGCCGACGGTTTCCAACGACCGACGATCCAGACGATCGCACAACCAGCCAACCAGCAGAGTCCGACGTTCGGCAGGTAGACGTAGCGATCCGCGGCAAGCGCCCGCCGCGCCGGAAAGAATGGCAGCGTCGGACCGACGGCGGCCATGAACCAGATCAGCGCGAGGATCGGGACCCACGTTCGTCGCACGCACGCCAACGCAATGACACCGACAAGCAGCACGGTGACCAATGCTGCCACGAAGTCGGGATGACCGAATCCGACGTTGTTCGGCGGCGGATACCATGATGACAATCCAATCGGAGCGACGAAGTGACGGAAATACTGCCCGAGCGCAAGAATGACATTCACCACCGGCGGGCCAGCCATCTCGCCCTCGGCGCGATCGAACATCTCCTCACTCGTGTAGACGTTGTACCCGCCGAATCCAACCGTCACAGCAAACACGACCGCCCACAACATCCACCATCCCCGGCCGGGCATCTGCCGACGCATCAGCGGAAACACCAGCAGCAGGAAAGGAATTGCCAAACTCACCTTGCTCATGTGCGCCGCCACGACGCACAGAACCGTCAACGCTGCGCGCCACCACGTCGTCTTCTCGCCGAACCGATCAAACGCCACCAGCGAAAGCAGCGTGAACAATGTGCTCAGCATCATCATCCGCCCATTGAGCCACCCGATCGGCTCGCTCGCCAACGGATGACACGCGAACAGCAAGGCAGCGACGAAGCCGACGGTGCGGTCTCGACTCAAGCGCGCGACCACGAAGAACACGCACAGGCCGTTGATCGCGTGCAGCAGAATGTTGGTCAGATGAAACACCCACGCGCCGGCCTGCGGACCATCCGTCACGGGCTGCAAACCCAGTTGTCTGATGATCGCGAAGTCGATCTGAAAGCTCAGCAGCGGGATGGGTTGGTACAAGTCGCGGTGAACGATGGTGAATAGCTTGACGGCGTGTTCGAGCGAAGGGTGATTGACCAGCACGTGATCGCGGATGAGGTGATAGTCGTCACCGCTGAGAAAACCGCCATGAATTGATGGCCAACCCGCGACGACGCCGATCACCAACAGAATCATACAAATCGCGGCGGTGGGCACGCTGTGTGGACGCTGATCTTCCATATCGTCCGATTCTACGCCCACTTGCAGACGATGTCAGACCTGCCTGCCTTGGCCAGCCACCCGCCACTCGCTATCATCGCATCGAGCCAGGATTTCCCCCGGAATAACAGGAGTAACACACCGTGCACGAAACTTCCATGCGACGAATCCTCAGCACGACTGCCATGCTGTCGGTTGTATTCACCCTCGCCGGTTGCGAGGCACCGGAATCAAAGCCCATCACGACCATGCAGCACCATACTGGTCCGCAACCTGCGGCACCGGAGATGGCGTCTGCGGAACCGGCGGCTGCCGTCACTCCTGTCGAAACGAAGCCAGCCGCCGATTCGACCCCGACTGCGGTCGTCGAGGCTGTCTCCATTCCATCGCCCGGTGCCAAGGAGCGGTCCGCCGCTGCCCTCAAGGTGCACCCCGATGATTTTCTCGCGCACGTGGCTGTCCTCGCTGACGACAACCTGGGTGGTCGCGGCATTGGGTCACGCGGCATCGATCAGGCTGCCGCCTACATCGCCGGTCAATACGCCCTCATCGGTGCTCAACCGGGTGGTGACAACGGTACCTACTTCCAGGAGTTTGACGTCGCCCTGGGCGGCAAGCTGACCGATGAGCACAACTTCGCGGTCGATGGCATCAGCATGCCCATCGCGCGCGGTACCGATTACATCCCGTTCGGTTTCTCCGGCGGCGATTCGTTCGATGGCGAGGTCGCGTTTGTTGGCTATGGCATCGTGAACCCTGAGGAGAATCATGACGACTACGCGGGCATCGATGTCACCGACAAGGTCGTGTTGATGCTTCGTCGCGAACCGCCGTCGTGGGGTGGTCCGGGGCAGACAACGCGGAAGGCCACGTTCCGGAACAAGGTGTACACCGCCAAGGAAAAAGGGGCCGCCGCCGTCCTGATCGTGAACCGTCACGACGACAACGTCGAGGATCGACTGATGCGCTTCCGTGCTCAGCGATCCGATTTCGGCATCCCGTCCTTCCACATCACGCAGGAGATGGCCTCTGCATTGCTCGCGGCTGGTGGTTCCGACGCACAAGCCTCCCTCCAGGCTGCTGCCGACGAAGGGCAGAATGTCTCGCGCGTGCTCGCCGGCATCCGCATGTCCGGTGACAGCGGCGTGCAGAAGTCTTACACGCGCGAACGCAACGTCATCGGCATCATTCCTGGCGATGGGCCGTTGTCGCACGAATTCGTCGTCATCGGTGGACACTACGACCATCTCGGCAAGGCCCCGACGTCGATGATGCTCCGCAGTGACCGCAGCGACAACACCCCACGCATTCACAACGGCGCCGACGACAACGCATCGGGCACTGCGGGCATCATCGAGTCAGGACGCATCCTCGCCGCCCGCCGCCCGCTTAAGCGCAGCGTCATGCTCATCGCCTTTACCGCCGAAGAAGTAGGACTGCTTGGCAGCAAGCACTACGTCGAAAATCCGACCGTCCCGCTGGAAGACACGGTGGCCATGATCAACATGGACATGATCGGCCGGTTCGACGAGGACGGCCAAACCCTGCAGGTTTTCGGGACCAAAGCTGCGGAGGAGTTCGAGACGATGATCGCCCGACACGTCAGCGACGCCGGTATGGTCCTGCGCGGCAGTGAGAGCGCGAGCGGTCCGAGCGATCATTCGCCGTTCTACGAAAAGAAGATTCCGTCCGTGCATGTCTTCACCGGCCTGCACGGCGACTACCACCGTCCAAACGACGACGTCGACAAGGTCAACGCCGAAGGCGGCGCCCGAGTCACAGACGTCGTCGCAGCCATCGCCTACGACATCAGCGAGCGTGACGACCGCGTCACGTACAATGAAGTCAAAGCGCGGGCACAGGTCTCCGGTCGGCGTTCCGGGGTCGTCATGGGCATCATGCCCGGTTACGCCGACAACAACGTCGGCATGGCCATCGACGGCGTGAGCAGCGGCGGACCTGCCGAAAAGGCCGGCATGCAGACCGGCGACGTCATCACACGCATCGGCGACGCCAAAATCGCCAACATCCAGGATTACATGGCCGCCCTGCGAAACAACAAACCCGGCGACGTCGTCAAGGTGACGGTGCGTCGTGGAGACAGCGACGTCATCATTGATGTCAAACTCGGCGGACGATAAGGGGTTTCATTCCGTTGAAATGACGCGGCATTGACAGTAGATCAGCCAACAGGCACAAGGAAAAAAGCAACCCGCAGTGGATCGATCCACCGCGGGTTGCTTTTTCATCATTACAGGACTTCGCAATGTGCGTCTTTGCGAGAAGCGGGAAATTCTCCCGTCCGGATGTTCTACTGACTACTCATCGGGTGCACGATTCGTGGTTTCCACTGTAGTGCATTGACATGAATACTGTTCCAGGAAAATGCAGGTACACGACGGCAGGGTTCCAGCAGGACAACAGGCCCGGCACACGAGAAAACAAATACAGGAACCACCCGGACATGCCTGGAGAGAGCTTTGTGCCGCTGTGATCTCCCCAAGCATTCCGAATTGTGGCAACAGCGTGGCCTGTTGCGACATGATCAGAAGACGCTTCCGGATCTCCTCCAGTTTCTTCAGCGATTCACGGGTCGTTGGCGGATTCAGAAGGCGACGCCGATTGCCGTCGCTGATCTTTACGGCTTCATCCTCGGTCAACTCGATCGCAGCCTGATGTGACACACCGGCTTCCGTATTTACACCCAGAACCATCAGGTTTCCATGAACACCAATATCAACTCTACCCTCAACCATGGCGCGTTCCGGAAAGTCCGACTTGCCGCGCACGGGGACAAATTCCAATGGACTCTCCATATCCTCAAGCACAATCTGCCATGTACCATCAGCCAAACGCTCGACATGGCCATTCGCACTGTGAATGATCGGATGGTCCCATAAGAACTCAAGTGTGATCTTTTCCGGCAACCCGTTACCAACATTTTCAGTCGCGTCGTTTGGCTGGCTTTGAGCACATACACAGCAAGCCACCAATCCGAAGATGAGCACCGATTCCAATGCTCTGAACATTCGTTGCCCTCGCGATCCGATTTGACGTGCCGTGGCCATTTTCTTGACTCCTGAGAAGTGAGAGCGGAAACGCAACCAATATTTCGGTAAATTACCAATTGTTTTTGACGCTGGTCAACCCCAATATCGCCTCCGGCCGCGCCGACCTTCAGGCGCCCAATGGTCATAACTCCCTTCAATCAGGCAGATTACGTCACGATGCATGTCATGGCATCAGAGTCAAAAAATCAATTTCTCCTGCAAAATCAAACCAAACGAAATCATCCTCTCCCTAAGGTCGCACCAATCAACACGCCTAATCCACAGCGGAGCGCGCGACCGGATTATTAAGAATCGGTGGTCGATCGAAATCGCGATCGATCTTCGCGAGATCGAGTTCCTCGAACAGCATCGCTGGTGCGACGACCGTCGTGCCACCGCTTGTGCTGCGATTCATGACGTGTGGCTTGTCGCCGACACCGAGCATGCGTTTGAAGGCCTTCAGGTCGATGCGCGCGATTTCCGCTCCGCGAACCAACTCCTCGCGGCCATCCTCGTACACCTTGTACATCTCCAGTGGCACCGTCGCACCGCGACCGCGGAACCGTCCGAACATACCGCCACCGGATTCCTGAGCACTTCCCAGCGACGCAATCCGCAGGGCGAACTCAAGTCCCTCATCAGACGCCGCCTCCCAGAGTTCCTCGCGAAGTTCCTCCTCGCTCATCGTTTCATCAGCAGACACCACCAGGCAACCCACAGACGCCCGTGGCCCGAACGAACCTCGCCCATGCCCGGTCGATTTCTTGAATGTCTTCGATGGATTGCGCGATATCAGCAGACTCTTCAGCCGGCCACCCTTGACCAATTCAACCCGTGACGCCTTCACGCCCTGATCGTCGTAATCATAGTGCCCCATCAACTGCTGATCGTGCATCGTTGCAGCCGTCGGGTCGTCCACGACGTTCAGATACTTCGGCAGAATACGCTTGCCGATTTTGTTCTCGAAGTCGTTCGGATCGCTTCGGCTGCCGACCGGTCGCTGCCCGCCCGAGAAGCGCCGCGCAAAGTTGCCGTAGAAAATGCTCGCTGCCGCGGATGGTTCAAACAGAACCGGACCGGTGTAGGAATCCAACAGCGGCGCCTTGCTGAGCTTCACCATGCGTGCGGCCAATTCGTCGCACTTGCCGCGCAATTCTGCCAGCTTCGGAAGGTCCGCGAGTGACCGCCGGTGAATCGTGATCGAATCGGACAACTCCATTCCGTCCTCCGCCTGCACCGACGCCGTCACCGATACCGTGACCCGTGCGCCCGACTGCCGCATCCGTGTGCCCTCGGAGTTTACGAGGTACTTGTTCCCCGTCACCATCGAGACACTCACGTTCGAGTTCTTAATGCCCCCATGCTTGCGGAAAACGCCCGACAGCGTGACCGCCAGCGAGCGCAGCTTCGACACGTCCGGTCCTTCCGACACGTGGTCCTCGAAGTAGACGGTCGGCTCGACCTGCAGAAAGTCGTTGGGCTTGTCTTCGATGACGACCGTTTCCATGAACGCCTTCTTGCGCTCGAAAGACTCGACCACGTCCTTGTAGTCGCGATCCGTCATCCACCAGATGGCCTGACGAATGGCGGTGTAGTCATTCTCCACTGGAATTGGTGCAAATCCGCCAAAGCGTCCAAATCCGCCAAACCGATCCGCGAAATTCGTGTTGTCCAGTTCGTACGATCCCACACGCACATCGACGCGCAGCTGTCGGCCATGACGTTCGTTCTCACTTGCCACAGCTCCCAGATCAGCCGACACCGAAGCGCTGTAGCTGTCGTTCAGGGCATACTCGATGAAATACGGACGTTCGAGGTCTTCCAGTTCGAGCTTCGAACCGCTGCGTCCCAACTCATCGACCATCGCCCGAAGCACGACATCCTTTTTCATTTCCGCCGCCAAATCATCCGACGCAGCCAACGACTCCACAGCCGAACCCGCCAACATCAGCGACAGACACGCATATTTCATGCAATCCATGATGGACCTTCCTGTTTCGTTTCTTGCTTCTCTTGATCTACTCATGGTCTCTTGCTCGTTGTCAACTTACTTGGAGTTCGCAGCTATCGGCGGTGCGAGAATCGGTGGGCGATCCTGCGCCTTCTGCTTCTTCTCGATTTCAATCTGCTCAACAAGGATGCTCGGTGAAATTGCCGACACCGGCACACTGCCCGACTCCGCCCCGCAGATGCCGTTGAAGACATCGTGATCGTCGGCGGTGGCGAGGATCTTCGAGAAGCAGGTCAGCGGCGTGCCCACCACGTCGACGCCGCGCACCAACTCATCCTCACGACCATCGGCGTACACTTTGTAAACGATGATCGGCAACACCTTGAACGCCTGCGGGCCGAACCGACGCGTTGTCGTGAAACCGCCGGAAATATCCTTGAAGAGCAGGCCATACTCCTTGTTTTGCTTTCTGCACTCATCCTTGAGCATCTCACGAAGCTTCGGAAACGACACCTGCTTGGCCGACTCGACCATCAGGTTGCCCTGCCGCGCCACCACCGGCAGCCCCGGTTGCGCACGACCATGGCCATTCGACTTTGTAAAACCGCGCGTTGGCGACCGCGACAGCAAGAATGTCTTGAGAATCCCACTCTCAACGAGATGGACCGGCTGCCCCGAAACACACTCCTCGTCAAACAGGTAATGCCCGTTCAACTCGATGTTTCCGAACTTGGCTTTGGTCGGATCATCCGTGACGCTGAGAAAGTCCGGCAGCACTTCCTTGCCGATCTTTTTCGCGAACGTTTGACCCTCCTCGACGTCCTTTTGGCGATGTCCTTCAATCCGGTGCCCGAAGATCTCATGGAAAAACACGCCGCTTGCACGATTCATGAAAATGGCTGGTCCCGTGTAGGGTTCCACCAATGGGGCGACCCGAAGTGCCTCCAACTCGGCGATGACCTGCTTGACCGCCGCCTCGACCGTGGCGTCACCCGGCAGTCCTTCAGGCGTGTGTGCATCAAACGACGAATACTGGAACAGTTCCATCCCGTCGTCGGCGATTGTCGATGCTTGAATGCCGATCCGCCACCAGCCGCGACCGAACTGCAACTTGCTGGTCTCGGAATTGACCGCCAACCGGTTGTTCACACGCCCAGTCAGCGTCACACTTGAGTTGTAGACATCAGGGTGATTGCGAAACGCCTCGGACCACTTCTTCACGCGCTTTGACCAGGCCTTCTGATCGATCTTCTGCTCGATGAACTTCCCGATGTAGACCTCCGGATCCTCGCGTGTGAAATCGTCCGACTGATCTTCTTCCTCGACCTTGACCTTCACATTGGCTTGTACCTGTGCGAGTCGCTTGGATGCCTGCTTGAACTGCTCATCCGTCTTCAGCCACAACGCATGTCGCGTTGCCAGCGCATCGCCTTCCAAGGGCAGCGACGTCCGCCCGCGGAACATGCCCATGCGCCCGCCAAAACCCTGATCGCGAATCTGGTGCGTGCTGTCCAGCGTGTAGTCGCCGCAGCGCAGATCGATGTCCAGGTAGCGGTTGTGTGACGCGTCGTCGAAGGTCAGTGCACCGAGTGTCGCACCAATCGTCACCGACTTCTCATCCGTCACGTTGTACTGGAGGAAGTAGGGCTTCGTGCCGTCAGGCGCTTCGAGCTTCTCCATGGAGAGCTTCAGTTCGCTTTCCATGATCGCCAGCAGACGATGCTCCTCGCCAGCCGGCACCGCCGGCGCGCACATCGCACATACCGTCAACGCCATCAACCACGACGCTCTCGGTCGTCTCAACATCACCGCACCTCGTTTCAAATCAATTGGCAGGATTTCCAGCAAAGAACGACAGCGGATATGCGCCGCTGCCGACTGGGGCATTGTACCCGCCGACCTGCGCGTGGAAACAGAAACATTCCAGTGGCCATCTCACGCGGCGGTCACTTGTTGTGTGAAATTGTCAGTCGTGTGGAGGAAACGTGCGACTACTCAGAGGGAACGTAAAACGCATCAAGCAGCCACGCCCGATCCAGCCGCGACACTTCGTAGAGCATCAGGGAGCCGACCTGACGGGCATGGAGATGCAGTCGGCTGCCCGAGGGTAGGCTCTGCGGACCATGAGATGCGTTGTCGATGAACACGATAACCTCGTCGCCATCCACGTTTGCCAAGAGAAAGGTCGTCTTGCCCGAAATGATCTCGGCATACGACAGACCAATCGCCCGCACGCCCTGCGGCAACGGTTTCATCAGGAGCGACTGACCAAGCCGGTCTTTAAACGTTCGGGCAAACTCGGCATCATCCTCGCACACCCACAACGGCTTGAACCCGCGTGACACCTCCGTCTGGTACGCCGACGCCATCGTCGAGTAATCAGGCTGAGCATCGCCCTCCGAGTTCACCATAAATCGCCACCCCGCCAAACCGCAGATGGCAATCAGGGCGGCGAGCATGAACCATTGTCGACGTGGGGATGGCTTCCCTGTTTCACCGGACAACTCCGCAGCATCGGAAATCGGCACCACGTCGGGTGCTTCGCCGCTGTGATCCGTTGTCGGAAGTCGGGACGCCATCGCCGCCGCATCGGGCATGGGGAAAAGCCGGCTGATCGAAGCATCCACCGAACGTTGCTTCTCGACCTCCGCCAGAACGGCAGGATGGTCTGCCAGTTCCCGCTCGAACGCTTCGCGCTCAGCCGGGTTCAACTGACCATCAAGATAGGCGTCCAGCTTGTCCATCATCTCATCTGCACCCATCACCGATCACGCAATCCGTGCGCCTCCGATCCCGTTTCACCACGTTCGCCCAGACGGCCGCGTAGAAATTGCCGAGTGCGATGGACGTGGCTCATCGCCGTGCCTTCAGGAATCCCCAGCAGGTCGGCGATCGTGGCATAATCGCAACCCTCCAGCGTACGCAGGAGCAAGCACGCCCGCGCCACCTCGTTCACCTCCCCCAACGCCTCGTACATCGCCGCGTCCAGATCAATGCCCGTGCCGGTGGCCGCGACGGATGCCCGCCACGCATCGTCCGATGCCATCTGTTCAACGGTGTGCGAGTCCACGTCTGCAGGACGGCGCTTGTGCTCTTTGCGACCCCGGTTCAACGCGACAAAGCGCACCATCTGCCCCATCCAAGCCACGAACCGCGTACCGCGCTCGAACTGGTCCAGCTTGCCCAACGCGAGAACAGCCGCCTCCTGGACGATGTCCTCCGCCAAGCTGGCGTCACCGACCACACCCACCGCCACGCCCCACAATGCGCGGACGGATGATGTGTATTCGGCGGCGAATTCTGCCGGACTTAGCGGCTCCGACTCTCGGATCATCCGTCCTGTTCCACTGTCCCGTCGTCCCTACTCACGTGCGACACTATCACCGATGTCGCGCATTCGCACGAATCTTGCGTTTCTGGCGATAAAAATCGTGCAAAACGTACGGTGACGAGCGGGTATGCGGAATCCTGGTGGGCGCCTACGATGTTGAGGTCGAGCAAAACAACACGTTCACGGAGGCGTCGTTGCGTAAGATGCTGAAAAAAATGACGTTATGTAGTATGGTGGTGTTCGCGAGCCTCCTGGCGCTGATGTCGGTTGGCTGTCCGCCGGTGGTCACGGATCCGCCGCCGGGAAGCACGGGCGACCCTTCTGACTCGCAAGTACCTGCTGTGACGTTGGTTACGGTCGCCAGCGGACTGAACGCACCCATCGCCCTTGCCCCGTTCCCCGACGAGACAGGCCGTATGCTGCTCGCCGATCAGACCGGCTCGGTATTCGTGCTCGATGACAACGGCGTGAATCTGGAACGACCGTTCCTGTCCGTGGCCGATCGGATGGTCAGCCTGAACCCGTTCTACGACGAGCGAGGCTTGCTTGGTTTGGCCCTCCACCCCGACTTTGCCGCCAACGGACGGATCTTTGTCTACTACTCTGCACCCCTCGACTCGGGCGACGCCTCCGGGTTCAACCACCAGTCACGCATCTCCGAATTCACGGTTTCGTCGGATAACATGACTGTGGCCGACGCCGATTCCGAGCGCGTGATTCTCGAAATCCCGCAACCACAATCCAACCACAACGGCGGGCACCTCGTCTTCGGCCCTGACGGTATGCTCTACATCGGTCTCGGTGACGGCGGCGGTGGGGGCGACCGTGGACTCGGTCACGATCCCGACCTTGGCAACGGGCAGGATCGCTCCACGCTGCTCGGAACGATCCTTCGCATCGACGTTGACGGCGACGCACCCTACGCCATTCCAGACAACAACCCATTCGTCGATGCGATCGAAACGCGGGATGAAATCTTCGCACTTGGGTTGCGGAACCCGTGGCGATTCTCGTTCGACCGCGATACCGGCGAACTCTATGTCGGCGACGTTGGCCAGGGGGCGTTCGAAGAGGTCAGCATCGTGTCCGCCGGCGACAATCTCGGCTGGTTCATCAAGGAAGGCAACGCCTGTTTCAACCCGTCTGCGAACTGCCCGAACGTCGACGCCATGGGGCAGCCATTGGTCGACCCGATCATTGCCTACCCGCACGACGCGTCGACCGGTCCGACCGGCTCATCCGTGATCGGTGGCTACGTCTATCGCGGAAGCGACGTTCCATCCATGGTCGGTCAGTATGTGTTCGCCGACTTTGCTGATGGTTCCGGCGGGCGACTTTACGTGGGCGAAGATGAAGGCTCGGAGGGATGGACCGTCGATGACCTCCCCATCACCAACACCGCCAATGGCAGGCCGGACTTCAACGTGCTGTCTCTTGAACAGGATGCCGCAGGCGAGTTGTATGTGCTGGCAGATGACGGTCGCGTCTACCGCATCGCGGCTGATCAATCATAGAGAACGTATTGACTTACTGCTGACCTGTGATGGCTGCCGCGTCGTGTGCGTCCATCTCGCCCGTATCTGAGGCAGACGATGTCTCTTCTTCGGCCACGAAGTTGACTGCGACATGATCCGCGACGACGCGATGGCCTTCGGGTGTCCAGTGATGGTCGTAGGTGAAGTAGGCATGGGTTCCATTGGCGACAGCGTCTCGCAGGACGGTCGTGGTCGAGATGAACGGCACGTCGTTGGATGCGCACCATGCTCGCACGACCGACTCGCGGGCGTCGAGGTTGTCGAACAACTGCTTTTCAAACACGTCAGCCGCCGGCACCCACTCCGTTCGCAGGCCGGCAATCTCCTGCAGCTTCTCAATGGGCAATCGACCCCGCACCAGCGGCAACACGACGTGCGCCTTGGTCGGCGCAAACGCGATCGTCAGTTTCAGATTCGTGTCATCACAGACTGACTTGATGCGATCAAGGTAGCCGCAAGCACGCGCCCAGGTCGGATCCATCTCGAACAAGTCCGCCGACTGACTGTGCTCGAACAACGCCTTGGGCCCGAATGCGTAAGGGTTGGACTGCGGTCCCTCCGGCACCATCAACGGCAGCCACGAGAACATCTCAACGAGTTTCGGATCAGGCTCGACCTGTGTGCTGGCCAACGTGCCCTGAATCAGTCGATCGAGCATGAGGCGGATGGGCGAGCGATCGGCGTAGACAGAGACGCGTTCCCACAGCGACGGATTCTCCGGTCCCAGTTCGCGCTCAGCCGTGCGAAAGTCGTTGCCTTCGTAAATCATGCAGATCACGTGTTCGGTCGCCAGCGACAGGCCATGCTGTTCAAGCGACGCCAGATAATGCACAGGCCCATACCCGGTCATGCCGAGGTTGTAGAGACTTTTGTCGGTCCGCTCGGCGAAGAGCGTGGTCCAGACCTCGTCGTTCGATACGTTCGACCCTTCCGTGAAGGAATCGCCAAGCGTCACGATGTCGTACGACGCTTTCGGCGCAGAATTGCGATACCCGCGGGCGTCGGAATCGAGCGTGCAGGAAATCGGTGAATACCCTTCTGGCGCATGCGTTGCCCAGCCGGATGCGGGCAGATCGTGGAATTCGTAGGTCCACGACCGATCGGGCGGCCGATGAAAGGCGAGGTCGTCGTAGATGTACATCGGCGTCACGACCTGCCGGAGGGCGAAGTCGGCCAGCAGGAGCGTTGGCGTGAGCACGATCATCGACGCAATCACGCGGAACCAGCGCTTGCGGTACACCTGCGGCGTCCGCGCCTGATCAACATACAGCCCGATGATGGAGATGATCAGCACGCCGACGATCCAGCCGAAGTGCGTCCGCGAGTATCGCCCGAGGATGACCGGTCGATCGTGGGCGACCAGATCGCTGATGTTGCTGGAAAATCCGATCAGCAGCCCGTTGGCGATGACGACGGCGGTAAGAAAGAGCTTTTGTCGAACGTTCATGATGATCGTGTTTCGCTACTCGTCGATGCTGACGATTTTCTGCACGCCGTTGGCGTAGAATTCGAGTTTCTTGTTGCCCCACGTGTCGGCGTACCCGCCCATCTTCTGCCTTGGTTGGCCGAGGATGTAGGCGATCTCGCGTTCGTCCCAGTATTCGTTCATGGTTTTGTCGTCACGCAGCACTGCGGCGATTTCGTTGTTGGCCAGCCCATCGAGGTTGATGATCGTGAGCGACGGCGTGTAATACTGCACGATGCCGCTATGCCAGCAACCAAGTCGCGTGCCTTTTGGCAGCTCGCGCTCAAGTCCCCGAGCGGCAGCCACAGCCGCCGACTGCTCGCGCGACCTTGGCCGCGTGAGGTTTCGCGCGAAGATGGCCCCGGATTCCAAGACAACGAGCAGAATCAGCAACGGCATCGTCCGTCGCGCGAGGTCCGCCAACCGGTTTGTCGCCAGCCCGGTCCAAATGGCGGAAAATGCACCAGCCGCCAGAATCGTCAGACCCACGAGTGCCGGCACATAATACCACGTCCGCGGCTTATCGATGAAATACGCATAGGCCACGCCAAGTCCGACCGGCAGAATCCACAGCACATGAAGCAGCGACCAGCCCGCGCGACCACGCCCAACTCGGACAGCCACATACAACGCCGGCACCCCGCTCAGCGTCCACTTCAACGCGGGCACCTTCACGAAACACTTGGCCACGTATTTCGCCCATGTTTGAACCGTGAACCACAGGTCCCCCCAGAGTCCTGCGTCAGCCCGCATGCCGTTCCGCCACATCTGCTTGATCACGGCACTGCCCTGCAGTGATCCACCCGTTTCGCGCGCGGCGATCCACCACCAGATGCTCAACATGCCGATGGCCACGCCGCCCATCACGGCGACGCCAGCGATCCGCACCGTCCAGGATCCACCGCGTTGCGACGTCAACACAACCAGTCCGACCAGCGGCAGCAGTACGATGGAATCTGTTCGGGAGAGGAGCGTCAGGCCCAACGCGACACCGAGCACAGCCATCGATCCAATTCCGAATCGCGTCGGTTGATCATGCAATATCCACATCAACACGGCGAAACTCGTCGCAAGCATCAATGCGTAGACCATGCCCTCCAGACCGGCTGCCTCGATCAGCACGCCGTGCGGATTGGTCCACCAGAGCAGTCCCGCCGTGATGCCCGCCACAGGCCCCCACCACATCTTCGCCGCCCACCACAGCACGAACCCTGTGGCTGCGAAGCACAACCCATTCAGCAAGATCGCCTGCTGTACAAACCCGTCAGTCGATGGCGACGTCAGCCAGTGCAGTCCAGCCAAGAGAAAGCAGTAAAGCGGATGAAACCCCGTTGTCGTCGTGACACCGTCAGCCGACAGCCCGTTGCCGAGGGCGATGTTCCGCGCGACGTTGAAATAGTAATAGGCATCATCGGAGACGTGCTTGACGATGTACGCCGGCGAGCTGAACGCCAGCAGAATCGGCATCAGCAGGCAGAACACCACCGCCGCGCCGATCAGAATCCGCACCGGGTGTTTGACCTGCGTGGCGGTCAATGGGGCAGGTTGGTCAGCCATCAGCACCGCGGCGCTCCGGTTCCATCACCACTTGCCATGCACAAGCGGACAATGTACCGCACGCCGACGACCACCGCCAATCGCAGCAATGGTCGGGTCAGGCCGATCAATCAAAGAACAAAATCAGCTCGATGATCTGAATGATCAGGTCGAAAATCAGCTCGAACAGGTTCATGGGATTTCTCCAAATTTCCGCGCCATGTGCAGAATACGTACGCCCACGTGTCCCCACAACCCTCGCCGCACTTTCTGACACAACCGATTACATCCGCTGACAATTGGCCTAAGATGTTCTCGACCCGTGGGGCGATGGTGGCTGGCGGTCGCCTCCGACGCCGCCGCGGAATCGCCACGGATTGTCGTCATGTTCGTTGCCGTTGTACCGGGACCGGGGTTGCTTTTCGGCCTGATGCTCATCGCGGGCATCGCCGGCGGGTTCGCCGCCCGCTGGGTACACGTGCCGCGCGTGGTCGGATTCCTGCTGAGCGGTATCGCACTCCGCGCCTGTCTCCACTACGCGCTCGAGTCCAGCGAGGAACAGATCAGCGCCGCGCTCGACCACTCAGCCATCCCACTTGCAGCCATTCGCGACCTTGCACTCGGCATGATCCTTTTCAAGGTCGGCAGCGTCTTCGAGAAGCGTAAGCTACAGACACTGGGAAGAACGGTCGCACCGGTGTCCGTGGCGGAGGCGGCAACCACCTTCGCTGCTGTTGCGATCGGATGCAGTGTCGCAGCCTTCATGACCACGGGCGGCTCGTACACATTCGTCGAGTGTATGGTCCTCGGTGCCTTGCTTGCCGCCGCCGCCATCGAAACCGCACCCGCAGCCACGCTCTTCATCCTGCAGGAATACGAATCGAAAGGCCCCATGTCCGAACGCATCCTCGCGATGGTGGGGTTCAACAACATCCTCTGCATCGTCACGTTCTTCTCGCTGTTTATGCTACTGACTGCCGTCGGTGTGATTGATACGTCCGAGAGCATTGCGGCTCGGCCCGGCATCGTGTTCCTCGCGCTGACTGCCGGCAGTTTCGTGCTGGGTGTTCTCGGCGGAGCCGTTCTTGTCATCGCCCACGGCAAGTTGCCATTGGCCGAATCGCTTCTCGTGTTCTTCGCGATGGTGTTGGTGCTTGGCGCGGGAGAGGCGTGGCTGATGGAGCACGTCGGTGTTTCCTACAGCTTCCTGCTGACCACGCTCGTGCTTGGGGCCATCTTCGCCAACGTCGCCGTCGACTCCGACAAACTCAAGACGACCATCAACACCGTTGGCACGCCGATCTACGCGGGCTTTTTCGTGTTGGCGGGATTCAAATTGCACATTACGGATTTGTTGCACATGGGGCTGCTTGGTGGTGTGTACCTTGTCTGTCGAACACTCGGAAAACTGGGCGGCGTCAAGATGGGGGCGCGACTCTCGGGCGACAGCGATGATCGTACCGAAGCGCTGGGGTCAGCCATGCTCTGCCAAGCCGCCGTCGCCATCGGACTGGTTGCTTTTCTTGATCAGCACTGGAACAGTCCGTTATCAAAACTATGCGGCACTGTCGTGCTTGGCAGCATCGTCATTTTCGAGTTGGCCGGCCCGCTGCTGCTCAAGAGTCGCGTCGTCGCGTTCGGCGAAGTCAAAGCCATCACACTCCTCCGCACCGGTCGCGTTTCCGATGCCCCGCCGTCAGTCTTCGCCAACACGATCCGTTCGATCGCCAGACTCTTGATTCCCTGGGGGTCGCACGAGACCGTCGCCCCCGAGTCGTTGACCGTGGAACACGTCATGCGCGGCAACATCCAACTCATCCAGGCCTCCGCACGCTTCGACGAAGTCTTGCACTTTGTCGAGAAATCGAACTACGGTCACTTTCCCGTCGTCCACGAGTCAGGTCAGTTCGCCGGCATGATCCACATGTCGGAATTGCGCGATCTGATCTATGACCCGACATTGCGCGATCTCGTAACCGCCGTCGACCTGACCGACGGAAATGCCCGCGTCGTGCCGGTCGATGCTTCGCTTGAAGCTGTGTTGCCGGTTTTTGCCGAAGCCAACGTCAGCATGCTTCCCGTCACCGAGCATGATGACAGTTTGCACATTGTCGGCGTCGTCGAGGAAAAAGACGTGCTCAAGGCGCTCCACATCGTCCAAGCCGGCGCCAAGAGCTGAGGGATTCATCTCAGAAAAAAGAGCCGGACAACGCCGGCTCGTCATGAATTTCGTTTACCTGTGCGAAGTCTATTATGGATCGCAGGCACTGACGGTCACGAGTGCGGTCTCTGACTCAAACGTGCCGTCGCAGCCATCGGCCAGCCGAACGCTGTAATCACCAGCGTCGTCCAGTGTCGCGGCACCGATCACGAAGAAGAAGTCGGTCGCGCCCGGAATCTCCTCGCCGTTCTTAAGCCACTGAAACGATTCGACACCGGTCGCCGAGATGAACAGCGTGACCGAATCGCCAACACATACGTCCGCACCAACGGGCTGCGAAATGATCGCCAGCGGATTGAGTATGGCCAGTAGCGCTGGCTGCGACACAACGCTGCAACCACTAGCATCGGTGATCGTCGCCGTGTAAACACCACCGTCTTCGACCTCGATGCCATTGATCTGCAACACCTGTGAGGTTGCACCCTCGATTGGTTCGCCGTCGAGCGACCACTGATACTCAAACGGCGGTTGACCGAGCGGCTGAACGTCGAACAGGACGTTCTCACCCAGGCATCCCGACGCATCGACCGGATCATTGAAGATGGTCGGCGGCACGAGCGTCGTGACGTTCGCCGGTTCGGACAATTGCACTGTGCAACGGTTGTAGGCGTAGACGGAGTACTCGGTGTTATCGCCAAGTTCATCGAATGGAATCGTCAGCGACTCGGAAATGGCACCCACAATCGGCACACCGTCACGCACCCACTGATAGGTCAGGTCCGGACCACTGGCCAGAGCGGTCAGCATGGCGTCTTCGCCCGGGCAGACCCCGACATCCATCGGATCAACCGAGAACGAAACGCTGCACTCGCCGGTGTGTGCGAGTTGGAACAACCCGAAGTCGATCAGATCGAAGGAATCATCTTCGTTCAGATCGAACACATCACAAGACTCGCCCGATTCATTGGGCGACGCAGGCGCGGCACATTCGGCGAACGCACCAAATTCCACCAGATCAATATCGTCGTCGCCATCGATATCGAGTGGGTTCACGCACTCGTCAGGACGACCGTCGGAATTGAAATCAAACGAAACGCCGTCAATCACGTCGCACACGTCAGGCCGAAGGTTGCTGTTGCAATCACCGAGCGTTCCGCATCCCGGAATGTCACACTCTCCTCCCGCCGGCCCGCAATCCAGTTCGCAGACGTCCGGGATGTCGTTGCCATTGCAGTCGCCGAATGTGAATGAAGCGATCCATGTGCCCCAGGTATTGTTGGCTTCTGTGAACTCCTGAATCGTCCAGATCGTGTCCTGATCGACCGGATCGAGGGACGTGTAGCTGTAGTCGCCCCAGCGATTGCGGCCGAAGTTGTCGAGCAGGTTGTATGGGGCGTCACCGGCACGAAGCAATTGCGGTTCAGCCATCACGCCCGGTGGATCCGAATTGGATCGACCGGTGTAAAAGGCCGCCGCAAACATGTCCGGATTCGACGCGCTGAATGCCATCACCGCGTCGCCTGCGGCGTTGATCATGATCGACGGGAAGAAATACCACATCGTCGGACTCGCCACCGTCCCGAACTGCTCCACGAACAACGGACTGACGCTGAATTGATACCAGCGTGCGGCCGATCGGCCACCAGCATTGATTGTGTGACACGCCCAGATCGAGCCGTTTCGATAGACAGCGTTCATCATGCGTGTACCGACGGTATCCAGTGGTGTGTTGCTGCCCAACGCGGGAGCATCAGACGGTGCCGAATTCGATGCAACCGGCAGGTTCCCGATGGACAGCAACGAAGGGTTCGTCATCGGTGGATCGACTCGCCGTACGCGCAGGCTCGTTCCGTTACGCCTGGACACAAAGTACTGACCCGGCGGCGTGCCATACGTATGAACGGGCTGAATGATACCGTCCGGCAAGCCTCGGAAAGCCGTCACCGTGCCGAGCGATGGGTTGTCTGCAATCAGGGGGGCCTTGTCGATCACGAAAATTGTCGAGTCCATCGTCGCGCCGAACATGGCCGCCGCCGCATAGATGCCGTTAGAATCGACACCGAATGTCGGATAATCCGGGAATCGGCCCGCATCCACGCCCTGCGACGCGACGAAATTCGTTTTGAACCAACTGCCCAGCGGATCATCCGTGCGCGACACGGCGAGAAACAGCCGCGTGCTGAAGTCTGTCACGATCACGATCCATCTTTGGCTGAACTGGTCAAACAAGACGCGTGGATCGCCCGCAGAGCCCGGCAGGAACTGATTGAGACTTTGCGACAAGAGTCGCGCCCCGGTCTCCTTGGAATAGACCGCGAACACACGATTCAGCACCGTGACGTAGTGATCCGGGCCAATCGAACCGTGCGGGTCTGGTGGAATACTGAACTGTCCATTGTCGCCGCGAATGATCCCGCGAAAACTCAATTCCAGATCAGGCAATGTGCCCTCGTTGTCACCGGCAGCCGTGGGTACGCCAGCCGCAGGCGGAACGGGTTGCAAGAGATCATCGTCAAGATCAACAGGCGCTGGAGCTGGAATCACATCGGGCACTTCAAACTTGCCGTTGCCACGCTCCCAGATCAACCCACCATACCCCGGACCATCGGAGGTCAGTATTTGCTTGTAACGCGTGTCCTCGAAGTCGATGACCTTCTCAACACCGTCACCGGTCGTGAACGTCAGATCGTCCATCGCGTAAAAGCCACCGGTCTCCATGACCGGAATCGACTCGATCACGACCCGATCGACAGCATCGAGGTCCATGTTGAACCACACCGCCTCACGATCGATCTGACGAAACCATGGCGTTCGGCCAACCTCGACCCCGTCGCGATACCCGATCGCCCGAATGCCACTCGTCTGGATCTTGCGGCTGTGCATGCCGCCGAAGTACGCGCCCTGCAGATCGACCACTTCGCCGAATCCAATCGCCATCCGCGTGTCACCCCAGGTGTTCACCACATGGTGGATGCCCGATTTCGGATACGACGTCGTGCGTGGCGTCGGAATGCGCCATTCGCCGGATGTGTCCTTCTTTGGCGGAGACGTGGGCGTTGCCGCAGCCGCGCGGGCTTCGACCTCCGCCATCGATTCAATCACACCTTCGCCGTAGTCGGCGGGGTCGAGAATCTCACCCTTGACCACATCACCCGGACGAGGCTCCGCAGCCAGTACCACGCTGGGAACCAGAAAAAGACAGACCACCGACAACCGGAGGGTTGAATACAGCATCGCAACCTCAACTTTTTGGGGCTAATACCACTATGTACGCGCGACCACCAACGCTCCGCAAACAGGCTGCGACCCGATTCCAACAAGCCTTCTGCGAATCGTTCAATGGTAGCGAACCCATCTGCACGATCCAATTGGGAATACCATGTGAATGACTGATTCCGGTGAACGCATCAAGTCACGTTTCACCATCAAAACCGGCAACGGACGTCCGATATTCCACAGCCATCGCAATCGACACAGGCATTACGATCCGCCTGTAATAACTGCGTAATCGCTGCATCGCGATGTCGTTTTCACTTTGCGATCGTGCTGGCCTCCCCTCTGGCGAACGGACTAGGATATGGCGGAGGAATTGGTGAGGAGGAAGCCATGTGCGCATCTCGGCGCGTTATCTGTTTCACAATCGTCATCGCAGTCTGCACATCCGCAACGCTCGCTGGCGATCCGATGTTCACCGGCGTCGGTACGCTGGGACCCGGCGCCACCGGAAGTGTGATCAACGGCCTGTCGCGCGACGGAACGACAGCCGTGGGATTCAGCAATTCGCCGGTACCCGGCGGCGGGGAAGCGTTCCACTGGACGTTCAACGGCGGCATCGTCGGCATTGGCGTTGGTCCCAGCCAGCAGTCGATCGCATACGGCGTGTCCAACGGCGGCAGCGTCATCACCGGCGATGCCATCGGTGTGTCCGGCAGTCAGTCTTTCGCATGGAACGCGCCCAACACGTTCACCGTCATCGGCGACATCCCCGGCGGTGGTGACAACAGTCTCGCCCGCGCCGTGTCAGCCGATGGAACGACAATCGTGGGACAGGGCAGTTCCAACGGAGGTCTGGAAGCCTATCGCTGGTCGCAGCAGGGCGGGTTCGAGCCGCTTGGATTCCTCCCCGGTGGCGATGGATACAGTCTCGCATTCGACGTATCGACCGATGGCAATGTGGTGGTTGGCGAGTCAGACTCTCAGGACGCCGTGTGCTTCGCATGTCCGGAAGCGTTTCGCTGGACGCCCGGCGGGGGGATGCAGGCGCTCGGTGATCTGCCCGGCGGTGAGTTTCGCAGCAGTGCCCGCGCGACAAACCCCGATGGCACGGTCATTGTTGGCCAGAGCTTGTCTGGCGACGGCGGCGAAGCGTTTCGCTGGACCGATTCGACCGGCATGGTCGGCATCGGCGACCTTGACGGCGGCGCGTTCGAATCGCGGGCCAACGGCGTTTCTGCCGATGGCTCGATGATCGTCGGACAAGGCTCCGGCGAGAATGGCGTCACCGCCACCATCTGGACCGAAGAAACCGGCATGATCACCATCGAGCAACTCGTCACGGGTCAGCTCGGGCTGGACATCACCGGTTGGCAACTCATCGAAGCGACCGGCATCTCCGATGACGGCTCGATCATCGTCGGCAATGGCATCAATCCCGCGGGCGGCAATGAAGGGTGGGCTGTCCGCGTGCCGGAGCCCGCCACTGCCTTGATTCTGGCATTGGGTGTTATCGCCACAGGACGTCGACCGCGCCGATAATCGACCACCGCTTCGGTTGCGACTGCAAAACGTGCCACACCATTTGGCAGGCCGGAAGTTATATCTCAAGCTTCTGGCATGATCTCCGTACGCAACAACGCAACCACCCTACGCGCGATGTTCCAACTCAACCGCAACCAGGAAGAGCAGGCCAACGTGCTCAAGAGACTGTCCACCGGCAAACGCATCAACAGCGGCAAGGACGGGCCAGCCGACCTTATCTCCGCCGAACGTCTGTCGGCTGAGATCAAAGCCCTCGAAGCTCAGTCCCGCGGTATCGAACGAAGACAAGCCAACGCCAACATTGCCGATGCGCAGGTGGGTGAGTTATCGGGTCTGTACAGCGAGTTGAACGGCCTGATCGTCGCAAGCGCGAACGATGCCGGACTGACCGATGCCGAACGCGCCGCCAATCAGCAGCAGATCGATGCGATCAGCGGCAGCATCCAGCGCATCACCGGCGAAGCGGTCGCATCCATCGATACCGTCGGACTACCCGATGCCGACACCGCCGCACTGCAACAGCAACTGTCCGACTCGGCCGCGGCTGCATCGTCAATCGCGTCCGGCGGGACAAACAACTTAACCAATGGCGATCTCGCCGCAGGCCAAGCCGCCATCGAGCAGGCCGTCGTCGACGTCGCTTCCGTCCGCGGCAGCATCGGCGCCTTTCAGAAAAATACCCTCGCTCCCGAACTGCGCAGCACACAGGTCCAGTTGGAGAACCTGATGGCCACGCGGTCGCGCATTGAAGACGCCGACTTCGCCATCGAGACCAGCAACCTCGCCCGCACGGAAATCCGCAACGCTGCCGGCCTGCAAACCCTGCTCATCGCGCAGAACCAGACGAGGACCGTTCTCGATCTTCTCCGTTCCGACGAATAGTGGGTGCGCCTCGCCGATGGGAACGGCGAAATTCAATTGAGGTAGTGATTGTCGTCGTTTTCTGACTACGGCACGAGGAACGCATCCTCGGGGCATGTTGGCTTTTCGGTGCCGCGGTAGTGACGCAGCGAACCCGCCTGCCAGATGTTGTCGCCGCGGACGCCGCAATTGGGGTCCTGCGTCCATCGTGCGTGACCATCCAGGAACAGCACATTCTGCCCGACGCCGCCGTTGTGGTTGCGCGAGTTGCTCCGCAGCGGGTCGATCGCATGGAACTTGCCGCCTTCAAACAGCGGATTCGCATCAGCCATGTATGGCAGATCACTGCTCGACGTCAGTCGCACCGACGGCCCTGCCATGTTCTGGGAGTCGTAGCTGCAGTTGGCCGGGTCCGGGAAATCCGAAAACGCATGTGCGTTGGGCACCGCCAACGGTTTGGCATCACCATGCGATGGGCACACGAACGAATCGCACTGATTCACGTACCGAAGACGCAGAAGCAGGTAGCGACCCCGACTGTTCGGAGCGTAGGGCTTGGTCGTCTTCGCATCACGAAGCCACGTCCCCTCGCGCGCCGCCGACGCCACCGCCGGAAGGGCGTTGGTATTGTCGGCCGCGTACGCCAAAACGCCCTGACCGATGCGGTGCAGGTTGTCCGCACAGGCAATCTGCCGCGACTTGGCCCGCACATTGGCCAAGCCCGGAACAAGAATCAGCATCACAAACGTCAGCATCGCCGCCAACGCCAGCATCTCCCTGAAAGAGAACACCGATCGCCGACCATCGCCATAATCGTCACCCGACATCAACGCCGACTCGGGCACAACCGGCAGATCCTCATTCTGCGCGGCGATCCGATCGAGCACCTTGTCCACGAGATAATTCGGCGGCGGCGTTGTCGTGAAGGCATCCAATGGCTGCAGCAGACGCTGCAACCGGTGATCGCGCTCCGCCAATGACGGATTCTTCCGCAAGGCTTCCATCACTTCGCGATGCTGAGCATCGGTCAGTTGACCAAGCTGACTGTCCAGCAGCCACTCATCCATATCGAATTGTCGTTGCTTGTCGCTCATGATGCGTCTGTTTCAACCCCCGTCTGACTCACGACCATCGTCCCACTTCCGCCTCATCCCCATCTTCAACACCGACAGCTTCCTGATACGCCGTCGCAAAGCGACCAATGGCCGCATGCAAACGACTCTTCACCGTCCCGACGGGAACCCCGACCACTTCGGCGATCTCCCGGTAGGCGAATCGGTGGTAGTAGGCGAGCACCAGCACCTCGCGGAACATGTCGGGCAGCGATTCGACGATCCGCCGAACCACACGTCGCTGCTCGCCGGCCTGCAGTTCGACTGCGCCAGCTTCCACCTCCGCACCGGTCATCAGATCGGCAAACGTCTTGCCGACGTCGCCGTCCGAATCGACCTTGGCGTCCAGCGGGACCTCCGACTTGCGACCGCGACTGCGAAGCCAATCCCGCGCCTTGTTCGCCGCGATCGTAAACAGCCACGGACGGAACCGCCGGCCGGGATCAAACCGGTCCGCCGACAGGTACGCCTGCAGAAATGCCTCCTGAACCACGTCGTCCGCCGCAGCCGAACTGTTCGTAAAGCGGAGCACGAACCGATGTAATTCATCGGTGTGTCGTCGAACGAGAAGTTCGAACGCATCGGTGCGACCGGTCAGGTGATCGCTGAGAAGTTGTTCGTCGGTTGGCGTCTGCATGGTTTCGATAGTATCTTTACGCTCCGCGCCGCGGGAAGTTCGATCCGCCGTGCAGCGGGTTCGTGGTTCGGTGCATCACGGATGGGCCGATCCGTGATGACGGCAACGCACTTATTCACAAGATGTTAGCACGACTGTGGCCAGAATTCTGAAACAACGCGCTTTTCTCGGACCCGCCGTCGGCGCGGCTGTGCTGCTGATCGTGGCCGGCTGGATCGCGGTGGCACCGAGTGCCGTCGGGGACAATTATCCAGTTTCGCTTCATATTGGCGATCCGAGCGTCGTGGTCGTGAAGTCGGCCGGCGAATTGCACTTGTTCGACGGGGATACGCTCGTCCGGACATACAGCGTCACTTTAGGTTCAGAGCCGGTTGGGCAGAAAGTCCGCACCGGCGACGGTCGCACCCCGGAAGGGATGTTTCGCGTCTGTTCCAAGAAGTCCGACAGCCCGCATCATCGGTTTCTCGGGCTGGACTATCCCGATCCGGCTGCCATCGAGCGCGGGTTGGCTGACGGGTTGATCAGTGTCGGGCAGGCCAACGCGATGCGACGGGCGATCGAGCATGGGGAGTGTCCGAGTTGGACATCGGCGCTGGGCGGCGGGATCGGTATTCATGGTGGCGCGACTGTCGAGCCGGTGACGGCCGGGTGCGTCGGCATGACCGATGCAGACGCGGAGGAGCTTTTTTCGGTGCTTCGCGTGGGGGATGTGGTGGAGATTTTGCCCTGACAGGCTGAGAATACTGTCAGTTTCATATGCGTTGGCCGTATGGTCTTTATGACGGCCGGCGATTGATCGGTGTCACGAATCGAGGCGGACGGTGACGGCGATTTCGGAATCCTTTTCTGCGGAAACCCTGCGACTGCTGGCGGAAGCGTCAGCGGTGATCAACAGTTCCCTCGACTTTCAGACCGTGCTCGACAACATCGCCACTTCGGCTGCCCGGGTAATGCGGGCCGAGGCGAGCAGCGTCATCCTTCTCGATAAACCGCGGAACAAGCTGCGATTCGTGGCGGCCACCGGCGACGGCAGTGCCGACATTCTGGGCACCGAGTTTGACGCGACGCGCGGCATCGCCGGGCGCGTGATCGAGCGGGGCCGTCCGGAGATTGTGCAGGATGTGCAGTCGGACGCTGACTTTTATGGCGGCATCGACAAGGTGACGGACGTGAAGACGCAATCGATGATCGCGGCGCCGATGATCGTGGCGGCGGAGGTCATTGGGGTTGTCGAATTGCTGAACCCGGTGGCCGGGCGGTTCGATCAGAACGACCTGAGTTTGCTGGAGGTGTTCGCCAACCTTGCAGCGGTTGGGGCGCGGAATGCGCGGGATCATCAGAAGTTGCGCGAGCGACATGAGAATCTGTGCGCCGAAGTGCTGCGCAAGGATCAGATCATTGGCGACTCCGCCACGCTGACGAAGGTGGCCAACCTCTGCACGCGGGTGGCGGCCAGCGATGCGACCGTCCTGCTGCTCGGCGAGACGGGGACGGGTAAGGAACTGTTCGCCAAGTTTGTGCACAATCAATCCAAGCGTGCGAATCATCCGTTCGTGGCCATCCACTGCGCGGCGTTGAGTGAGACATTGCTGGAGAGCGAGCTTTTTGGTCATGAGAAGGGGGCGTTTACAGGCGCGACAGGGCAGCACATCGGCAAGTTCGAGTCGGCTGAGGGCGGGACGGTTTTCCTGGACGAGGTCGGTGAGATTCCGCTGGCGACGCAGGTGAAACTGTTGCGGGTCCTGCAGGAGCGCGAGTTCGAGCGCGTCGGGGGCAACGCGACGATACAGGCCGACGTGCGCGTGGTGGCGGCCAC
>JANQQK010000041.1 GCA_028289375.1 Phycisphaerae bacterium | reverse complement strand
CGGTACGATTTTGGACATGGCGTTGACGCTGGGACCGGAGGCCTTCAGATGCCAATCCATCGCATTGAGAGGGCGGCTCGACAGCGTCCCGACCCTGGCTACGATCGATTGTCCGACGCTCGTACTGTGTGGCGATGAAGATCGGTTGTGTCCGGTCGAGTACCACGAACTCATGGCGGCGCAGATTCCCGATGCGCGCCTTCGTATCGTCGATGACTGCGGTCACCTGTCATCGCTGGAACAGCCCGAGGCCGTCAATGAAGAACTGAAGCTTCTGATGGCTCAGTGATCACCCGAAGAGAGATCCAAGATGAGAACCAGTCAAGACCGCATCCTTACAACGCATGTTGGCAGCTTGCCCCGGTCTAAAGTCGTCTCAGATACCGTGTTCGCGCAGGAGCGCGGCGAATCGCCAGGCGATGCATCCGCCATCATCCGCGAAGCGGTGGCCAACGTCGTATCCCGGCAGGTCGAGTCCGGCATCGACGTCGTAAGCGACGGCGAGATGAGCAAGATCAGCTATGCGACCTATATCAAGGATCGCATTTCGGGCTTCGATGGCGACAGCTCACGCGAACCGCCCAGCGATCTCGAAGAATTTCCGAAGTTCCTGGAGCGTCAGGCGACGTCGGGCGGTACACCGACGTACCGGCGGCCGTGCTGCGTCGGCGAGATCCGGGTCAAGGACATGGGGCCGGTGACGGAGGACCTCGAGAACATGCGTGCGGCCATGGAGGCTGCAAAACCCGTGGAAGGCTTCATGAATGCCGCATCACCGGGAGTCATCGCACTGTTCCAGCCTAACCGGCACTACGCGACACACGAGGAATACCTCTTCGCACTCGCGGACGCAATGGCTCCCGAGTATCGGGCGATCGTCGACGCAGGGTTGATCTTGCAGCTGGACTCGCCAGACCTCGGACTGGGGCGTCACATGCTGTTCAAGGACAAATCGGACGACGACTACCGGGAGCAGGCGGAGCTGCACGTCAGTGCACTGAACCATGCGCTCGAGGGCATACCCAAGGAAATGGTGAGGCTGCATGTTTGCTGGGGCAATTACGAAGGTCCCCATCATCATGATGCACCGATGGAACTCGTGTTGCCGATCGCTCTGCACGCAAACATCGGAGCGTTGCTTTTCGAATCGTCGAATCCGCGCCACGCGCACGAGTGGGAAGTGTTCGCGGATGCGGATCTGCCGGACGACCTGGTGTTGATTCCGGGCGTTCTCGATTCGACGACGAACTTCGTCGAGCATCCGAAGCTCGTGGCAGAGCGTATCTGCCGATTCGCCGATATTGTGGGTCGTGAAAGGGTGATTGCCGGTACAGACTGTGGATTCTCGACGTTCGCTGGGTTCGGCGCCGTCGATGAAGATATCGTGTATGCCAAGTTGGCGAGTATGGTCGAGGGAGCGGCAATCGCCAGCGGGAGGCTGTGGGGGTAGATATGAAGAACATCCGATCATTCCGCCGTCGGCTGATCGATCGTGAACCGGTTGTGGGAACGTTCATAAAGACACCTTCGCCAATCGTTGCCGAGGTTCTGGGCCTGTCGGCGCTGGATGTCGTGGCTATCGACAGCGAGCATGCGCCGTTCGACCGCTTGAGCGCGGACCTCTGTATCGCGGCTTTACGCGCCGCGGACAAACCGAGCCTGGTGCGGGTTGCGCACGGCTCCGCGACCGAGATCCGCAACGCGCTGGATAGCGGGGCATCCGGCGTCGTGGTTCCGCACGTAACGAGTCCGCGGCAAG
>JANQQK010000040.1 GCA_028289375.1 Phycisphaerae bacterium | reverse complement strand
CCGAAGTCGTACGGATTTCCGAAGGACAACAGCTCGAACTATCCGTACACGGATTGCCATCACCTGTTCGTGGCCAATTCAAGCTACAACTCGTCGCGGAACAACCGTCCGTATCGGGAGTGCAGTGCGAGTTGCACCGAGAAATCGACGGAAGTGAACGACGGCCAGGGCGGTGGCACGGGGACGTATCCCGGCAATTCGAACTGGCGTTCGGGATCGGGTCCGAGCGGGACGTGGGAGACGTGGATCGGTCGACGCGGTGATGTGGCGCGGGCGTTGTTGTACATGGACGTCCGCTACGAGGGTGATACACATGGCGGCACGAGCGTGTCAGAGCCGGATCTGATTCTGACGGACAATGGCTCGCTTCTCGTGTCGGACACGACGACGAACAAGTCGACGGGGTACATGGGCGAACTCTCGGTGCTGCTGGATTGGCACCTGGATGACCCGGTGAGCGCCGTTGAGGAAGACCGCAACGACGTTGTCGAGAGCTATCAGGGCAATCGCAATCCGTTCATCGATCACCCCGAGTTCGCCGAATGTCTGCACAACGATGTATGTGCGATTCCGTGGATCAACGAGTTCCATTATGACAATTCAGGCGGAGACGTCGGCGAGTTTGTGGAAATCGCGGGTTACGCGGGAACGAGCCTGTCGGGTTGGAAAGTCCTTGGCTACAACGGTGCTGACGGCTCGGTTTACAAGACGGTGAACCTGTCCGGCTCGATTCCGGATCAGGGCGACTGCATGGGCACGAAGGCTGTGACGTTCTCGGGGATGCAGAACGGTCCCGATGGATTGGCCCTTGTCGACGGCAATGGCGATGTGTGGCAGTTCATCAGCTACGAGGGGAGCTTCACGGCGACGTCGGGTGACGCGGATGGCTTGACCTCTGAGGACATCGGCGTGAGCGAGTCTTCGTCGACGTCGGTCGGCCACTCGCTGCAGCTTTCGGGCAGTGGTCATACGTATGCCGAGATGAGCTGGAACAGTGCGGCAGCGGAGACGGATGACGAAGCGAACACAGGCCAGACGTTGGCCGGCTTCTGCGGTTCGACCACGAGCTACGACGATCCGTGGATCAACGAGATTCACTACGACAACAGCGGAGCGGATACGGGTGAATTCGTGGAGATTGCGGGACCGGCTGGTCTGTCGCTGACGAACTGGTCGATCGTTGCGTACAACGGCGGCAACGGAACGAGTTACAAGACAACGTCGCTTTCGGGCACGATCGGCGATCTGGACGACGGCTTCGGTGTTCTCGATTTCGCGATCAGCGGATTGCAGAACGGTGCGCCGGATGGGTTGGCCCTTGTCGACCCCAACGACGTTGTGATCCAGTTCCTCAGCTACGAGGGGTCATTCACGGCCACCAATGGTCCTGCAGATGGGCTGACGTCGACGGACATCGGTGTGTCCGAGTCGGGATCAACGCCGGCGGGCTATTCGCTGCAGTTGTCCGGTTCGAATGGTTGCGCGTATTCGGACTTTTCGTGGAACAGTGCTGCCAGTGACACAGACGGCAGCTTGAATACCAACCAGACCTTCAGCGGTTCCTGTCCGTAGGGCGCTGCTGTTTGAGAAATCATCATGTGCGAAAGGCCCAGGGCGACGTTCCGCCTTGGGCCTTCTTCTTGCATATGCATCGTGCGCGTTTGGGTCGTCTTCTCCGTCGTTACGGGAGTGCGAGATCGTTGAGTTTGAAGTTGACCGGGACTTTCTTCTGCCCGACGCCGGCGGTCATGACGAGTTTGGCATCGCTGGGCAGCTTCTCCCAGCCCTGCAACGTGAGCATCGTCTTGCTGCCCATGAACATGCGCATGGCGCTGACGTTGAGCTTCTCGTTGCGGGCGTCGGTCAGGTACACCTCCTGAATCACATCCTCGGTGTCGTGCAGTTCAATCGTGACGCTCTCAAGTGCGTTGACGGAGCCCTCGATACGCGTGACCTGTGCATTGATGCCGGCGGCTTTGAGAATCGGGTGTTGGAGCGATTCGCCCTTGCGTTTGGCCACGTTGTCGAACGTGATGTCCTCCATCCGGTCGACGGTCAGAACCTGCAGCGTGCCGTGGATGGACTTGATGCTGCCGGCCGAGCGTTTGCAGGGCTTGAAGCCGAGGTCGAACTTGATTCGGTCGGTGGGCTTGGTTTGTTCGAAGGCATACATGAACTCGCGGTCGATCGACTCGTAGCGGTCGGTCGGGTGGTGTCCGGCGGACGGGAACGGGATGACTTCGAGTTTCTCGCCGGTATCGGTCTGGGCGGCGGTGATGTTGATGTGTCCGTAGCGAGATGCGTTGGCAAGGATGTCACCGGTCAGTTCGATCGTGACGGCCAAGCGGTTCTGATCGAATCCACCAAAGAATGCGTTGTCCTTTTCTTTGGTGGGATTGAGGTCCATCTCGCGTGTTTCGACGACCTTGATGGCTTTGACGGAAACTTCTGCGGCGGTGGCGCCAGCGGCGAGGAGGGTGGCCAAGAGCGTGGCAGGGAGCTTGTGGTGGAACATAGCGTTTCCTTTCGATTCGATTAGTCTTTGCGGACGTATCGGACGTTGTCCGTGCCGCTCGCAGGAATCATCGACGAATCGATCACGTCGCTTGGAAGACAGTTGCCATGGGAGTGGAAAAAAAGGGAGTCGCTGTGACGTCCGATAATGGCGAACACAGCGTGCGCTTGCGATGAGTCAATCGGCCGCCTTCCACTGGGGTCGCGATGGCGTCGCCCTTTTCGTGCTTGTCGGGATTGTGGTCGCGATGCGGCTGCCCGCATGGTCGATTCCGCTGGAGACGGATGAGGCCAATTACGCGGTCATCGGCGAGCGGTTGATGGCGGGCGACCGCTTGTACGTTGATGTGTGGGATCATCAGCCACCGGGCGTCTTCGTACTCTTTGGCGTGGTCGGCGGGCTATTGGGTGACAACGATGCCGCATATCGGGCGGCTGCGACGTTGGCGTCGATGGTGACGTGCGTGCTCGTTTATCTCGTGCTTATTCGGCGCGGCACGTTCGCGGGTGCATTGTGCGGGGCGGGGTTGTTTGCGGTAACGGCGGCTGACCCGGGGACGGCTGGGGATGGTTGCAACCGCGAGGTGTTCATGAATGCGCTGGTGATGGGCAGCTTCGCCCTGCTCACCTACCGCGATCGTCCGCCGTCGCGGAACCTGCTTTGGGCGGGATTTCTTCTGGGCATCGCTTCGACGCTGAAGACGGTTATTGCGGCGCCTTGGCTTGCGTTGTCTGGTGCCATGATCTGGCACTCATGGCGTGATACGAGATCATTGCGACAAGCCGCGAAAACGCTCGCCCTGATGTCGGCTGGGCCGGCGGTGATCTGGTTGGCGCTCGGTGGTTACTTCCGTGGCACATCGCGAGGCTCGCTGTTTGTCGACGCCGTGTTTCAATTCAACACGGGATACGCCAGTCTACAAGAGGGTTTCCTTAAGCGTTTCGTGGCCTTCTTCGGTAACGATCGGTTTGGCGAGATTGTGACCTCGGGTTGGCCGGTCTGGATCGCCGGTGGGGTCGCGTTCGTCGCGATTGGCGTATCAGGGATCATTGCGCTTGGAAAATCCTCCAACGCCGCGCGATCAATGGTTGGCACATCCTTGATCATCGCGTTGCTGATTGGCTGCTACGTAGCGGTCTGCCTGCCGGCACAATTCTGGAGTCACTACTATCGCCTGATGTGGCCTGGGTTGGTTCTGTCTGTCGGGTTTGCGGTCGGATGCCTTCGCTGGTCGGCGTTTCAGTGGTTGGCTGGTGTCCTTGTCGTCGCGATGGCGTTCGGGTGGCAGTACGAGAATTACCTGGTTAAGCCTTGGCATGCGGTCGGTGACGAGACGTTTGCGTATCGCCGGGTTTGGGCGAAAGCGATCGGTGAGCGGGTCGCATCGGTCACGCGGTCTGGCGATTCGGTCTTCGTGTGGGGCAACGATGCCGGCATCTATCATTACGCGGATCGGCGATGTGCTTCGCGGTTCACGATTATTACCGGATTGCGCGAAGGGCTGCCGGGGCATGTCGGACGCCGCGAACAGCTGCTGGCCGACTTGTCACAACGCGAGCCACGTGTCGTGTTGATCGCAGAGCCGGAATTCGATGCACTCAAGCAATACCTGCAAACCCGATACTTGTTGGCCGGAATGGACCTGCGTGATGAAGACCGTGGCGATCCGATTCTGGTCGTCCTCACGCGGGCAGACGATCCCATTGACGCGGTGGACTGGGACTGGCGGGCACCGTGGATGGAGGAATCAACACCGTGACCGATGGGCGTTTGGACATCGATGCCATCCGCCGGTCATTGGCCACGCGTCGTGTCGGTTCGCAGCTGATGCTGATCGACGAGACATCGAGCACAAACGACTTCGTGTGGCATCGTCCTGCGGAGCAATGCCGCGATGGATTGGTCGTCTTCGCTGAGTTTCAGACGCAGGGCCGGGGTCGTCTGGGACATGAGTGGCTCATGCCACGCGGCGCGGGCATTCTTTGCAGCCTGCTGGTCATCCCGAACGGGCTGTACGCCACGCCGCCCGGGGAGAGGATCAGCCTCATCTCGGCTGTCGCGACCGCCGAAGCGATCGCGACCAGCAAGCGACTGGATGCACGCATTGAGTGGCCCAATGACATTCTGATCGGCGAGCGCAAGGTGGCCGGCATACTCGTTGAATCGCGGCGGCTGACGACCGGCGTGTACGGCTATGTCGTGGGCGTGGGGATAAATTGCCTGCAGCATCGCGGTCATTTCCCCGCTGCGTTATCGGACCGCGCTACATCCCTCGAAATCGAATCGACCTCGGCGATCTGTCGCGAAGATGTCGCGATCGCCCTGCTGACGTGTTTCGATGCATGGTTGACCGATCCGGAACGGTGGACCGATGAAGCGATTCGTGGCGCGTTCGCGCATTTCGCGGTGCCCTTCGGTCGGCGGATCCGCCTTCGCCACGAGGGCGAGTTGTTTATCGGACGCGTCGTGGATGTGGATCCGACGTCCGCAATCACGCTGATTCTCGACGACGGACAGCGTCGCGTTTTCCCGGCGGCCGGGAGCACGGTCGTGCGGGATGAAGACGTCCGATAAATGGTCTTGCTCATCGCCAAGGTCAGATAACCAGCGCGCCCGTTCAATCGCTACATAAGTGTCAAACGTGTCCGTCATGCTAATCAAGGTGACCAGACCACGATCCGATATCGTGGGTGTTATGAAGCGAACAGCCACTACGATCATCGAGGTCCTCGCGATCCTCTTCGTCGTCGGTCTCGCGGCGGTGGTCGCGATTCCTGAACAGGATATTGAGGAATCCAAGCTCCAGCAGAAGGCGCTTATTTCCGCGTTGGAGCAGGTGCGAACGGCCATCGACCGCTATTGGGGCGAGCATGGCGCGGCGTATCCGAGCTACGACGAGTTGTCTGCGCTTGAAGTGACGACGAAAGTGGCTCGGGGCGAGGGGTCCCTGGGCAACTATCTGAATCGGCTGCCGGACAATCCGTATTGCGAGAACAACGTGGTCGGCGATTCGGACACGCCCATCGGTGAAACGGCGTGGATTTACGACGCATCGACCGGGACATTCAAAGCCAACGACTCAGTTGACCATCGCAAGTTGTAACCAGCGCGCCCTACCAAAACCACGCGTCTGAGCAAGGAGGCTCACGTGCGACAACACATCTGGCCTCGATCCGGCAACCTCTTCCGTTCGATCATCACGATCATTCTGGTGCTGACCTGCTTGAAGGTCTGGCTTGGACCGGCTGACATCATTCAGCCTGCGGTCGCACAGATCCCCAATAGCGGTCAGCAGCGATATGACATGATCGACGAACTGAAACGGGTCAACAAACAGTTGTCCGAGTTGATTGCGGTGATGAAGACGCACACGATCAAAGTGCAGATGGCCGGCGGTGATCGCGCATCGGATCGTGGCAAGCCGCGGCGTTGACGTTTCCGGCGTTGTACGCTTCTGCAGCTGTGGAGTTTTCTGTGCGCGGAGAGACGAAGCAAGTCAACCTTGTCCTGCTCATGGCGTTTGCCCTCGCGGCAATGGTGCCGGGTACGCCGGCCGTCGCTCAGGAAGACGACGCAACGCCGCCGCTTCCGACTGAGGGGACGGTGTCGATCGGTTCTTCCGGGTTGGTGGAATTGCACGTGGCGGACATGCCGCTTTCGATGGTGCTGCGGATGCTCAGTCTGCAAAGCCGACGGAACATCGTGGCGACGCCGGCAGTGCAGGGTACGGTGACGACCGATCTGTACCAGGTGCCGTTTGAGCAGGCGTTGAAGGCGGTTCTGGCGGCGAATGACTGCAGTTATCGCGTGCAGGGCGATTTCATTTACGTTTACACGAACGACGAGCTTCAGGCGGCGACAACTGGGACCCAGCAGATTGTCAGCCGTGTTTTTCGGTTGAATTATGTCCGTGCGGCCGACGTCGTTCCGATGCTTGAACCCCTTCTGAGCGAACAGGGCCGGATTGTTCAACCACCACAGGTTGAGACGAGTCTGGACAACGCGGGCGAGACGCAGGAAGGCGGGGACATGATGGCGGCGGATGAGTTCTTCGTCGTCTTCGACTTCGCCGACCGCATCGCAAAGATGGCGATCCTTCTGAAAGACATCGACATTCGCCCGAAGCAGGTGCTGGTGGAGGCGACGATTCTGCGAGCGCGTCTGAACGAGTCGAACGCACTCGGGATCGACTTTTCGCTCGTCGGCGGTGTCGATCTGGAGTTACTGGGGGCAACGTCGCAGGGCATTCAAAACCTCGTGCTGGGCCAATTGCCACAGGACCGATTCGAACAATTCAACGCGAACATGAGCACCGATTTCGCGGGGAATGTCCCCGACGGCGGATTGACGTTTGGCATCATCAAGGATCAGGTGGCGATCTTTCTGAGAGCGCTCGAGGAGATCACCGACACAAGCGTATTGGCCAACCCGAAGGTTCTTGCGGTGAACAAGCAGGTCGGTGATGTGATCGTCGGACGGCGCGATGGCTACATCACAACGACGGTCACGGAAACGCAGGCGGTGCAGACGGTCGAGTTTCTGGAGACCGGTACGCAGCTGCGATTCAGGCCTTACATCTACGACGATGATTTCATTCGCATGGAACTGCATCCGAAGGACAGTGTCGGCGGATTGACGGCGGCGCAACTTCCGTTCGAGCAGACGACCGAGGTGACGACGAATGTCATCGTTCGCGACGGGCATACGATTCTAATCGGTGGGCTGTTTCGCGAGGTGTCCACCGAGTCGCGGTCGCAGGTTCCGTTCTTCGGGAATCTGCAGGGGATCGGCAACCTGTTTCGATCGCGCGACGACGCGATCGACCGTGAAGAGGTCATCATTCTGCTGACCGTGTACGTGATCAAGGATGAACAGCATTACGCGGAACGAAGTCGCGAGTTGAAAGAGGACATCGAACGTGCTCGTGTCGGGATTCGGCAGGGAATGATGTGGCATGGGCGTGAGCGAATGGCGCAACACCACTTCAAGCATGCGCTGGAGCGATTCTCGGAACAGAATCTGGACTCGGCGTTGTGGCATACCGAGCAGGCGTTGCACAACAACCCGCGGTTCGTGACGGCCATCAAACTGAAGGAACGGATCGCGCAGGAGCGAGCGTGGGACAATGACGGAGCCATCAATCGCAATTTCGTGACAAGTTTGATCGTGGACGATTTGCGCTCCAAGGAGCCGCCATTTGGACGACCGGCGTTTGACGGCACACCTGCCGGAGATTCGGCAGGTGACGCTGAGGCTGGGGGGACGGAATGAACATGGGATTCGTCATTCGGTGTCTGACATGTGTTCCGCTGGCGATCGCGATTGTCGGTTGCGAAACGACGCCCCACCAGACGCAGCAGGCGTTGGCCGAGCAGCGTTGGCAGCAGGTGCGGGGCGAGGTGAAGTACCAGTTGGCGATGCAGCAGCGTGAGAAGGGTCGTGTGGATGATGCCATCAGCAGTCTCACCGAGGCCGTGACGCTGTCGCCGGAAGACGCGGTGTATCGCACGACGTTGGCAACATGGTTGCTGGAGTCGGGGCAGATACCCGAGGCGACGCGGCAGTTACAGACGGCGGAGACGCTGGGCGCGTCCTCAGCCGCTTACCATTATGCATCCGGGCTTTTGGCGGAGCGGCGTGGTGCAGGTGAAGAGGCTGTCGGACACTTCGAGGCCGCGTTCGCCGGCGAGCGGTCAAACATCGATCACTTGACAGCGTTGGTTGAATCGCTGGTGACGGTTGGGCGTCCTGCAGAGGCCCGATCGCTGGTCGATGAGCATCTGAATGACTTCGACCGGGCGGTGAAACTGCTCGTGATTCGGGCGACGATTGCGGAACTGCAGGGGGATGACGCCCAGGCGGACCGTGATTACACCGAGGCTCGGGCAAGATGCGAAGACGCGTCTTGGCTTGACGAGCGACATGCGCTGCTTTGGGTGCGTACTGGCGCATACGCAAAGGCGATGCCGGTGTTGAAAACACTGGTGTCTTCTCAGCGAACGAACGACATCGGATCGTCGGCCGTTCCGGATGGACGCGGCGGGTCTGATGTTGTGTCGTCGGCTCAGTGGGTGCGGGCGTTGGCAACCTGTCACAATCGTACGGGCACGCCGGATCAGGCCCGTCGCCTTCTGTATGATCATCTCGAATCGACACCCACAGATGGACGGGCATGGTGGCTTCTGGCGGAGGCGCACGTGCGGCTTGGTGAGTGGCATGCGGCGCAACGTTGCGTTGACCGTGGGCGGCAGATTGCATCGGATCGTCCGGAGTGGGCGTTGCTGCAGGCGTACCTGATTGCGCGGACGGAAGGGTCTGCGGAAGCATCGGAATACGCCACGCGTGTCGCCGATGAGCATCCCGACTTTGAGCCGGCCCAATTCATGCTGCAGGCATTGACGGGCAACGTGCGCGACGTCCCCGCGTCGCGTTGAGCGCGATTGACCCCGCACGACGGTTGCCGTACATCTAATGCATGGCCGTGCGTTTCGTCATCGGAAGAGCCGGTACCGGTAAGACCCACCACTGTCTCCATGCCATCACCCGTCAGATTGCCGACGCACCGGTTGTCGGTCCACGACTGATTCTCCTCGTTCCCGAACAAGCCAGTCTGCAGACCGAGCGGGCGCTGCTGGATATGGTGCCTGGCGGCGTGGTGCATCGCGCGGAAGTACTCAGCTTCAAGAGGCTGGCCTATCGCATATTGAATCACATCGGCGGGCCTGACCGGGAGACACTGACCACGACGGGCAAGCTGATGCTGCTGCGGCTGGCGACGATGCGATGCCGCGATCGGCTGACGTACTACCGTCATGCGGAACGGTTCGGTGGATTCCTTGAGCAGTTGGCAGCCACAGTCAGCGAGTGCATCTCCGAGCAGGTATCGCCCGAATCGCTGAGGCAGGACGTGACCGCGGCGGACGATCCGACACGGGTATCGCGGCTTGGTGACATTGCGCTGATCTACGAAACGTACCTTGAATTGCTATCCGACGCGCTCGTTGATCCAACACAACATCTGGAACTGGCCACTCAGCAAGTGAAAGCTTGCACATGGTTGAACAATGCGCAGATTTGGGTGGATGGGTTCGCCGGTTTCACCGGACAGGAACGCGGGATGCTGGTGACGTTGGCGGATGTCGTCGCGTCCATGGACATCACGATGCTGATGGACAGGGCGTCGGCAGATGGTGCGGTCGACGCATCACTTGATCTGTTTTCCCACACTCGGCGAACCTTGGTGCAACTGGGCGAGACGTTTCGCGGTGTCGGCGCGACGATTGGGGAGCCGGTGTATCTCGCTTCGTCCAAACGTCGATTCGGCGTGGACTCGACGCTGGCGCGATTGGAAGATCGGCTTTTTTCCGGTACGGCGATCGATGATACGGTGGACGCGAGCGTCGAGATCATCGAAGCCGACGACCAGCGAACGGAGGTGGATTACGCGGTGTCGCGCATTGTCGACGCTGTCCAGCGTTCGTCGGACCCGCTGCGGTATCGCGACATTGCCGTCATCGTCCGCGACATCACGCCCTATCGACCGCTGCTGACCGCTTCGCTCGAATCACGGGGGATTCCTTTTTTCGTTGACCAGCGACGCCCAATCGCTCGCCACCCATTGCTCGATTGGCTTCGATGTCTGCTTGAACTGGCCAACGGGGACTACCCAAGTGGCGTGATTCGTCGATTGATCCGGACGGGCTTTGTCCCAATCAGCAGCGAAGCGGCCGACGCACTCGACAACTACCTGCTGGCGACCGACCTGCACGGTGCGGAACGGTGGAATGAAGAAGAGTGGCCAATACCGCCGCGACACCGTGTTCTCGACGAATCGAAGCGTCCTCCCAATCCGCACCCGATGACGCTTGTACATGAAGCGCGCGATGTCATCAGGCATAAGATGCACGAATGGATCAACGCCATGGCAGGTGCGGACAACATGACCGGATTGGCGTGGTCGGAACACCTTGTGCTGGCTGCGACCACGTGGTCGTGTGGGGAAACACTCGACGCGTGGGCAACCGAAGCAGATGAACGGGGTGCTTTCGAATTGGCTGATCTGCATCGGCAGGTGGATGCGTCGTTTGCGGAATTGTGCGATACGTTGAGGGTGACACTCGGCGGCGAAACACTGTCGGCTGACATGGTCTTGGGTATCGTCGAGTCGGCAGTGCGGCAATGGACGGTCGGGCTGGCACCGTCGATGCTGGATCAGGTGCTGATCGGGTCCATCGAGCGCAGTCGCAATCCGGACATCAAACTCGCACTCGTGCTGGGTTTCGACGACCGCTTCTATCCAAAACCACTTCGCGAAGACACGATCCTGAATCAGACGGATCGCGAGACGCTGCGGACCAACGGTGTCGAACTTGGACCCCCCAGATCGCAGCATCTCAACGACGAGGCGTTGCTGGCGTACATCGCGCTGACGCGTGCGTCGCAACATGTCGTCATCAGCTATCCACGCCGCGACGAGTCCGGGGCGGAGGTTCAGCCTTCGCTCTTCGTCGAACGTATTCGCGGAATCCTGCGGGCGACGGCGATACAGCACGTTGCATCGCCGATCGAGCATCGCGCAGGCTGGTCGATTCTGTCCCCTCTGGATTTGGCATTGCACATTGCGAACGCGTTTCGCCATCGACCGGTGACATCGTCGGATGATGCACATCTCGACAGCCGCATCTTGACGAACGACCTCTACACGCTCGCGCACGCTCATGAACTGCTCGGAGGCAAGCTGCAAGATGCGTGCGCCGCGTTGGACTATCGCAACGAAGCAGCACTGTCGGCCGAGTCTGTCCGAAAACTGTACAGGGCGCCATACAAGGCAAGCGTCTCAAGTCTCGAATCCTACGCGGCGTGCCCGTTTCAGCACTATGCGCGAGACTCACTGCGTCTGATGGATCGCGAAGTTGCATCGTTGCAGACCGTGGATCTCGGCACATTTCATCATGCGATCCTGGAGCAGTTTGTCACCGGTCTGGTTGAAGACAAGACGTCGCTTCAGGAACTGAGCGTCGAACAGATCAGGCAGCAACTGAATGAGTGTCACCGCACGGTCGTGGGCAGCCTGCCGGTGTTCGCGGAGCTCGCCGATAAGCGAGACGCATACCTGTCTGAGCGTGCGACGCGCGAGTTGACGGGCATCATGACGCTGCATCAGAGGGGTGCGCGCGCCGGAAAGATGCGGCCCGCGCGGGCTGAGCTGTCTTTTGGATTCGGCGATTCGGACGCACTGGCTCCATTGGCCATCACCACGCCGAAGAACCGACAACTGCTGCTGCGAGGATTTATTGATCGTGTCGACCTGTCGGAATTGGCTGATTACTATGCCGCATCGGTCATTGACTACAAACGTTCACGTCAGCGCCGGCTGGATCTTTCGGCTGCGTTTCACGGCACATCGTTGCAACTGCTCGCCTATCTTCTTGTCCTGCAGCAGACGGGAACGTCGCTGTTCGGTCGGCCCATTGTACCGGTGGGGGCGTTCTTCCTGCCGATCCGTGAACGGTACAAGAAAATTGATCACCCGGATGACATTGACAAGGCGAAGCAACGCCTGGGCGATCAGATGCCGCGCGGGTTGATCAACACTGAGCACATCGGGCAGTTGGAGTCTGACACTGATCTGACAAAATGGTCGCCTTACCATCAGGTCTATCGCAAGTCCGACGGAGGATTCGGCCATCTTGAGAAATCGGATGTCGCCGACGGCGCATCGTTTGTCGGCATGCTTGAACGAACGCGGCATCTGATCGGTGCGTGGGCGGACAAGTGGCTGGATGGTGACATTGCGGTATCGCCTTATCGCCTGAAGAATACGTCGCCGTGCGCATTTTGCGACTTCAAGTCCGTTTGTCGTTATGAGCCACGATTCACACCGATTCGGCGGCTGCCGTCCATGTCGCGTCAGGAGATCCTGACTTCCGTTCGCATGTCGCAGGAACCGTCCGATGAGTAACCCATCGTGGACAACAAGTCAGGACGAAGCCATCAGAATCGTCGGTCGGAGTGTGGCTGTCTCGGCTGCGGCCGGTTCGGGCAAGACAGCCGTTCTGACAGAGCGGTGCGTCCAACTCGTGTGCGACGCGACGCCACCCGAGCGTTGCAACATCGATCAGTTGGCTGTCGTCACATTTACCGACGCGGCTGCCTCTGAGATGAAAACGCGCATTCGGCGAAAGCTGGAGGAACGGCTGAGCTTGCACCGCGGCGACGCGCATGTGCGCACGCAACTTTCGCTGATCGACTCGGCGCACATTTCAACACTGCATGCCTTCTGCAATCGCCTTATCAGGCGGTATTTCAATCATGCGAACATCGATCCAGCCGCCATTCTGATCGCCGACGACGAACTACACCTTCTGCAGGCATCTGCACTTGATCGTGTGTTCAACGACCTGTACGGGGCAACCTGCGACGATGGCCACGCCTTCCGGAGATTGGTGGAGACGTATGGTCTTGGCAGCGATCGGTCAATCGCACGGTTCGTGATGGACGTGTCCAACTACCTTGACAGCCTGCCCGATCCTGATGTTTGGCTGACTCGCGAGTGCCGTCAGTATGATGGTTCGGACGCTTCGGTCCTGAGGCGCGTGTTGCAATCAGTGACGTGGGAACTGACGGTTCAATCGCAACAGAACGTGCCAGAGATCGACACTGCCGCGGAAGCAGCACGACCGTATCTGGAGGCTGTTGCACATCTCGCGATGCAGATGTCGACGTGGCAGCAGCAAGCTGATGCACTGGGCAAGACGCTGAATGATTCATCGGGTGCGTGCTCACAAATGGATGCGCTGTTCGCCGACATCCACGATCACGCTCTGCGGACCGGGCCTGTCATGAAACTTCGTGCGTCCACACCAGTGGAAATCGTGGCAGCGCGTGATGCTGCACGCGACCAGTGGAACCGGGCAAAGAAGCGATTTCAATATCGATTGCAAAACGGGGTCGTGCGTTTCACCTCTTCGCAATTGCTCGAATCATTGCAGGTGACGGTTCCATTCGCACGAACGCTCGTGATGCTGATTCGACGTTTCCGCGCGGCGTACGCTGCGTTCAAGCGGCACGCGGATCTTCTCGATTTTGCCGATCTGGAGCGATTGGCGCTGCAGGTGCTTTCAAACGAAGAGATTGCAGCGACGCTTCGTCATCAGTTTCGTCATGTGCTGGTTGACGAATACCAGGACATCAATCCGATTCAGCACGCCATCCTCCAACGGATCAGCCGCGACAACGATCTGCACCAGTTGCCAAACCTGTTCTCGGTCGGTGACGTCAAGCAGAGCATTTACCGCTTTCGTGCATCCGATCCGCGTGTCTTCCTTCGTCGCCTGCGTGAGTCGGATGGCGACGACCGTCATCACACCATCAGCATGCAGGAGAATTTTCGGAGTCGCCCGCACGTCATTGACGCGATCAACCTCGTGTTCGAGCAGCTCATGATTGAATCGGCCTTGGGAATATCGTACGGCGAGACCGAGCGCATGCACGCGTCGCGACCGGCACGAACGGATGTCGATCGGTTCCGGACGGAACTGCACCTGCTGGAACGCGATGTGTCGCCGACATCGGACCAGCAGGATGATGAACAGGATGTCGATACTGACCACATCGTTGATCCTGATGATCCTGCCGAGTGGGCGACGATTGAGCGCGAGGCGTACCTGATCGTGCAGAAAATAGAAGAAATCGTCTCCAACTCTGCGGATCAGGGCGACGATGGGCGCATCACGTATGCCGATTGTGCCGTTCTGCTGCGATCCGGCGTACAGACGATCAGCGCTGTCGCGAGGAAGCTGGAGTCTTGCGGAATTCCAACGCGCACCGACTCCGAAGCCAACATCCTCGAAACAACCGAAGGCCGCGATCTTCTGTCACTCCTGCGCCTGATCGACAACGTTCGGCAGGACATCCCCCTCGCAGCCGTCATGCGCTCGCACATTCTGGCCATGCCGTTCACTGAAGATGAGATGGCGACCATCCGCGTTGGAAAGCGTGGGGTGCCTTTTCATCAGGCGGCCTTGGAGTTCGCAGCCAACACCCAGACCAATTCGCTGGTCGACAAGCTTCGCCGCTTCTTCCGTAAGCTCGACCGACACCGCCGACGGTTTCGCGAGGTTCCGATCCACGACGCACTCTGGAAACTCTTGCACGATGACGGCTATCTCGCCTACGTCGTGGGACTCCACAACGGCCAACAGCGACATGCCAACCTGCTTAGTCTGCATCGTCGGGCTGCAGATTTCGCCGGTCATCGGCGTTCATCACTGCACGACTTCGTGAATCATCTGGATCAACTGATCGCAGACGGCCAACGACTCAAGCCCAAACGCAACGAAGCAACAGGCAACGCCGTCAGCATCATGACCATGCACGCCGCGAAAGGGCTGGAGTTTCCCGTGGTTTTCCTGGTCGACCTGTCACGCAACTTCAACGTCTACGACGCGCGGGGCAGCATGATCATGGATCGGCACGAGGGAATCGGACTGTATGTAAGCGATCCCGAGCATGGCGTGCAGTATCCATCCGCAACGTCGCACCTGGTCAGCAAGAACATTGTTCGAGAGACATTGGCCGAGGAAGTTCGCATCCTCTATGTGGCGATGACGCGAGCACGTGAGAAGCTGATACTGATCGGGACACCGAAGTCGCGACTTGAGAATCTGAACCTGTCACCCGATGGCCAAGGGGCGGTATCCGCATTGGATGTGCTTTCGGCCTCGTCGTATCTCGACTTTCTGCTGCCATGCCTGCAGGCTGCCCCCGATGGTGCGGTGCGTTGGGGGGAAGAAGACGCCGCTGACGCGGTGTTCGACGTGTTCACCCATGATGCGGATGCGATCGCGGGATGGTCGACCAATTCCGAGTCACCGGCATGGGAGCCGTCACCAATCGCTGCATGCGTCGCCAGTGGTCAACCATTGCCCGATGACGAACCAGTTTCCACCGATCGTCGCGAAGCGGAACAGATCATTGAACGCATCACGAAGCCATACGACATGCTGGCTGCCGCGGGTGTGCGCGCCGTGGTGGCGGCCAGTGAGTCCCGCTTCTCGCTCGATCCGCTTGTCGAACCGGAGGAAATTGCACGCGTCGACAGTCGCAATCCGCCGTCACGACGAGGCCCTGGCGATGCCGCACAAATCGGGGTGGCCACGCACAAGCTGATGCAGCACCTTGATTTCGCGAAGAACGTTCCAGTCCACGATCAGCTCACACAACTGGTGGAAACCGGACATCTTGATCAGGCGTTGGCCTCTCAGATCGATACCACATCCATCGAGTGGTTCATCGCAACCGAGTTGGCCGACCTTGTTCGCGAGGCGGGATCGCAGTTTCATCGCGAGTTCATGTTCCTCGCCGCGAGACCAGCCACGCATTTTGATCCCTCTCTGCCGGACGACATTGCGGACCGTGTGCTCGTACGCGGCGTGGCTGACGGGGTTCTGGTCACCGAGACCGGTTTGCATATCATGGATTACAAGACCGATGCGATCGATGCGCCGAGTATCGCGCACGCGGTCGAACGCTACCGTTCGCAGATGATGTTGTATGCCGACGCGGTGGAGCCGCTGTTCAACGTGCAGACGACGCATTGCCATCTTGTTTTTCTGCATCCGCGTGAGGTCGTGACATTCGATCCACGAAGGACA
>JANQQK010000019.1 GCA_028289375.1 Phycisphaerae bacterium | reverse complement strand
GCTGACCGGGGTGCTGTGGGACCGCGTTGACATTGATGTCACGATCGCCAGCGATGCGCTCTGGCCATCGAACGTGCGCCGGCGTCATCGCGATGGTGTGAATGTATCGTTTCGCGATGGCCACGCTGCTTACATTGTCGACGATCGCTTCACCGATTGGTGGACGTCCAGCGATGGCTGGTATCGCGCCGAAAGCCGCCGGAAATTCCTTGAAATGGGGCATTGGCTTGATCGGCAGTCGCGTCGCTGATTGGCCTAACACACTGCAAGACATGACGTTTCGTTGGCTGCGATCGCGGTTTGCGATCGCGACGTCCGTTTCGATACACTCTTGATGGGTGGATTGCAAGACGGCGTCGACCGACGCCTGTCCGCAGGAGGGCATGGCATGGATGGGCGGAAGGGGTTCATTTCAGCCGTCGGCGTTTGGCTCGTGTGCGTGGTGTCCGTGGTGAGCGCGGGCGATCAGCCGTCGTTGTGTCTCCAATACAACATTCCGGAAAACCCGTCGGGTGCCGTCTGCCCCGTCGAGGGGAGCACGATCACTGCCGACGTTGTGCTTGGGGGTTCGACAACTGAGATCTGTGGTGCTCAGTTCTTTCTCGAGTTCGACACACGCGCGTTATCCATTCAAAGTGTGACGGCCGGTGCGGAGCTGCCGGATAATCCGGAAGGTGCGATCTTTTCGCAGATTCTCAGTTCCGAGCTGGACTTTGCAGCGGGCACAGTCGGGTATGCGGTCGGCGGCGTCATCGAGGGCAACTGCGACGGGGCGACGACCGGTCCTGCCATCGTCGCTCGAATCGAATTCTTCGTTCGCGACAACTGCGCGTCGTTCGGCGTCTGCTTCCGCGAGAATCGGCCACCGACGCTTCTGGCTGCACCAGGTGGTATCAAGGTTATTCCCACGTCCTGCTTCGGTCCGTGCCCAGTCGAAAGCACGTGCGCTCCACCACTGCGCATTATTCCAAAGGACCCGGAAGTTGAGTGCGCAGATCCCTGCCCATGTGAGATGGACACCGATTGCGACGACGGCTTGCATTGTGATGGCGCGGAAACGTGCGTCGACTTGATCTGCCAGTCCGGAGAGAGTCCATGCAGCGGCAACTTGCTGCCGTTCTGCAACGAGGAGAACGATGCATGTGTGGAATGTATGACCGGAAGCGATGGTCGCGATGGCATTCGTTGCACATACGATCAGTGCATTGACGGCGTGGTCTACAACACAGACATCACCGATCCCCCCTCACCGCCAGCGATCAACGCGTTTGATTGCACGGCAGCGCTGGATCCGGATGGATTTTGCCGATCGCTCGGCGGCGAAGTGTGCAATCCTGATGGATCCTGTACATGCGTCGAACCGCCGGGCTTGTGCCTGACGACGACGCGTGAGATCGATATATCCACCGGATTCGTGCCCTACAATCAATTCAACATCGTAACCGTTGACGTCGAACTGACGGCCACCGATACGCCGGTCTGCGCAGCGCAATTCTTTCTTCGGTACGCCCCATTTGATTTCGAGTTCATTGATCTGACGATCGGATCTGACATTCCAAACAATCCCGGCGGAGCCGTTTTCAGCACACTTCTCAGTTTCGACGTGGATGATGACGCTGGCACCATTGATGTCGCCGTTGGCGATGACATCTTCAGTCAGTGTCAGAATGCGACACTCGGGCCGGGCATCATCGCTCGGCTGCGGTTCCGCGCCATCGGCACATGCGATTCGGAGGGTATCTGCTTTCGCACGAACAACCCGCGCTCGCTTCTGGGCCAGCCAAACGGCAGCAAGATCATCCCATCGGCCTGCTTCAACGCGGACATCGATGTCGAAGATTCGTGCACGCCGCCGATATTCATCGAACCACGCGATCCGCGCATCATCTGCGTGCCAACGATCTCGCGCGGCGGGTCGATCGTTCTGTTGGTCACGTTGCTCGCCGCGGTAGTCGTTCGCTTCCGGTCCGCTATGGGCATTCGCCGTAGATCAGATTGAAGACTCGGGCGTCGGACCAGTCCACATCGCCATCGTCGTCTACGTCCCAGTCGTCGCAGCCATTCGCGATACAGTCCGCAAGGTCAGCAAAGTCCTGTAGATCAGTCACCTTGTCGCCGTTGATGTCGGCAAAGCAGCTTGCTCCGAGCATCCCATCGCCTCCGATGTTCTGGATGACAATGTCGTTTGCATCGTTGCGTCCATCTGCCCACACGGTAACGACAGCGTCCCGCAGTCCCGCGGCCGTGAAGAGCCGGGACTTGCCCGACGCAACGTTGGAGACGTCGCGCATTGCAGGCAACCACGCGATCGAACCATCCCCCGCAATGCGCGATGCATGTATCCGCTGATTGCCGAACGAGAGGGTTTCCACCCAGAATGCCACCGCACCTTCCCCACGCCGCACTGTGCGCACCTGGCTCACCTCGGTCGTCGAAAGTGCTGCCACCGCCACCCCCGTGTCACCCCACTGACGATCGCCGGCCTCGTCAATCTTCTGCCCGAACACGCCGAACTCGGGAAAAGGTCCCCCGACTTCCTCGCGCCAAAAGACGAACGATTCGCCCGTCGTCGGATTGAACGAAACATCCGGCGCCGTTCGCGGTCGCGCCGCCGTCGACACGATCATGCCATTGTGGGCGAACAGCTCCGTTCCGTCGGCCAATACCCGTTGCGTGCGCACCTGCAGGGGACTGACGCTGTACCAGGTGAACACGGCCCCGCCCGCACCGTCGGTCACAAACTGCGGGAAGTTGGCCACCTGCAGCGCGCCGCCATCAAACACCGCCAATGGCGACGCACCCCATAGCGGATCGCCGTTCTCATCGAACTTCTGAGCATAGAGAAAATTCGGCCCCAGGAACCCGCGGACCATCGACAGGATCACACCGCCGTCCACGGTTGCGTCGAGGTCACTGGCCGACGTGTTGTCCCCGCCGATCGCGGGAATCGTGATACCATCACCCCAGACAGCCTGACCAGCCTTGTCCAACTTCTGCAATCGGACATCGCCGTCGCTCGTCCACGCCACCACCACACTGTCATCAGACGTCGCCGCCACTTTGGGAGCGGCCACGAACGCACCACCCGACGTCACCTGCACACCGTTGTTGCCCCACGTTTGCACGCCGTTGCGGCTCACCCGCGTGACCGTGATCTGCGTACCGCCGAATCGGTTGTCCCGAAACGTCAGATACGCATTGCCGGCATCATCGCCGTCCAGATCGTAATCCTGCGTCGAGCTGAATCCGCGATCGGCGATCAGCACACCGTTCGCTACCCACTGTGAGACACCGTTGGCATCGAGCAATTGCAGGTACACGTCGTATCCGCCGGCGCTGTTGTCGAACCAGCTGACGTACACACTGCCGTCGACGTTGACGTGCAATTTCGGCTGCGTCTGCTCACCGCTGCGGTCTGCGACTACCTGATTCATACTGGCGTCATCGGACCATTGGGCGACCAGAGAACGTGCATTAACCAACACGACGAGCGTTGCGCACAGGTGAGTGAGACTTGGCTTGGACATGCTTCCCTCCGTTCCAATCCTGGCATTATCCCATATTTCGGCCCCCCAACACAACGCAGCAGGTCCGCAATTGTCGAAAACAAACCAAATCGCCGACGCGTTCGCCGATGCACATGGATCACCTGCAGCCGCACGGCTACCATGCCAACGAAGAGTTGTGCGACCGCGAACATCGTGAGATAGCCATGTCCTATTGGTCCCTCATCGCCAGACGAAACATCCGAGCCAAGCCGATCATTGCGGCTGCCGTCACCTTTGCGGTGGCCATCGGTGTGGGCACGATTGTCTGGTTGACGTCGGCCTACGAGACTGTCCAGCGGTCGATCACCGATGAAATCGTCAACCACTGGGTCGGCAAGAGTCACATCGCGGTGCAATCGCCGCTCGGGCATTGGGGGCAGATTCCTGAGCAGGTCGTGGATGTGCTCGACGCGATGCCCGAAGTCACCGCCGTCGCACCGCGACTCGTCCGCCGCATGAGTCTCGTGATCGATGGCGGAAGGACCCTCGAGGGTGCAGACCGCTTCATCGTGTCGGATGATCGCGTATCGATCGACGTCATCGGTGTCGAGCCGAATGCGGAATTCGACTTTCGCTCGTACGATCATCACGGCGAATTGCTCAGCGACGATCAGGGGTCGGCCATGCTCGATTCCGAATTGGCAGACGGTCTCGGTGTTGGTCCGGGCGATGTTGTCACCGTCGAGTTCTACGTCGGCGGACCAAAGGTGCAATTGATCATCAGCGGCACGTTTGAAGCCTACCGCGTCGCGAAGTTTCAAAAGCCGACCGTGCTGATGAACCTGCCGGAGTTGCAGACCATGACGCGCGAAGTCGGCACGATCTCCAGTGTTGACGCCATGCTCGTCGACCCCGATCCCGACGCCATCGAACCGTTGGCCGACCGCCTGCGAGGCGAGTTGCAGCAAAAAGGATTGGCCGGTCAGGTTACGACCGCCACCGCCAAACTCCGCCAGCTCAACGAAGCCCAACGTCACACAGAGTTTGTGCTGATCTATGTCGCCGGTGTCGCACTGCTCACCGCCTTCTACATCATCATGACCACGCTCAACATGGGCATGACCGAACGCATCCGGCAGATGGGCATGATGCGGTGCGTCGGCATGACGCGAAGCCAGTTAACCCGTACCGTTCTGGGCGAGGTTATTCCGCTCGGGATCGCGGGACTGCTCGTTGGTCCGCCGCTTGGATTGCTGCTGACGTGGTTGACCACGAAGGTCGCGTCCGAGTATTTCACGACGTGGCACGTCAGCCAACGCGGTATCGCTTACGCAATCGCCGCCGGCATCATCACCACGGTGCTCGCCGCATTACTGCCGGCCATCAAGGCATCGCGCGTGACACCGCTGTCCGCCACGCGCCCGCAGGCGTCACCGCCGAAAGACCGTTGGACGATTCTCGCCGCTCTGTTCGGCGCTGCTTCGATCGCGGGGCACATCTGGATGGTCAACAACGTTGATCCGGCGCTCTGGGCCAACCCCTACGTGACCGTGATCAGCGATCTGTCGATCTACGCCGGTTTCGGTTTGCTCGCTCCGCTGACCGTGCGACTTCTCGGGACGATCCTCGCGCATGTCGCCGCGCGACTGCTCGGGTTGCGACCGGTCCTGCTCAATGACCACATCGGTCGGGCCGCGTGGCGTGGGGCGGCGATTTGCTGTGGGCTGATGGCGGGTCTGTCGATGCTCGTTGGTCTCGTCGTGCACGCCGAAAGCGTTCGCGCCGGGTGGGACTTTCCCAACCGACTCGCAGAAGCCTTCATCTGGACGCGGACCCCCGTCTCGTACGCGACGGCTGAGCAGATTCGCGAGATGGACGGCATTAAGGATTGCACACTGATCAGCGATTTCCTCGTCGACCTCGGCGATGACAAGCCAGGCCTGTTCAAAATCTTTGACGCCAAGAGCACCTTCGTCGCCGGCGAGCCGGAAGTCTTCCTCCGCATGGCCAAGCTCGAATTCCTCGAAGGTGACCTCGAAACCGCCAAGGCCAAGCTGATCGACGGCGGGCATCTGCTTGTTCCCGTCGAAGCGTCGCGGACCCACGACCTGCACCTCGGCGACAAGGTGAGCATCACCGCCGCCGGGCGGACGGCGGAGTTTACGGTGGCTGGCGTCGTGCAGTCGCCCGCGCTCGATATCGCCGTCACCTATTTCCAGGCCGACAGCTACATGATGGTGGCCGCTTCGGGGTCGGTATTGGGAACGCTGGCGGATGTTCGTCGTGTCTTTGGCGTGGACCGGGTGTCGATGCTGTTGATCGACTTCGAACTGCCCACCGCTCCGCCGCCGGACATTTTCACTCGTGACGAACCGCCGACCGTCGACGACACGCTCGTGGCCAATCTCGTTGACAAGCACGCATCCCTGTTCGCTGGGTTTGATCAGTCGATCATTCGCAGCGCGATGCGCGACGTCGTGGATGATTGGGACAACGCCGACGCTGTGGGCCGATGGCGGATGCTCTTCGATCAGGCCCGCATGCGAACCATCGCGATGACCATGGGGCGACCGCGGGCGATCTACGGCTCGCTGCGGCTGCTCAAGGAGCGGATCGACAACGACATTCAGGAGGCCACGTCGCTGCTGGCCGCGATTCCGCTGGTGGCGCTTCTGGTGGCGGGGATCGGCGTGGGGAACCTGATGATGTCGAACGTGATCAACCGTCAGCGCGAGTTGGCCGTCCTGCGTGCGACCGGTGCGACACAGGGTCAGATCATGCGCCTCGTGCTGGGCGAAGCCATCGTCCTGGGCGTCATCGGTTGCTTGATCGGATTGGGACTCGGTTTGCAGGGCGCCCACAGCATGAACGTGCTGACGACGCGTTTGATTGGCTTCGCCCCCGAATACAGCCTGCCCATTCGCGAAATCCTCGCCGGCGTCTCGGTCACGGTCCTGATCTGCGTCTTGGCCGGCTTGTGGCCCGCCCGCCGCGCCTGCCGTATTAACGTCATCGATGCCATGCGGACGGTGTGATGGGTCGCGCATCTTGGACACCGACGATCACGTAAGATGCATAATGAGGCTCGCGGCGATGATTGGCATGGCGGCGTAGGCGAAGAGTGATAGTGCAGTAGAGAGAAGTCGATAGCGTATGAACTTCTTGGCATGATCTCGAGCAATAATCGTTGGGGCAATTGTGATGAGCAGCCCCCACAACCCACCAATCGCACCGGCAGAGGCGTATTCCACGCTGTTGCTGGATCCGTATTCCACGATAGTTGCATTCGCAATGATGTAAGCGAACAAGAGTGCAGCGTAGCAGAAAATACAAATGCTTGCGGGGACTGCGGAAAGAGAGATTAAGCACGTCGCCGAGCAAATTCTCGCCCTGTTGTCATCAAGAGGTCTGTCGTCTCTGAGGCAAAACAGAAACATCCATGTGCCTGGTATGAATGAAAAAATCAGCAAGCACAACGGAAAGACCCAAGTCAGGAGCGGTCGCTTCAACAACTGTGGTTGTTGCCAGGAAAAGGATTCGATATTCAAGCGGACAATCTTGCTCTGCCGAAGAATGGCGCCCGAATGGTATGCGTGAAGGTCATCGAGGGGCGGCGGATTTGTGCTGCTCGGCCCTTCGCCAAATAGATCTCCCCTGCCAGTGTACTCGATCGTGAGGCTCTCTACTTGATTCGGCGAGATGGCGTATTGGCGGGTCGCAGTCACTTTGAAATTCGCGCGTATGCAGGAGGTGCCGAAAATCAGCAATATGACCGCAACAATCGGCGCATAAATCCAAAGATAGATACGCCTTCGAGCGAGATCGTATGATGAATCGTCTGCCAGTTGATAGTGCACGCCAAGCGGTACTTCTTTTTCGCGAAAGAGCCAATCGAACCACGCCCATTTGCCGGCATACCACGCGCGGGCAGCTGCGGCGTCTTTTTGTGGATCGCGGATCGTACCGCATTCGGGGCACGGGCGGGGAAGTTGGAGGCGTGACAGGTCGTAGCCACATTGGAAGCAGAACATCCTTCCACCTTACCTACGGAAGAATGTGGCAGGAAAGGGCCTTTGCCACGCAGGAATCGGCAGGTCGCGACCTGCCCTACAAACTGGTTCCACATCTTGGTTTGTAACGTGTTTTCTGATAGAAGGTTAGGAGAGTTCGTCGGGTGGGGCGAATAATCGGGCGTCGCGGGCGAATTCATGGGTGAGACCTGTGGTTTCGGGTCTCGGCAGGGGGCATGAGCGTTTGGAGTTATCGGACGTCGAAGTGAGACAGGCGTGGCTGGGACGGGTTCTGGAGCGGATGGATGTTTGGGCGACTGCTGTTTTTGCGACTGAGATCGGCTGACGCTGCCATCCGGGAAGGGCGGCTGGACGATGCCCATCGGATCGTCACGAGTCCCGAGGTCCGCGAGAACAAGCGGGGCGAAACGTTGGCGGCGGAACTGGCAGACAAACTGATCGAGCGTGCCCGCGAACACTTCGCCGAGGAGCGATTCGCCGACGCACTGCGCGATCTCGACAAAGCCGAGCCACTGGGCGTGAAGGTCGACCGGATTGCCGAGCTGCGTGGACATGTGCAGGCCGTCGCCCGCGAGGTCGAACGGTCGACCGAGTCGCAGCGTCGTCGGATCGAGCAGGCCAAGCAGCGTGTGGAGGCAGGATCGTTGGTAGGGGGCAGGCAATTGCTCGCGGATGCGGGCGATGGGGCGGCGGTGCAGGAGTTGGCCGGTGAGATCCGCCGTCGCGAGGAGCGGGCTGAGGCCGGTTTCGCGCAAGTCGAAGAGATGATCCGCCAGAAGCAATTCGCGGCTGCCCTGGAGCGATTCGCCCGCGTGAAGCCGCTGCACCCGACGGCGGAAAAGGCACGTAAGCTGGAATCAACACTCTGTCAGCACTTCGTCGGCGAAGCCAACACCGCGTTGGCAGCGGGGCGGATTAACCGGGCGCGGGAAGAACTGGACCTCCTGGGTGAGGTGGGCATGACCGATGCTGCCCGACGGGATGCGGAAGAACTCGTGCAGTTGGCGACAGAGGCGTCGCGGCTTTTTGATGAGCAAGATGCCGACGGCGCCCGGAGCAAGTTGCTGCGGATGCAGACGCTGGGTGCGAAGTTCGGCTGGATCAAGACGACGATCGCCCAGCTTGAAAAAGTCGACGACTTGATGACCGAGCTGAACGGCGGTCCGCTGGGCGAGCATGCCAAGCGATCGGGCCGTGGCCGTGTCGTGCGTGCGCCGCGTCGCGGGCAATCGCCGGCAAGACATGATGCCGACGTGGGTGACACCATTCCGATGCGGGCGAACAGGCGCGACCGTGCCGACGTTCCGCCGGCGATGTTGCTGTTGGTCAACGGCGGCGGAAGTTATCTGCTGTTGCGTGGCGAGCGGAATGCGATTGGCCGGGCGATGACGAACAAGCCGGCCGCGATACCCATTCAGGCGGACCTGGGTGAAAAACACGCCGAAATCGCGCGTGTTGACGAGGATTATTTCGTTTTCACGACGCGTGACATGCAGGTGGATGGCAAGCCATCGCAGCATCAACTTCTGCGGGACGGGGCACGCGTGGTGCTGGCCCGCAACGCGCGATTCACATTCCGCCTGCCGCATCCGCAAAGCCCAAGCGGTATACTGGAGCTGAGCAGCTCGACGAAGATGCCGCAGGACGTGCGGACCGTTGTGCTGTTCCATCGGACAGCCATGATCGGATTCGGCAAGCGTGCACACGTTCGGTGTGATCAGTCGAGCGAGGATCTTCTGCTGTTCGAGCGCGACTGTCGGCTGTG
>JANQQK010000015.1 GCA_028289375.1 Phycisphaerae bacterium | reverse complement strand
CTTCGCGCTTGCCGAGGAGATGAAGTCGGGCTGATCGCCAGTTCCGGAGTTGGCGCAGCCCGTGCAACATGAGAGCGCCTGCTTGTTTGGCAGGCGCTCATTGTTCTTGACGATGGGCCGGGATCTTTCTGGCTTGGATTCCTCAGGTTGCCCATTCTGCAGCCGAGGAGTCATTCCAAGCGATATGCGCCACAGCCTACGATGCCGAAACGACCGAATGCAGGTGTACAACTGATCGGCGGTAGCAGGTGATCGTTGAAGTCCGTTCGTGCCACATTCGGTTGCGTTACCGATTCGATTGCGAACCCATGTTGGCAAGGCTCCGTCGTACCTGTCGAAGGCCAGGAAAGTACCCCAAGCGTCCTTCGTCCATTCAAGGTTGCAGTCAAGTGAGTCACATTTAGGTCTAGATGTCGTTCGTGATGATCGGAGCACTGTGGAAGGGTCACGTCTCATAGAGCGTCAAGGGTCTTCTCAGTCTAGAACTTGAACTGACGTACCCGCCAATTCAAGAACGACGCGTCCGTCCTGATCGGAGTACCACTCGATGTACAAGACAGATTGGCCCGACGAATTGCCATCAATGAGTATGTCACCGCCGGTTCCAGTCTGCGACAAGGAGAATGATCGCATGTAACGGATTGCCGCTTGGGTTGAGGCACGCTTGCAGCCGGAAACGTGAATGCGTGATCCCTTGAGACTACCGGCAAAGTCTCCGCTCAGTTCGATTGAAACGCGGTGAGGAAGTCCAGCAAAGCGTAGCCAGCCGGCGATGCTGCCGGGTCGCGTATTGTCCAGCTCGCCATCGATCAGATACCGCCCGGGACGCCAAGCCATTACGACGGCCTCCCCAGCACCTGGATTGCTGATCGACGCGGTCTTCGAGGCGTAGGGCTTCCGATTCTCTCGGGGCGGCTCACCACGGGATCCGGTGGCTGATTGCCTGTATAGGTGAATGTCATCCACGTACGGAGGAACGTCGACTACTTAAGGATATCGGTGGTTGCCAATGTTCTTTCAGACTCCGTCGGCACGCGATCGTCTGACGCGATTGTTGATGATGAATCAAGGCCTCGATTCGTTCGGTGATCAATTCAGAGTTCAACGTATGTACTCCAAAGGTCATGTTCATCCGCGCTATACCTTAAATAGACCGCGAACGTCATTTCGGCATGGAAAGGAACAACAACCGAGTAAGCCGGCGTCGAACAACCCCGAGGTTATGCATTCTCACTTTTGATCTGATGGAGGTGCCGCGATGACCGTGAAATGGACGCACAGGATAGAGTCCAACGATCTGACGGATGAAGATTTCACCAATGTCGTTGGCCGCGAGCCACGTAGCCATGATGAATTCGACACTTGGGCAAACGTAGTCGAGCGACGAAGAGAGGACTACACAGATTGGGACGCCGTTTTCGAAGATGCTATTGAAGCGATCAATGATCAAGCCATTGAGCCCACGACCAACGCCACGTCGCCTCGGAGCGGCGAGGCAGCAGGGAGTTCAACAGCATGATCGCTGGTTCGTCCTAACCACCCGATTATAGGTGAAGAACTCAAGCAAGATTGGAACTTGGACACGACATCCATCATGCTGTTGTCACCCTTCGATTCTGGGACAGCAACCGGTTCATGGCATCGTCAGCCGCCCGTTCGTTGGCGTCGGTGACGCGGTTGTAGTACTGCATGGTCACCCGCGTGTTTGCGTGGCCCAGCAGTTTGGCGAGCGTTCTGGGTGGTGTTCCGGCGTCGGCGTGGTTCTGTGCGAAGCTCTTGCGAAACGTCTGGAGCGTGAAGGGTGCTGACAACGCCATGTCCGCCCGTTGGAGGAACTTCTTGGTATCACGCAGCAAGTTATTGAGCATGTCGCGGTTCTGCCAGGGTCGCCACGTGTGACCACTCCAACCCTCGTTGGCCTGACAGAGCCTCCAGTGCTCCTGCACCCGTTCATATCGTCGCGGTGTCAGCGTCAGGAATCCACCCGACTTGAACGCGGACTTCATGGCTTCGGCGATGTCGGGGATGGCGGCGTTGGGGATCGGGACGGAGCGTTCCTTGCTCTCGGTGGATTGTCCTTCGGCCTTGACGGTGAACGGCGGAACTGTTGGTGTCGCGGCACGATTGACCACGTGAACACGCCGACGTTCGAGATCCACGTTGGCAACCATGAGGTTGTAGACTTCGCCAGGACGCAGGCCGCAGCCATACATGAACCACAACGCCGCACGCTGACGTGCCGAGGGGACAACGGCCAGAAGCTGCATGAACTGTTCAGGCGTGATGTGGTGCCACGGCCGCCCCTTGGGTCGTATGCGTAGTGGCGAATTGCCGCCATAGCGGGTGGCACGGAAGGGATTGTCCTCTGTGTAGCCCCACTCAATGGCCGCCGCAAATATCGCTCGGCAGTGGATCAGGTGACGAGCCTTGGCCCACATGGAGAGTTCACCCGAACGCCCGTCACAGCGTTTGCGGGTGGCGACGAATGCTTCGGCGTGTCGACGCTGAATGTGACGCACCTTGCGACGGTGACCGAAGTAGCCCAGCATCTGCCGCATGGTCAGGCGATAGCCGATCTTGGAGGCGTAACTCAGCACCGACAGGCGTGCCTCTTCGAATTCGGCGAACAGCTCCTCAATGGAAGCATCGACCGGATCACGAGGCTTGCCGCGGTCCATTTCTGACTGTTTTTCCACGAAAAACTTGCGGGCTTCGATGGCGGAGACGAATGAGCGTCCGTAGCGACGTTGCTTGCCGGTTTCCGGGTCGGGCTCGCCCCACCACCGCACGATGTGCGGGCGTCGGCGAGTCGGTTCGTGCAACAGGTTGACCGTCGTGATCATGGTTCCGTTCCTTCCACGGGGGTCGGCTTCGACGATGGATCGAAGTGTGCCTGCGATCAAGACATTTCTGGTCATTCTTCTGAGATTCAGTGACGCCGCCGAAAGTGAGCCGACACTGCGTCAGCGGTTACGTTTTCGGGGGCGACGTTGCCGTTGAAGACTTCGTGCGGTCAGGGGCCGGGCCGCGACGAATTCAAGCACGTCTTCGGCCCGAAAACGCCGTTCTCGCCCAATCTGGATGGCTGCCAGCTGGTGGCTGAAGACGTAGCGTGCTACCGAACGCGGGGAACACCGAAGAAGCTCGGCAACCTCGTCGGTCGTCATCACCAGCGGGATGGGTTGGATCGGGTGGTCGGCCACGGCATCTCCCGGCAAACTCACGCCCACACGGCGATGACGACAACACGACATGTCAACCGCACCACGAGCAGGCCGGTAACGGTGACAGCCCATGCCAACCATTCGGGTAAACCATCTCGCCAACCCGACAGCCGCATCGCGACGCTGGTGGGTAGTGGTTCAACCAACGTACGCAGGGATCGCTGCCAATCCGACAGTTCGGGAAGCGTCACACGGCATCCGACGGTCACGTGGACGACGGCCAGGAAGAGATACGCATCGATCGCCCACACGAGAATGAGAAGCGGCAACACCATCAGTCTGGACAGTTCGATGATCATGCTTTCACCAGCCCTTCCGCCAGGCACTCGAAGTGCTTGATGAGTTCTTCGCCGTCGCCGATCCAGCGGTAGCGTTTGCTGCCATCCGGTCTGGCCGAGGCGATCTCATTCAGAAGCGTCTCGTCCACATCAGCAGGTGACCCGCCGATGCCCACCGTCTCCAACGTGGAGACGGAGCGTAATCGGGACGCGATTCGATTTGGTTTGGGGCCGTAGTTGTGACCCCCGTCGGTCAACAGGACGACTTGACTCCGACCAGTCACCCGCCTCAGGAGGGATTCAGCCTGCTTCAAACCGGCGGTGATGTTGGTGCCCGAGTCGGTTGGGATGTCTTGAATCTGATCGGCCAGTCGACTGCTGTGATGATTGGCGGTCAGTTTGGCGACGGTCCATGCCCTCGAGCCATAGGCCACCACACCGACGTGGGCGGTGGGAGATTCCATGTGCAGTCGCTGAGCGTACTGAAGTGCCGCCTTTTGGGCGGCTTCCAGTCGTGAAGGCGGCCAGTCTGTTTCGAGCATCGACGGCGATGCGTCAATGACAAGAACCGCGTTGATGGAGGTCGAGTCATGATGGGGTCGCACTGTCTTGTTGTCGGGATTGACTGCCAACGGATCAGCCATGAAGCGTGCCAGTCGATCCAACAACGTCATGGCAAGGTGAAGGACAGGACTGCGTCCCGTTTGCATTGATTGACCAATAGCGTTTTGCATGATTGTGGCTCCTTTCCGTTACGCTGCCGTCGGCTGATGCCGCTGCTGGATACCCTTCTTGTAGTCCACGGACACTGTACGGCTTGTGCCGCTGACCTTGTCGGTCGCGGTTGCTGTGACCATGCCATTGGCGTCGATGGTGTACTGCACGCAGATGCGTTGGGACTTGACCGTCTCAGTGGGGAGGTTGTCGAGGATGATCTCGCCGATCACCAGACACTCATCGCGGTCCGCCCGCTCCTCACCCTGGAGGATTTCGACTTTGGCCCGGGTCTGCTCCTCGCTCTCCAGGTAGAAGTGATCGGTCCGCTGACACGGGATGGCCGTGTTCTTCGGGATGATGACGGCATTGAGCAGACGCTGCTTCGGGCCTTGTTGGATAAGTGCCGAACAACCCACGCTGTGGGCCGTGATCTCCTGCACGAACAATTCAGGTGCGGGAATGACCTGCCCGTTGATCGTCGCGGTCCGGCCGTCCTTGCCCATCTCCGCCACACATGCCAAGGCCGCCCCGTAGGCGATTGCCTTGTCGGGATCGATGTCGGTGCGAGGCACCAATCCTGTATGATCGGCCAGCCGCTCCTGAATGTGCGGCAATCGCGACGTTCCACCCACCATCACCAAACGGTCGATCTGATCGACGGTGAGTCCGGCGGCGGCGATGGCCCGATCGGTAGCCTCGATACTCTGACAGATCAGTTGATCGATACTCTTGTGGAATTCGACCTGTGTGATCTTTGCGATGACCTGCTGCCCTTCGAAGGATGCGATGATGGGGACCTGATGCTGCTTGCCAAGCGAGACCTTGGCAGCCTCCACTCGTTGATCAAGATCCAGGAACGCCAAGCCGTCTCTTTCGCGGCAGGGACGGCGACCACATTTGCTCTCCACCTCATCCAGTACCCGCGACTCCACGCATCCGCTGATGTCGTTGCCACCCAACGTGGGAACGCCTTCGGTGCTTAGCACTGTGAACTGGTTGCCTTCCCGACGGATAATCGACACGTCGAACGTCCCACCGCCGAAGTCGTAGATTAGGTTGGTGCTGTTGCTGCCTCCTCGATCCAGGGCATACGCATACCCTGCGGCGGTCGGTTCGGGCACAAGCCGCAACACCTTGATACCGTTTCGCTCAAAGGCCTCGAGCAACGCCTGTTTGGCGTCGTCCCGGAAGTTGGCCGGACAAGTGACCACGGCCTCGGTGACCTGAATGCCTGTGGCTTTTTCGGCATCACGTTTGAGGGCGGCGATCAATGCGGCCGTGGCATCCGTCGGGGTGAACGCCTCACCGTCGCCAAACAAACTCTCCGTGCATCCCAGCTTGAGCTTGAAGTTTGACGCGTATCGTGACGGATCGACGACGCCCTGTTCCCTGGCGTCGCTGCCGATCTGAATGTCCCCACCGGCATCAACATACACCGCACTCGGCGTGGTCTGTTCGCCACGGGCATTGCTGACGATGACCGGATTGCCCGATCGATCGACGTAGGACACCTTGCACTGGGTTGTTCCAATATCAAATCCGTACATGTTTTATTCTCCTTGGTTACTTGGGGTTGTCTGGGGTAATGACAGCGACACTGACGTACTCGGGGCGGACGATTGTCGCCTCACGGCGATAGCCGGGCTGAAGACGCTCGGCGATGCGTTGATGAAGCCGACGGTCCCGTGTCGGGACACGCTTGACGCACTTTTGGGATGCGGCGGTGAATTGGTCGCCATTTTGTCGGTAGCTCTCCACGCCGAAGGAGCTCAAAAGGGCGTCGAGTTCAACCGTGTCGGCGTGGCGACCCTCGATGAGTGATCGCAGCACGAGGATCTCGTCGAAGTTGAGTTGATCCCGCCGAGCCTTGAGGATCCCCCTCAGGCGAGCGGTCTGGTCGCGGCAGCGGTCGGCCAAACCGATCAGGCACCGAAAGATGGGCATCAGCACCTCCCGCTCATGGAAGCGTTCCCGCAAGGTGGTGCACTCGGCCTGCATGTCGGCGAGGAGCTTCCGTTCGAGGTCCCGCTCCTTGGCTTCCGTGACGCCCACCGCCTGCTGTTCGATCCAGCGGTCGAGCATTGCCTCGACCCGGACGATCTGGTCGTCCAGTCTGGCGACAAGTTCGTCGTTGGGACGTTGGTCGGAGGGTTTTTCCTGCGGCACGTCGACTCTCTCTGACTTGGTGCCATCGGTGATGACACCGTTACCGTTCTGGCTGTTCTCGTTCATTGGTCCTTGCTCCTGTGGTTGTGGGTGACGATGCGAACCACGGCGACGATCAGCACGCCGATGAATCCCACGGACAGCAGGCCGCGAATCGACTCCTCCGGGGTGCTCGACCGTCCGACCGCCTGCATGCTCCGAAAAAAGGCCCCGATCGCGTCGGGGTTGCGCACGAAGATGACGATTGCTGCGATCAGCAGCACGATCGCGACGACATTGCTCCAGCGAATGGTCATGGGATGGGTCCTTTCGAGTTCGATAGGGGTTGGGGATTTGTTGTTTGTTTTCCCGTCGTGTCATTGACGTGGAATTCAACGAGAAACATTGCGTAAGTCGTTGTATGGCACGGCCTAGCGTCAGAAGGGAGAGGTTCTCGGCCGGTTATTTGGCGAGCGAATTGGAACGGCTTCGCACAATTTCCGACGAGCATCTCGATTCATTGAGTTCGCTTGAGGGGTTACGAGCCGCAAAGGACCGGGTATTCGGCTCTTCACTGTCCGAGTCGAGAGGAATAGATGATTCCAGAGCAACGCTTGCAGTATGCCAAGTGCCAACGAGTGCTATTACTTCCGGACAGCTGAGCTTCTTAGAGTTGATCCTGAAGAATGAAGCCGCCGCGGTGAGTAGAGTCAATATTGCGGAGGCCATTGTGTTCGCAGGGCATTCGAATGTGCTCAATTGTCGACAATCAAAGCGTGTGCGAGAGATTGTTCAGCGCCCTAATTTTGTTGATGAGTCCCATGATCTTTCCGGCGACGCGGTTGGTATAGATGCTGATTTGGAATCCAAGGTCACGAACTCGGCCCTGTTCCTTTCGGCACCCGTCTTGACAATTGGCAATCTCGTGACCGTGGATCGGCATGAAATGGAGTGCATTCGCAGCGTGAGAAATCTCATGGCAAACTACATGCGGCACAGTATTCTGCAGCCACTCTCCATCGCTGTGTTTGGAAGGCCTGGATCTGGAAAGTCGTTCGCAGTCAAGTCGATCGCAAGAGATTTGGAGGAGTATTTTGGGCGTCAGTGTCAGCTCAGTTTTCTCGAGTTCAATCTGGCGCAATTTGATGATGTGCATGACTTGGCGAATGCTATAAGAGAAGTTCAGAACGAGAATCTGCAATTCCGGCTCCCAGTTGTTTTCTTCGATGAATTTGATTGTAACTCCGAAACAGAGTTGGGATGGTTGAAGTTCTTTCTCGCGCCCATGCAAGACGGGAAGTTCAAAATGGGCCATCAACTAATGCATATTGGGAAAGCGATTCTGGTATTTGCTGGCGGCAGGACTTCGTCTTACAGCGCGTTCCAGCGACTTGTCGGCGATTCCATGAATTCCGGAGCCAAGGGTAGCGATTTTATCAGCAGGCTTCGTGGGTTCGTCGATGTGCCGTCGATAAATCAGAGAGTGGTGAATGGCAAAAAGCTGGACAAGCCTGTCATACGGCGATCGATCTTACTTCGCAGCCTACTTCGAGGGATGGGTTTGACGGAGGAGCATGATGGCGGACTGTCAATCGCCGGGATTGATGAAGATGTAGTCTACGCAATGCTCACTATTGACAAGTACGTTCATGAAGCGCGATCCATGCAGGCAATCTTGTCAATGTGCACGACACTCGAGGGGCGGATTGAGAAGGCATCATTGCCGTCTGATGGCTTCTTGGGTATGCATGTGAATGCTCGTGAGTTCAGAGATCGCATGTATCGTTCACGGAAGCGACAGCCAGTTTGGTTGCCATCTCAATAGGCGAAATGCTAGCGACATAGTTGGCGCAAAGGGTCCGGTTTGGGGGGATGACATGTTACTGCGTTGTTTTTCCGAGAACGTAGTTGATGGTGCATGCGTTATTGTGCATTGGAGGCCATCGGATCCTTCATCGTTGATAGGCGCGCCAGTGTGTACTGTGCAATCGAGTCCGCGTCCACGTCGCGATGCCCTGTGAGGGCAAATGCACGTACCACGGCACCGGGTTTCCGGATTGACCACGCCCACAGTCTTTTTTGGGGCAATGCGGCGATCCGTGACACACGCCACATCGCGACAAGATCGGATTCCAGCTCACAATCTGCGAGTAACCGCCTACTGCGAATCCGGCCGGTATTGTAAGAACGCGTAGTTGATCAGGTCGTTGTTGTGCGTTTCGGTCGTCGCGGTGTCGTTCTCCTGATTGGTGCGCCAAACGCGTAGGCGGAGGATGATGTCCTGGTCCTCGTCGAGACGGTCCTGATCGGCCAACTCGATGAGGGCGCCTTCGTTGAGAGCGTTTATCTGCAGTGGCCGTGCGAAGACACCGCCCACACGAAATTTCCTGCTGCTCTCGACATCGATCCATGTGTCTAGGGCATCGCATGTCGTCACATCAGCCTCGTGGCATTTCGAGACCAGCCATCGTTGCTGATAAATGGGAACGGGCGTGACGGTCCCGATGATGGTTGTTTGCGTGTTGGTGACGTTTGGCCCGGCCGGTGCGGGCGATGGCGCGACATTGGGTACCAATTCAACACTTGGCGTAACCTGCTGAAGTCCGCCGCGACCGTGGAATGCGTTGATGTATAGTTCCCGCCCCTCCCAGCTTGCCGGGGCGTCGGTGAACACGAACGGCGTCGCCGGATCATTGATCGGCGTGATGCCCTCGTTGAGGTAAATCTTCGCGCCGGACGGTCGGTAGGTCGGATCACCGTAAATGATGCCCGACTTGGCGTTGCCGCTGATATACATAAGCGATTCACCGAGTGTCCGCCCCGAATAGAAGGCTCCGACGAATTTCTCGGGATTTGCAAACGCGAAGCCGCCAGTGAGATGATGCGACGAACTACCCCACCACGCGATGCCATTCAAACGATCGATGGCGTTGGCGGCCCAGTCACCGCCAACCGTCGGTCCGGTGTGGTCGCGTTCGAAGCTGGCCAGATCGTCCGGAATCAGATTGGTCTCGGCGGGATCGTCGGCGTCGAAGATCTCGATGAGGTCCAGATCAAGATAACCGCGAATGTTGTCGTTTCGGCGGGCGATGATCTTGGCAATGACACGATCGATCGGAGAGTACGCCGCTGGAATGATGATGTCCGCCGTGGCAGTCGTCCATTCCGTTTGCGGCTGGGCAATGTCGAAGATCTCCTCGATGGTTACTTGTTCCTGCGGGTTCGAATTCTGCTTGCGGAAGGTCATGTTCAACCGAATGCGTCCCGTGTCGCCTCCACCGCGTCGATACCGGAATCGAAGCCGCATGGTCTTGTCACTCTCAAACGCGATCGCCGGACTGATGGTCTGAAGTTTGCGCAGGCTGATGGCGATGAGTTCCGGGCATTGGGTCGGGGATCCACTGGTGTCGAGACACATGGGATGGTCGACGGTGTCTGCGGCACCGTAATGCAGGTATCGGTCACCGAACGGACTACCAGTCTCGATCTGGGGCATTGTCTTTTCTACCCGGCCACTCGTGTTGTCGACCCCCCAACCGGCGGGCGTAAAACCGTAATACTGCACGGGCCAGGATCGGAACTGCCATCCGATGAGTCCGGGTGCTGCGCCAACACAATCCGTGTTGATCTCGCCAAAGAAGTCCTTCGAATCTGCGTGGCAGGCTTCGCGCTCGATCACATCGACGATGTCACGGCAGAGCGGCTCGCATGGTACGGACAGATCATCTGGATGCTCATGACGCCAGTTGATCATGTTGTTGAAACCGCTGAATGCGTCGTGGCCCTGATCACCGTTGGGTGGCAGTCCACCGATGTAGAGACCGGCGTTCACGGCGTAGGGGATGCTCTGGATTTTCCCAGTGTCCTCCGGGCCTAGAACCTGTTCGCCAGGGATCAAGCCACTGTCGGTTTGGCCAGCGCGGCAATGCTCATGGTCCCAATCGAGGTCTGGATCGTCGAGATACAGTTCCGTATCGCAGACATATTGGCCCGCCGGGTCATCCTGCGTCGAGCTGAGCGTCGCCAGGAAGTCATGCGTGGTCGTGGTGAACCCGTGACTGATGAAGTTTCCGGCGATTCCAGACCGTTCTGCATATCGCGTACGGTTGATCAGATCGATGGTGCGTTCGGTGTTGATGGCTTCGATACGTCCGTAGGCGAGAAGCCGATCCAAAGAGGGATCAATCTGGCGGATGTAGCTGTCCTGTGAAGAGCTCGGCTGGAAATCAACCGCATCCGGATCGCCGCCGTCGAAGGTTCCGTGGTCCACACGGCCATCGGTTCCCGCGCCAAAGAGCGGCTCGTCGTTGTAAATCGAATAGGAGAGGTAGTAGTCGAAGGATGGCTCTTCTGCGTCGGAAGCCCAACCTGTTCCGATCATGCGTGGTGGTATGCCTTTGATGATCGCTAAGTGTGTGATCGGCGATTGCTCCGCGAGTGCTTCACCGGTGACATCGGTGCAGTTGGCTGGCGTGTCTTCCAAGATGTCCTCACAGATGCACCGCCTGATGGCTTTGGTGGCGTTGGACAGGTCGTTGGCCGACGCGAACTGCCCCGGCGGCAATTGGACGGAACACAAGACATCGTCCGTTTGGTTGGGCAGTCGAACACTTCGGTAATGATCGGCGATCGTGCGGGCGTCGGCGGTGTTGGTGTTGTAGATAACCAGCGTTCGGGCAGCGACGTTCATATCGTTGTCGTTGCTGTACTCGTAGGGATCGAATTGGTACGCGCACTCGGGATCGTTTCCATCGAAGTCCGTGAATCCGTCATCGTCATTGTCGATGCCATCCCAGCATTGGGGCGGATTGAGGTCTGAGGAAGCAACCCGCGTGATGAATCCTTCGACCGGATCGCTGAGGCTGAAACCGATCGGGGAGATGAACACCGGTTCAACGACTGCCCCGGATGGGATGGGGTTGCCGTCCCGATCCGTGATGGGCAGGTTCATCCCCACGAAAGGGCTTGGGAACTCCACGTAAGCCGATGGGTCCGTGTCGTACGTGCCGTAGTAAAGCCGGACGGCGTCGACATTGATGACCGTGCCGAGGCTTCCTGGGATCAGGATGCTCTCGATGACGGCATCGACGGAGCGCTGTTCCATGTTCAACTGCAACGAGAATGTCACCGACGGCAGGTCATCCGCGAGCGTGTGTATGGTTTCGATGGCGATGTACGGGAAGGTGTCGCCACTGGTGGTCACGGCGTCGACGTGCAAGGTGATCCGCGACGCAGGTCCAGGATTGGGCACGCTGGCGATTCGGTGGTTGATGGCCTGGAGAAGGCTCTGCAATTCGGGTCGGGATGTGTCCGCGAAGGAGACGGTGTGGTTGTAGTGCTCCGGTTCGTTGAGCGAGTCGGGTACGGGGACAAGGAGTTTGACGGGATCGTGGGTCACAAGGGTGGAGGGCGTGAGGGTGATTTGATAGGCCGCGATCGTCTGGTTGTCTGGATTCGATGGCCAGCGTGCGGCGAATTGCCATGCGTCGGACAATTCGAACTGCAGCACAGCGTTGGGTGGCGTGACCTCAGACGGCTCGAAGAAATAGATCGGTTGGCTCGCTTGGGTGATCTTGGTGCAACCGACGTGGCGGGCCCAGCCGACGACGGTATAGAGCCCCTGATCGAAGATTGAGACGTCAAACGTTCCACTCGCTTGGAAATCAGTTTCAAAAATACAGTTGACTGTCGGGCGCTGGCCAGGGGCGCAAACAAACACCGCGTATTCCGCTTCTGCCGAACTAGATGACAGTTTAACCTGATAAGGATCCGGGTTCTCCGGAGAATTGACAGCGACTTGATAGGGAGCTTCCAGTGATTCAATGTCCACGGTGATGTCGAATGCGGATGATTCGATGGGCATCGCCAAGACTGCAATTGAGAGGGCGGCAATGCAGACGCGTATCGTCGGTCCCATGACGGGTACTCCTCTGGAAAGGACAAGGGATGAATTACTGCATGACGGGTACGTTATCGCAACATGGCGCAGATTCAATTGAAATCCGATCGTGTGACGATTTTCGCTTCGCGTCACGGATGATCTGTTCTGAAATCGACGATTGAACGGATCAGGCTCGTGTGATCGGTGTCAGTCCTGTGCATTCTTGTCCACACATTGGCCACAGAAAAGCAGATCAACAATCCGCCTGACTGCGATGCCTCCTCCGCAATGCGGGGGCTTTTTTCTTGGGTACGCGTGGGGGAGATCACCGAATCAACCGGCGTTGCGTGGATCAAGTTTGGTGTGCCAAACGTTTCTGCTCCCCAAGGCAGGGGTTGGGGTGTTTTGCCAGCGCATCGGACCCGGATTGTGGGGTGTAGAAGCCTAATCGAGGACGGCGTAGTCGATCATCAGATCCACGTCCTAGCAGCTAGTATCGCTTCCTCGCGGGGCCGTCAAGTGGAATGACGAGACCTCCAGCGTCAGATCGCGATCGAATAGTTCGACCGCGAACCCGGTCAGTTGACGCAGCCCCATCCGCTCCCCAAAAACCGCGTACTGATCCGTTTGATCGGCTCACCGGGCAACTGCTGAGGCGGCTACGGAATGGTGTCCTGCCATTGTTCCTGCGGAATGTCGCTTGCGGCGAGGGCCTGCTCTATTGTTGCCTGCAGTCCCTCGTTGGATCGCAATTCATCGGCGGTTCTCTTCGGGGCAGTGGAGAGTTGTTGGATAACGCGGGCATCATGACGCATCTGTTGTTTGGAGACGATCAATGTCTCTGCGGATACAACAGCCCGCCACTGCCACCAGCACGCGAAGACCAAGGTGCTCAGCGAGAGCACCAGCACCGCCAACCGGGCACGCGGGGCAATTTCATGCCATTGCGTGCGAATGCGGTGCCACGGTGCCTACGGGGCATTGGTTGGAGCAGACTGATCGACCATCGGCCAGTGTTTCCGTTTTGGATTGACTCGCTGATCGCGAAGCGAGAAGGCTGAATTGCACGGCCATAGTAGCAATACGATGATTGAGTGCAACTACGGACGCGAGTTGTTCAAATTCTCCGAAGACCAAGACTGAGTCGCGTTCCCCGTGCCGTTCACAATGTCCAACGAAGCCCAATAGTCCGCCCCAGTGGGTCCAACGCAATCAAGCGTGCAATTGCGATCGCTGTCGATGTAGAGTCTTAGATCATCAGGATCTCCGCATGCAGGGTCGTCGGTGTCAGCACAGAACTTGTTGCGATCCAGAAAATCAAAGGGCGACACAGTGCCGTCCTGATTGACATCGCCCGGCAAGAAGGCAACATCTATTCGATCAGGCTCGTTCGAAGCACCAAGGTTACCTTGGTCCGCAATGACGTTGCCGCAGGAATCTTCGACGCAGGCAATAATCGTCGTCCACTCCTGAATGGTTATGTCACGGTCAAGCGTAACAACGATTTTCTTGGGATCTGAGCCATCTTTCGCAACGCTCGTAACGCTGGGTGGCGTGCCGGCACCGGTCTCGGTAACCTGAAACGACGACGTCGAGATATTGCCGGATGCAAGCCCACAATCGGTGCTTCCGATGTCGAATACTTCCTCGGTAAACACCAAAGTAAACGTGTCCATGCCAAGATTGACCGTCGATCCATTGGAACTCTCAATGCGCGGGTCAATAAAGCCACTGGGAACGACGGGTGCACCTGCGCAACCAGGATCAGCAGAACTGCACATCGTTGCATGATCCAATGAGGGCCCTTCGTCCCAACCGTCACACTCGACGCCCGTGCAGGACAGATTCTCGCCACACAAGTCGCTCGAAGGTCGAATGGACGCAGTCACGTCCATCATAAGAGCCTCTTCGATATCGACCGTGGGACAGTCATCGCCTGTTAGACTTCTTGCACGAATGAACGCGTTGAGAACGTAGCTTCCAGGCTGAAGCGTATCGCAAACACATCCGAACGAATTGTCGAGACCCATGAAGAAGCCCCCGATGCCCACGTGCTGGATATTGGCGCTAAATGTATCGACGGAATAGCTCGAACTGACATGATCGAGCTCCAGCTCTATATCCGCGACGTCGTCAAGGTCGAAGAATACCGTGAGCGACGACTCGTTGAATGCGGATGACGCGAAGCCTGGCGGTGAGCAGCATGGAGCATCGCAATTCGACGAGGTTAATTCAGCGGCAGAGCTTGCGCTCAAGCGCCCGCCCATCGACGTGGCGCTTAGAAAAACGCTAGTGACAGAGCCGCTTGCCGAACAGCTTCCAGAGGCGCATAGGAGTCCACTGCAACTGGGCACCGTCTGTGTGCCGCTGGTCGACCCGCTGTTGAACGAGATGTTCGGGGGTGGCGCGGTGCTGAATTCCTCTACTTCGGTTTCGAGTTCGAGACAATAGGAGCTACTGGGACACGACACTCCAGAGCAACATATCTGCGAGTTCGGGAAAGGCCCTGTACATCCGACTCCTCCTATGGAGCATGCGGCAGAGCAGTTGCGTTGAATTGAAGAAGATGACCCCGTTTGATAGTCGAACTCCGGACAGTCACGATCGCAGCTTGATGCGACAGACAGGGCCACCATAAGCACGTTTGGCAATAAGATCACGAGTAGTCTCCTTGTCGTTCGGATGCGATCGCGACGAGTGAATATCGCTCCTCGGCTAACAAGGAACGGTACAGACCAAGTCGCCCCAGCCGTCGAGTGAATCGCCCTCCGCAGTTACCCATCTTGCGAGCCTGATCACCGAAAACGCGCCGGATAGAGTTCTTGCTAAAGGCAGCATTGTGCGGTCCTCCACCATTACTTCTCCTGCATGCAGAAGCGAGTGCGCCAGATTTGACTTCGGCCTGTGCCAAGAAATCGCAGCCTCGGCCCCCAACCTCCGCCATGTCCTGACCGATCGATGGTCCATCCGACATGATACCTGAAACTCAAGTCACTACCGGTTGACGATCTCCAATGTCCCCCCGTTGAGGAGTACGGTACCCTGTTGATCGAGCGTCTCAACGTACAGCTTAAGCCCGGCGAGATCGAGCGTCGTGCCTGTGGGAATTACGAGCGTGCCGATATAGACGGCTTCAGCCCCCTCGACGTTATCCTCATCGTCAATGAGAGTCAGCGTTGTCGAACTGCCGGTCAACTCGACGGTCCCCAATGCAAAGTTGTCCACGTATCCTATCTGCACTGCTCCGAGATCGCTTGAAGCGGCTTCGAGAACAGCGTCCGTACCGCTGAATCGCAGGGTGGTTTCCCGCGTCTCCCAAGATTCATTCATCTGCGAAGCATTCGCAAAGGCCGAAAGGTCGATCGTGCTCGGCGCACTCGTGTCGTCAACGATTGCCCCGTCAACACCAATGCTCACAGTTGGACTTGAGAACGTGGTGGCGACCGATTCTAGAGAACCGTTGATCGTGAGTTGACTTCCCATGGCTACTGTCGCGTTGTCACAAGTTGCTATGCCGGAGATGCTCGTCAAGTTCCCATCGAATGAAGCGCCTGTGACTTTTAGCGTCCCGGATATAAACAGAGTATTTGTCACAGAGAATGCGGCGCCAGATTGAACAACGACGGTGTCGTCGATCTCCATCGAGAGACCCGTGCATGTTGCACTCGAGCCCGTTCCGGTCACGGTCATCTCTCCGCCGGTGATCTCGAGAATGCCGCCGCAATCGAAGCTGCCGCCGCCACTTATCATGATATCGCCGGCGCGCATTTCTGCGTTGCTTTCGGTCGTGAATGATGAGCCGGCCCCGTCGACGATCAGGTGACCGATTCCGTTTCGTCCGATGTTCACGCCGTTGTTCTGACCGGTCATACTGAACTGACTGTTCTCCAGTACGCTCAGGGTGCCTTCGCCACCCTGATTACCGCCCACGAACACACCGTTGCCCGCAGTGTCAACCGTTGAACCGGAATCGACAGTCCATGTCCCAATACCGTACTCACCAATGAAAGTGGTTCCAGCGTTCGTCCCTACCTGGACACTTGCGCCGTTGGAGACTGTCATGGAGCCTTGTCCACCGGGTTGGGCTGACAAACTAATGCCGTCTCCCGAGAATGAGAGTGACGTTCCAGCGCCATCAATGACCACACTGCCAACGCCGCGCCGTCCGATCTGGAAGTTCCCACGGTCAAACTGCCACTCTGCACCGTTCTCGATCCGGACAGTACCGGAACTGGTTGATTGCACTGCCATGGAAACCAGCCCATCCTGACTTTGTCGCATGATTGCGTCATTCACGACGACCTGGCCATCACCGTCTTCTCCAAGGTTGATTGTTCGACATTCCAGAATGGCGCCGTCATTCACATTGATGGTCCCGGAACTTCCCGGATCGTCCGCGATGATCAGGAAATTGACTTCCAACTGGGCACCGAGTCCTGTCAGTGTCACCTCACCTTCGCCGGAGGCACCCACGAAGGCATTCGAGTCGACACGCACCGTTGAGCTATCAATACTCGCAATCCCGTCGAGCCACCAACGGCCAGCGAACTCGAGCAGCCCCCCGGCTTCGACCTCGACACTTCCGTTCGAGAAAGTGTCCATGGAGTCGATTTGCAGCTCTGCTGCCGACGATTCGACCCGCATGAGGCTGCCTGGATCCGCGGTGATGCTCGGACCATCCTGGGTCAGGACGCCATCGGCAACAACCAGTGAGCCGTCTGCGCGCAGTTGCAATGGACCGTTCATCGAACCACCACCCGTTGATTCAATTCGGGCAGGTGCATCGTTCCCCCCGACCAGGAATAAGTCGCTCGTGAGCACGTCCGACGAATCAGTGAATGCCAAAGTGCCATCCACTACGTTGGTGTCGCCGTACGAAAACTGCCCCATCACGCTTACATTGCCACCGTTGTCGATCGTAGCCGAGTCACCGGCAACACTCGGAATTCCAGCAGGAGTCCAATTGGCGGGGTTCCCCCATTCGCCAGTTGCGACGTTCCATGTGAACGCCTGTGGGCCTCCAACCGTCAGCGTAGCGAAACTGCTTACCGATGAGCATCCATCGCTCACCCGCACGCGATACACGCCCGCTTCCAACGGCGACGGGTCTTCAATGATCAACTGAGCGTCCGTCGCACCTGGAATCTCGTCATCAAAGAACGACCATTGGTAACTCAGCTCGTTTTCGCCAATCGCTGCAACCGTGAATGTGGCCATCTCTCCAACACCCACTTCCTGATCGGTCGGATGAGTCGTGATCAAGGGAGTGGAAGTACACGGTCCGTTGGTGACGTTCAGGAGCGACTCGTAGTCGTCCAAGTCGATGTCGCCGTCACCATCAAAATCGAACGAAGCAATGCACTCGTCCGATGGTGGTGCACCGAGGCTTTCCGGGATCTCGCCACCGAAACACCTCTGGAAGAACGCAAAGTCCGCTTCGTCGACGTCACCGTCGAAATCACTATCTCCCATGATGGTTGCAACGTAGATTCCAAGACCGCCCCCGGCGAACGCTCCAAAGAATATCCGCCCGCGGTCGTCGATCACCGGGGCACCAAAATCTGCGAATGTCAGATTGGTACCGGCCACTGTGTCACCAACACGTGCGACCGCGGCGATCTCGAAACCGCGATAAATGAAGATTCCTCCTGATGGATCGAAACCGCGGAAGACCACGTCGCGTCGAGCATTGGTGCTCGCACGCTGGCCAAGCAGTGTGAACCCGTCTTTCGTCGATGCGAGTGTCTCAGTCTGCTGAAAGTCGCCGCGGACGCGCGTCACGCCGCTGTTTACGCGGACAGTCACGTAGTCGTCTATCGCATTAACATCCGGCAGGAACGTACCCTCCGCATCAAGGACAAACTCGACGTTGCCTTTTGAATCGACTCGATACGAATCGGGGAAAGTGGCTATCTGCGGGTCTCGACCATGGATGTAGGCGAAGCCCGAATCACTCAGAACGACGATTTCGCCAATATCATCGAGAAAGGACTCGTCCTTCACCAGGATCGTATTGGTCGACTTGCCGTTCCAGAGGTAAATGTCGCGATCATTCGATCCGCCGACCGAAAACGCCACATGTCCGGCGTTGTTGATGCTGGGACGATTCGCGTTAATGTCGTTTGATACGCCATCAAAGATACGAATACGGCTACTCCCGTCATCGACGAACACCGAGGCTCGATTCTCGTCATTCGGCACCGCGCTGAGTGCGATCGTTCCCGAATCATTGATCGTGGCGAAGCCGAGAGACAGGAATTCGCCCGGATCGTCTCCCTCTGCCGCAAATTCAGTTATCTCAGCCCCATCCCAAAGGTAGAAACGGCTGTTCGTTGGCTCTTCTGCGTTTCGTCCGCCAAAAACCAAGCCCGCAGCAGACACATTCAAGGTGATGTTGAGATTGGCGATGTTGGTTGGCGGCATTCCTTCACGAATGATCGGTTTATAGTGAAACTGAAACTGCGCGCGCGACTCAGCGCAGGTCACAGTCGTTATCGCCAGTAGCATCCAGAATCCCAACCCACACTTACCGCTCTTCGAGGCACTTTTTGTCGAGTCATGATGCATGTTCGGTTTCCCCTTTTCTTGAGCCCGGGTCGTTGTACGTCGTCGATGTTCCATCGACTGCATGAATTTCTTGTTCGGCCGATGTGAATCGGGCGCTCGGCTAAGACGATCAAATCCACGTGCGGACGTTCGATTGTTCAGAGATCCTCCGTCAGAAGACGGCCTAGAGAAGACTGCATACCGAGCACCCAATCAAGAGAAGCTGTTGGTGCCGACCGCTTGGGGCCGGCCTGCTGCAGAATTGGCCTTTACCAATCCACGAAAAAGCCACTCGTCACGTCAGCGGTTCGATCAAGGTCTAGAATATGCTCTCACTCTAAAGATAGTGATTTTGACGATCCCGTTCAACTCAGTTGCTTGTATTGAGTCCTGAGCCAACGGTGTCAATCGCAACACCGTCATCATTTTCCTGCGGGAATACCCCGATCGTGACGAACGACATGTGGGGGTGAATGCCGTCAGGAAAAGCGGGGCTTTATTCCAAGCTCCTTTCGCGATTGGACTTGAGTATGTCGACCTGCGCTCTCCGGCCCTTGGTTTCGTAGCCTTGTAGATGCATCGAAGCGACCAGACGCACAAATTCACTCCACGACCGCGTACGAAATCACCAGATCCGCATCCCAGTGATCCCGGTTTCCGCCACGCGGTGCTGTCAAATGCAAAGACGTGAGATCGAGCGTGAGATCGCGCCGAACAAGGTCGACCGTGAAGCTGGCCAGCTGTTCCAGCCCGACATTCTCGATGTAGAAACGCGTTCCCACGCGCTTGATCGGTTCGCCCGGTCTCTGAACGGGCGGTTGCGGGATGGTGTCCAGCCAACGGTCCACGGGGATGCCGCCCGCCATCATGGATTGCTCGATCGTTGCGAGGAGTTCCTCTTTGGATCTCAGTTGCTCAGTCGCTCGTTTGGGTGCCGATTCCAGTTTGTGGATCACTTCGGCATCCTGTTTCATTTGCAGGAGTGCGGTCCCGCGTGCGGCGAGGCGGTTTTCCGCGCTCGCGAGAGTGCGGTACTGCCACCAGCAGGCGAACGCCAGTACGCACACCGGAAGTGCGACCAGCCAAAGACGTGTTCGCTGCGGCAGCGATTCCCACCGTCGCAGACCTGCAGTGAATGCGCGCCGCCTGACCGTTCGGGCGGTAGTCTGAACCTGTTGTGCGTCTTTATCGCCCATCGGCCAGCGTCTTTCCTTCAGCACCTTGCGTACGCCGTGATGCCCGCAGGCTGAACTGAACGCCGCCCTCATCCAGCCTCGATGTTCGTGGCGGCTCGACGTCCCATCCGTCGATGCTGCCGACCGCCTCGGCGATGCGTTCAGCGTCACGGTGATCGCGTGTCTCCCCGCGCAGTACGAATCGCCGATCATCGATGGTCACGTCCTGTAGGCGGAGACGGATATCCGACGACAACGATCCTGCCAATTCTCTCAGTGCGACGAGGCTGGCCAAACGGTCGCGCTGATCAAGCGCGTCTTCATCGGCACCAACATCGGCACCTACCTGTCGCTCCAGTCTGAGGCGTTCGGAGGCGAGACGCATGGCTGGATTGGGTGGCAGAGCTGATTCAGGGAAGACAGAGGTATAGACCTCGGCCATTTCCCCATGCGTGGACTTGAGTGCGTCATCATACGTACCAAGCTGTGCCGAGAGCCACGTCAGCAGGCACAACATGAACACCGCCGCGACAGCGAGTGTTTTTTCGAGATTGCGGCCGACGGTATTACGCCTGGACGAACCGGCCAAAGCGCCCCGGCATAGGTTGATGAGTCGGCGACAGGTGCAGACTTCGTCGAGTAACTGGTCAATTCGCTCCTCGTCGTCGTCATCCAGTTCCGAATCAGTGGACTCGTCGCCGAGCGCTTCGCCGTCACGATCCATCGGCGTGATCACATCGACCGACAATCCCAGTTCGGCCAACCCGCTGAGCACATGGGCCATCGGCGCCGATGGTACGGCCACCCCTAAGACGTGCGTGTCATCGATCCGCCGGAAGTCGCAGGTTACGGTGTCGATAGGCGCAGGCAGGAACTCCTCCAACGCATAGGTGGCGGCGCTACGGACGAGGCGCTTCCTGGGTAGGTCAACCGGATGATCGTAACACCACCTCGAAGGAATCACGAGCGTCGTGTCCGCGTGGCTTGTGCCATTGTCGCTTAGTCCCTTGCCGATAGCCTCCAGGATTGCCGTTGGGTCGAATCCATCATAGAGCGTCGGTGCCACGGCGCAGTCAACGCGTGTTTGCCATAGAGCGCTTCTTCCCTGTCGACGCAATTCGACCACGTGCATGGTCACAGAGTTGCTGCCGATCAGGATGACGAAGCGCTTCTTCATGGCGTGGACGTCACCGTTCGGATGGTCAGTTGCGGCTTGGGCTGTTGAAGCTCAAGACGGTAGGTTGCGGCGCCTCTGAGAAGCATGACGGAGCCTCGCTCGATGGCGCTGATCGCGTATCCATCCACGTCATCACCGACAGTGAGCACCTGGATGCGTCCGGCGTTGTTGCGAAGATGAGCGAACTGTCGGTCCGCCTCAATGAACGTCCCCAAGAGGACCGGCAGCGGCTTGGGCGGTGGAGGCGGCTCAGACTCCTGGGCGGCCTGTGATGGCGGGAAAAGCTCCTGCTGCAGATCGCGGTGCCACAGCGGCGCGAACCAGGCAAGCTCTCGCAGTGGCTCGTCGGGGACGGCAGGTACCTGCTCCGCGGTTGGCGGCATGGTGGAAGCAACATCGCTTGTCGCCGCCGGCCGGAAGATCAGCACGATCAGCACAACCGCGCCGCCAGCCAGCAACCAGCGAACCAGCCGCATTGCGCCGATGAGAGATGAATGACCGGACCGACCTACCATTGGAGTTGCCCCCGGTGGTGGATGTCGGTTCCGCTCTCGTTGATCGTGGCGACTACGTACCAGCGACGAGTGTCCCCTCCGATGCTCGTGGTGATGCTGAGCGCGTAGCGCTGCAAATCGTAGCCGATCCGCGATTGGACCTCACTTTGGATGCCAGGTGCCAGATCTGCCAACACAGTGCTCGTCTTGGAGTCAGAGTTTCGATTGCGGTCCTGCAGGAGCCGGCGGGCCAGTCCGCGGTCAAGGTCATCGAGCATGGCCGACAACACCGGTAGACTGGCCCGCCGCAGATCGACACGTCCGCTACCGAAGCAGGAGATCACATCGGACCACACGGCATCAACGGATGTGTCATCCCACCGAAACACCTCGGTCGGCTGGACGTGGTCGAAGAGCTGATCGAACCAGGGAATTCTGCGATCGAGGGCTTCTTCGTCGACAACGGGCCGAATGTCCAATTCAGGCATCGGCATGCGCACGGAGCGTGCGAGTCGTCGGAGTTTACGCTTGAGCTGACGTTCGCTGCCATCATCGGCGAAAGCGTTCACGTCGAACTTCGCGCCGTCGTCGGTCACGCGAACGCGTACGTCGCACGTTCCCACCGCGAGGTCGAGAGCGTGCGATCCAACTGCATCGAGGTCGCGCGAGATGGACGCGTCATCCACGACGAGCCGCTCGATCAGGCGCATCGCGCTGTCGACCGCCAACGTGTGCTGCAGGCCGTTGTGCTGTCGAGCCACGACGATGGATTCCACCGACGTTGCCGTCGCCAGCTGTGCCGTGGTCGTGGCAAGCAAAGTCACCAGCAAGAGCGTGAGGATCAGTGCGATGCTTCGTCGCCGTTTCACGATTCGGTCCTCGCAGGTACTTGGGCGATGAGGGTCATTGACTCCGATTGGTCATTCGACATCTGCAGGGTTAGTCGGACGGCAGCCACTTCGGTCTCGTCGCTGACTTCTTCAGGCTTAAGCCACCGACGACCGTCGTAGGCTTCGACTGCAAAATCTCGGATGCCCGACGCGACCACTTGCTCGCGCGCATGGGTATTGGCTCGGGTCAGGTCCGCAATGGACTTGATCAGCGTGAACGTCCCATCTTGATCGCGTCTCAAGCGAAACGTCACACTACACGGCAATCGCCTCCGCCAAACGTTCTCGGAATCAACGGGAAGCAGTGCGGTCCATCCCACGGTCTGCCGGAGGTTGGGGTCAAGTCCGACACGGATCGGAGCGTCCAATCGCTGCGCCCACACGGATCGAATGCCATCCAACACATGACGCGAACCCGCCCGCTGAAAGATGTCGTTCTGGACGCGTCTCTCGGTGCGCAGGCTGTGGACAGCCGACTGCCCGGCCAGTGTGATCACGACACCAGCCAGGGCCAGCGCGAGGATTACCTCGATCAACGTAAACGCGCTGGGTCGATCACTCGTCCGGTACATCAGGTAGCTCCAGCCAGTCCCAGCGGCCATACTCGGTGATACTTCCATCGGATCCTTGCTGATGCACCGTCAATGTGATGCGTAAGACTGCTATACCCGCGAGGTCATCCTGTTCGACAGTGCGCCTCCAGAACCAATTCGGATCTCCTTCGAATACGCCCTCGTCCTGGATTCGGATATCGGTCTTCTCCAACCGCCACGCAGCGAGGAGTTCCGCCGCAAGCGTGCTCGCGCGTTCCACTTGTCGGTTCGCGACACTCTGTTGCACGGCGCGCGACTGCGCGACCAGCAGTGCAACCACACTCCCGCCAAGGATGAGCACTGCAGCGAGGACCTCGACCAAGAGGACGCTGCGCCGGACGGTTGAGTACGGATGCGTCATCAACCTGCCTCCATCAGCTTCGGTTGGACGCCATCAACCACGAACGCATCAATTTGTCCGTTGATCCCGTCGATCGTGACAAAAGCACGCATCTTGCCGGTCTTCAGCTCAACCATGTATTTTGGAGAAGTGCCGTCAGCGTGAATGCGTACCTCCCTGTACTCCGTGTCATCACTGTTCGCAATCGTGACGCGGCCCAGTGTGACTTGCGCGCTAAGCTGCGCTTCACGATCGAGCACCCATTGCCATCGGCGTCCAATCACGTCAGGGCGCTCGATGCGAATCGTCCTGCCGTCCTGTTCAAATACGAGCTGTCGCGGCGAACCGCCCGACACTGCTTCGAGCCGCGCGGTCTGGTGTAGCGTCACGATCTGGTTGGCCGCCGCGCGCAATCGTCCCTCTTCGGTAAAGCCGTCCATTCCCACTGTCAGAGCGCCCACCGCGAGCGAAAGCAACGTCACGACCGCCAACAGTTCGATCAGGGTGATGCCGCGATTCCTACCTCGCCGGTCGTCATCGGTGACGAATGCTCGTCTGCTCATACTCCTTCACCCGCCAGATCCCAACTGACGATATCCATATCCGCACCTTCGCCGCCTTCCTGACCATCGGCCCCGAGGCTCACGATGTCGTAGGTGCCATGCAGGCCGGGGTAGACGTACAGGTACTGGTTGCTCCACGGATCCATGAGGTCGCCCTGCAGAATGCCGTTGGGGTGCTTGGGGGTCTTCTCCTTGAGCAAGGCGAGGCCCTGATCGTTGGAGGGGTAGCGGTTGGCCTCCATGTAGTACAATTCCAATGCGTTCTTCATCAGGGCGATCTCGTTGCGCGCCGTGGTCTGCTTGCCTTTGACCAAATAATCGGTCACGGAGACCGTCACGACGGTGGCCAGCAACCCGAGTATCACCACCACAACCATCAACTCGACCAGCGAGAACCCCCGACGTCGAAGATGCTGCTGGGGAGCGCGAGACTCGGAACGGGATCGGCCGTTGTTTGGAGAAGTACTTTTTGCAATTGGTCTTGTTTCCATGTTGTCACACCATCCCACGGGTGGCCTGGAGGATCGGCATCAGGGTTGCGAACACGATGAACCCCACCACCGTCGCCAGGCCAATGATCAGGACCGGCTCAATCGCCGCCGAAAACCGCGTCACCGCCAGACGGACTTCTGTTTCATACCCTTCACGCAATTCGCCCAGCACCTGCACCAGTTCCCCCGAATCTTCACCGACCGCCACAAGCCGACTGACCAGGGGTGGGAAGACCCGCGATTGTGCCAACGTCGGGGCGATGTCCGATCCGGCTTCCACCGCGCGTTCCATTGCTTGCAATTCCTCGCCCAACACCACATTGCGCGTCGCCTGTCGGGCAATCCGCACCGCATCCACGAACGCGATCCCACTGGCCAGCATCATGGACAACTGCTGGGTCAGCTGGGCGATCAGGGTTTTCCGGAGAAGCACGCCAAGGATGGGCACCCTGAGCAACAACCCGTGCCAGTGCCGGCGCACACCTGCGTGGCGGATCGCCAAAGCGCAAGTGATCACGCTGCCGAGTGTCCCCAATACGATGACGGGCCAATGACCGGTAACCGTATCGCTGACACTCTTGAGCAGCGCCGTCGACCACGGAAGCTGCTGCCCTGTCGCCTCCAGGACTGTCAGCAACTGCGGAATCACGTAACTCATCAGGAATAGCACCACGCCCGCAGCCACCGTGAGCAGGATCAGCGGATAGACCGCCGCCGTGGTCAGCTTGCTGGTCAGCGTATGACGCTCCTTGAGATACTCCGACAGTTCCCGTAGCGCGGTCTCCAGTGTGCCGGCTCTTTCGCCCACCCGAACCGATGCGACGAACATCGGACCGAACACGCGCGGATGCTCGGCCATCGCCGCCGAGAAGGAACTGCCCGCCTCCAGCCGTTCGCGAATATCCTGCAGCACCGCCCCGAATCGCTTGGGCACCTGCGCCATCAACGCATCGAGCGCGTCGGCTAGCGTCACGCCACTTCGCAGCATCAGGGCCAGCAATCGGGCAAACTCAGCGATGTGCTCATCCTTGGCCGCACGTGGCCGAAGTTGTCCGAGGGCGAGTTGGCCCTGGAAGAGGGCCGGGGCGAAGCGTTCGATCCACAGGCCGCGATCACGCAAAGACTGACGCCCGTCGGTATCGGATTCGGCCACAAGGGTGCCGCGAAGACGGTGCCCCGCCTGATCCCGAACTGTGTAAGCGAAGACCGGCATCAGGCGGTCTCCTCGGTTGAACCGTTGGTCACCGGACCATCGCTGCGCGTGACCCTTGCCACTTCTTCGGGCGTGGTCTGACCGGCCTGCATGCGTCGGATGGCATCCTCGCGCAGCGTCCGCATGCCCTGTGCATGGGCGACCTCTTTGAGATCGCGATGCGTCGAGCGACCGACGATTAACTCGCGAATCTCCTCATCCACTTCAAACAATTCATACACGCCGCCCCGGTCACAGAATCCGGTGTCCAGGCAGGTCGAACAGCCCGCGCCTTCCGTGATGGTGGTCGTATCGTCCAAGCCAAGCCACACACACTCATCATCCGTCAAGGCTCGGGCTCGCGCGCAGTCGGGACAATTCAAACGCACCAGCCGCTGCGCCATGACGCCGATCACCGATCCGGCCACCAGATACGGCTCGATCCCGAGATCCAGCAACCGTGCCACGGCCCCGACGGCATCATTGGTATGGAGTGTGCTGAACACCAGATGCCCGGTCAGAGCGCTTTGCACGGCCATTCGGGCGGTGGCTTCGTCGCGGATCTCACCGACCATGATCACGTCCGGATCCTGCCGCAGCACGGTGCGCAACCCTGTGGCAAACGTCATACCCTTGATCTCGGAGACCTGTGTTTGGCTGATGCCTTCGAGTTGATACTCGATCGGATCCTCAATCGTCAGGATGTTCAGTTCCTTGCTGTTGAGCTCCTGCAGAGCCGCGTAGAGCGTCGTCGACTTACCCGAGCCGGTCGGACCGGTCACCAGCAGAATGCCATGAGTCTGGCGAATCAACCGGCGGAACACCCTGAGGTCGCGTTCGGTCATGCCCAGCTCTTCGAGCGTGTAAAGGCGAGCCGACTTGTCGAGCAGCCGCAGCACGACCCGTTCCCCGTGTGAGGTGGGCAATGTGCTGATGCGCAGGTCAATCTGTCGTTCCCCGATCGAGACCGTGGTCCGACCGTCTTGGGGCAGGCGTTTTTCGGCAATGTTGAGTTGGGCGATCACCTTGATGCGGCTGATGATCTCGTCGCACAGGTGGACCGGAACTTGAACGTAGTCGTACAACACGCCGTCGATGCGGTAGCGCACCTGCACACGATCGGGGTAGGGCTGGATGTGCACGTCGCTCGCGCGGCGCTTCACGGCTTCGAACAAAACAACATTGACCAGCTTGACCACCGGCGCGTGGGTTGCGTTGTCCAGTAAGTCGCCGCGGTGGGTCAGTTCCTCGATGATCTGGTCGGCGCTGTCGGTGACGAGTTCCTCGACCACCGAGTCCATACCGGTGGCGGCATCGCTGTAGGCGGTGTTGATGAGTCGCTGGATTGTAGATTCATCTGCGATGATCGGGACAACGGCAAGTCCGAGACGCACGCCCACATTCCGGGCGACCGCGCGGCGCTCCATCGATGCCATGGCCACCGTGAGGGAGTCGTCCGTTTCATCGAGGCCGATCAGGCCGAACCGACGGGCGAACCGGATCGGAATTGCCTCCACGAATCGTGGTGATACCGTTGCGTTCTGAAGTGTCTCAATCGTTGTATCCATTGCCGTTCAATGATGCCCGTTTGTGATCCGCGTTGCTCCACATCTCCTTCGTTCGATTTCATTGGGCGGCACAAAGCTTCTTTCTTCTTCTCTAAAGCAGCTTCCCTTACACTAGCGCATCCACATCAGGTGATCCGGTGGATAATCCGTGTTCTCCATCTCAGCGCGTTTGAGTTGGTACTCTGTGACCAACTTGAGGTCGGCGAACTGATCGTCACGCAGGATGACCGGGCGAATGAACGCGAAAACCCGTGTCCGGGTCCGCGACGCCGTCGAACTTTGGAACAATGCCCCAAGGATCGGAATCCTCCCCAGCAGCGGTACCTCGCTGACGGTGTCGGCGTCGTTCTCCACTTCGAGTCCGCCGACGACGACGGTAAAGCCGTCGGGCACTTCCACAGTGGCGGTAAACGAGTTGGTCGTTCGGGGCGGCGGTGCCGTTGCATCCGAACTGGCCCCACTGAAACTCGAGAACGTCAGGTTGTAATCTAGGTTGAGGTGGTCACCCTCTGCGATGCGCGGTGTGACCGTCAGCGTGGTCCCCGCCGACTCGAACCCCGCGAAGGACGTCGTGGCCACCGTGTCGGAGGCATTGATGCTCGTGAAGGGCGCTTCCTCGACACTCCGCAAGGTGCCAGTGGTCGTATCGCTGACCACAATCCGTGGCGTGCTGATGACACGCGTGTCCCCATGTGTCGCCAGAGCACGTAGGATTGCAGGTGTCTCATCAGGACTCAGCAGGACACCATTCACGCCCACGCCTGGTGATAGGACACGCTGGCCAGTCATCGCATCCACCGAGGAAAGGCCAAAGCTGCTGAACAGCAGGTAGTCGATATTCTTGCCAAGGTCGATCGCCTGAAGTTCAACGCCGACATCGAGTGAATCGCTCAAGGTGACGGCCACGAGGTTCATCTCGATCATGACCTGCGGACGACGGCGGTCCAGTTCCTCGACGAGCGTCTCCAACTGTGTGTGGAACTCCGGGGTGCCGATGGCGATGATCGTGTTGGTGTGCGTGTCCTCGGTGAGGACATAGTCCGGCCCTTCCACGCGAACGGACGTGCGTCTACCTGAGCCTTCATCGTCTGGGCGCCGTACGGCCGGTGGTTCTGGGGGCACTTGGACAACCGCCGGATCGCTCGGACGGCGGTTGCGGCCGACCGGTGCAAGAGAGTCCGTTCCATCACCGCTACCTGCGGTATCGTTGAAGGCGGTGACCGTGGCTTCTTCGAGCAGGTGGGTAAGCGTCTCGAGGATCTCGGCGGCTGTGCGATTCCGAGGTCGGTACGTTCGCATCGGACGGGCCGAACGCATCACCGGCACGTCCGAATCCTCCATGAGGGCCCGCACACGCTGGTGCACCGACTCGGATGCCGTGACGTAGACTCGGTTGGTCGACTCATCCACGAAGAGTCTGACGTCCGCAGCCGCCCCAACCGAGGTCAGGATCAGCTGCTCGATCAGCACGCGCAATCGGCTTGCCGAGATGTGCAGTGGTCGGTAACTGCGCATCGGTGCCGACGCCGTCGGTCGCGACACCAGATCATTGATCAACTCCATTGCATCATTAAGTTGCTGTTCTGTACCAACAAGCACCAGGTGGTCCGCCAGGACATCGCTGAGCACGTCCAGCGGCTTGCTCTTATCGGAGGCCTGCTTGGATCGTGCCCCGAGAATCTCGGTGACCTGATCGGCGAGTCGTCCCGCGTCGGTCGTGGGCACGGGGATGATCTGCGTTTCGATGGGCTCCGGCGCGGCGTCGATCAGCTCCATCAACCGCACGATCCGTTGCACCACCGGCTCAAAGTCGGTGACGATGATCACCCCGGTCTCCGGCACCTCGATCATGGAGGACTGTTGGCTCGACAGGAAGGCCTTGAGCTGGCCGGCGACGCGCTTCGTATTGCCCGACGGGACGCGCAACACCTGCGTCAAGACGCGGTCGGCCACCGTGCCCCCATCGGCACCAGTCGTCTGAACTCCCTGAATCACACGCGGCAGGTCACCGGTCGGAACAATGCGATAGAACGACCGAACCTCGTCGGCCACGATCGCGAGGCCGTGCACGCGCAACACCGACCGCACAAAGTCCAGCAGCCGCTCACGCGGAAGCGTGACCGGCGACGGTCGCACCGTTACGTTCTTGTTGTCCAGTTCGTTGTCGTAGACGACCTGGATGCCCAGCGATTGGCTGGCGTAGTCGACCAATGCCGCCAGCGGCATGTCGTCCGGGTTATCGATGGTGATGAGGTCGGCGTCCTGGGCGGGCGCGGTGCCGGCACCCGCCAACAGGACCAACCCTATGCATGTCGATCGATTCATGACGCTCGACACCATCCAACGAGCACGCGACGCACCCGAAGATGCGTCGTCGCGCCCAGAGGCTCATGAACTCATCCAATTCAAAGAGTCTTCTGCTAACTGGCCGATGGCAGAGGCAATTCGTCCGCAACGGCACCGGCAATGACCGCCGAGGTGTCCGCGTAGTTGCTGTTGAAACTGCTGATCACCTGTTGTTGCTCAGGCGTCAGAATGCCAGACAAAGCCGTATTGTGAGCCGTCAGCGCCGCAGACTGCTCGTCCGTCGTGGATGCGGCGGCCATGCGCCACTTGTGGCGACGCAATGCTCGTGACAGGTCGGTTCGTTGCTGTGCGGTCAGGGCCAGCATCCGAATCGGCATTGTCTGGCCCAGCCCCTGCTTGATCGCATCCCACGTCGTCCGCTGGGACGCGGATAGCTCACTGGAGACCGAGGTTGCCAACGCATTGATGGTCGAGGCATAGGCCGCCCGCGCCGTGGCCAGCTCTGATTGCGCGGTAGCCAATTGCTGGGCATGCTCGGGATTGGGCGGTCCCTGGCGAATGGCCGCCTTGATGTTGCGCAAGGCCAGTACCTTGGCCGCAATCGTCGTGTTGTGAGTGGCCAATGTTGCCTGCTGCGCCAGACACCACGTACGACATGTCTCCATGATGTCGGCAGCCTGCACAGCTGAGAGATTCAGGGCAATCAACGCATCGCGGTCCAGATGACTTTCATCCATCACGCCGGTGATCAAGTCCCGCTCAACAGCGGTGAGCGCGACCGGTTCGGGCGGCACCTGTGCTTGCACTTCTGAACTGCGTGACCCGCTCAACCAGAAGGTGCCGGTCAGCACCACGCCCAGACACACGACGGAAATCAACGGCCAATGTCGTCGGAGTTTTTTCATGGGTCTTTCACCTCTCTTGCGGTTGGATGGGATGGATTACGCTCGCTTGCTTACCGAATAGCTTACACCACGAACAACCAAAGACAAGAAAATCCCGGTAAATTCTTACGCCAATTGAGCGACGCGGTGTATATACAAGAAGAGGCTCTTGATTCATTCACGCTTTAGATAGAAGGCGATTCGCAATGCATTCCTGCTTTATCAAGTGTGTGTTGATCACTGTTTTGTCTACGATCGCAACAACGAATTCTGGATGCGCCGCCACCAATCATCCCGGTCCCTACAGCACCGCTTCATCAACGCGAACACGCAATACACTCGCCGCTCAGCAGGCCAATGAAGAGGGATTGCTTGCCATTGAAGACGGCGAATACACGAACGCCGAATCGCAATTTAGAGCGGCACTGGACGAGGACATCTTCTATTCACCGGCGCACAACAATCTTGGATTGGTACTTCTGCGTCAGGGAAAGGCCTACGAAGCGGCCTGGGAGTTTCAGTTTGCGGCGCGGTTGTCACCCAATGCGGCAGAACCACGCAACAACTTAGGCCTTGTCCTGGAAAGGGTTACGCGCTTTGACGAAGCGATTGCCCAGTATGAGCAGGCGCTGGCCATCCAGCCCAACAACGCACAGACAATGGGACATCTGGCGCGAGCGCGCATCAAAGCCGGTGACAAGAGCGATGACCTGATGGAACTGCTGAAGAAGTTGAGTTTTCAAAAGAGCGATGATCGCTGGGATCTGTGGGCACGCAGGCAGATTCTGGCTTTGCAGCGCGATCGGCAGTGACTGCGCCTTCGTGATGTTCCGATCAATACATAGGACTTACTCTTGAGTGTTTTTGGCAATCTCGTGATCGCTGTCCATTGCCGCTGTATACAGCCAGAATGAAGTGCGAAAAAACTTCAGCGCTGTCTCTTCGCATAAGCTACGACATGCACAATGACTACAATCGATTCAATTCACCCTTCAGGCATCAACTGTGTAGATTAACGGAAAACCGTTTGCCTTTCGTCTACGACGGCGCATAGTTTTACCTTAGTTGAGTCTTAGTCCGCTTCCGATTTCCAGTTGCAGGCACGAAACACGCGGGCACAAACAAAGCAAACTCGGTGCGCGCATCTGACGGGTACCGACATGGGAGTTGCGCGCAATTTCTAGTGCTAATAACGATCAGACCCTGCAGCAGGAGTACTCGGCGATGAATCTGACTGGAAAAATCGGATTTTCCAACAACGGAATCGTGACAGTATTGGTCTGGGCTCCGTTTTTTAGCAGTTCAGCCGTTGGATTGTCGCCTCACGCGACCTCGCGACCGTCAGCCACACCAGGCGGAGCTCCAGATTTCACGGTAGCTGACGCCGGCCCAACTTGCCATTATGAAATTGATGATCCATCACTTGCCATTACGCCGCGCCCGTCTGGAGGCAGGAACTTCCGTAGCGCTGGCCCCGGCGCAGGCGTTGCACTGCGGTGGACTACGGGCGGGGCAAACTCGTTGTGGACCGCCGGCCCCGTAGGCAGCGTTGCAGTCAGTGGGGTGGGTGCGACCGACCGGGTGTTTCTTGGAAAGGGATCCGCGTACATACACCAGCGAGACATAATGCTGCGTCTCAACGGCATAAACTGGTTCCACGAGCGCTCATACTCAAGCCTTGGTTCGTGGACTCCCAACTGGCAGGGCGAAAACTGGTGGTCCAATGAGATGATCAACCTCACGGTGAGCGGAGCGGAGGGCGCGAGCGATGTGTCGGTGCAGTTCGACCCGAACTACACGTTCAACTTCACGTATGCCGCCAGTGCTTGGACGTGTGACGACAACTACGAATTGGAACTGACGTTCGACTCGGGCAATGATGAATACAAAGTGACGCGTGTTGACGGTTGGGAGTGGGTCTTCCACGACGACAATGCAACGAACGCCGGTAAGCTCAAACGGATCGAGGATCCGTACGACAACGACTGGCAGTTCAACTATTCGTCGGGCCAGCTGACCGACATCGTGGTGGACGTTGTGGGTGGCACCGATCACAAAATCACTTACTCCTACTTCACAAGCGGCGACAGCAACGGCAGGCTCCAGTACATCAAGGCGTACAAGTCCACAACGACAACGTCAGCCAATCTGATCGGACAGATCGAGTACATCTATCACGAAAATAGCACCGATGGATATGGCACCTTGAATGACCTGATGAAGGCCATAGTGACGCGCAAAGCCACCAACGATGGCGATGGAACGCTGTCCATCGAGGAAACTTACCGCTATCGATACTACGACACAAACCACCGCTTGCGGTACGTGCTCCTACCCGAGAACGCGCAGCGCCTCAACGAGGACGTAGGGACGCCTGAGAATCAGACGAACACCAACTGGGCATCCTATGCAAATATCGCGTACCAATACGACGTGAACGATCGTGTGAGTCAAGTGGACGAACGGCTGCCGTCCGGCAGTGGCTGTGGTTGCGGCGGTGGCAGTGACACCGGCACAACCACTTTCAACTGGACAACCAACTCCGGCTCTCCCGATCTCGACACTTGGAGTATCCACATGGTGGCGGACCGTGAGGATGACTCGCGAATCATCGCCGACTTCAACCGTGTGTACCAGCCCTTGACATGGGTGGTTCAGGACGACAAGACGAGCCCGGCCATGGAACTGGTCTGGCACTGGGATTATGGCACGAGCGGTGACACAGAGAGTCGCATGACCGCCGCCTACCTACCGTCGGCGGTGTCAGCGTATGACGAGACGACCGCCCCTTACGCGGTGACACTCAACAGCAGCGACGGTGTCGTCTACGTGATTGAATATGACACGGGCAACTACGCCGGCTACCCCAAAAAAATCCGCATTCAAGAAGGGGACAGCGGTTCACCTGACACACTAGTTTCATACACGAGAATAACTACTGCTCGTCCAGACTTACCGCTATGGGTTAAGACTTATGAATCGGCTGGAGAAGTCGATGCGCGTACAACTACTTACACCTACGCCTTTTACGACGCAGACAAGTATCAATTCAAGCAATCAAATGTGACATTCCCTTCGGTGTCGACTTCCAAGAATGGTCCAGGAACAACAAGCGTTACCAAGTTTTACCACGATCTACGTACTGGCGCGATTCGCTGGAAGATCGATCCAGAAGGCTACGTGAGTTTCTACGCTTATGACGATGCGACGGGTGTGCGCGACCTCACGGTGCGAGACGTGAATACGACGTCCCTGATGTCAGTCATCACGAGTAACTGGCATGGCACGAATCACGGTGGATTGACAGGCGCGACCGACATCCCGTCGGGATTCACGCGAACGGGAGTTGGCGACGCGTTAGACATTGACTCGTCAGCCGAGATCGATTGGCTCGGGCGCAATCGTAAGACGACCGACGCCGGGGGGATGGTCACCTATTTCGTGTACAAAGACGACGAAGCACGCGTATTCCCGGCTTGGTATCAGGACGGCAGCGACTACAAGACGCTGTCACCCGGCCGCATCACCAAGACCGACAAGGACGGGCGTCCGGAAGAGCAGATTATGCTCGACACGACCTTCGTGTTCAACAACAGCAGTGGTACGCCGATCGGCACGACGAGTTACACGAACGCGGATTTCGCCACGTGGACGGTGATGGCCTACAACAAGGCTGGTCAGCTCACAGATACGGATCGCTACCATGCGATTCCGGCGTCCGGCAGCGGGACGCGCTACACTAACTTCTACCGCACCACGAACGAGTACGACAACATGGGGAGGCTGGAGTACGTCATCAGCGACGTTGCCGACGATTCGCCTCAAGACGTCGAGCAAGTCACGGAGACCGACTACGACTTTTTGGGACGAGCTATCGCTCGTTATGAGGGTGTGAGCGGTAATTCGCATGCCGTATCACCGTCCAACAAGCCGACGATGGTCAAGACGATCGAGATGTTCTACGACGATCCCGATTCAGACAGTACGCCGGAACAGGGTGAGGGAGACGGCAATCTGCGTTGGGTCCGCAAATGGCACGGCATTGGTGGCGGCGATTACAACGACACCGAGTACCGTTACGACTGGCGCAACCGGCGTCAGTTGATTGTTCCATCAGCCGCCCCATACACGTTGATCAAGCACGATAATCTCGATCGAGTGCTCACGACAGGTGAATACAGCGCGACGACGAATCTCGATCCGGGTGACGATCCGGCCACGACCGAGAACGGCAACCGCATCGGTCTCTCCAAGACTTACTATGACGAGCAGGGCAGGGTCTATCTTCGCGAAGTGTATCAGGACCCTGGCGATGCCACGCCCGAGGACGATCTGGCGACGAATACCTACTACGATCGCAGAGGGCTCGACTGGGCCACCGATGCGCCGAATTCCGGAATTTCGTTTACCCAGTACGATGGACTCGGCCGCCGCACGCAGACGATGAGCGGTACGCAATTCGATACCGCCAAGTACGCGAGCAACGCCCCCGACTATCCCGATGATGATGAGGGCCTTGTCGAGGCCACCGAATTCACGCTCGACGAAGTGGGCAATGTCCAAAAGACCATCCGTAAGGAACTCAACCACGATGACACGGACGGGATGGACCTCACCAACAATGACGACTATGTGCGAACGTATGTATATCGCTGGTACGATGACGCGCACCGCCTCTCTGACACAGTAAACTACGGCACGAATAACGCCGACGGCTGGAAGGATACCAGCACGGCACCGACCTACGGGGCCTCCGCACCAGCCCGCAGTGACACGGTTTTGGTGACCACATACGCCTATCACGATCTTGGATGGCGGGATAAGGTCACTGATCCGAAAAGCGTTGCGACCTTTTCCGAGTTCGACGCGCTCGGACGTGTCACGCGAAAAGACGAAGCTGACGGCACCGGTGGCGATCGCATCACAAAATACGCCTACAACGGACTTGGCTCGCTTACTTCGATCACCGCCGATCTCACCACAACTGATCAGACGACCGAGTACGTCTACGGCGATACGCAGAGCGCACGCTGGGTCACGACCATCAAGTATCCTGCCACAGACACCGAGAACGGCAAGACCCTCGGTGAGGCGAGCAGCGAGACCTACGATCAGATCGTGATGACGTACAACATCGACGGTACCTTGGCAACGCGCACCGACCAGAACGGCAACATGCTGACCTGGTCCTATGATTCCCTGCGGCGCAAGACCGAAGTCGAGGTGACGACGGTCGGTTCAGGCGTCGACAGCACCGTGCGCGCCTTCACCTGGACGTACAATGACGATGGCCTGGTTGAGCGTGCCACGTCACATAGCGACACGACGCCGGACACTTCCACCTGGACCGATGCCCTCAATCAGATCAAGTACACCTACGATGATGGCAACAATCTGACGACGATGGAGATGGACCACGACAGCGAGGTGGGCGACAACACCGGTGTCGACACCCGCAGCATCTCCCTGACCTATGGAACGGACTTCACGACCAGCGGTAACTACAAGCGGGTCAACTACGTCACGTATCCGAGTGGCCGCAAGGTCTGGTATGGCTACACCCACCACGACACGGCCAACACCTTCCAGGACACCATCAACGACAAGTTCAGCCGCATCGGCCAAATTGCTAAGGACAACAGCGGTGCGATCGGCGACATCATGGCCCACTACGACTTCAATGGACTGAGGCGTATGGTCCGCCGGAATCACGAGGGAGACGATACGGCCGGATTCGACGGCAACGACACGCGCATCGATCTCTGGCACGGCACCAGCGGAGACTATGACGGCTTTGATCGCTTCGGACGCATTGTCGACATGAAGCACACCGAGTTCTCGGGTACCGCTGTCGACTTCGATCGCTTCAAATACAGTTACGATCGGGCGGGCAATCGCACCAAACGCGAGAACGACCTTTATGCCGCACGTTCACAGGCGTTTGACTACAACGACCTTTACCAACTGACCGTTGCGGACGAGGGGTTACTTGACTCATCCGGCGATGTGGAACTAAGCGACATCCAGCGTGGCTACAACATGGATGTGCTGGGCAACTTCAACGGCACCAACGGCATCAAGATCAACGGTGTCAACGACACGATCAAGCACACGACCAACGCCACCAACGAGATCACCACGCTGGCCAAGTCCAGCCCCGGTGGGATTGCCGATGTGATCAATGACGGCTTCGGCTCCACGCTCTCCAGTCTCTACACGGCCCACAAGGGCACCTGGAGCACAGCCAGTGGCGAAGTGAACGTGGACAGCCTCACCTCCGGTGCCGCCGTGCTCACCGTGCCCACACCGCTGGATGACGGCACGATCGAAGCCAAGGTGACCTTCCCGTCCGGTTCAACGATCGATAGCGCCGGCGTAGTCTTTGGCCATGACGGGGACAATAGCTACCACGTTGCCGTCTTGAACAAGAAGGTCGGGGTCTTTGCAGTCTATCCGGTCAACAACGGCACGTTCGGCAGCGCCCTCGCAAGCACCGCGGCCACGATCGGGGTTTCTCCCACTCAGTATTACATCAAGGTCAAACGTCGCCAGAGCCAGGTTGAGGCTGAATATGGGCAGGGAGCGACGGCCACCGCAACCATCTCCTACACCACTCGCAATACGTTCGAACAGGGAGAGACGGGTCTGTACGCCGACGCAACCAACATCAAGTTCGATGACCTCAGCTTCGCCCGCACCGACGCGTTCGTCAGCAAACTGCCCGGCTGGAAAGGCACGGCGGAGATAACGGTGACAACAGGATCGCCAGGCAACGTCCAAGTCAATGGGGCGACGCGCGGCGGTGAACTCGTGTTCGAGAACTTCCAGGACGATGATTACATGGTCGAATTCGACGCCTCGAACAGCGCCAAGGGTGCTTTGGCATATGTACGGTACCAGGACCCCAATAACTACTACTCTATTGGGGTGTTTGAGAGTACCGACGTGCAGTTGAAGGTCGTTGAGAACGGTTACCCAACCACGATCACCACGCCAAGCATCACCGATTCCGGCTGGATTCCCGTGAAGATCAAACTATCCGGCACGTCGATTAAAGTCTGGGTCAATGGGACACTGAAGATCAACGAAACCGACTCGACGCACGCCTACGGCGGTGTGGCCCTAACAGGATCTGCTCCAAAGTTCCGCAACATCAAGATCGGCTACGACAACTCGGCCCCCGCAGATGTCATCGATGATCTTATCCTCGACGAGGACTTCGGCTCCACCAGCGTCACCATGGATGCCAATCACGCCAACGCACCTGCCGACTCGTGGGACAAGAATGGAAGTCTGCTCAACGACGGGCTCCTGAAATACGAATACGACGCCTGGAACCGACTGGTCAAAGTGAAATCCGCTGAGGAAGGATTGACAATCGGTACACATACCTACGACGCCGCCGGACGTCGTATCAAGAAAGCCGTCCAAAACAGCGGTGATCTTGATGGGACACATTATTACTACTACAATGCCAGCTGGCGGTTACTTGAGACCCGTGACGGCTCGGAGAACCTCGATATGCAGGTCATCCCAGGCACTCAGTACGTCGACGAGATCGTCCGCTTCGAGAAGCAGGACCACGGCACGATGTATGTGACCCAGGACGCCAACTGGAACGTCTCCAGCACGACCAATCAAGCCGGCGACGTCCTCGAACGCATCTCAACCACACCGTACGGTGAACCGACGTTCGACACCTACACCATCAACGGAGACTACGACGGCGATAGTGACCTCGATAGTACCGATGATTCCAACCTGACAACGTGCAAGAGCGGCACTCAACCCGTCACTGGCGCCTGCCGCGTTTTCGACTTCGACAACGATGGTGACGTCGATACAATTGACGAGGCTCGATTCGATGATCTGTACACTGGATCGGGAATAGACGTCCAGCGATCTTCAGGCCGGCGAATGAGCAGGAGCGGGCTCGCCTTCACCCACCACGGGTTGCTTTCAGATGCAGAATCTAATTCGTTCTCAAATCGCAACCGATTTCGGTCCATTGTCACCGATCGGTTCATTAGTCGTGATCCAAATGGCCAAAACAGCCCGATGTCCTATGACTTGCAGTATTCTGATGGAATGAATCTGTATGTAACAGCCCGGAACAACCCAATACGGATCGTGGATCCCTTGGGGCTGGAGGGAACGGAGCCTTGGGAAAAACATATCCCCCTGGTTTGCGCCGGACATGGAATCGACCAGGATGGCGTTTGTACTTACGCTTGCGAGATTGCCGACTTCTATGACTTGGAGGTTGTTGGCGGCGAGGAGAACGCAGGTGGAGTCATTTGCTGCTGTGGGCAACAGTTTGCGTGTGCTTGGCACTTGGATGATCATCCTCCAGCCGCAACTGAATGCACGATTGTGCACGAGCAAGCGCACTTCGACTCCACCGCATGTGAAGACTGCAGCAGCTTGCATCGACCATCTTATCAAGGCCCTGACTTTGAAGCGGAGGAGTGTGATGCCGCAAAGAGGGAAATTGCCTGCCTAATCGCCGCGAATGGGTACCAGATCCCGCATCCAGGCTCAAGTATGGGCCCTAATTTTCAGAGTGTTTGTGATTGGCTTCAAACGAATTGCGGAGAAGCCTCTCAGTTCTGTGTATGGTATCCACCAAGTGAAGACGATTAGTTTGTATTGCGTCGATTTCCCAGAGTCAAAGCGACCAGAAGGAAGCATGCCTAAGTTCGGGCAACAGTATTTTAGTTTCCCGAGACGGCTGAAAATGTTGGACCACGCTTAGAAAATGGAATCGCATCTTTGATGCGGAAAGACTTTATGTGCTGGGTACTTAGTTGGCGTTTGCCACGGAGTTTGGACGACTTTCTCCTGCGGTCTGTTCGCCCCTAACTAGGCATGCACGTAGATCTTCAGATGCCTTACTGCGACACGTTCGCAGGCTAAATGAAAGGAACAAATCTATGCGAGCGCATGTCTTGATCATGCTATGCCTCTTTGCGGTGCAAACTAGACCAAGCCTTGCCGATACTTTCACGTACGATGCTGCACACAGCTCAGGGTGCAAACTAGATCGATCTGATCCTGGTCAAGCCGGGGGAATTGTATACCAACTGCAGTGCGATGGTGAGATTCGATGGCGAATTCCACACGATTTGCGAATATCGGATTACCTAGTTTCACCGCAGTCAAAATCGGTGATTACTATCAGCTCTGGCAAAAGGTCTTCAAAGCGAGATGGAAAGAGCGATCACGGCATCCTCGCCGTGCGAGTTATCGCAGCAGACGGCCAGTTGGTCCAGTCCATCGAGTATGCGCGATCGCGCCCCCGGGTATTGGCCCCGGGATTCATACCAAACTACGGAGGAATGCTAGTAGACCGAGACGCGGGTAAGGTAATAGTTCGTCTAAGATCTATTCGCAATCCTGGCGGTAAGGACGAGTTCTTAGTATTTAGTTATTCGCGGCTAATCCTGCAACACAGGATAGTGGTTGATTCAGATTACAGGGTCGCGGAACCGTCTGGCTGGCCTGTGCACATAGTCGGCATCCGGGGGACCCCGTTGCTCGCGTTTTCATATTGGGAGTACACTAAGCGTCAGTTTAACCCCGAGAACGGAGCGAGGATGTGTGCCAAGCAGAAACACCGGGTTATTGATGAGGACGGACTTGCTGTATATGAGTCTGGACCACATATGAGTTCCGAGATTTGCATTGACTTTCAGGATGTAAGTAGACCTCCAGTCCCAGACATAGTGCTTCAACCACGTGTAGAAAGTGCGGCGAATGATGAGTTGAGCATCGAGATTCCGAGTGGTGAGAAGAAAACGTTCAGATTCTACCGTGAGGAGGACAAATGGCGAACCTCGCCTGTCCAGGAATCATAATCGTGCTGCGTTGGACGAAGTAGTCGCGGTCGGCAGATGGATTTTGGATTTTATTTATTCGCGTTCACTGCAAGGTGACTCACTGGGTGTTGTCCCTATCAAAAACCCTATCCAGCCGTGTTTTCGGCGCCAAGACACTCAGAGTGAGCGGCTTGGTCGGCAAAGTGAAATGGCGATTTGCGGAGTAAAGTCGATTCTGAACGTGCGATTTTGGGATATCGACGCGCAGGCGCTGTGTTGGTCCAGCGATCTTTGCGCTATCGAAATTCGTTCGTTTTCGGGGCTCGATATGCAAGGAAACTCGATTCACTTGCGTTCGGCGGACGTTTCGC
>JANQQK010000071.1 GCA_028289375.1 Phycisphaerae bacterium | reverse complement strand
TTCGTCAAATGGGACGCGTGTTGTAGCCGGCGCGGTGGGCGAGCAGGTGGTGTTCTTCGGGGTGGTCGAGGCGCTTTCGGACGATGCGCTGGAGGTGGCGGTGTCGGACGATCTCCGCATGACACTCATCGGCGTGTCGACGCTGTTGGTGTTCGTGGTGTTGTTCGTTGTGTCGGTTCCGCTTGCGGTGTCGAACGCGCGTGGCGGTCGAAGTGATCGCGTGGGGGCGTTCACGTTGGCTGGTGTCCTTTTCCTTGTGGTGATGACGACGTGGTTGCTGCAGGCGATGCATGTTCCATCGCTCGTGGATGAGACGGCCAATGTCTTTTTCGCTGCTATTCGCAGTTTGGGTGCGGGTGCGTTGGCGTGGTTGTTTTATACGGCGCTCGAACCATTGGCGCGGCGTTATTGGCCTCACATGTTAATTACGTGGAGTCGGGTGTTGCGCGGGCAGTTGGGGGATGGCGTCGTGGGGCAGCATGTTCAGGTGGGTGTTGTGGTGGGGCTTGGGTGGTCGCTGCTGGGTCTGTTGGATCGGCTGATCGTGGACTGGTTGGGTTGGACACCGAGGCCGCCACTTGTGCCCAACGGTGTGCTGGATGCGTTGATGGGTGGTCGGATGGCGTTGGCGGGTTGTCTGGATTCGTTGGTGGAGGCGATGTATCGGGGGCTTTGCTTCTTGCTGTTGCTGACGCTCTTGCGACGGGTGACGGGGCGTGCGCGGCTGTCGGCTGTGGTGGCAGTGTTGTTGTTGGCGCCGATGTTCACACCTTACGGGGCGCATTCGGGGACGGCGTGGCTGGTGGTGGGGCTTGGTGGTGTGGGTTTGGGCGTGTGGATGATGACGCGGTATGGGTTGCTGTCGCTGATCACGGCACTGACGGTGACGTCAATTGCGGGGACGTTTCCGATGGCATTGGGTTCGGGAAGTCCTCTTGGTGATCAGACGTTGTTTGTGGTGTTGCTGCTGTTGGGGCTTGGGGTGTATGGGTTTGTGGCAGCGCGGCGTGTATCTGTCTGAATCCGATTTTCGATTCTCTTCCGGTCTCTGAATTGCATCGGGCACTCGCTGGAAATCCTCGTTTTCGAGCGGGAACCGGCGATTCTCAGGAAATTCTGGTTGTTCGTGCGGACATCGCTCCGGTTCGACGCGTGTGGCAGTGAAGGCCGATGGGCAACCACGCCCGACGTTGGGTGTGGATGTGCCGATCGGCATGTTGAGCACGTATCGATAAGGAGAAGACGATGTTTGATTTTGGCTCAATTTTTGGATCGCTGACGGATGTGTTTACCGGCGTGATTGGCACGTTTTTCACGGATCTGATTGCCAACCTGTTTGGCGGTCTGCTGGGCTAGGTCCTGGCGACATCGGGACGGAGCCAACAGGGTCCCAGGGCCCGTCGTCGCTGGTCGGCGGGTCCTGGCTGACTCTGAAGCTCATGCTGTTCTCTGTTGAATGATCTCGGGTCGGTTCATGACCCATTCTCTGATCGAGTTGGACATTGTCATCGCGTGACCACGAATTCCGAGGTGGAGACGGTGCGCGCGGTGGAGGTTCGCTCGAACGATTTTGACGGAAGTGTCTTGTGGCGCACGTGGATGAAACCTGTCAGAAATCGGATGCGACGTCGTGGCTGTGGCCGCTCGCGACGTCGCGATTGCTGGCTGCCGGATTTGTCGGCGACACGGTTTCGCCCGTTGGAGTCGGGTTTGCTGGCGGGCTGGCTGGTTTGTGTTGCGCCAAGGCCGGGTGGTCGTTTGTCGCCGGCGTGCTGATGTCCGGAGTTCGACGGCGAGTGGGATTCATGTATCGCCGCAGCGAGCCTTTTTGAATTCCACCGGTCGTTGCGATTCGGAATGTAATTGTTCGGAATCCGCGACCGCTATCCCGGCCCTTTTTGTTGACGTTGGACATTTATTTGAAGGGAAGAATGATGAATACGAAGGCGGTGCAATTGTTGGGTGTTTTGGGGCTGTGTGTGTCGGCGTTTGGATGCGGTGCTATTCCTGACGTGATTCTGACAGCGGGACGTGACTCGGTGCGTGAGACGGTTGAGGGTTTCGTCGACGAGGCGGTCGATGGATTCGCGGATGATCTGCTCGACTCGGAGCTGCTTCCGTTTCCGATTGAAGACCCCGCGGGCGACGGGTTGGAATAGATGGCGCGCTTTGGTGTCTCGCACTGATCGCGGTGGGTGCGTCTGCAACCCAACATGGTCTCACGAATGAACGATGCGTTGTTTTCACAAGAGATGTGATTGGAGAATCATCATGCGACGAGCATCCATTGTTGGCGTCGGTCATTACCTGCCGGATGCATCGGTGACGAGTGAAGATGTTGAAGTCCGCGTGCAACAGCGAACGGGTTTTCGCATTCCGCAAGGACTGGTGGGGCGAGTGACGGGCGTCGAGCGGCGGCAATATCGAGCGCCGGAGGAGCAGTGTTCGGACCTGGCTGTTCAGGCGGCGCGGCGTGCGCTGCAGCGTGCAGGGCTGGCTGCGACGGACATGGATGTGTTGATCTTTGCGTCGTGTACGCAGGATCTGACGGAACCTGCGACGGCGAACATCGTGCAGGACAAGTTGGCGGCGGTGAACGCACACGCGATCGATGTGAAGAACGCGTGCAACAGTTTTCTGAATGCGGTTGACCTGGCTGACGGGTTGATTCGGTCGGGCAAGGCGGAGCGGGTGCTGGTGACGGTTGGTGAAACGCCGTCGCTGGCGATCGACTGGGATATTGACTCGGCTGAGAAACTGCGGTCGGGCATTGCCGGTCTGACGCTGGGTGATGCTGGCGGGGCTGCGATTCTGCAGGCGACGCCCGAGTCGGAAGGTCGCGGTTTGTTAACGAGTCGGTTTCGGACGTTCGGTGATAAGTGGCGGTTGGCGACGGTTTTGAGCGGGGGGAGCATGCACTGTTTCGATCCGAAGCACGGGTCGTTTTCGGGCAAGCCTCGCGCGCTGCGTGAACAGGCGTACAAACAGATACCGGTGTTGGTGCGTGAGGTGTTGCAGCAGGTTGGCTGGACGTCGGATGACATTGACGTGGTGTGTTGTCACCAGATCACCACGGAACTGATCGATGCGGTGGCGGCGCGATGCCGGATCGATCCAGAGCGATGCATCATGTCGATTCATGATTGCGGGAACACGGCTGCGGCGAGCATTGCGATCGGGATGTCGCGGGCGCACGAGCGCGGCATGTTGTCGGCTGGCAAGCGGGTGTTGTTGGTCGGGGCGGCTGCGGGGTTCAGTGTCGGTGCGATCCCAATCATCTGGTGATGGGGGTGATGATGACATTTGTCGCAAGGACGGGTGTGTTGAATGTTCTGGTGCGGTTTTTTTGTCGGGGCGTAACGCTTGTTGGTGTTTGCGGACTTCTGCAGATCGGTGGTTGTCTGTTTGGCGTGAATGCTGGGTAGGGCGTTGACGCGTTGTGTTGGGACGTGACGGCTGATGGATCGGGTTTGGTGCGGTTTGCATGAGGAGACGAATCATGAGCGTTGCGAATGCGGGTGATATGGGGTTGGACCACATGGTGGATGCGTTGGCGGAGCTGATCATATTCTACCAGGAATGGTGCGGACGTCCGCCGACGGCGTTGGAGGCTCGTGATCTGTTCAGTGCGGCGATGAATGTGTATGGCGAGTTGGTGGAACATGCGGGCTGAGTAGCGTTCGGGAGAACAGGTGGTATGCGGACCGAGAATGGAGTCGTCGTTCAACGGGCGGATGGATGTGTTGTGCGCGAGAAATCAAGCGAGCAGGGCGAAGGACGAAACAGTCACTTGGGCTTGCTGCGCCGGATATTCAACGTCAGCCGCTCGGACAATGGGCATAGGCCGAGTGATCATGATCCGGCTGCTGCGAAGCGGGTCCTGATCGCGGCGATGAGCAAGTCACTTCTTGCGTCTGGTCGGAAGGTCGTCTCGCGTGCACCGGGCGATGCGGAGTCGCTTGCGAATGCGTTGCTGCTTGCCTATCTGGAATCGCTGACGAGGCTGGTTGATCGGGATGGCCTGCGTGAATTGGTGTCGGCGTCGCTTTGGCCGGGGAGTACGCTTTCCAAGCAATTGCTTCTGCTGAAGGTGGGTATGATCGGTCAGATTGCCGAGGTCCTGGATGAGCACCAGATCGGGCAGCCAGATGGGACGACCAGCCATTCGGATTCTGCGTTCGTGGTGTACTGCGTGTTCGCGGGGGTGCTGTCGATCTATCTTCAGGACGAGAAGCTGACGGTGTCGGCGGCGGAGCGGATTATGCGCAGTGCCGTCGCGCGTGTGTTTCGGCGCGTGTGAGTTTGCGGTATGCATGCCGCGATGTGTTGCGTGTGACTTGACGTGATGTGGTATTGCCCGAAGATGCGCCTGGGTCGGTCGCATTTGAAGAGGTCACTCCATGTCAGCAACACTGAAGCGCGTCATCAGCCGAGGGGGTGTTCTCACTCTGCTGATCTTCGTCACGGGCTGCAATCAGCAGCGAAACGAGTTCGTTCCACCCCCGCCTCCCAAGGTCACCGTCGCCAAGCCTCTGCAGCAATCGGTCGTCATCTTTCGGGAGTTTGTCGGGCGATCGCAGCCTCGGCAGCAGGTTGATGTGCGGGCGCGTGTGCAGGGATTTCTCGAGGATGTGAAGTTCAAGGAAGGGGACGTCGTCGAGGCTGGCACCCCTCTCTATCAGATCGAGACCGAGCAGTTTCAGGCGGCGTTGGATGCGGCGTTGGCCAATCAGGCGGTGGCTGAGGCGGAGTTGACCCGGGCCAGGAATGACTATGAGCGTCTGAAGGCGTTGGACGAAGAGGAGTTCGCCGCGTCCAAGGAAATGTACAACGCGGAGGCCGACTTTGAACGTGCGAAAGCGACGCTGTTGGCCGCGAAGGCGACGGTAACAAACGCACAGGTCAACCTCGACTACACGAAGATCACCGCGCCCATTTCGGGTCGGGTGAATCGGACTCTCGTTGACGCGGGTAATCTGGTTGGGCAGGGTGATCCGACGTTGCTGACGTCGATCGTGCCGTGGGATTTGATCGACGTGTATTTCACGCTCGACGAGCGAGAGATTATCGAATTTCGCCGTAACGCGATCGAAGCAGGGCGGATCGAGGCTGAGGAGAGTCGGGAGGTTCCCGCGTTTCTTCAACTCTCCGATGGAACGGATTACGCGCATGAGGGGAAGGTTGATTACATCGACAATCGTGTGGACCCGACCACCGGAACGATTCGGGTGCGTGCGGTATTTCCGAACCCGGAGCGACTTTTGGTTCCCGGTGTTTTCGGGCGTGTTCGCGTGCCAAACGAGCCGATCGATGCGATCCTCGTCCCTGAGTCGTCGCTGCAGCGTGATCTGAGCGGCTACTACGTGATGGTGCTGGATGATGCGAATGAGGTGGACCGCGCGTCGGTTCAGGTTGGTGAGACGCTCGATACGTATCGTGTTATTCAGAGCGGTTTGACGGGCGATCAGCGGGTCATCGTCAAGGGACTGCAGCGCGTGCGGCCTGGGTTGAAGGTCGATGCGGAAAGTGTTGAGCTTCCGCGGATCGAGCAGCAAGGGGTCGAGTCTTCCGCAACGCTGCCATCCGACGCGTCGGCGGGGGAATAACATCATGTTCAGCCGTTTCTTCATCTACCGGCCCATCTTCGCCTCTGTCGTATCCATCGTGATTGTCATCATCGGAGCCGTCGCGCTCGTGGCCCTTCCGGTGGCGCGCTATCCGGACATCGCGCCTCCAACCGTTGAAGTGACAGCGACGTATCCTGGTGCGACGCCTGAGACGATTGCCGAGACTGTCGCGACGCCGATTGAGAAGGAGGTCAACGGCGTTGAGGGGATGATCTTCATGACGAGCACGAGTTCGTCGGATGGTCAGATGACCCTCAAGGTGACGTTTGAGACGGGCACCGATCTGGACATGGCCAATGTGCTCGTGCAGAACCGGGTGTCGCTCGCGGAACCGAAATTGCCGGAAGAGGTGCGGCGTCTTGGTGTGAGCGTGAAGAAGAAGTCCGCCGAGATCACGCTGCTGATGAACCTCAAGTCGGATCGCCCGGAGAATGACGAGACGTACCTGATGAACTACGTCAGCCTGAATATTCGGGACGAG
>JANQQK010000067.1 GCA_028289375.1 Phycisphaerae bacterium | reverse complement strand
CCTGATTAGGTTTCGTTGACTTTTTTGACATCGGATAGTGCTCCTTTCTGAGTCCAGTTTAAGGAGTTCCACTGTCCGAAAAAGGCGAAGCATCCCACGGGGCAAGTTCGCAGCCAAACGCTAGCGCACGCGACGCGTTCCCACTCAACGCCCCACGTTCGCCACGTCGGGGCGTTTTCTCGTGATTCGCTTCGTTGGCCAAGTGACCAAACTGGCAAAGACACGGCCCGACCTGGGGAACCATCGTTAATTTGCATTGCCCGCCCTGCGTTTTCGGTGTACACTGTGTGTATACGACCCATGGGAGAAAGCCATGACCAAAACACTCATCAAACACGGCAACAGCTTGGCGCTGGTGATCGACAAGCCGATCCTCGAAATGCTTCGAATCTCGGCCGACACGCCGCTCGAGCTGACGACCAACGGCGACTCGATCATGGTCTCGCCGGTCCGCGACAAGAAACGTCAGAAGCAACTTCAAGCATCGCTCGACAAGATCAACGCCAAGTATGGCGACGACCTCCGTCGGCTGGCGGAGTAGTTTTTCGTGGCCGACTTTCTTGCCGTTTCGGATGTCCTGTTTCTCCATGCCAATCAGATCGATTTGTATGGCGGCGATCACGGTGTGCGCGACATGGCCTTGCTCGATTCGGCCCTCGCCCAGCCTCAGGCGACATTCAGCGGCAACCACCTGCACGCCTTTCCGTTCGAGATGGCGGCGGCCTACCTGTTCCACATCGTGCAGAACCACCCATTCGTCGACGGCAACAAGCGAACCGGCGCCGTGACGGCGCTCACGTTTCTTGATCTCAACGACATCGTCATTGATGCACCCAAGGGCACGCTCTACGATCTCACAATCAGTGTGGCCACTGGCCAAACGGGCAAAGAAGAGATCGCCGAGTTTTTTCGTTCGCATGCTCATTGAGTCGTTGTCTCCTGGTATTTCTTGAAACCAGGGGCTAACGCCACAAGCGGGCTTCCACCCAACGCCCCACGTTCGCCACCGTGGGGCGTTTTCTCGTTGGCTGGCGTGCCGGGCCAACCGTTCACCTTGTTGCGACACGACGCCAACGTCGCGGCCACGTGTGATGCAGCGGTTTCCGAAAGTAATCGCTGGAATTGTGGCGAGGTTCGCTTGATGTTTTTCCGCCCGCATGGTTCATGTGTGACAAGCGGATGACGAAACCCCGAACAGGAGACACGACGATGACCGAAACCGAAAAGGCCCTTCGAGAAACCTTCCGCAACATGAACGCCGACCACGCGCAGCAGATTCGCGACGCGTACTACAAGGCGGTCGAGGGACTGCAGACGCTGTCCGACATGCTGGAACTGGCCGACGCCGAAATGCCCGTACCGACCAACGAACTGCTGATTGGCGAACACCTGCTGGCCTGCGAAGCGATGACCACGATGCGAAAGAGCGAACTGGGACGCGTCCTGTAACATCTCACGCATCCTTCCCCGCCTCGGCCATCGCCGAGGTTTTTTTGTTGGTCGCGACGGTGCCACCTTTGGGACATCTCGCATCCCAATGTCGATGACATGACACGCACAGCCAACGAACGCGTAACGGCTCGTTGTAATTGAAGTGCGCGCCCTCAATCGGGCGATCCGTCGCTCCACATTCCTCGCAAGTCGTCGGGCGCACGATGTTCCCTGCCTGGACGTGATAGCGCAGCAGGCTTTGGGCACTTCGTGCCTTAGTGATCGTGCGTCGCTTGGTTCGGCGTCCTGTCGTCTGCGCCTTGACCTTGCAGGCGTAGCAACAGAATCGACGGTCCAAACGATTCATCACGAATACGCACAGACAGACCGGACAAATCGTCCACGAACGCGGTCGACGATTGCCGCCGACCTTACGCTTGCCCCGCGAGCAATTCTGATCGCGGAGTTTGATTTCCTTCAGAATCAACACGGTATGCCTCCTTTCCCGTAAACTTGCACCAGCGTTCGCATATCACATCGCAGTAGAGCGGATCGAGTTCCATCAGGAACGCCTTGCGACCGGTCTGCTCACAGCCGATCAACGTCGAGCCGCTGCCGCCGAACAGATCGAGCACGTTCTCACCGGCGAGTGACGAGTACTGCAGCGCCCGCACGGTCAACTCGACCGGCTTCTCGGTCAGATGAACCATGCTTTGCGGATTCACCTTCTTGACCGACCAGACGTCCGGCACGTTGGCCGGGCCGAAGAACCGATGGGCCGCGCCTTCGCGCCAGCCGTAGAAACACCACTCGTGGTCGCCCATGAAGTCTTTCCGGGTCAAGACGGGATGCAGCTTGTGCCAGATCACGGCCTGCGAGAAATACATGCCGCTGGCCTTGAAGACCGGCGGGTAGTTGGCGACGTTGGCGTATCCGCCCCAGACGTAGAATCCATGTCCCGGCAACAGCACGCGAGCGATGTTGCCAAACCAGGCCGCCAGCAAGCGATCGAATTCCTCGTCGGAAACGAAGTCGTTTTCCAGCGGCCGATCCTTGGCGCGAAGTTTCTTCTCGGTCGGCTGCGACTTTTCCGGATGCCGCTCGACGTCGAACTTCTGATGATGCCTGGTGCCGGCGAATGAACTCAGGCCGGCCGCGATGGCATTGTTGCTGCGCGGTTCGACCTTTACGTTGTACGGGGGATCGGTTGAAACCAGATGAATGCTCGCGCCATCCAACAGACGATCGACGTCCTCCGACTTGCTGCTGTCGCCGCACAGCAGACGATGATTGCCGAGAATCCACAGGTCGCCTGGTTGTGTGGTCGCTTCGTCGGGTGGCTCGGGAACCTCATCGGAATCGGTCAGTCCTTCCTCGACGTCGGGATCGAGCAGCCTGGCCAGCTCTTCTGAATCGAAGCCGAGCAGACCGAGGTCATAGTCACCGGCCTGCAATTCGCCCAGTTCGATCGGCAGCAGATCGTAGTTCCAGTCCGACAGCTCGGCCGTCTTGTTGTCGGCGATGCGATACGCCTTGATCTGTTCGGGGGTGAGGTCTTTCGCGGTGTGGACCGGCACCTTCTCCAGACTCAGCTTCAGCGCCGCCTTGTATCGGGTGTGGCCGCAGATAATCACTCCCTCGGTGTCAACCACGATTGGCTGGCGGAAACCGAACTCGCGGATCGAGGCGGCCACCGCGTCGACCGCGTCGTCGTTGAGCCGGGGGTTCTTGTCGTAGGGGCGAATGTCCGTGATCGGACGCAACGTGACTTGCATGGCAACCTCCGTGAATTAGCTGAAGAACAGGATCTTGATCAGGACCGCGAACCAGGCGACACGCCAAACGAAGCCTTCCAGCCCTTTGGCCGTGGGAACAACGCGCGACTTCCAGTACTCGTCGCGGTCGGGGTGGCGGGTGGAAGCGGGATCTTGGGTTTCCAGCATCGGAATCCTCCGGTTCAGATTTCGGACAAACAAAACAAACTGTGATGCCAATGGTGGCTGTTCCCGCGTGCCTCACCTGAGGATTTGGGCCAGGAAGGAACCATTGGCCGGTCGGCGGACTTCCTTACTTCTTTCCCCACCCCTCTCACACACGCACGCTTTCGCGCGTATGCGCGGGTGTATATGCGGGTAGGGGTGAAGGAAGAAAGAAGTAGTGTGAATACATACATCTGCGTGACGGGGTGAAAGAAGAAAGAAGCCGTTGATGCGGTATTTGCCGAGGTTTGCTTGTGGCCTCCTTCACTTCTTTCACGCCCGATTCGCGTGTTGATGACTCGTTCTTGTTTCACCGCTGTTTCTCCGTTTCGTAGCTTCCTTCACCGGCATGGCGTCTGATCGGGTCGTACATCTTTCACGCCTCACCACTCGTTTCACCCAGCAGCCGGTAGTGCCGTTGCGGTCGCCCGGCGGTTGCCTGGATGACCGTCAACAGATCCCCCTGCTGCTCGAGCGTCGTGACCAACTCCTGGAACGTCTTGGCGTCGGTCTTCATTCGCTTGAGCAGCACGCTATGGGGCAGTTGCCGATCGGGCGCGTCGCGCAGCTTGCGGAGCAATTTGAGGCATTCGCTGTGGAACGGGTTCTCGGCCACATGGTTGTGGGCCATGAACAACATCCGCCGCGTCTGGTGCAGCATGAATTCAGTGGCCCACTGCACGGCCGCGACGTCGATCCGCGGCGTCAGGTGGCTCGCGCTCACCGCATAGAGCAACGCCAACTTGCGGATCTGCTCGGGCACCCGGCCCCAGACCGTTGTGCCGACCGGGTCGCCACGTGCCTCGGCGCTGGCGTACTCGCCCTCCGACGTCAAACGGGCCTCGGCCAACAGGTCGCGGGCGTCGTCGTCCGCTTCGACGATCAACGGCTGGGGATGCCAGTTTTCGAGGTTGCCGGTGCCGGGGCTGAAATCCGACCACCAGCGGGCCGCCTCCATGACGCTCGCCGGCGGGTCAATGATCCCCGGCTCCTGACCGGCGCTGCGGGGTCCGCTCTCGACGATCAGCATGCGGGCGAAGAAGCCGTTGGTGAGCATCCGCTCCGAGAGCGCCTCGTAATAATGTGTCGGGATCGCCGTGCCGTAGACGACCAGGCACGGTTGGTCGATCACGCCAGGCGGCTCTTTGCCTGCCTTGCGGCGCATGGGATAGATGCTGTTGGCCGCAGAGTACATCGTGAGCAGCGTGCCCATGATGTTCTCGTGCCGCGCGTCGCGGGCCTTGTTGATCGACTGCAAAAGCCCATCAATCTCATCGGTCTGAAAGAGCATCGCCGGCGTCAGGAACAGCGAATCCTGAATGCCCTCGCCGGACGCGAACTTCTCGCCCAGCGAATTCACCAATCCCACGCGGTGCATAACATGCGTGTTGACCTTGCGCGGCCAGTCCTTGCCGACGGACGAATACGCCAGCGCCAGCAGGTAGAGGTTGGTGCGATTGTCGGCCTGGTCGCGAACCTTTCGGCCAGCGAGGACCGACTGAAGCGCGAGCGCGCCGCAGAACGCCAGCGACACATTCGGATAAGGCGCAGTGGCAAGGCAATGGTCCATCACCTCGGAAACGAAACCAGGAACGCGCAATAGCGTGTCCGGCAAGGGGCCAGGATCGGGATAAGCCGGCCGCGCAGGCGGCAGGCACGCGTGACCATTGCATGCGAGGTTTGACAAGTCGACGTCGTTGTCGTTCGGGGATTGACCATAGCCTTCGGATCGCAGCGCCGTGGCGGCCGCCGCGAAGTCGCCATCGTGATTGAGCAAGGCGTAGACGGTGAAGGGCGCGTAGGCTCGATCCGGTTCGAACGGCGCGGCGTTCGACGAGAAAACGTAGAGCACGCCTTCACGTAGAGTGGCGCTCCATCCCTGTTCCTTTCCCGGCCGTCGCCAATACTCGTTCTCGCCCTCACGAACCAAATCCCAGCCGTGCCGGCGCAGAACATCGCGCACTTCGCCACGATCGTTGAAATCGTCTCCAGGCCGGCCTTCGCCCAGCAAGCCCGCCGGCGCGCGGGCGACAGGCGGCATCGTCTCGTTCAACGCGCAGGCGGCTTCGATCAACACCGATCGTTCCGTCTTGTTCAGCACGGGCAGCGTGTTTAGCGACCCCTGCTCGATTTGGTAGTCCGGCGTCGGGTCGCATAGAAAGAGGCCGCCCTCGCCGCGCGTCTCGATCAGCGTGCAGGTGATCTGAAACTGGTCGCCAACACGGCGCGGCACGTAACGTTTGCCGGCGATCACGACCGGCTCGTTGCTGGCCGTCACCACGGTGCGTTGGGCCAGCTTGCGGTTGCCCGGAATGGGGCACTCGCAGCGATAGATCACATGCCGGCCGCCCGACTGCGACCGTTCGACGACGAGGCGTTCTGCCAGCGCCGGCATTTCGGTTGCTACCAGCTCTCGCCAGCGGTCGAACAATTCTCCTTCGTGATCGAAGTCGATCATTTCCAGGTGACCCGACACCGCGCCCGCCAAAACGCACATGGCCGGCGCATCGGCGAACCACGACTCCACCTGCCGTTCTGTTGGCAGGCGACGCTGGTATTGCTTCCAACCCGCCAGCGCCGGCCGCTTCTCTGCGGAGATCGCGGGCAGCACGGCCAGGCCGGAACGGAGGTAATCGAGCGCGGTATCGAGCATGCTCAAAAGGGAATCTCGTCGGGATCGTAGTCGGGGAAGTCGCCGGCGAGCAGCGCGTCCGGCAACGGGCCAAGTTCATGGTCGACGATGCGTTCATACGGATCGCCGGCAACGGCGCGGACGGTGATGCCAAGGGTCGCAGCCAGGCCGCCGCCTTCAATGACCTCGACGGCCCGCTGCGCGGAGTCCGGCACCGAGTCGGGCGAGCGTTGTCGCCACCACGCCACCGCCTTCTGGCGGGCATAGCCTTCGTGCTCGAAGCAGACCCATTCGGATTTGTATTCGTGCCAGCCGACGCGGTAATCAACACGGAGCGTCTTGGGATCGTCGTCGTTCGCGCCCCGCTTCGTATGAACGCTGTACACCACATCCTCGACGGGGAATTTCGTCGTGGTGACCTGGCCAGAAAGAATGCCGGCCTCGCTGGCCTTGGCGTCATGCTGCGTCCGCTCGGGCGGTGGGAACTCGTATCCGCACTGTGGGCAGGTGGCGAAGCCGGCGGCGATCACCGCCTGGCACTCGGGGCATTCCTTCGCCGGCGCTTTCCCGTTGCCGCGATCCATCGTCGTGATTTGAATTTCGTCGACCGGCCCATGCCGCAGCACGTTGCCGCCGAAGTCCAGCACCAGGCAGTTCTCCTTGCTGGGGTGCAGGCGGAAGCCGCGACCGACCATCTGGTAATAAAGCCCCGGTGACATCGTCGGTCGCACCAGCGCCACACAGTCGATGTGCGGCGCGTCGAAGCCAGTGGTTAGCACATTGACGTTGCAGAGATACTTCAGTTCTTCCGACTTGAAGCGACCGAGCGTGGCGTCGCGCTCGGCGGTGCGCGTCTCGGCGCAGACGAAACCGCACTCGATGCCGTGTTCGCGACTGAGCGTCTCGACGATATGCTGACCGTGCTTGACGCCCGAAGCGAAGATCAGGGTGGCCTGCCGGCTGGTGGTGTGCTGAACAATCTCCGCGCACGCCGACTTTACCAGCGTCTCCTGGTCCATCAGATTCTCAACCTCGTCCGCCACGAACTCGCCGCCGCGCACGTGCAGCGTCGTGGTGTCGGCCTTGGTCTTGCCTGCCTTACTGATCAGCGGGCACAAGAACCCGTCGCGGATCAACTCACGGACGCCGACGTCGTAGCAGATATGGTTCAGGAATCCGTCGGGTGTGCAGATGGGCCCGGTCTTCAAACGGAACGGCGTGGCCGTGAATCCGATGATCCGCAGCTCGGGATTGATTACCTTGGCATCGGCCAGAAACTGCCGGTACATGCCGTCGCCTCCGAGCGGAATCAGATGCGCCTCGTCGACCATCACGAGATTGAAGGCGTCGAGTTCGCAGGCCCGCTTGTAGACGCTCTGAATACCGGTCACGATCACCGGGTGCTGGGTGTCGCGCCGCTTGAGGCCCGCCGAGTAGATTCCGAAGTCGATCTCGGGGCAGACGATTCGCAGCTTGTCGGCCGTCTGCTCCAGCAGTTCTTTAACGTGTGCCAGGATCAACACGCGGCCGTTCCACTGCCCGACCGCGTCCTTGCAGATGCTGGCCATGATGGGCGTCTTGCCGCCGGCCGTCGGCACCACGGCGCAGGGATTGTCGTCCCGCGCCCGCAGGTGCCCGTAGACGGCGGCTTTGACTTCCTCTTGATAAGGCCGGAGCGTAATCATCTACTCGGACACCTCTTTGATTTGCACAAGCGTTTTGCCGCCCTCAACCGGATCGCCCTTTTCGATGGCGAGCCGAATGATCTGGCTGTCGTCCTCGTACGCGCCGCCGTGCTGAAGGGCGTCGAGCAACGCTTTCTGCACGTTGTCGATGTCGCGCCGGCGGCGGTCGGGCGGATGGACGACGATCTCCATCTCCAACGGACCCGCGAGCGGCCGCACCCCGCGGGCCGCGAGGATCGCGCAGACCTCTTGGCGGAATGCCCGACCTCCGCGGCTGATGAGCGTCCGTGCTCCCACGCGCCGCCAATAGTGGTTCACACTTGGCGGATAGGGCAGTTCGAACTCGAGCATCAGGAACGCTTCCAAGGAGGCGTGCTGTTGGTCGCGGGCGCAGCGCCGGCGGCGGGCGGCGGCGTCTGATCCTTCTTCACGTAACCCTTGATCTCGTTGACAATCTCGCCCGTGTCCGTGCGTTTCTTGCAGCGGACATGGATGACCAGCGGCAGGTTGTGCAGCTCGGCCGAGTCTTTCGGGGCCAGCACGCCGACTGCCCGACAAATTGCGGACAAGTCCGCGCGTGCGATTTGCACAGCAACCGCATTCGGGTGGTCAAGGTTGAGACGCGCCCAGAGCAGGCGGTTCTGGTGCTCGCCTTCGATGACTTGAAAAGTCATCTGCAGCAGGCTTCCCGTGCCCGCCTTGTTGGCCTTCATCTCGCTTTCGGTGATGACTGCGAGATACTTGCCGACGGGAATGGGCTCGAAGTCGCCGGTCGGTTCGACTTGGTTGGCATCAAAGCCATTAAGATCAGCCATTGGTATTGGCTCCTTCTGGTTGTTGGTTGTTGGACAACGATTGGATGAACGCCGCCCAGGAGAGCGGCAATTCGTCCGTGATTCCGTATCGGTTCTTTGCCACGCACGAAGGCCCACCGACGCACCGCAGAATGCGTTCGCCGCCGTCCTTGCCGATCGCATGGGCGATGGTGCGTTTGCGGTTGAAGCCGGCGTCCTCGCTTTGTGTGCGAATCTTCCGGGTGGCGAACAGCACGGCGTCGCACCACTCGCTGACGAGCGCGGCGGCGTGCTTATGCAGGCGAGGCGCGAAGCGGTCGTACGGCGACGACTCGGGATCCTCGAACCGCTCGACTTTGGAATGGGCGATCAGCAACACGACCATGCCGCGCCCGTTGCGGAGCACGTTCAAGTGGTCGATGATTTCGTGCCAATACGTCAGCGCGTGGGTGTAGCCCTTGGCGTAACCGCCATCGACCTTCTCGATGGAATTGACGCCGTTCTCCAGGCAGAGCTTGTCCCACGCCAGGCGTTCGAGCCAATCGAGCGAGTCGATGACAACCGTCTCGTAGCTGTGCTCCTCGCGACGAAGTTCGACGAGCGCCTCGGCCACGTCCTCGTAGGCCGTGGCCAGCGGAAACTTGTCGCAGTCGATTTCGTCGAGCCCGTCTTCAGTCTGAATGAAGATTGGGTTGGGGGCTTGCGCGCCGAACGTGCTCTTGCCGATCCCTTCGACGCCGTACAACAAAATGCGAGGCGGTTTCGCGATCCGCCCACGCTGGACCTTGCCCATCAAACTCATGCCGCCGCCTCCTGGGGCTGGTGCTGCTTGGAATTGACCCGCTCCACGCGAAACGAGTCCTCGCCGAATTCACGCAGCAAAAGGCCGGCGAATACTTGGACCACGGCTGCACCGACTTCCTTCGAACCATCGACGACAATCATGCGATGGTCGGCGTCGATGTGATAACCAAAGTCGAGTCGAACACGCGCCGTGCCGAACATCCCCTCGGCAGCGAACGTCGATAACTGCAAGGTCATCTCGGCTTCGTCCAGAGGAACGTCTGTTGAAAATGAAAAACGGAACACGCAGGCGGTCATGAGATTTACTCCTTGGAAGTCGCTTCGAGTGGCCTTCCCGTAGTTACTTATGCCGCCTGCGCGTCCCTCTGCGCGCCGCGATCAGGTTTTGGCCAAACCGGCCTGAGCGAAGTGATCGCGAATGCACTCCATTGCCGCATCGAACGAGCGACGCGACATGCCCAGTTCGCGCTTTGTCGCGGTGAGGTTGCGTTCCATCAGAGAACGACAGACCTCTTGCTGCTCCGGTGACAACGACGCGATAGAGTTGGCCACGTCCTCGGCCAACTCGTACTTCTCGGCGTCGGGCAGAGACGTGGTCCCCGTTCGGCGCTGGAGATCGGCGATCGAGATGATCGCCCAAAGCGGCACAGGTGGACCTTCGGTCTGCTCCACCTTCACCTCCAGCGACTGCACTTTGGCGTCGCCGGCGGGACTCCGCTTGATCCGACCTCGCTCGCGAACCAGCATCGCCACCGCCGAATCGACGACACGGGCGATGAAGGTGTTGAGCGAACTGCGATCGGGATCGAAGTGTTGGGCCTGCCCCAGCAGATGCAGGAACAGATCCTGCTCGACATCCTCCTGATCCGACCGGCAGAAGCCGGGACGGCGAATCAGTTGACGCGCCTTCACCCGAATTAGAGTCCGGGCATACTCCGTACAAACCTCGTGCGGTGCCTGCATGGCAACCTCCCGAGGGCGGAGGCTGCATTCCGGCACGATGGCACGAATTCGAGAAGAAACTCTGTGCTGCGGAAAACGCAGTTACGACACAGGCGAACTCACGACTGCCGGGTTATGGGCCTCTCAAGCCCTCGGCAGGCAGCTGCCATGTCGCAGTTGCGACGATTGCGCGCGAATCGCAAGTCGCTCTCGCAGCGGCGCAAGTTACTCCTTATCTGTGGTTTGCGAATGAAGTAGAGGTTTTCCACGCTTGTCGCGGCGCTGCGACGCGACACCACGCACGACTGAATCGCTGTCCTCACTATTGAGCACGGCCGCAGCGCCGCCTTCTCGTGTGAGGGCCCGCTGTACCTTGTCTTTGGAAACATCCTGGCCTGTTTCGCAAGTAAGGAACGTCGCAGCCTCGCGGACTGATCCGCACTGGCGATAGGCGGCGACGAACGCGTCGTCGGTCAGGTTCATCTTTCCCTCAGCTTTCACTTGCTGGCGAATCATGCACTTCAGGTCGTCAGCGGTTAGAGAAATGTCCTTTTTCGAGGTCGCCAGCGCGTCGGCATCATGGATTGCAGCGGCGACTTCCATTGACTCAATGTCAATGCACTCATCACCGAACATTGCCACTTGCGAAAGCACCAACACTGGCGGTATTGTTCGCCAGAACTCATCGGGCGGACGACGCAATGGCACGAACACGATTGGCTTGCGGCTGCGTACCAACGTGGCTCGCACAGATGCGCCATCCTCCCAATGCAGACCTCGAGCGAACAGTACGTCTCGGGACTGGTCGTTCCACTTCGTGCGTCCCAATCGCCAGAGCCGGTCCACAACAAGCTCTTTGGATTTGCCCGTCAGGCTCAGGGTAGATGCCAGCGCGGACACCAGCGTGCCGTGGTCGACGCGCCATTGGCGCAACGCCGCTGATGGGACTTCCGCTCGCAGCACTTCCGGACACGGGATCACAAAGCGGGGCTTTCCACCCGACCCAGCAATGGCCAACACTTCCTCTACGTGTTCGTGACATTCGGGGCACCGCACTCGCTCAGCCCGCTCGGCTTCATGCAGTACGCCGAGCGCCACCAGCTGCTCGCGGACGCCCGCCGGCCAAGACTCGGCGACATGCGACGAAACGGTTGGATCGGGAGCGTCCGCCAGTGGCCACAAGAACTCAAGGGGATCAGTCACAGAGAATCCCCCATCGCTGGACGCAACGCTCGCCAACCACGCGCTCATCGTCACGTTTGCCCTTCAGGTCGCATGTGTTGGGACAAGAAACATTGAACGTCATCCTTTTCGGTTTGCGATCGCCGTCGCTCATGAACACCAGTTGGATGCTCACCTGTGTCGACCTGACCTGACTTCGATCCAATCCATACGCTCCGAGCAATCGCTGAATTGCCGTCATGACTTCGGCGTGGGTCGCGTGCTCAGAGAACTTGGGTTCCAGGTGCTCGATGGCCGGCACATTCACCTTCGGTAGCAGGCGAATACGCCGCAACCGCACGGCGGCGAGTCGGTCCTCGTCTTCCGTCGTAAAGGCGAAACTCGGATCAAGCAGATGGTCGAGTTGGTAAACCGGCTTTTCAGGCTCGGCGTCATCGACCTCGATGCCCAACACGGATCGGCAAAACGCTTTGCGCAACTCCTTCTGCACTGGCTTGCCGCCTTTGGCGATCAATTCGATGGCCCCTTCGGATGGAACGTAGACGAACACGTTGTTGAACGTGTAGCTCTCCTCGCGCGGAGTAAGATTCCCGTCCTCGTCGAACACCAGCAGTTTGTCGGGCCAGTCCGGCAAGTAGGCGAAGAAGAATTCCGCGCCGCCAGCGCGCGAGTAGTGATGCACGCGGCAAACCTGGCCACGCAATTCCTTCTTCCAGTAGTAATCCCGCACTTCGTTCTGAAGCGCGGCCATCATCTCCTCGGTGACGGTGAGGGGATCGGTCGGCAGGCTGTTCCAGCGATTGGAATACTGTCCGCCGCGCATCGACTCAGCCCTGGCGAAGATCGCTGCCGAATCAAATGCGTGACTCGACTCGAAGTAGGCCCATAGCGCCTTGTCGGCCGGGCTCGCACAGGCTTGGAATGCCGGCATCTTCTCCGGCGACTGCCATTCCAATTCCTCAATGAGGACCTTTTGTCCGCGCGGATCGGACAGCTCATTGACGTCCTGCAGGATCACCTGGAAGTGTCGGCGGCGGGCATCCGGCATTGCCTCCCATGCCTCGGCGATGGGTTCGACCTCATGCTTCTTGAGCCCCTCCCAATCGACACTTTCCGTCGCCTCCTCGTCGGCGAACAACCGGCGCAGGAGATGGTTGTCATGGAGTTTCAGTTGTTTCCTCAAATCAAATGCTTTGGCCATCGTTGGCCCTTTCGTATTGCGGCGCGTCCATTCGCTAAACGGTAAACACCTGGGTCAAAAAAAATTGCCGTTCAGTCGAACAGCATTCGTTCCCTCTTTCGGATCAACAGTTGCATTGTTTCAAGTCGAATGCGCATCGCTTCGGGCGAAACCTGGAATGTATCCGCCAGCGGGCGAGCGGCATGTTCCAGCAGCATGTTGTCGATCGCGTCGTCGCCCGGCTTGAATCCACCGCGACGCAGTACCTCGGCGTCAAGATCTCTTGTTGTTTGGCTTGCAGCTCGTCTAGGTAGATCGGGTTCATACTTCCGTGCCACTCGTGCCAGGATCGCTTCAACATTTCCCGTGGCATCAGCAGCGCGGCGGCGAACTTGTTAGCTTGAATTTCAATCGGGGCGCGGTCGCTGGACCGGCAGATGTATTCGGGACGTTCAATTTTGTCGGGCAACAGGGAAAGTTGATTGGCCTTCTTTTGGTACAACTGGCGATGCAAACGCCAGTGGCCCGCCTCGTGGGCCAGCGTGAAGTGATAGCGGCCCCGTTTGGCGGGAAACGTTTCTGGGTCGAGGCTCATGTCGACGTCGATCGATTGCCTGTTGACCCACAGCGCCCCGTGGACATCGCCGACGCCATAGAGGTTGTTCAAGTCCTTCATCTCGATCGTCAGCAGCAGATAGACCTCGACAATTTCGTCGATCGGGATCGGTGGCGCGGTGATCTGACCGTGCTTGTGGCCGTATTCGGCCAGCAACAGTGCAGCCTCTTCCTCAAGGTGCTTGTCCGTCAGAAAGGGCAGCTTCGGCCCTGGTGTTGCAAGTCGTCTAGAGCGTGTTACGCTCCTTCGTGGCGCGATGGACGCCGTTCGGTCTACAATTGCAGGCTCCCACGAGCGAAAAGCGTCACACGAAAAGGTAAACTGCT
>JANQQK010000066.1 GCA_028289375.1 Phycisphaerae bacterium | reverse complement strand
GCTGATTCGTCACGAGCGGCACGTCGAAATGTACCAAGCCTTTATCCACGTCGCCTGCCTCATGATCACGCTCAACAAGTTATGAAACCGCTTCTAGTCAAAGACACGTGAAGCAATCGCCGGCAGCACCGCGCCAGCGCCGTGCGGAAAGCAAATGTCCGCGGCGGCCGTCAGAGGCGTCGCGTCCGGGTTCACTTCGATTACCGTCGCCCCGTTGGACTTCGCCCAGAATGACAGCGACGCCGCCGGCTGCACAAGCGAACTCGTTCCCACCACGAGCATGACGTCGCTCGCCTCGGCTGCCGCCTGTGCACCGTACAAATCCTTCGGCTTGAGCATTTCGCCGAACCAGACCACCCCAGGCCGCATCATCGCCCCGCAGGCGTCACAATAGGGAATCTCGTCCGACACGTCGTCGAAGGTCCGCATGACCTCCACCCCACACGCCGTGCAGCGGTCCAGAAGCAGATTTCCGTGAATTTCGATCATCCGCTCGCTGCCCGCCCGGCGATGCAGTCCGTCGACGTTCTGCGTGACCAGTGTGAAGTGATCGACCGAGCGTTCGATGTCGGCCAACGCAGTGTGCCCGGCGTTGGGAACCTTGTCCGCCAGCAGTTGCCGTCGCCATAGGTAGAACGCCCAGACATCTTCAGGATCGGCGGCGAACGCTCGGGGCGTGGCCAGATCCTCCGCGCGTCTTCCCGCCCAGAATCCGTCCTTCCCGCGGAAGGTGGGTATTCCGCTTTCGGCGCTGATTCCCGCCCCCGTCAGGCAGCAGACGCGATCCGCTTCGCGGATCGCCCGTGCCGCGCGCTCGATGTCGTCTTTGTTCAATGTGTCATCCATGACACAATTGTACATACCCGCCTTGACAGATCGAGTCGCCCCCGGTGTCGTGTGCGCGATGGTCCCACGCGTACTGACGTCAATCCTCTGTGTTGCCCTCGTGGTGTCCGTGTCCGGATGCCGACAGTGGTTTCTTGATTCCGCTGATCGGGAAGTGGCTGAGTTGATCAAGCAGCGTCAGATGGCTGCCCTGGGCGAAACGTTCGACACGTCGCTGCCGCGCGAAGATGGCAACATTCCCCGCCGCGACCCGATGTACAACTTTGTTCCCTCGCCGGTCGATTCAACCGTCCCGGAAAACTTCCAAAGCGCGACGCCAACCGACGAGGACATGCTTGCGCTCGAAGCGCAAGCCAAGGCTGAAGAAGAAGCCCGCTTCGAAGCGGAAGCGCAAGCCGCCGCCGCCGCCGCCGCAGAGGGCGATGCCAATCCCGACGCAGGAGGCGACGCCGAATCTGACGAAGCGGGGGACGCAAAGAAGATTCCGGATGTTCTGGAACCACCCGCCCTGCCGGAAGTCGGCGATCTCCGCACCATGCAACTCAGCGAGGTGCTCGCCTACGCCATCCGCAAATCCCGTGATTATCAGACGGAAAAGGAAGCGCTTTATCTCACCGCGCTGGACCTGACACTGGAGCGATTTCTGTGGACACCGCGTTTCGTCGACAGCGTGCTCAGTTTTGACTACATCAACAACGGACAGGTCAGCGAGTTTGACCAGGCCCTCACCGCCGTCAGCAACTTCGCCGTTGAGCAGCGGCTGCCCTATGGCGGTGAGGTGACAGCCCGCGTGATCAACACGCTCATTCGTGACATTGATGATAACCTGACGAACGCCGAGACGGGGCAAGCCAGCCTGTCCGCCCGCATCCCGTTGCTTCGGGGCGCAGGACCAGTCGCCTACGAATCACGTTATCAGTTGGAACGCGACCTCGTCTACGCGGTCCGCCGATTCGAGCGCTTCCGTCGCGAATTCCTTGTCGACATCGCGGGTCAGTATTTCAACCTGCAGAGTCTCAAAGCCCGGATCGCCAGCGCCGAAGGCCAGATGATCTCGCTTCGCGTGAACTACTCGCGTGACAAAGCCCTCGCAGCGGCACAACGCATTCTGCCCATTGAAGCCGACCGTACCCGCGTCAGTTGGCTCAACGCTCAGAATTCCTACATCAGCGCCCAGGAAACCTACTACGCCGCTCTGGACTTTTTCAAAATCAACCTCGGCATGCCGACGGATGAGCCGATCACCGTGCCCGATGCCACCCCCGACGAACTCGACGAGGACGTCGAGCAACTCTTCCTGCTCGACCCCGAGATCGAGCCGTCGACGGCCATCAGCACGGCGTTGGATTTCCGACTTGACCTCCTGACGACGAAGGACGCGGTCGACGATGCCCGTCGCGGTGTCCGCAATGCCGAGAACACCCTGCTGCCGAGGATGGACTTCAATGGCAGCGTTACGTTCGACACCGAACCGAACAAGCCCCGCGTCACGGAGTTTGATTCCGACCGCACCACGTGGCGGGCGTCGCTCGATTTCGAGATTCCGCTCAATCGCCAGGCTGAACGCAATGTGTACCGCCGCAGCCTGATCTCGCTGCGTCGCGCCGAGCGGGCCTACGATAACGCCTACGACATCGTCCGACTGGAAGTCCGGCGGGCGTTGCGCCGACTGGTGCGGGCGAAATTCTCTATCGGCATTCAGGACGAGCAGATTCGGATCAACAAATTCCGCCAGAAACTCGCCCAGGCCAAGTTCGAGAGTGGCCAACTCACGTCGAATCGTGACATTGTTGAAGCGCTGAACGACCTGCGTGACGCGGAAAACGCGCGGGCGAGTGCGGAAGCCGATTTTCGTAGTGCTGTGCTGGATTTTCTACTGTCCACCGGTACGCTCCGCGTCGATGACAGCGGCAAGTGGCGCAAGTACCCACTCTTCCCGGAGAAGCCGCTGGCCGCCGCCGATGCGGGCTGAGTCTGCGGTCCGTGACCTCATTTGTGACAAGAACCGACAACGAATCGCAAGAGATCGTTGGAGCCATTCGTTCAGGTCCATACAATGGCGTAGAGCTTTTGCCGACAAGCTATTAGGGCGATACGAATGACCATCCCAGAAAGGTTCGACACGCCATGAGCACCACGCTTGAAGCTTCCTCCAGCGTCGACGCCGTCCCGCCATCCGCGGCGATGGTCGCATCCAACGCCAAGCCACGTCGACGTTGGCCGTTTGCCTTGCTCGTCCTTGTGATGGTCGTGGTCGGTGGAGGCCTCTGGTTCGTGCCCGGTTTGGTCGGCCAAGTGGCCATGCAGGACAACGAGCTGGTCTTCCGTGTGAGTCGCCGTTCGTTCCCGGTCATTGAGGAAGCCAAGGGTGAACTCAAGGCTGCCAAGACGCTTGAGATCAAGTCCAAGGTTGAAGGCCGATCGACGATCAAGTGGGTCATCGAGGAAGGTACGAACGTTGAGGAAGGCGAGCTGCTCGTGTCGCTTTCGAGCGATCAGATCGACGATCGCATTCGACGCTCCGAGGCGGATCTTGCCAGTGCGGTGGCATCGCTCGAGGCGGCTGAGAAAGACCTCGAAATCCTGATCGACGAAAACGCCAGCGAGATTCGAAAGGCCGATCTGAAACTGGAGTTGGCCCAGATCGAACTGCAGAAATACAACAAGGGCGACGCCATCAACAACGAAGAGGATGCGCTGGCGGAGATCGAGCGGGCAAGGAGTATGGTCGATCGATCCCAACTTGATTACAACGCCGCCGTAAAACTCGAGAAAGAGAAATTCATCACGAGGAGCGAGTTGCTGCAGGACGAGTTTGATCTCGCCGAGGCGAAGCGATCCCTTGCCAAAGCGGAGCGCAATTTAGAAACGCTGCGCAAGTACTCCCATCCGATGGAGATCAAGAAGTTCACGTCCGACGTGGACGAGGCTGAGAAGGAACTCGAACGGGTGCGCAAGAGCGCGCTTGCCAAGGAAGCCCAGAAGAAAGCGGACGTCGAGGCCAAGCGCGCGAACCTCCTGAATGTGCAATCCGAGTTGAGCAAGTTCCGCGAGCAGAAGCAGTTCGCTGAAATCCGCGCTCCGGCACCGGGCATCGTGGTCTATCACACCGGTCACCGCTGGAACCGCCAGACGATCGATGTTGGCGCCGAAGTCTACGAGGGGCAGACGCTCGTGAAACTGCCCGATCCCTCGGTCATGGTCGTCAGCGTCCGCATTCACGAAGCCAAGACGCACAAGATCAAACTGGACCAGCAGGTCCGCGTCGAAGTGGAAGGGATTCCGGGCGAGATTTTCACCGGCAAGATTTCCAAAATCGCCCCACTTGCGGACTCGCGGAATTCATGGCTGAACCCGGATCTCAAGGAATATGAAACCGAAATCACGCTCAACGAAGCCAAGAAGGAATTGAAACCCGGCGCCACCGCTCGCGCCGAAATCTTCATCGCCGAGATGGAAGACGTGATCGCCGTTCCGGTGCAGGCTGTCTTCAGTGAGGCGGGCCAGCAGTTCGTCTTTGTTCAGAACGGACGTTCGATCGATCCCAAGCCGGTCGACGTCGGTCTGTCGAGCACCGAGTACGTGGAGATCACCGAGGGACTTACCGATTCGGAAAGCATCATGCTGGCTGTCTCTCCGCAGGATCGTCTCAAGATCACAGACATTGTGGCTGCGCAGGAAGATGATGCGGAGGCCAATGTTCGTCAGGTCAACATGAAGTCCAAACCACGTGGTAAGCGACCGCCGCGCGGTGGTGGCCCTCCTCAGCGTGCCGGCCGCAGTTGATCACCGACGTGTTCGACTCCGACCCGTCATCCCACACCAGCGATCACATCGCCAGCGTTAAACAGCTGCGCAAGGTCTACGTCAAGCCGAATTCCTCCATTGCGGTTGAAGCGCTCCGCGGCGTCTCCATCGACTTTGTGCGCGGCGAATGCGTGGCCATCTGCGGCGCTAGCGGTTCGGGCAAGAGCACGCTGATGAACGTGCTTGGCTGTCTAGACCGGCCAACCAGCGGATTCTACTTTCTTGGTGGACAGAACGTGGCCGACCTCGACGACGACGGTCTCTCCGCCTTTCGCGGCGTGCACCTGGGATTCGTGTTTCAGAATTTCAATCTGATCCAGCAGTTGACCGTGGCGGAGAACGTCGAGGTTCCGATGTTCTATCAGGGCGTGTCCGTTGCCGATCGCCGCGCCAAAGCGATGTCGGTCATCGAAAGCGTCGGCCTGACCGATCGGGCAGATCACCGACCCAACGAGCTATCCGGTGGGCAGCAGCAGCGTGTGGCCATCGCACGGGCACTGGTGAACGATCCGATCTTGATTCTCGCCGATGAGCCGACGGGCAATCTCGACACCGCCACGGGCGACATGATTCTCGAACTGTTCGACCGCCTCCGCGCCGAGGGCAAGACGATCATCATGGTGACGCACGAGCCGGAAGTCGCGAATCGCTGCGACCGGATCATCACACTTCGCGACGGGCTGACCATCTCCGACGAGCGCGTCGCCGCGCCGGCCGTCACTTAAACAGTGGCCATCGAGATGATGCCGTCAGCGTTGTCGATCGTCCAGGCTGCTTTGCGTGAGATCATCCTGAGGAATCCAAATCCCGGCAGATGCCCGAATGACCCCGTATTCGCAACCGGGAGCACCGATTCGGCGATCATGGCTTCGACCATCAGGTGCGGCAGCGTCTGACGTTCCGCGTCCGACAGTGTTGTTTCCGAGAGATAACCGGATGTGAACGCACGCAGGCGGTCCTCATCGGCATGGTCAGGCCACTCATCCGGATGTCCGCCGCCAATGATTGAAAACTGCAGCATCCCGTTGGCCACGTCGATCACACGTTGTGCGACGCGACAGGAGTCGTAGTCGATCACGGCAGCCACGTCGTCACGTTTGAACAGCATGTTGCCCGGATGCCAGTCGGCGTGCACGACGCTCGGTGAGAACCGCGACACGCCCAGTCCTTCAGCGGTGTCGGCAGCTTCGTCGTACTGTTCGAAGATGATGTTGATCAGCCCGAGTATTTCCGCATCGCGACCGACGGCGCTCTCGTGCGACGAGATGGACGACGGGATGGCATTCAACGCCGTGCGCACACCGATGACGTCATGGTACGTCCCCGTTGCGGCATCATCTGGAATGGGAAAGTCAAACAGTGCATCATGGAATCGGCCCAGTGTGCGGCCCGCGTTTTCCGATTGCTTCGCCGTACTGCCATACTCATGACCGGGAATGAATGCGAAGAGTTCGTACATGTCCTCAGCGAGCGCGAGGATGGTCTCCTGCGTGTCACGCGTGGCGATCAGTTCGGGCAGTGGAAAGGACCGTTCGGCCAAATGCTTCTGCACACCATGGGCAAAGCGGATACGGTTAAGACGCGATTTTTCGAGGGCGCGCTTCTTCAGGAGGTATTTGCCGCGGTCGCACACGATGCCCACCTTCGGACTCCGTCGCGATCCGCGTTCGAACGACGTGATCGACTCGATGATCCCCAGATCATAGTGGCTGAGCACAACGGCCAGTTCGTCGGCGGCGAAGCGTTGTCTTTCTCGACCTGACAAACGACGTCCTTATAATGCAGCCTTCAAGCTCCTGGCCGTTGCCAAGGAAGCGTACGTTCGATCCTAATCCTCGCTATTGTGAAGTCAAACGATGAACCGCGACGAAGCCCTCCAATTGCTGCACGAATATGTCACCAACGATGCGCTGATCAAACACATGCTGGCGGTTGAGGCGGCGATGGCGTTCTATGCGAAGAAGTTCGGGGAGGATGAATCGCTGTGGCGAATCGTCGGATTGCTGCATGACTTCGATTATGAGCGCTATCCCGAGCCGCCGGACCATACGCGGGAGGGAGCGCGGATACTGCGTGAGCGCGGCGTCGATGAGTCGGTCGTCGGGGCCATTCTGTCACATGCGGAATGGAATCTGGACGACTACCCGCGCGACGATCAACTGCGCAAAACGCTCTTCGCCGTGGATGAACTGTGCGGGTTCATCGTCGCGGTCGGGCTGGTTCGACCCGACGGACTGGATGGCATGAAGCCGTCAAGCGTCAAGAAAAAGATGAAAGCCAAGGCGTTCGCCGCCGCCGTGTCACGCGATGACATCCGCAACGGTGCCGAGACGCTCGGGATTGAACTGGACGATCACATCGCCAACTGCATCGAGGCACTGCAGTCGATCAAGACCGATCTTGGGTTTGAATAGTGTGCTTGTGCTACGGCGATGGACTCAATTGTCGGTTGCCGGATCTGAGGCGGTCGCCGGCATCGTCGCACGCAGCCGCTCGAGCAGCATCTTGCCTTCCATGCTGTTCGGGTAGATCTGCGTCAGCATCCGCTCCAACAGCGTCACCGCCTCGGCAGGCCGATTGAGTTGAATGAGCAGCTTGGCCACATGCACGATATGTTCTTCGGTCGGTGGCGGGTTGTTGAGCTGAAGACCCTTGAACGCGATCGCAAGGGAATTGTTCGCGGACGTGCGATACGCCACATCTGCCCGCGACTGCAGAAGCTGCGAGACCTCCAGATACAGATTGGTGCGTTCCGGATTCGCCTGCAAGAGCGCCTGCTTGATGGTCAAGAGCGCGTTCAGACTGAGGTCGAGCGACTGCAACCTGGACACATCGGCGCCGTTCTCGCGAATGGCCGCTTTGTCAACGTCGACGGCGTACTGCGCGGATCGCTCCGCGTCAGCCAACTGCTTGTTGCCGAGTAGTGCTTCTGCAAGCAATCGATACGCATTGCTCGTGGCATTGAGTTTGACAGCCTCGCGTGCCCACTGCACGGCCTCGGCCCGCTGAGCCAGTTTCAACGAGCACTGCGCCAAGCCGGTGTAGATGCGCGCATCGCGCGGATTCAGATCCAGCGCCTTGCGATAACGCGGTTTGGCCAGCTTGTAGAATTGACCGGCGGCATCCTGCTGCGCAAGAATCAAGTGCCCTTCCCAGTCATTCGATCCATCTCGTGATTCGGTCCACGTTTCGAGGTCCGACCGAGCCAATCGATTCTGGCCGGCGACGATCTGCAGGCGTGCTCGATAATAGCGTGCCCGCAGGTTCTCCGAGTCACGCTGCAGGGCAAACTGAATCGCCCCCTTGGCACGCTCAAACGCCTCCTGCCAACCGTCGCCACGCTGCTCAGCCATGCGAAGATCATCGATGGCCCGATCCAGTGCATCCTCGACCGATTCCGCGTCGGCGGTCTGGCCCTGATCCAGCGGAATCGTCGGCAGATCCTGCGCGATCGCGGCTGATGCGACGATCAGCACGCAAAATGCTGACATCCATGAATGGTTGTTTGACTTGTTTCGTGATGCACAGTCCATGTGTTTGACTCCGGTTGACGGAGCGTTTGTCCGTCCTTGGACACCGGGGTGGCACTATAGAAGCGATGGCGTCGCCGGGTCAACCCGCCGGGTCACTCAACCCTCGATGGATAGTACGCTCTGTGTTGGCTGAGGTTCAATCTGCGTTGCGTTGGCGGTGGATGCGGGAACCTCGGATTCGTCGCCCTCACGTTCCGCGTTGACCTTGTCGATCAGCATCACCCACGTTTCGCGTTGATGACGCAGGATTTTCAGGGCATCATCGACGTCCGACGCGTTGCGGTGCACGCAGGCGTCCACCAGCTTGCGATAAACAAAGTTGTACAGCCCTGACATCTGTTCGCAGAGTTCTGGATGCACATCGGGTTTCAGGCCCAATTGCATCTCCAGCACGATGTGCTGAGCACGGGTCAGCTTCTCGTAGATCTCTTCGTAGTCTTTTCGAAGGATGGCGTCGCGACCCTGCGTGGCGAACCGGATCGCTCCATCGTAGAGCATCAGATGAAGCTGTTCGGGCGTCGCCTGGAGGATCCGATTGCGAAGATAGTCGTTTGGGGCGGTTGCACTCATCGTATGCGTCGTATCGGTTGTCGCGACCGCCCGATCAAGCTAATTAGCCCCTGAAGCCCGAACCCGATCCCGGAAAAACCCGATGGACCGCTAACCCACCAGGCCCGCAATCGAACCCAACGCCGTCTGAGCGTCCTGAAGCCCTGCCAGCGACGATTCCAATCCCTGAAACTGCCGCTCCAACCGTGTCCGCTTGCGCTCCAGTTGCTCCTGCAATGCCGTTATCCGGTCCTCCAGCAGATCCTCCCTGCCTCCGAGCAGCGTGTCCTTTCGGGCAATCGTGCCATCAAAGCTCCGCGTCAAATTATCAAGTGCCTCGTCAAACTGCTTGCCGATTCCGTTCTCGCTGTCGGTGAAGAGTGCCTCGATGGCTTCGGGGTTCTCGGCCAGCACGTCTCGGAATCGCTGCTCGTCGAAGGCAAGTCTGCCGCCCGATTCGAACGACACGCCGACGAACGTCAGGCGGTCGAATCCGGGGACGGCGTCGGGAACGCGTTGGGTGATGAGATTGCGCAGGCGACTTTGGATCACATTCACCGTCGAGTCGCCGAACAACACGGCCCGCTCGTTCGACTCGGAATCAAATTGGGTGAGTTCGTCCAGCCGGTTGATGACGTCGTTGTAGCCGCTCACGAAGGTGTTGAGATCTTCGACGATCGCATCGGTGTCTTCGGAAACGGAGACCTCAATCGGGTCGTCCGACGTGCCGCTGAGGTTGATCGTCACATTTTCGAGCACGTTGTTCAGCGAGTTCGTGGAACTGGTGAGCACGACCGGATTCTCGGCCCCTTCTCCACCGAAGAAGACGACCGCGTCCTGAGCCTGGACAAGCGTATCGAAGGACAGCCCCGTTGATCCGGTGTCGAGGACGAGTTGCCCCTGCGTTCCGGTGACCTCCGAGGTGAGGATCAGATGGTACGGATCGGTGCCGCTGCCATCGTTGATGATCGTGGCCCGTACGTCCAAACCCAGGTCGTTGATCTTTGACCGCACGTCGGTGAGCGTGTCGTCGGCATCGACACTGAGACTGAACTCGAATGACCCATCGATCCGCCGCTGCGTGTTGCCCTCATCGTCGACAAACGTTGTCGCTTCGCCGAGGAGATTCAGGTCGCGGGCGGTGGTGCTGCCGTCGACCGATTCGACCACGAAGTCGACCGTGCCGTCGGTGCTGTCGATCAGTTCAATGCCGTCTCCGTTTTCGTTGATCTGTGCCACAAGCCCGTCGAACGCGAGGGCGTTGATGCGGTCAAGCACGTCGCCGACGGTTGTCTGCGAATCGGTGAGGTTGACCGATACCGATTGGCCGTTGGACCCGGTGATGCGGAACGAGCCTTGGCTGACCCCCCTGCCGTTGCCGAGGGATTCGAGGCTTGTGGATCGGCTGATGTACTGAAGCTGTAGATTGCCGGTGCTGAGTTGGCCGTCGAATGTCCGGGCAATCCCCCCGTCAACGACATCCGTGCCGAACAAATCCTGGATCGTGGAACCGTCGAAATCGCCAAGGACGAGTGGTTCGTCTTCGCCAGCGAGGCTAACGAATGTGATACCGTTTCCGGCGTCATTGTATTCGGCGCGGACGTTGGACAGGTCAGAAACGGCGTTAAATCGCTCGATGATCTCCTGCACCGACGTGGCACCGGACAGGTCGACATATTGCGGGCCGGTACTTTCGCCCGCGCCCACGAAGACCGTGCTCAGATCGACACCCTGCCCGCCGCGGAGCGACGATGTCAGCACCGAATTGAGACCTGCCAGCAGGTCGTTGCCGGTGATCGAACCACCCGTCGCATCGCCGCTGATGCCCAGTGCTTCCGCGACATTGGAACTGACGGCTGTTTCCGGTACGCCGACCGAGAACGCCACGCCGCCTTGTCCCTCAAGTTCCAAACCCAGACCGGTCGAGCTGATTTGCGCTTGCACCAGTTCATTGCGGTTCCCGTCGGCGTCGACGGCGTAATTGATCGCGCGGATGACGTCTCCGACGGTATCAACGCGGTAGATGATGTTGCCGTTCTGTGACGCGTCGGTGGTTTCGAAGGAGAGGCCGAGATCCGCCGCCGCGCCGCCTTCAACATCTTCAATGCTGAACGTCGGTGCGTCGTCGGCTAGTTCGACGTCGGGGTCCGGTGCGGGGGCCGAATTGTCGGTGATCGACAGTTGTCCGAACGCCGCGCCGAGCGTGACCGTCAGGTCGAGTCCGGTGGCTTCAATCCGATCAATGATGTCGCCTACGGTCGTGACGGTTTCATCAATGGTCACGTCAGCGGTTTCGCCGGCGCGATTCGTGATGCGGAATGTCCCGGTCCGCACACCATTGCCGCTGTTGAGTACGTCGATGTGCGTGTCGCGTGTCAGCAACCCGCGAAGCCCGACCGTGAAGGTCTGACTGCCGACGGTGATGTCGAGGTCCGCATTCGTTCGTCCGATGTCCAATCCGTTGCCGTCGTTGAGTTGGTCGATGCGTGTTCCATTGTGAATGCTGAGAATCTGGCTGCCGTTGATGACGCCGTTTTCGTCGGCCTGCTGGGCGATGCCGAGATCGCGTGCCATGAATCCACCGCCGATGTCGCGAATGGTCAGTCCGGCTGTTCCGCTCTCATCCTGTAGGACGATGCGCGTTCCGACGGCGCGAGCGGTCACGTCGATGTCTGTCTGGGCGTTGATTTCGTCGAGCACGTCGCGAACGGTGATCGCCGTTGAGAGATCGATGGTGACGGATTCGCCTGCAGAGTCGGTGATCTCGATTCTGCCGCGACGCACATCTTCCCCATTGTTGAGCGATTCAAGCGATGTCTCGCGATTGAGTCGCCCGTTGCCGATTTCGAACGACAATTCGCCGGTGCCGATCGGCTGTTGATCGGCGTTGGCGAAACCGCGGCTGATGATCTGGTGATTGGTGACCAGCGAGCGGACCTGGAATTGGAACGTGCCCTGCACCGCCCCCTCTTCCGCCACAGCCGACAGCACGCTTTCGTTGGTGCTGGTGGCCTTGGATTTTCGGAAGAAGCTCGGCTCGTCGAAGCGGGTGATGCTGTTGCGCAGTGCGAGGAGTCGCGCGCTGACGTCGGTGAAGGCGGTTCGTTGTGCCTGAATCTGCGACACGCGCCCCTGGAGCGTCGCGAGTGGTCGCGAATCAATCGCGATCAACTGATCGATAATCTGCTGCGTCGGCAAACCGGACAACAGTCCGACGCCACTGGCGATACCAGCCATAGATCACCTGTCCCTTTCCGGGCAGCCCGCGCATATGCGGACCACGCATAGGTGTATCGACGGACCTCGGGGGATGCTGAATGCAGAGATGGCCGATCAACGCGCAAGAACTGCGCGTTGCGTGCTGTTGCGGGCGAATGTGGTTCCTCGCCGTGTCATCCGCCTAGCCCAGAAGCTGCAGGACGGCCTGTGGCTGCTGGTTGGCGATTCCCAGCGTCAACTGTGTGCTTTGGACAAGAATCTGAGCACGCGTCAGCTTGGAGATTTCGTCGGCCATGTCCGCGTCGCGAATGGTCGATTCAGACGCGGTCACGTTCTCGAGCTGCACCTGCTGGCTGTTGACGTTTGTTTCGATCTGGTTCTTCTGCACGCCACCCAGTCGACCACGCAGCGTGGCCACCTGCTGGATGGCCTCGTTGATGATTTCCTCGGCGCTGAGGAAGTTGTTTGTGCTGATTTCGTTCGTACCGCCGGAGCGAAGTGTACTGAGGAAACCCTTCACCGAGTTTCCGAGGTTGGCTGTCGAAATCGAACCCATCCCGATGTTCACTTCACCAGCCACGGTCACCTGCGGGGTGATCTGGAACCGCGCGCCGCCGCCAACGACCTGATAGGTCGTCGATGAGGTCGCTTGTCCAAAGTCGGCGTCAAGGAACAGACGCGCATCGAGGCCGATCGTGCGAACCTCCACCTCCAAGCCCTTGGAGTTGGTGACCTGCCCGTTGACCAGCGCAGTCACGTCGACACCCTCGTCAACGATCGTCTCACCCGTGGATGCAATGAAGTCGCCCTGCAGTGCTTTGACACGAACAAACTCATCCGAACCGAATTCGGTTGAGTTCAGCACGAGACTCGATCCACTGACGATGGCTGACACACCGGTGACGCCCGAGTTCTGATTAATGCCCGTTGCGACCTGCGCGATGGTCGTCCCGCTGGCGAATGAGAGAATTTCCACACCCCGCGAACCGGCCAATTCAAAGGTTGTCGCCGACGGAAGTGTCGCGCCGCTGTAGACAAGCTGCGCGGTCTCGGCAGATGCGGTGACCTGCAGGACGATGCTCTGAAAACCACCTTGCGGTACGCGTGCAGAGAAAGTCTCCACGGACGCCACGGCGTTCTGGTCGACGTTCGACAGGAAGTACCCAAGATCGCCGTTGAGCAGTTTCTTGTTGCCGAAGGTCGTCGTGTTGGCGATTCGATCGATGCTCTGCAACAGGGAATCGATTTCAAGCTGATTGGCCTCAAGCTCTGGCTGGGTCAGTGCGCCGGCATTGGCGCTGTTGAGGAGGAGACTCTTCATTCCCAGAAGCAGCGAGGAAACTTCATTGAGCGCACCCTCAGTCGTCGAAATGACGTTGATTGCACGGTTTGAGTTGTCGATCGCCTGGTCGATCGCGCGAATCTCGCTCCGCAAGGTTTCGGAAGCGATCAAGCCCGCAGGGTCGTCCTTACCGCGATTGATCCGCAGGCCGGTCGACAGCCGTTCAAGCCGGGTGTTCAGGTCAAGATTGTTGGATCGCAGCTTCGCGATCGCCGTGAGGGCAGGTACATTCGTATTGATGCGAGCCATGCCATCCTCCGTGATGACGGTGCCGGTGCGATTCTCTTGGCCCTGTGTCGCACAGCCGTGTGCGAGCCTTGTGAACTAACGCGTGTTTGAATCGCCCGTTCACTATGTCGATCCCCGAACGACTTTCGTTCGAGTACCCGCAGGGACTGGCCCTTCGGGTCATGACTGATTTCGTCTCCGATAACCACGTGCTTTAGCTATTTACGTCCGCAAAATCATGGGGTTGCGCGAATTTCTCATCTAAGCCAGCATTATGGGACGCATGCGAAGCGGACAAAAAAGAAACCCGTCCGAATCACCCTCGTTCGGACGGGTTCCATCACCTGTTCAGGAGGCGTTGTACGCGTTATCCGAGCAGCGCCAGCACACTCTGCGGCTGAGCGTTGGCAAGCTGCAGTGTCGATGTTGACGAGTTCACCAGAATCTGAGAACGCGTCAAATTGCTGGTTTCCCGTGCGAAGTCGGCGTCGCGGATCGCACTCTCTGCAGCAGACGTGTTCTCGAACGTCACCTGCAGCGAGTTGATCGCGGTCTGAACCGTGTTTCGCTGGAAGGCACCGATCCGACCGCGAAGCGATGAGACCTGGCTGATCGCCGAGCGAACGATTCGCTGAGCCGTCGCAAGGTTCCCGCTGTCCAGATCGTTCGTCTCACCTGCCTGAAGCGATGAGAGGAAACCGTTCGATGCGTCACCCAGAGAGCCGGTCGAGACGCTCTTCAAGCCGATCGTTTCCTGACCGACAAGGCCGACCTCCGGGGCGATGTTGAATTTCGCGCCACCGCCGGTGATCTCGAAGTTGCTCGACGAGCCTGAGGACGTCGCCAGATCCTGATTCAACACCAGATCCAGGGCGAGCGATCCGGACCGGACGGTCGCGTTGAGACCGTCAACGTTGGCAGCCTGACCATTGATGATGATCGTGCCGTCAACGCCGTTGTCCTCACCGTTGCCCGTCAACTGGACACCCGTGGTGCCGCCGTCGCTGACAATATCGATGTCGACCAGTCCTTTGCTCCCGAAGGTCGAGCTTGTGAATGCCACGGAGTTTCCGGACACAACAGCCGACACACCCGTGAGTTGACTGCTGGAGTTGATCGCAGCGGCAATTTGTGTTTGCGTGCTGCCCGAGGCAAACGTGAAGACCTCGGTACCGAAGTTACCGGTCACCTGGATGGTCGCGGCCGCCGAAAGCACACCACTCGTGCCGCCGCCAGTCGCGCTGATCACGGCGAATTCAGACGCCGCCACCACCTGAACGTCAACCGTTCGACTGGCGTTGTCCGGAATCTTGGCCGAGTTCACCTGCACCGACGCAATCGCCGACGTGGCGACACCGGATGTGCTGAAGTCGAACGTACCTGCGAGCAATTTCTTGTCGCCGAAGGTCGTTGAATTCGACAGCCGGTTGATCGACTGCAGGATGGCGTCAATCTGGAGCTGGTTCGCAGCCACTTCTGCGTCGGTCAGACCCGCCTCGTTCGCCGAACGATCGATCAGGTCTTCCAAATCCAGCAGCAGCGAATTGACCTCCTGCAGCGCACCCTCGGCGATCGCAACGATCGTGTCGGCACGACGCGCGTTATCGGTCGCAGCCGTGATCGCCTTCTTCGACGCACGCAACGTCTCAGAAGCGATCAGACCCGCAGGGTCGTCGCGGCCTGAGTTGATGCGCAGGCCGGTGCTCAGACGGTTCAGCGCCTGACTCAGGTCCGCATTGTTCTTGCCGAACACACGGGTGGCCACGAGGGCTTGGACATTCGTGTTGATCCTACTCATCTGCGTCGTGCCTCCTGAAGCGCGACCTCTTCGCGTCCCTTTTTCCCACCACAGTGCCCATCACCATGGCAGCCCGTTGCGTCAGACCCTTCTTCCCGGTCCGCTGGTCCAACGCCACTTCCGGGCCAAAAACTGTCTTCCCAATACTGATCCGCGGGGCAAACGGCATGATCCAGACATTTGCTGGAATGCGTCTGATCCATCCAGATCAGGCGGCCCGGGCAACCGAGCCAATCGAGCGATCGGGTGCGACCGTTACAGCCGTCTCAATCGCGTCAGGTCTCGAATCGTCACCCCGATAAAGGCCCTTTAGCTTGAACTTGGACCTTGTATCGTGACCCTGAAAGACGTGCGCGCCTTATCAGACGCCCCCCGATT
>JANQQK010000065.1 GCA_028289375.1 Phycisphaerae bacterium | reverse complement strand
GCTGATTCGTCACGAGCGGCACGTCGAAATGTACCAAGCCTTTATCCACGTCGCCTGCCTCATGATCACGCTCAACAAGTTATGAAACCGCTTCTAGTTATTCCGCTGAATACAATGCATACATCAAGTCAAGCGGAGGTGGCTATGCACGGTCATTCGATCCCTTCATTCGGGCAATTCTTGTGGATTCGACTTATTTCATAGTTCATGTTCGCATATGGTTTTCGCTTATTGCCTTTGCACTGCCTGTTTGGATTGTGTGCGGAGTATACTTTGTAAGGCGAGTCCGACGAATCCGACGGCGCCGATTCGGGCTCTGTGCCTCCTGTTCGTATGACCTGCATGGGAACACTTCTGGCGTATGCCCCGAATGTGGTCACTCTCCCAGTGTGGCTCGATGAGACAGGTATTTACGTTGGTCCCAGCTTGTTCGGTCATGCAATCCGCACACCATGCGACACCGTCACCGCCGACCCGTCCGCAAGGAACGCCGATGTCGGCTCGTGCGAAAGCACGTCAACGAAGCGATCGCCATACAAATGGGCCACGTCCACGTCGAGCCTCGCCGAAGACGCATCGCACACGTTCCACGAAGGGTGACGCACGCGATACTCCTTGGTCCCGCCATCAGGCTGACGGGCGTATCCCCAATAATGCTCTGCGATGTACTGTTGCTCGCTGCCCTCCGCCATGGGTTGGGGAACCTGCTCGGTGCGAAGTTCCAAGCTGCCCGGTGAACCGGCAAGCCGCCACCCAAATTGCAAACGCTGGATCACCCCGCCTGAGTCACGGTCAATGTCATACGACATCGGACAATACGAGTACTGCTCATTGAACAACCCCCTTGCAATCCACGCCACCATCCGCTTCGGCACAAGCTCACGCACGAACACCGCCGCCCGCCGCCATTGATCCCCGAACTTCCTACGCACGTAGAACCGAAGGTTCACCTCCGGAAACGACTGATGCAGCGGAATCGGCACCCCCATGATCCGCGTCTTGAGAAACATGAACCCGATCACGCTGCAGTAAGGCTGACCCGCCCAAAGGTCCAACTCCGTCCCCGCAGGAACGTGCGGCTGCAGGACATCCCGCTCCACCGGCCAATTCAGCATCGCGAGGTGCCGCCACTCGGCGCTCAGGAACACGCCCTTGTTCTCAGCATCGCCCATCATCTGCAGTCTACATCGCCAACGCACGTTTGGCCGAATTTTCAAGTGTTCTATTTTTACCCGACGAGTCGATATCAGAACGGGGAGAAGATGCGCCCGCACCGTGATGGGCGATCGTTTGGATTGCATCAGGAGTAAGTGATGCTGTACGCCGCATTTACATTCTGGCTCATGATCGTCGTTTTCGCCGCATGGGGCATCCAAAGGCTATGGACCGGCATGGTCGCACCACGCATGTTCAACGCCGTCCTCCTGCCCGGAACGCTCGTCGCACAGGTTGGCCACGTCATCGGCTGCCTCATCACTGGCGGAACCGTCAACAACACCACGCTCTATGCCGACAACGACGGCGAACCCGAAACCACCACAGACGCCCGCCCCCGCATCCCGATCGTCGGCTCGGTCGTCATCGGACTGCTCCCTCTCGTCGCCTGCGCCATCGCCTTGTATGTCGCTGCAAGCGCATGGGGAGACCGCATCGTCGCCGGCATGTCCGGTCAACACGTCACCACCGCGCTGCCCACGTCACTGTCCGCCTTCTGGCAGCTCCTCCGCGATCAGGTCTCCATCATCGAGCAACTCGTCGATGCCGTCATCGGCGCTCTGCCCGGCACGTGGCACGTCTGGCTCTTCCTCTACCTCCTCATCTGCCTGACGGTCCGAATGGCCCCATTCCCCGGAACGCAACGCGGGTCACTCGGCGCGATCCTGCTCATCGGGCTGTTCTTCGCACTCCTCGGTTTCCTGACCGCCGCGTCCGCAAACCTCATCACCGCCGGCTGGGGAATCCTCAGCCTCACCGTCGCCACGCTGATGCTCCTGCTCCTGATCAGCCTGCTGGTCCGCGGCGGTGTGGAACTGGGCAAGATCTTCCGAAACCGCGCCTGAACCAATCTCGAAAATCCCAACTTGACAACTCGCCAAATCTGACGAAATTGCTGCGCGCCGGGCGGACATGGGGACCGCCGGTCAAGAGGCCACAGAAAGGAGGACACGATGTTCGAGACGACGCAACAACAGGACGCAAGCATCAGCGACAAGGAGCAGACGGCACACGAAGGCAACACATGGACCGACCACGAGCAGGGCGGCCTGGCCACAGACGACTGGGACACCTTTGATGACGAAGCCGAATTGGGTCCGGACATGATGGCCGACCCCGACGATGACTTTGACTACGACGATGATGATGACGATTACGACGACGTCGAGGATGAACTCGACGATGATGATGACTTTGAGGACGACCTCGACTAGCGCAGCCTGCGGGGGATGCGGTCAGTCGGTTCCCGCGGAGCGACGTCGTTGACCGTCAGTTCGGACATGGCGTAGTCCACGGGCAGATCGTAAACCAGCCCGGCCCGCTGACCATGTCGCGCCAACCCGCGCTCAGGACGCACCGAGTTCAGCAGCACATTGCCCGACCATACCCCGATCGCCAGAAGCAACAGCACGCCCCCGGTTTCCGTAAACTTCTCACGTCGCCCCCGGCGCAAGTCGAGCGATCGTCCACAATACGCGCAGAAGGTTGCCCCCGCGCGATTCTGAAGCCGACATCGATCACAGGTTCGGGACACAACGATCGCCTCCTACGTATATCATATCATGGGACGACCGCGATTGGACGAAAATCCATGCACGATAACGTAGACACCTGTCAGACCCAACGACCACAACGCTGCATGAATGAGTCAAATTCACCGCTTGCACTCATCGCCCGACTCATGCTGTCGCCAACACAGCTGGCCGAGAACGCCATTCGCGCCACCACTGATCGCGCCACATGGATCGGCGTCCTCTTCCTGTCGCTCGACCTGTCCATGCCGATCGCGCTCATGCTCGGTCACATGGCCGAACCAATGCCCGATCTGCAAGTGTTCGCCCAGAACGTCACCGTCGGTTTCGGCTACGCCATGGCGTTCCTGCTTCTTTTTCTCGGCGGCATGGCCTACCCCATCGTCCGCACGATCGAGAACCACTTCCGTGAAAACGACGCACCAGCCAACATCATGCCCTTCCACGCCATCCTGCTGGCCCCGGTCGTCGCGTTCCCCTGCATACTCATCTGGTGCATACCCTTCGCAGGCCGACTCATCGCCGATCCAAACTTCAACCTCTACGGCCAACCCAAACCCGCATGGGTCGCCCACATCTCGATCGCCATCACCGGACACCCCATCTGGTTCGGCCTCATCGTCGCAGCGACCATCTGGATCACGGTTCGCGCCGTCCGCGAGGTCGCCCGACGCCTGCCCGGCGACATCTGCCTCTCATGCGGCTACAGCCTCCACGCCATAACCTCCCAACGCTGCCCCGAATGCGGCATCGCGGTTGACCACCAATATCACACGACAGCATGAATGGTTATCTCGAAAGTGCGTGGCTGATACTTCGACTGCCGTTGGCCCCACGGCGACTGGTCCGGACGGCGATGCAGGTCAACACGATCTCGGCCCTGCTCACAAGCGCCTTGTCATTAACGCTGATCCTGATTCTACCTATCGCGATTGCGTTTGCCGCGGCTGGCGAACCACTCCCGAATCTGCGGGTGTACCTCAGCTTGTTGTATGGTGTGCTCGTGATCTTTGGTTCCGGTTTGCTACTGTTTCTCATCGCGTTTCTGAGTTTCGTTGCCATGCTCGAGGGCGGATGGGACCCCAAACGCCAGCATCATCCCGATGTCGCAGCCGTGCGCGCCATCTTCCTCGCACCAGTCGTGTCGCTTCCACTCTTCCTCATCTGGTCCGTTGGGTTCATGGCCAACCATCTCAGCGCTCCGGGCATCACGATCCGGGGAATTCCAAACACATCATGGCTCAGGCATCCCGCACCGATTGCCGTCGGTAGCTGCGTCTACTTTCCGCTTCTTGCCTTTCTCACCATCGTCCTCGCCGTATGGGCAGTACGACAAATCCGTCGTTTGCTGGCCGACAATACTTGCGCCAACTGCGGCTACAGTCTGCAGTTCCTCACCTCAGACCGCTGCCCCGAATGCGGCGAACCCACCACCGATCAGCGTCACGAAGCCCCAGCGCCATAATCACACAACAAATACCCCGCCTCGAATACGAATCACGCCCCCGCGAACATCCGCTCCCCAACCTTCCAGCCCACCCACACCAGCAACAAACCCACCACATTGTGCCCCAGCACATGCATCAA
>JANQQK010000057.1 GCA_028289375.1 Phycisphaerae bacterium | reverse complement strand
TCTATCGCCAGTTCTGGCAACAGTTTCGAGCGTCGCCGTTGGTCTCTGATTGGCAATCTCGCCGAGTCGGGCGACTCCTCGCTATCAGATTTCCGCCGCCCTCCGGAGCCATTCTCGGCCCAAACTCTCGGTCGACTCTCTGTCTCGCGCCGCCTGGGTTAACGGGTGTTGCGAGCGCCGCACCACTCACAACCCCCTGGGGTTGCTTTCGGTGGGTTCAATCGCTGGATTTCAAATCGGCGACAGGATGACGCATAGTCGGCCAGCTCTCATTCGCATCTACGAAGAAATCCAGTCGCATGAAGAGCGACCTGCTTTGCGCCAACCCGAATTGTATTGAGAAACGATTCGGGGCGGGGGTTTCAGACTCAACGACGAAACAGCCGTGATCCGTCACACATTGGCAATTCGCTTCGATTCCTTGACTGGGTCGAGATTAGCCCCAAATCTGTCGTTGAAGTCTTCGATCAGTCTTTGTTGGTTGAAACCAGCTTCGAGCAGGATCGGTGTAATTCCGTTGGCCCCACCCTCGGACGCGTCCTGCATGCGCACTTTCGCGCTTGATCGTATCAAGCTCTCCGGTATGTTGAGTGCCGACATATCATCAGCGAAAACAGCAGCGAATATTCCAGGCTTGCCGCCAACGGCATTTAATACATTGGGTGTGATGGACACCATGGATGCCAAGACATCGCGGTCGTAATACGGGGACTTGAGTGATATGTCCTTGAACAAGAACGGCTTAAACATCCTCGAGCCGGCGTGTTTGGCCAGCCCTGTTCCAAGTTGGCGATTGTATTTTCCGCGATCCGTGGGTTGGCCCCACACATACAACACGCGTTCGGAAACTTGCTCCATTCTCTTCGCGTCAATTCGTTGGAGAATTCGCTCGGATGTTGCACAAGGGTCCATGATTCGCCAATCCCGATAATCGCCCAGCGCCTCATTTACTCCTTCACCACAGAAAGCGCAAGCGACGTCGTCGCGTTTTAGTGCGTCGGCTAACAGCAGCATTCCAACCGCACAATACACATTGAACGAATGATAAATCTCGCAAGCAGCGATTGCCTGTTTCGCTGCCGCCAATACATCATTCTTGGTTACTTGCAGGACATGGTGTTTGATGCCGAGTTGCCTAGCAAATTCTTCTGCCCGCTCGACGTCTTCACCTCCTTTGCCAATGGAAAGAGTAAAAGATTCAACAGGAATATCCGATTGCCTAAGCACAGTTGCGACGCCGAAGCTGTCGAGGCCACCCGATAAAAGGACATGTGCCTTTTGTTGATCCGCAAGTTGTTCTCGGAGACACTCGTCCAACCCTCGCCGGATTGTGCGCGCGTTCTCGCGAACTGATTCGTTTTGGACGAGTCGTGAATTGCAGGCATTTGAAAAGTTGTAGTATATTCCGTCGTTGGCGAATCTCGCGGTCTTGCTGATAGGTCCCGATACATCATCCGTGAACTCGATCACCGCATATTTGCTTTGTGGAAACGACCTAACGTATTCGTAAGCAAAGTCGTTTCCAAGATGATCTCTCAAGTCCGCAAGTGAATTCGCCACCGCTAACTGCTTGTCGGACATAATCCAGTGAAGGGGCGTTTCACCGATCCAGTCTCGAGCGAGAAAAACGCAAGACTTCGCCTTGTCAAAATATGCTGCACCGAAGTTGCCTCGAACCTCGTCCAAGAACGAAGCACCGCCTTTGCGAAATCCTTCGTAAAGGAAGCGGTCCACAGAGGCATGTGCTGCGTTCGCCCCTAATTCGAATCGCGTGGCCAGATTGCCGCGATTGTGTATCGTTCCCGTGGTGCGTCGCAAATCGACTAGAAGCGGTTCGTTACTAGGATTCGTTTCTATATTCTGTGGCACAGTAAGTCCTTATCAGTTCGAGTTCGTCATCACTGAGTGTCGGCGCATGCGGATCATCAAAATGCAGCTTGTTTTTACAGTACGTTCGAAAGCGTTCGTCGGGGACGTGATGATCACGTTCAGTGACATTTGTTTTGAGGTGTTCAATCAGATCGACCGTTGGCATGCTTCCAGATTTCAGTGTGTCAACGATTTGCTGAATGGCATTGCGACAACTATTCAAAGCGTCCGTCTTGGGGTCCAACAAGCGTTCTAAACTCACCGCCGCATTTAGCGCCGGCAAAAACCGTCTGTCGTATAAGGCGTATCGATCGTTTTCGACGCACTTCAAAATGTTTAGCAGTAGGACTCCCATTTGGGGTGCCTTTTGAATCATCCCACACGCGATTGAGAGATTCAGGCCGCGAATATTGTGGAGTTGGAATAATCCGCCGACGACCAATCGCCCGAGTAAATAGTTGTCTCGCCCACCGTCCTGTCTGTACTGAGCCGAAAGCGACTTCAGATGTTCTACGGGGAGTTGAAGGGAATAGTGAGCCATGCCTATTGGAAACAGGTTACTGGTGCGTTTTTGTATTTCTGCCGATGCGAGCGTTGCAATGTGATCAACCTTTGCGATGTTGTCTATATTGGCGAGGTTTGCGACCCGTTTGTGCAATGCGCTTGTGCGTGTCAACGATTTTACCAATTCGCAATGAAGGTATGGCGCAAGCAGTTTGTTCGCAATAAGCTCGAGCATCCATATGTATTGATTGGTGAAACTGCTACTCGACCCAACCGAGAGGATCGCCGTTAATACGCGCTGATCGGATTCGATGAATGTAGAATACGGAAAACTGAAAAAGGAGCTTGCGCCCGTCGGCTGCAGGTAGTATCGATAGAGTGATCGAAAGAGAAACGCAACTGCATCCAGACTGAGCGCGGTATCAAGTTCCGAGTAGAGTTGCTCGCAGCACAAAACCCAGTGCTTGTCTTTTTTCTTTTTTTTGAGTTGTTTGAGGCAGCTGTCAAAGGCGGCCCCGAGATCACCCGGCGTTTTGAGAGACATTGACCTCAACCTCTCTATTATCGGACCGTCGCTCGCTATACTCGAAAGCGCCGATATCGCCGCGTTACTGTCAAGCACATCGGGCGAATCGTCTTCAAAATCAGGAGTCCCAAGATCACTGCCTTTCAGGTTGAATGTGGCAGCTGCCTGGAGCCGGTCTTTGTCGCCGTCTTCTCCAACCACTAATCCCATCGGCCGTTTGAAGCGGACTCCCTGTGAAAGAAGTTCGTTCCATGTGTGCTTTGGAGCATCATCCGTTAAGGCAGCTTCGGTGATTGATCGGTAAACGTGCCACCGAGTGTCCCAGTCCTCGCGAGTTATGCTTGTACTAAGTGATGCTTCAAAGATCCGATCGCCTCGCCAACGCCAAACATTACCCACAACATAGAGAAGGCGCTGGTGGGTACCCAACAATTCGGCCCGCTGATTGCATTCCTGGGTTAGTTGGTCAAGATGGAGTTGTGTGTGATGATCAAGCTGGCTTGGATAATTAGGAATGTCAATTCCCAAAAGGTGTGAAAACACAAAATCCAGTTCGAATTGCAACAACTCCTGCTGTATGTCCTCGTGCCGTGCAATGAGACTTGCCGGCAAAATAGAGCGCAGCGAGGTTACTCGAAAGAGGCTCTCTCTCAATGGGTTAGTTAGATTCCGCGATGCCATGTTGTCCCAGAATCATTACGCGACCCAAAAGCATCACGACAAGCACAACCGCCGCGCCGAGCAACGAATAGCCAAAACCGAACGGCAATGTGGGCAATACGGAGACGACATCGCCTAAGATCACTATGACCAATCCCAAAACCAGCCCTGTTGACGCAATCGATGGTCGGCATCGCCATCCGGCAATGAGAAACAATGCGGGTCCTGCAATCAAAAATGCAAATCCAGTTCCTTTTGAAGCCAGCAAGATGATGTTCTTTGATACTTGGGGTGATAGAGCAAGGGCCGCGAATGAGACCGCCAATACGACGACCGTGCCGCGCAAGAGCCATTGATTTGGCGATTTGTCAGTTAAGCCCAGGAGGTCTCTCTGGACAACCGATGCGGCGGTTAGCATCTGGCTATCCATAGTGCTCATGCCGGCGGCAAATGTCGCCAACATCAGCAGCCAATATAGCGGCGAGATATGTTGTTGCCAAAGCGTTGGCACAACTTTGTCGCTGTCTGAGACCAGCCCAATGATCGATGGGCCTAGAAGCCCAATGATCAAGCTCGGCACGACTATGACGAACAAAGCTAGACCGCTGCTCCACGGGACGGTCTTCTCGAGAATCTTCGGGTCTTTGGTCATCAGCATTCGCTGCCACATGTGAGGCAACAAGATGTAGCCGAAAGTCCAAATAAAGGCCAAGGTGGTAACACTGCCGATGGCCCCATCTCCGATCTCAAATTTTGTCGGGTGGTTTTCCAGGGCTTGCGATAGTGTTATGCCCTCGGCACTGGATGCAAGAATCGCAACCGCGCCGCCCACCACCATGACCACGCAGAATAGGGCGGCCTGGAGGATATCGGTCCATACGATGGCCCTCACTCCCCCGAAAAAAGCATAAAGGCCGATAATAGCCGCCGTTCCGAGCACCGTCACCGGAAACGGCAAATAGCCGTTTGAACCGACATCGACAACCTTTGCAATCCCCAGCACTTGAATCGTCGCATAGGGTACCAGCGCGAGAATGCAAATGATGCCGGTCAAAAATGCGACCAGACGGCTATTGAACCACCAGCCAATCAAATCACCCGGCGTGATGGCGCCGCATTCGGCACCCAACGTTGCGACCCTTCGGCCAACAAACAACAGGAGAATGGGGCTCGCAACCACCAGCAACCCATGAGGGATATACCAGGCAAGACCCTTGCTGTAGTAAAAGCCTGGGCTACCGAGAAACGCAAATGTCGACATCCACGTCGCGAACAATGTCGCGATCAACGCGAACTGCCCGAGTCCTCGACCAGCGAGATAGTAGTCTTCTGACGTCGGCTGGCCAAATCGATAGGCGACAAATCCAATGACAATCAACAGCACCAAATAGAAAGCGATCGTTCCGATTAACATGTTCAGCCTCCTTTCGACCGCGTTGCAACAATCGAAAGAGCAAAAAAGGCCACCAGGACCACCGTTGTCCAAGCCAATCCGAGCGGAATGCCTACCAGCTTACCGTTAGAGACGTAGTCGAAGGCCGCAGGCAAAATCCCGCATAAGAACAACGCGAACCAGAAAAGAATTATCCGTTTCATTTCCGAGCCCTTTCGATAACGCCAGCGTTTTTAAGCGATCAGCAGTTGGGAGTACACCGTAGCCGCGGCTACGACGCCGTGGCAATTAGGGCACTTCTCGACAAATATGCTCTTGACTGCCGGTCGCTTCCATTGTCGCACAAACCGGTATCCCAAGAAACGCATTGAAGGCAGGTATCTGCGTCAATTGTGCAACAGGAACAACTCGACCAACTTTGAAGTTGGTCGAGTTTGAGCAATTCGCCGAAGTGTGTGTGTTGAACGAAGTATGCGCGAGATGCCTTCTCTCGGAATTGTCCATCGTTAGGATGTCGATGTCGCGCCGATCCTGACCCAGTACTGAGCGAGGTATCAATCATGCCTGAACCGAGACTGTTCGAAAACGATTTCATCGCGGAAGTGGACACGGATGATGACCTCGCGGCCAGTGCCGCATCGTCGAACCACACCAGCCCGTACTTCATCCCGGGCCTGGCGGTCGGCGCAGTCGTACTCGTCCTCGCCGTGATGCTGATACTTGGCCGGAGCTTCGGTAACGGCAGTTCCGTGGCAGTGCCCGGTGAAGAAGTTATTCGGTCCCGTCCCGGTGCCGAGGTGGTGCCCGATGGAAGGCCGGTCGGGAACGTCGCGGTTCCAGGTTCCGGTTGGGCGGACGTCCGCGAAAGGCTGGCGGATCAGTCAATTGTCCCGACGAGGACTCCACTGGGGTTCTATTTGGTTTTGTTCGTCGTCGTGGCGGCTGCTGTCTTGCTGTTTTGCCTCGTCATTAAAGTGCTCAGATCGACGGCGTTCTGGACGGCGGTTTTTGTGGCGTTGCTCATCGTCGTCCTACATGCCTGGCATACGGGAAAGCTCGACGACGTGGAACGCTGGGGCCGAGAGTCGCCGAAGGAAACGGAAGTATTGAGACATTGAGTTCAAGACGCAAAGCGACATTGTCGCCAGTAAATTCGAGGAGTGTAGCTATGTGTAAGTTGATTAAACCAAGCCGGTTCGGACGCGGGCAAATCGCCGCCATGCTGGTCATGGCGAGCATCATCGGCCTATTCATGTCGTCAACCAGCTTCGCCCAGGAAGACTCCGTTTCGGAGGCGAGCATCGTCTATTTCGTTCTGTTGGACGACTCGGCGTCAATGCAGAGGCGCCCTGAAAACCCGACAGCCGTCAGTTGGCGGCCCAAGGTCGATGAAGTGAAAAGGCAGATGGCGACGTTCATCACTTCCCTGCCGAACGGCACCGACGTTCGGTTCTACGCTTTCGCGGAAGAACTGACTGGTGGACCGGAAGTGGTCATCTCCTCTGACGCTGACCGCGAAAAGCTGTCGGCCTTTGTCAATGCGTTGCGGGCCGAGGGGCGGGAAACACGGCTGTGGCGATCGTTGGATTCGGTCATGGCGGAAGCCGCGGAACTCGCTACGAGCGACCCAGGCGCCAGAGTTCGAGTCCTTGCGTATTCGGACTTGCTGGACAATGACCCCAATCGCCCCCGCCCATCGACCGTTCTCGCCAAGTACCGCACGTTGCTCCGCCAGTCGCAGGTTCAGTTGACGTACATCACGATCGGTTTTGAATTGCAGGCCGAGCAGAGGACGGCGCTCGAAGACGAAGGGGTGCAGGTCCGAACCGCGCTCACACCAGAGGATGTGATTCCGCTTCAAGCTGAATTTCGGATTGTGCCCACTGAAGTGCTGGCAGGGGATCGAGTAACGCTTGTTGACGACAGCATCGGTGTGATCCGGGACCGTATCATCGACTGGGGAGACGGAGAGGCCCCCAGCCGAGGACGTTCCCCGACGCACGTATACCGCGAACCGGGCGAATACACCGTTCGGTTGACCGTAACGTCCTCGACAGGCCGGGAAGACAGTGCCACGCAACGGGTCAAGGTGGTTCTACCACCCCCACCGGTGGCCGCGTTTACGGTGTCCGCTGAGCAGGTGGACGTCGGAACCTCCGTCCTGCTGGTCAACGAATCGACCGGCGCTGACTGCCGGTTCAACTGGGTCTTTGGCGACGCACGGACGTCCGCAGAGAGAAACCCGCGCGTCATCTGGTCACGACCCGGCGAATATGTGATTCGCCTCACCGCTGCCGACTCCTTCGGCCGCCAGGCAACTGCCGAGCGGGTGATCCAAGTCGAAGGTCCGGAGCAACCCGTAGCAAGCTTTGTCGTCGGCACACCCGAGCCGCGAGTCGGCGAGGCTGTGGTTCTGACCGATACGTCGACCGGCGACATCGAAACGGTGACATGGCACCTGCCAGGGCGAGACACTCCACTGGTCGTTGATTATGGCAATGGCGGAGAACGTTCGATCGAGTGTGCATTCGCGGAGGTCGGGGAGCAGGAAGTCCGGCTGCAGGTTCGTGGGCGGGGCGGCGAAGCAGAAACGATACAGAAACTGAACGTGCGCACTCGTTTCGTCCCGCCGGAACCGGCGGTGACATTGGAGGTCATCGAATCGGGGCGCGACTACAAGCTTGTTGCATTCAACAATCGTTCCACGGGATCGGTCGTTCAGTCAGAATACGACTTCGGCGATGGAAGTCCCACAGTTCGTGTTTCCGGTGTCCAAGACGTGCGTCACGAATACGGTCCAGGTAATTACGTGGCCCACGTCCGCATCATCGGGCCTAAGGAATTCGCGGCGGAAGTCGTCGAAATCCCGATCCGTGTTCCGAAGCCGCTGCCGGCCTGGGTATGGCGCCTCTTATGGCTCGTTCCGGCCGCTATCGTGTTGCTCGGTGGCGCGGCCTACGCCGTCCTATGGTGGCGGAAGCGTCAAGAAGATCTGCGCCTTTCCATGCTGGTCGGCACGCTCAATTACAAATCGAAAGACGCCCCGTTGGCCCCTTATGCGAGCGTCGAGTTTGATGGTACAGCTACCGAGGGACGCGTGCCGTTGAACGAGTCAACCGCAGCGGTCGTGCGAGCTACAAGCGATCCACTGACCAACCAGATCGAACATTCGGTTGAAGTAGTTGACGGTGACGGAACTCAAATTGGGCCCGTTCCCTTGACTGAAAACGACCGAACGACGGTTGGTGAGTACGAATTCAACCTCGTTCAAACGTAGAGACTGTTTGATCCCTATCACTTAAACCCTGTTACTCAATGGAGAACTATCATGACCAGTGCAACGACAACAAAGCGGCGGCGTCAAAACGAAACCAATGGGAACGGACGCGAGCGCCTGGCCTGTTTGGCGGACCAGTTCGAGTTCAAACCGCCGGCTTCGGCCCGGCGGACGATTCTGCCTACGCTCGTAATTTGCGGCGGGGGCGTCGGTGCGGGGATCGGCCGCCGGATCAAGTGGAACCTTGATCGAAGCGGAGTTCAGGCCCACGTCCGTTATATCGTGCTGGATACCGACGAGACGAGCCAGTCCTCGGAAGGCGTGTTTCCAGGGTTTAGCGAGCGGGAGTTCTGCCATCTCTCGATTGAACGCGTTCGGGAGGTTCTCAGCGACCCGGAGAGCCACAAGCGGCTTGCCGAAAGGCTGAATCTCTCTGATGACCAGGTTCGAACGCGCCTGCTGTCGATCATTGACCGTGGTCTCGATCAGGCGGGCCAGGTACGCCCGATCGGCGTGGCCGCGTTCTGGGCCAATCATGAACTCGTCAAGCGAAAGCTTGAACGGCAATTGGCCGACCTCCGTGGCTTGTACTCTCAACTTGAGCAACAGCTTGGAATGAGTGAGGACGTCAGGTTGCGTCCCCGCTTGCAAGTTGTGGTCGTGGGCTCGCTGGCCGGTGGAACCAACAGTAGCTTCTGCGTGGACCTTGTGGCATATGTCCGCCAACTCATGGCGAGTCACAACATCCGGGTCAACGGCTATTACGTGTTACCAAACGTCCTGGATGGAAAACTCGCCGGGAAGCCGGAAGAGCAGGCGCGCGTGCGCGCGAATGCGTGTCACACGCTTCGCACGATCGATGCATTTGATGAGGGTTTTGGCGTAGCTCAGGACGTTCATCTCGGCGCAACCGAACGTGAGATGTTTCCTGCTCCTTCGATGCTGCACAACAACGTGTATTTGATGGAGCGGTTTACCGCCGACGACCGCGACTTACGCAACCTGGAAGCCGTTCAGGATGTCGTGGCGCTCCATTTGGCAGCGGATATCGGCACGGAGATCGGTGATCAATTGGAAACGGCCGACCACAACGATGTGACTCGGCAGAACCTCGCTCCCGACCCGGCAACCGGCCGGGCCCGCCGGTTCAGCACGCTCGGTGCATCAGCACTCGGGATACCCTTCCAAAAGCTGTTCAATTACTGCTTCGCACGGCAGATCATGGACGTTTGCAATGATGTGGCGGCAGACGGTTCGCATTCCCAGAACGCCGCAGCGGCTGTAACGCAATTCCTGCGCGAGAACCAGTTCGGCGACAACGGGCAGCCGATTTCTCAGACGTACCGTGCCGCGGCCGTGCCAGATATCGACGTATATGTAAAACCGCTGTATCAGCGGATTACCCCCGGCGGGCGGCAATACCATCGAAACGGCGCATTTCCTGCCGTGCTGCAGACGGCACGCCAGCAGTTCCGAGACAAACACCAGCCGAAGATTGTCAAACATCTGGCAGAGCTGACCGACGCCACCGCTGCTTCCTGTGAAAAAGCCTTGAAGGTGCAAGTGAGCGAACTCCTTCGGGCGTCCGGTGTGAGCCCTGCTCGCGACTTTCTCGTCCATTTGCGTGGCGAGCTGGATCGGATCGAGCAGGAGCGGACGGCAGGAAGTGACAAATCGCTGGCCCGGGCAGTCGAGGCGGACAAACGGGCCTGCGCCGAAGCGGAGCGGCTGAAAGGGTTCTTCAAGAAGCCGTTTGCAAACCGGGCGGTTCAGGATCGCGCAGCGGCGTTCCACCGTCAGTGCCTCAACGCCGCGCTGGATTCGGAAATAGCGAAAGCGATTGCTATCGTCGCTCAGCGTCTGAGCGCCCGATGCGGCCGACTGATCGAACGGCTGAGCCGGTCACTGGAAGGACTGGCGCAATTGCGAGCCGATGCCGACAACCAGATGATCGGCAACCAGCCAAATGGCCGGAACGTGACGACCGCTTCGTCATGCGAGGTGGACATCTCGACACGGGAGATGTTCGACAATTTCTACGCCGAGAATACCTGCGACACGGCCGGGCTGGTCAAATCAGCCGCGACAGCTTGTGAGGTTTCGGCGGCGGCGGCACGGCTGGCGTTGGGTCTGCAGGGGACCGTGGTTGACGAGTTACTTCGGACAGTTTCGGCGCACTTCTCTCATCGGATCAGCAAGACGACGATTGCGGATATCCTAGAGCAAGAGTTGTCCGCAGGCGGCAAAGCTCGTAACGCTGCGATGTTGAAGCTGCGTGAGGCGGTGCGGGCGACGCAGCCGATGTGGAGGGCGGAACCTGGTCGCCTGGGCGTGACGTTTGGTGACACGATTACGATGGGCGTTCCCGGTATCGCCACCGGCGAGACACGCTCAACGCTCCTGGAAGCGTTGAACGAAGCTTCGGACGCCCTGACAACCAATCCGCGTTACGTGGCAGATCCCAGCATCGTGTCGACTAGCGACCCGCACCGGATTATCGTGTTACGGCGCAGCCACGGCGGGCGTCCGCACTATTTGAATTGCTGGAGCGAAATGAAGCGGGCGTCCGACTCATGGGATCGCGAAGGTGGCCATTCTGTTGATACGTTCTCGAGCGAATTGATGGCCCTGATGCCGTCGGTCGAACCGATGGTTGCCGTGTCGCAGAGCGAGGAGGCGTTTGCCCTGGCGTTAGCGCTCGCGTGGATCGCCCGGCGCGGGCCATATTACTATTGGAACCTCCGGGCGGAAGGAACGAATGGAGCGGCCATCAGGTCGGTGCGGCTCGCCAGTGAATGGGATGGGTTGGCGTTCACCAAAACCCAGCTCAGCCTCGGTAACGCAGTGCAGACACTCGTGCAAACCGGACGGATGACATACCTCGGTCGGAACGATGGTGAGTCTGGCCTTATGCTTGCCAGTGGCCTGGATAAAGCTCGGCGCGCGTTTCTCGGCGAACGGGAGAAGATCGAAGCCGTACAAACGGCATTCAACGATTTGCGATCCGCGGCGGGTGACCAACAGGTTTTGCGTGACTTGACCAACTACATCAAGTCGCTTTCGCGGCGTGTCAAGTCCACGGACGTGAACTATGGACTCGTGATGCACCAGGTTGAAGTGCTTAACCAGTTGATTGCCCGATTGGATAATGGAGAGTAAACAATGAACGATTATCAGACCCATGAGTCCAGCCGTTGGCTCGGGGACATCCGTTCTGAAATGTCTCCCAGCCAGCTAGTCGTGGCGCAAACGGTGATCGGCTTTGATCGCAACAGTCAGCGCTGCCGGGGCGTCGCGGGCGAGCTTGAGGCCATTGCATTGAGCATTGATCGCAAGCTCGCGGAGGCGACGACGCCCGTGGAGATCGAGACCGGTAGAATCGTGGCATTCACGCCAGAGACCTCCGGGCTGGAGGCGTGGCAGAAATTGGCAGAGACTATGCTGGTCTTCGTACCGAAAGGACCGTCACCGGCACACTGTCCAGCGCTAACTCTGGCTTTGCCCAGTGATATCCTGCATGACAACGAGTCCCGCGCGATCCTGTTGCAGCAGCTTGCACAACTAGATGAGTCGTATTCGTCCATTGTGTGCGTCTTCGTTGAAGGTGACGCGGGCGAGCAACTTCAGCAGGCCTGGGAAGAAGCGTCCTGGCAATCGTGGCTGAGCGAAGTAACCGAGGCCTTGCCTGGCTCCGTCGTGCGTTTCTACCTTGTCGGCAGGACAGCTAGTGATGGCCGGCTGCTGACGGTGGAGGACCAGACGACCGTGGCCGCTCACGCGATCTTTGCGGATGTCGTGCTTCGAAATCGCAACGCTCCTCGATACCTCGCCCAATCACTGACGCAGCCGGAAGCGTCCATTGGCGTCCTCGGCATGTCGGGACAATTGGTTTCCGCCGAGGCGGCTGCCCATTGCCTGGCCCCACGGCTCTGTTGCGAACTGATCGAAGAATTGCAGTCGTGTCAGCCCGTCGGACTCGACCTGCAGCAAGGCGTGCCAACCGATCCCTTTCAATTGCTGGTGCGGGCATCTCAGAATCCGATGCCGTTCGACGCGACAGCGGCGCTGGAACGCGCGGAATCGCGTGAACAATGCGACTACGAAGTTCCCAGTCTGGTCGGATACGATTCTCGTTTCACGGTCAACATCGGTAAAGCGACAAAGTCGCTTCGCCTCGACGGCATTCCGGCCAATCTCTGGCGATCCCGATTATCCGAATTGGATGCCCTGATATCCAGCGAAAGAGCGGATGCGATCGCGGTACGCGCGTGTGAGTATCTCGACCAATTCACGATTCGTGACGAACGAAGAATTCACGGCGTTCTGCGGCAGGCATTCGCGTTGCGTCTGTGCGACGAACCCGTGCGAGCGGCTGCCGATCGTTTCGTGGACCACATCAACAAACACCGCAATACGATAGTGGTTTCCTGCGATCAAGAAGATATCGACGGATCGCTGGATCGGATGGACGCAAAGGTTCAGCAGTTGAACTGCTGGCGCAGCGGACTCGTCACCACGGTGCTCGCATTGCTGCTTGCACTTGCGGTGATATGGGCATGCAACTCCTGGGCAACGGGAGCAATCCGCGTGTGGGGCACGATCCTGCCGGCGGCCGCTGCCGTCGCAATCGGCTTAGGGGCTGCCGGACGTTGGTGTTGGGCTCGGCACCTTGCCGTGAAAGCGCGTGACGACGTCCTCGAACAGATTCAACGGCGCGCCCAGCATGCCATATGCCAATGTTTGCATCAGAAACTTGAAGAGACAGCCACTCGATTGCACGACTCAATCCAGTCGTCCGCTACGGCGCTTTGTGATGCTACTCGGGTGGTAACCCAAACGTCGGAACGATCAAGTATTGCCTCCGAAACTCAGGAGCCGCTCATTAACCGACCGCGTTCGCATAGCCGGGAAATGGAAAGTATTTACCGGTTCACCACTCATCGACCAACGGAATACGGCGCGCTGGTGGATAAGTTTCAGGATCGTTGCAGCGATCTTGCAGAAGAGCTGCTTCGTGGCTCAGTCGCTCCGGCACACGCCCTGGCGTCGCTGCACGCATTCCTGCACAACGAGCTGATGCTGCTGCTCTCCAGTCGGATGGACATCTGGCGCATCTATTGTCGGGACCACACGGCGAGTTTGTTCGATGATGCCACGTTTTTTGGCCGCGTTCAGCAGTGGTCTGTGCCGGTCTTCTGCGGGACGGGCAGCGTCTTTGCTGATCGGGAGGGCAGTGGCTATTCGGCAACAACATTCTGGATTTGCCCCGATGCTCTGGCGTCGCGGGTAGCGTGTCATGCTGATATGGCTTTATTACCAATGGATGATCGCGTTCTCGCTCTTCACCGAATGACGCTGACCCCAGTGCGGTCGGTGACTGCAGACCCAAGGCATAAGCCAGATTCGGAGAAAGCGCAGGTAGCCCATGCGACAAAAACGTAGGATATCACATTTCCTCATAGTCGTGCTCTTGATATTCACCGCTCAGGGCTGCGACACGCCGACCAATTCGCCGGCCGCCTCTTCGCGGGCGGTGCGGACGGAGCGCACGCTGGTGGTCATTGTCCCCGGCACGTACGGCAACGATGAACAATGGCCCATGCTCTTGCTCGATCACCAGACGTTTGCAAGTGAATTGGCGCGAGGTCTACGTGGCGACGTGGAAATCCATCCCCAGCTGTGGTCATCGTCAATTTTCGGAATGCGTCGCATTGAAGCAGCCCAGATGCTGTCCGACGATATTGACTGCATGTCGGCCGACTACGATCGCGTGGTCTTGGTTGGTCACAGTCATGGCGGCAATATCGCCCTTCTCGCAGCCAGTCTTTGCAGAACGAGAATTGACAGCATCGTGTGTCTCGCGACCCCGCACGTCTACTTGCGCGTCGTCGATGGAGAGCACACCGACCTGAATCTGCCTATTTACTGCTCACCACAGACACTTCGGAACACTGGCCGGATTTTGTGTTATTGCGCCGAGGGCGACATGGTCACCGACGCCTGGTCCAACGCATTGCTCACGGGCGTGTCGGAAATGGAAGCGATTGAGCTAACACGTGAGTGGCGTATGCTGGCAGGATCGCCGCGGCTTGCGGACGATGGATTCGTCTTAAGGCTGTTGGAAAGCGATAATCTGTTCGCATCCTCCCGGCTGACTTTTGCGGTTCACAACGAAGTTATCCCATGTGATGTGCGCGATGCTCTGGGAATCCGGCAGCACCACGCCATTCACTCGTGTGAAGTGGGCTTCGCCGTTGGAAACGTATTGTCGGACCATACAAGCGAAGAACTCCGGATCGACCGAATCGTAGAGGACACGGACGTTGGCGTGAGATGAACGATTTCATTCATCGGCGCGTTCAACTCATACGGTGGCAATCAGACCGGCCCGAACCGATGGCAGATAGAACTGATCGATTCGTTGAAATGAATTCGCATCGAGAATTCCTGGCGTTAGCGCCAGGAATGTGCCCAGTGGTGAATGGCATACGCCTCATCCAACGAGCCCCATTGCGTGCCGCTGTAATGAATCGGGTAGAACAGACGTCGATCAAATATGCAAAAGTCATCCCGGTCGCGGGCGAAATGCGTGAAGAGCCAGGGACCGGTCGTCTGATTGGGCGGGCCACCGCGAGCAAACCATTCCGGTAGCGCGGCGATGAGTTCGGTCAGCAAGGGATGCCCCGGCATGGTACCGAGGATACCGATCGCCACGCTGTTGTCATCTTCCTCGGCAGCAAAACCTTCCACGCCGGTCAGCAATGGCTTGATGTCCCGGCGGCATTCGAAATCGGTATCGAGATACACGCCGCCGTGGCGATGCAGGATTTCGTAGCGAGCAATGTCCGCCTTCTGCGCTGGCTGGATAGCGAGATCGAATTGTTTCTGATTCGTCAGCGGGAACAGGTTACTCTCGTTCCAGAGTTTGCACGCCCAACCGGGGTGATGCTCGCGCCAGGTGTCGATGTAGCGTCGGAACTCATCTGGCAGCGGCAAGCCACCGAGCCAGATGTGATGAAAGATGCGCGGAATCAGAATTGGTGATCTACACATAGACATCCTTCCGTAGCAACAGATAGTCCGGGGGTATGTCGTTGACCTGATACTGATCACCGCCGAACTCCCGCAATCGCCGCTGGTCGACTTTGCCGAGATTGATGTACTCGGCCAATATTACCTGCGGCAGCGGCAGCCAGGCCGGATAGCCGTCGAGAACCTCCAGTTCCATGCCTTCGACGTCGATGACGAGCACGTCGATCCGTTCTACGTTCTGTTCTCGCAGCAGCGGGCCAAATGGCACACAGCAGACTTCTACGTCGATGGTCGCTGCGGCAATGGCGTCCGCCAGATCGGGCCGCAGTCGCCGGGCGACGGCTGGCGAGAGGATGTTACCGGCGGTCGCGGTTGCACATCCCTTCGCCCAGGGAGCAATCAAGTCGTGCAGTCCCGGAGCAATCCGGCGCATCGTGAGACTGCCGACCTTGCCGGCTATTGCTGTATTGGCGAAGCGCAGCCTCGTACACCCTGCATCTCGGTATTCCGCCACCAGCTCATCGAACAGATCGGGTAGTGGCTCGACCAACAGGCCCGCCAGATTGTGCTTGACGATATGTGCTCGAACGGGGTCGGCAATGAGGCCGTCGCAAGCGCCGATCTGAAGGACAAACGGGTCGTCCAGTTGTTCCATCGCCCCATCAAACGTGCGCGCCGTCGAACGGCTGACGTCGGGGCTTCCGGCATATCGCAACTGTTGGTTATCTTGCGGCGACATGTTCGTCGTAATCCTGTCGGCGTGGGCGGCGGTAGTGTTCGTGTCGGCATCGCTCGGGATGCCATTGGTGATCGAAGCCATCGATCACGTCGCGGCGAACGGTGGCGCGCCTGACGACTTCGGCATAGAACAGATCGTCTTCGCCGCCCCAGCTGTGAAATTCGGGCACGCCGCCGGTCGCCTCGAATAGTTCGCGGGTGACCATCGCGTTGCCGAAGCTCTCTGGAACCAAGTGTTGTCGCGATGCGTCCAGCCCCAGATAGCGGAAGACCGGAAAGAAGGCGTCGCCAGCGTCCAAAATCTCAATGCCGCGCTGCAGGAGTTCCGCTGGAATGAGCATGTCGGCGTCGCAGAGAAACAACCGGTCGCTCCGCGTGTGGCGGGCGGCGATGTTGAGACCCCGTCCGCGCGAGAAGTCGCCATCGACGGGAATCACGTTCACCTGCAGCGGATCTGCCGTATCGGGAATCCATTCGTCCAGCGGCCAGTCGTCGGAATGGAAGTCAGCCACGACCAGTTCGACCTGTCTGCCGGACAGGCAGGTCGGCCCGAGTTTTTCCGCCGCCTCGGCAAGAGAACGGACGCAGTTGGGGAACAGGTGCAGCGGCTGACCATCGTGAATGATGCGCGAGCGGTTTCTAAGGCTCACACAGACAGAAAGGATGGGCGTTTCGGCGGCAAGGCGGGCCTCAATCAGTCGGTCGCGATGCAGTCGCAAGCGCTCGTCTTGGATGTCCGTCGGCTGGATGACGAAATCATCAGCGGACGTATCGAGTGGTGCCTCGCCGCCGCCCATCGACATGTGGGCGTATTGAGATTTGCCTCGCAGGACGAAGAACCGATCGTGGGTCGCCAGCGGATAACGGATGAAATCGACATCGAGTACCCGCTGCACGCGGTCGGAGAACTCGGTGTCCTCACGCATGTTCATATCTGGGTATCCGCCGGCCCGCTGCCAGACGTCCCGCGTGAACAGGATCGGGCCGTGGTGCATCCAGTCGCGGAGCGCCCGGTTGTTGTGGAATCCGTCGTCGTTGCCCCACCATGCCCAGTACTCGGCCGGTCGGTAGAACGGCGTGTCGTGCTGGCGCATTTGCGCCAGCGAGAACGAGAGCCGCCAAGGAAGGTAGACGTCGTCATCGTCCCAGACGGCGATGATTTCGCCATGCGCCAGTTCGATCGCCGCGTTGCGTTTCTCGCCCAGCGTACCGTAACGCTCATCGCGATTGATGACGTGGACATCGGGGTGATCGAAGACGAACCGTTGCCCCGCGCAGTCGTTGAGGACAATCAGTTCCTTGCGCGGGTAATCCTGCGCCAGGAACATAGCGACCGCCTCGTTGACATACGCGGGCCGACCGTAGGTCGGCATGACGCAGGAGATGAGCGGATCGCTGGAAAGACGCATCGTCATGCGGCCTCCTTCGCCTGCTGGTCAATCGACGTGAAGAGCTGTTGCCATCCGGACCAGATCACATCGGGACTGGCCAGTTCATCAACCAAACGCTCGCGGGCGGCGTGGATGATGCGCGTCCGCAGGTCGTGGTCGTAGGCGAGCATAGCCGCGTAGTGGGCCAGTTCCTCATCGCAATCACCGAGAAACCCCGTAACACCATGCTCGATCATCTCCCTCCAACCCCATTCGTTTTGCGCGACGATGGGAACGCCGGTCGCCATCGCCTCCAGTCCGACGCGAGGCCAGTTCTCGCGCGCGCCACCGTTCACCGGTAGCAGGCAATGCAGTTGCTTGAAGAAGTCCCGCGCCGGCAGTGCCATCGGCTTGAGGCAATCGGCCCATTCGGGCGCAGCACCAAGTTTGGCATGGGTGCGATCGTCCATGCCGAGCATCAGGGCCCGCTTGTTCGCGTATTGAACTCGCTCATAGATGGGCCAGGTGTTGCTCGACCATTTATCCTGATCCGGCCTCGCGGCACGTCCGACCACGAAAGCCTCGCCACGGTTGTGTGTTCGTGGCTTGAACTCCCAGTCATCCAGCTCGAACGCACCGCGGATCAGGTGGCCCTGGTGAGATTCGTATCCGAATTCCGCCAGCTCCCGTTCCAACAGGCCACGCTGGAATTCACTCTGAAACATGAACGCATCGAACGGCCCGGCCTCGCGGTAGAACTGACGTTCGGCGTCAAACAGCCAAGTCATGCAGTTCGCCCAGACAAGGCGACAGCCCAGTTCCCGCAGTCGCTTGGCGTTGGCCAGGAACGCGCTGTTGCAGAAGCTAATGACGGTCGAACCGGCAAGGCCCGGCACTTGGTCGAGCGTTTCGGCGGTCGCGGCGTGCGTTGTGCAACCGAGTTCATCGACGCGCGAGCGCCAGCGGTCGTCGGCTTCCCAGGTCGGGATCAAGCGAACGTCGGCGTCGAAGTGCCGCCACAGCTTGACCGTGTGCCATGCCTCAGTGCATGCGCCGCCAAGGTCGCCCGGATAGCCCATCAAGAAAACGCGCATCGGTGAGTTGACTCCTTATGACGATGATGGGTTGGACTTGCTGGGCGAAGGAATTTCGCTTGCCGACGAGGCGGACGACGACGGGTCGCTTCCGCTCAGCGAGCCTGAATGGGAACTTGAACTTCCAGCCGAACCGCTGCTCGAAGAGGAGCCACTGCCCGAGGAACTCGACGAAGAACTGCTCGATGGCGGGGGCGGATCAGGTGGAATAGACGATGAACTGGATGGCGGATCGGGCGGTTCGCTGCTTGAACTATCTGGCGGCGGTTCGCTCGATGATGAACTGCTACTGCTCGAACTACTCGAAGGCGGCTCGCTACTGGACGATGAATCACTTGACGAGCTGGATGAAGACAAACTGCACGATGAACTTGACGAAGAGGAACTACTCGAAGGAGGAACGGTTGACGACGAACTGCTACTGCTCGACGAACTGCTGCTCGGCGGTGCCGACGAGGATGAGCTGGACGAACTGCTCGACGACGACGGTTCCGAGCTGGTAGACGATGAGCTTGACGACGAGCTACTGGAACTGCTGCTCGATGACGAGTCGCTGCTTGAGGAAGAACTGCTTGATGAACTGGAGGAAGACGAACTCGACGAACTGCTACTCAATGACGGATCGCTTGACGACGAACTCGAATCACTGCTGCCAGAGGAACTTGAAGACGAACTGCTGGATTCGCTCGACGTCGAATCCGATGACGACGAACTGGATGGGTCGCTTGAAGACGAACTGGACGAGCTGGATGACGAACTACTGCTGGAACTTCCGCTGCTGGAGCTGCCGGACGAACTCGAACAACACTCACAGCAGCAACATCCCGCCTGGTGGCTCTGGGTCCACTCGCCTTCGGTCTTTGTCAGGGTGCCGTTTTCGATCGAGATCGTGATGTCGCGTTTGTAGACATACAGCTTGCCATCTTCGCAGCGGACATCCGTCTCCTGGAACGTGACCGATCCACCCACGGGCGGGCAACTCGATGAACCGCTCCCACTGCCGGATGACGAGCCGGAGGAGCCAGACGACGAACTGCTACTGCCCGAGGAACTGCTGGAAGAACCGGATGACGAACTGGAACTGCCGCTGCTCGATGACGACGAACCACTCGATGAACTGGACGACGACCCGGAGGAACTGTCACTACTGCTCGACGAACTGCTGTCCGACGAGCTGGAGGAAGAACTACTCGACGAGGAACTTGAAGACGACGAACTGCTTGAAGAGGGGTCAGGCGGATCGCAGCAGCCTTCGCCAAGTTGTACGACCTCCCATTTGCGACTGTCGGCCATCCACCTGGCCCAGCCGAACGTTCCGGCCGGAACGCTGTCGGCCGTCGCACATCCGCATTCCCCGCTCGATGAATCCTGGGCCTTGCAGATGTCAGGGCAGACGACGCCGATCGAATCGTAGACGGTAAACGGGCAGTCGGTCTCGCACCAACGCAAGTCGTCCGGCATCGGAGCCGGACAGGGCGGATTGGTTTTCGAGCCGTTGTAGATAACGCGAACGGCCGAGGCCGACCCGCACCGTGACAGCGGCGTGGTCAATCTGAAGCGACGCATGTCGTCCGGGTAGTTCGACAACCGCACGACGGCCCATTGCCCGCCCGTTCCACCCTCGCGCCACAGCATCTTTGCCGATCCGACGGGTCGGCTCACCAGCGCCGTTGGATCGCAGTGTTTTACATCGGCAAACTCGTGGCAAGGATCCTCGACGATGACGTAGGCGGGGCAGACTCCCGACACCCACGCGCGGCCGATCTTTCCCGCGCGAAGCGGATCGAGCAGAATTGCGAACCGTGTAAAGTGGAGCGGGTGTTTCGGTTTGACGCCGGCGAGCGCCACTTGGTTCTTGAACTCGCGCAGGTGTTCGGTGGGTGAGATGATCGGCGAGTCGATTCCCAGCACATGAAACCGCGATCGCTCCGCGCCGCTGTCGTTGCGAATCTTGATGATGTCGCCTTGACGAATCTGGTCGAGAGCCTCGGCGAGCTGGTCGTGTTTCTTGCCTTTCTGTCCCCGAACAGTATCGAGAAACGAGTTCCAGACTTCCGCCGAAATGTCGAGCGGCTGACCAGCCTGCGTTTTTTTGAAGCGATCGGCCATCCTTACGTCCCGATTCCGAGGCCAGCGAAACTTCCATATTCGTAGACCCGCTCGACGTAGGCGGCGATCGGTTTCTTAATCAGCACCTTGGCCGCGTTATCCTCCTCGTCTGCGAAGCGCACCCAAAGATAGTGCCAGCCCTCCTTGTTGATGCCAGCGATATTGCCCAACTGTAGACCGGCCACGTTGGGGCTGGCGGCGAACCGAAACGTAATCTCCCAATCCTCGAAGCCACGCTTAGCGCCGGATGCACCGAGGAACAACACCTCTCCCTTGGCAAAGCCCTTGAATCCGGCGTCGTTAACCCGGCCAGTGAGAAAGAAGAGCGTCGCCTTGTACGCGCCGGTCACCAGGGCATCGTCGATGTAGTGCGTCTCGGTGAAGTTGTAGACGGGAACCGTGACGTCGGTCCCTTCGATCTGGTCCTGATTGACGCCGATCGCGCTCTGGAAATCCGGTGCGATCTCGCCCGGGGCCGGGTAGCGATTGATCGTTTCGATCGCTTGGCTGACGTGCTGCGTGCCGCCGCCGGTGTCGAAGGTGAACTGAGAATCGCTTTCCAGCTTGACGTATTGGACGGAGCACTCCCAAACGCCACCGCCGATCGTCTTGACCGTGAAGCTGTCGCGGACGAGTCCGGCATAGGTCGCCGGCGAAGTGGCCGCGACGAGCGACTTGACGATTCCGTCGTCGTCCGTGCCCTGGACGACGTACAAAAGCTCGGTCGTCGGGCTTTCACTCTCGGTCGCCTCGCGGCTGTCGAATTTCTCATCAATCGTGATGGCCATATACACTTACTGCGCGAAAACGAGCTTCCCTTGTTTTGCCTGATCAAGCAGGTCCTTGGTGTTGACGACGATCTGTTCAGCGGCATTCGCCGTTCGTTGGGCCAGGTTGTCGGCACCCAGACCCCGCGTCGCGGCTAGCGCGTTGAACGTCCCTTTGACTTCCACCTTCCGTTGCTCTTCGCCGAGCGCGCCGGCGCTGAGCGAAAGGCTGTCCTGCAGTTCCTTGATTCGTTCCGGTTCGCCCGACTCGGCTTCGGCCCGTTTCTTGGCCGCTTCGGCAATGGCCTGTTGCCACTCGCGGCGGGCGTCGGCCAGTTCGCCTTCGGTGCCAGCCAAGTCTTCCGCGAAGTCGCGCTGACGGCGGGCATGTTCTTCCTGCTGCATGTTGGTCAGCGTGCTCTCGACGCCGGCCCGATCGCGTTCGATTTGGGCGCGTCGTTCTTGTCGCTCTCGGTCCCGCCGGCCGACCGCTTCGAGCATCTTCTCGTCGGCCGCTTCGTTGGCCTGACTGGTTTCGCTGTTGATGCGATTGACTTCGGCGTTGACATCGACGTCCGAATCGAAGAGGGACTTGAGCCGCACCCACGCCTTCTTGATGAAGCCGACCGTGGAGTGCCACGTCTTGGTCAGGACGTTCGTGAAGATCGACCAAGCGTCGGCGAGGAATCCGACCGTCTCGGTCCAGGCGACTTCGATGGCCGCCCAGCCGTCGTTCAGAATCTTCGCCGCACCGAACACGGCGTTGGTGGCAATCGAAAGGAAGAACTCCTTGAACTTGATCCACAGACCGTTGAGGAAGTGGATGCCCCGCTTCCATTCCATCTTCAGCGTCAGCCAGAGAATCTTCGCCGCCAGGGCCAGATCGCCGGCCGCCAGTGCATCGCCGATTTCCTGCCACGCGGCGAGGGCATCGCTTTTGAGCACCTGGAATCGTTCGCCCAGCCACGCGAGCGCCGTGGCACCGACACCTGTGACGTGCAACAAGACCGCACCGAGTGCAACGACCGCGAGAATCACCAGTCCGATGGGCGAGACCAATAGCGCGATGATCTTTCCGACGGCGGCAATCGCTGTTCCGACCGCGCCGATGATCGTAACGATGGCTCCCAGCGTCGCGCCAAAACCGGTGATGACGCCGCCCAGGATGATGAGGGCAACCCCGACCGCGACCACGGCGGCGGCGATCTTGAAGACGGTGACGATGAGCGTTTTGTTCTCTTTGATCCATTGGATGACCGAGGTGATGAGAGGGGCGATGCGCTTCTGCATTTCCGTCAGCGCTGGCGCGAGCGCCGCGCCGATCTGCACGACGATGGCCTTGAGTTGCCGCCGCAGCCGGTTCAATGCGGCGGTCAGTGCGGCGGCGGACGTGGCGTCCTCCTCGGTCAGCGTGATGCCGAGCCGACGGGCCTCTTCCTGCAGGGCTTCGATCGACGCTCGGCCGCCCTCGAGCATGGGCAGCAGTTCGCGACCACTGCGGCCGAATACATTCAGCGCGATACCCGCGCGAAGTGTGGGGTCTTCAATCTTCGACATCGCTTCGGCCAGCAGTTTGAACCGTTCCTCGGGGCTGGCCCGTTTGAATTGCTCAGCGGAGACACCGAGCATGTCCAAGAGGTCGGTCGACGTTTTCAGGCCACGCTCGACCATCACCGAGAAACGGGCCATCGCCGCCAGCGATCGGTCGAGTTGGTCGATGGATGCACCGCCTTGTTCTGCAGCGAATCCCAGTTCGCTGAGTGCTTCGGCCGAGAAACCGGTCCGCGCTCGCATCTTGTCGAGCTGGTCGCCCGTCGATGCAAAGACCTTCGCCGCTCCCAGCAGGGGAGCAAGCATCGCCGTGCCCGCGGCCGCGACCTTCAGGCCCATCGCCCGAACGCTGGCACCGAAGGCTTGAAGCCGCCGCGACGCGCGGGCCAGGCCGCGCACGAGTCGGCTGTCCTTCGTGTAGAGTTCGACGTAGGCCGCACCAGCGCGGATTGCTTGGGCCGAGGGCATGGGTTGTGTGAATCACCTTTTTTCAACAAAGACACGTTTCAGGACACGAATGCCGGTCTTGGTAATCGTGACCGGCTTTCGCTCGACGAGCGGATGGAACTCAGCGGGCGAGTACGGCCTCGATCGCTTCTTCGGGTTGCGGTGGACGTTGGCTGTTAGCGCCATCGCCGTCGCCGTGTGCGACCACTGATCCTGCCGCCGCGCGCCGACCATCCAGGCCAATTCCCGCAGCGTCAGCGGACTCGGATCGACGCCGACGATGCCGGCCAGTTGCCAGATCAGACGCCATGCGTCGGTTCCGGTAACTGGCCCTCCTGCAGCAGCGTTTCCAGTTGCTGATCCAGCTTCGGATCGTCCAGCCGCTTGCTGGCCGTCTCGACCGCTTTGGTCTGGAATGTCTTCAGCTTCTGAAGCGCCTTGGCCAGTACCTGGCGCTTGCCGCTCGGGAAAAAATCGACAAGTTCCTCCAACAAAGCGGTTGTCGCGTTGTCGATCGCGTCGCCAGCCATTGCGCAGCCGAACTCTTCATCGCTGACTTCGTTCGTGTCCGCCTCGGGCTTGCAGACGCAATAGACAACGTCGCACAGCAGCACCGGGTCGGAGACGAGCTCTTCGATCAGCTTTCCCTCGATGGCGTCCAGCAGGTTCACCGAGAGCAGCGTCTTGACCCGCTTGATACACTCGACGTTGATGGCGACCGTCCAGGTCCGGCCCGCGTTGTCGGTAAATGTTTTCATCTGTTCCTTTCCGGTTTACGGTCCGCCGGTGATCCACTCGGGGGCGTTGTCGGCGTAAGTCGGCTTGATCGATACGTCGACCAGAATCGCTTCTTCGAGCGCTTCGTTGCGGGTGAAGTTGAAAATGTCGAAGGTCGCCCGCAGCCCTTCGGAATCGGGATCGGTAATATCGCCGTCCATCACGGCGAACTCGATGGTCGTGTTGTTGAAGAACGCCTGGCGAATCGCATCGAACCCCGCGTCGACCGTGTCCCAGACCATTTGGAACTCGATCGAGGCGTCTTTGAGCGTACCGACGGTGGCTCGCCAGCCGTTGTTGGCGCGCGTCGTCACGTCGGCCTCGCCCTTTTCCAGGTTCAGCGTGACGTCCTTGACGTTGCTCACCTCGACCCAAGTTGGCGCGGCGTAGGTGCCCGTGTTGCGATAAAGTTTCGCGTCCATGCCCAGTCGTGTGGCCATGACGTGTTTCTCCTATTGATCAGGCTTTCACGGAGCCGGCCCACTTGCGGGGCAATCGCTCCTTGGTTGTTTCCAGTGCCGGTCCCATGAACGGCCGTTTCGGATAGCGCTGTCGCTTGTACCGGCCGCCGTGCTCGTGCGCGGAAGCGGACCGACCCACTTTCGCGTGTTCAGGACCGATCACGACCAGGTCGTTCTGTTTCTCGACGGAGTACATGAGTGCGCTGCGAAGTTGACCCTTGCGGGTGCTGGGCGGTCGTCCTTCGGCGCTGGGCTTCTTGCGACGACGGATACTGCGGCGAGCGGTCAATCGAATCGTCGCGCCGGCGTGGCCGAGGCTCTTGATGCTGCCCTTCCTGGTTTTGGCCAGCACCTTCTTCGTGTTGTCGCGCGTCCGCGTTTTCATACCGATCATGCGATTACCTCACGACTCGAAACGTCAGCGTCAGGACGCTGGTAAATTGCCGCAGTTCGTCCCAGTGGTCCTGGGCGTAAATGGGTGCGTGCTCCGTCTTGATCCAGTGGGCCGCCGGATATGAGTCGAGCCGCCTGAACCGAAAGTGATCGGCGATCTCGTCGACCAGATCTAAAAGTTCGTCGATCTCGGTTCCTTCCTCCGCGTCGACCTTCTTTTGCACAGCAACGTCGATCGAGTAATCGTGATGGTTGTGTCCCCGGCCACCCGGCAGGATGACCACGCCTCTGGGGACGACGCTGACGTGCAGGTCTTTCATGTCCTGCAGTTCGAACGACGGAACGTAGTGCCGCGCTGCGGTGAGCGGCAGGCTCAACGAAGCCGCGTTCAATTCGGCAACCAGCGCGTCGGCAACGTCCGTAATCACGGCCATCAAACATCCTCCGTAGCGATGTGTTTCGTATGGACCCGCAGCGTCGTGCGATACGGATCGCTGTAGCGCCAATGCGGCTCGGTCCCCAGAGGCATAACCTCGTAGGTGAATTTCCTGCCGGCTTTGATTTCCTCGATGCGGTCGCCCCGCTCGGGCAACGCCGGTTGGCCGTCGAGCACGAGGTCCGCCGTGTCGATCAGGTAATCGCGAACCTCCGTGCGGACGATCACGCCGGTGCCGTCGTCCTGCTCGAATATCGTGCGGCCGACCGTCGCTCGCACCGTTACCGAATCGACGCCTCGCAGGTACGCAACCTCGCGCGTGACGTGTTTCTTCCGCTGGCCTTGCAGCCAGTTCGATCCGGTTTCAAGCAGGTCATTCACGCTCTAGGTCCCACTGCTGGAAGAACTGCTCACACCTGTCGCCACGCAGGGGCAGAGTCGCACGCGCACCGTCGCGTCGGCGTCGGCCGAGTCCGCGACCACCTTGCCCAGCAGCTTGTTCGCACCGCCGCCATCGGTCGCGACCGCCACATCGTTGGCGTCGTCCCAGTAGGCCAATTCGCCTGTCGTGAACGTCACGCCGCCGCCAGCTTCCTTGGCCACATCGAACACGCCTTCCACGACCAGCGCGCCGAGCGTGTTGGCCGCAATGGGGCGAGTCGTGATGCCGATCAGTTCACCCTGAACCACCACGTCGCCGGCGGCCACGTCGGCACCGGGGGTGTAGTCGATCGCATGTCCTTCCTGAACAAAAGTTGCTTGAGCCATGTCGGCCTCCGTTTGATTTTCAATCGTTCGTTACCATGTCAGGTTTACGCTTCGCCTTTTGCCTTCACGCCGCCGCGCGGGTCTTGCAACGCAACGCCGAAGTCGTGATAGCCCCGCATCTGCACACCGAGCGTGTTAAAGTCGGCCTCGGCCGTTTCGATCGTGGGCGACTCCTGTCCGTTGAGGAACGCGACCTCGATCACCGGCAGGTCGGTCGCCTCGGCCAGCAAGTACCAGGCCTTCGGCGAGTTGCCCGTGTACTGGGCGTTCGACAGGTAGCGACTCACCTCGACCCGGAACTTGCCCTGGTGCGGGTTGGAAACCGGGTACTTCGTGCTGGCTGTCGTGTCGCGCAGTTCCATCGACTTGAAGAGCTGCGAGCCGGTCGCCGAGAGCGCGGTGGGAACCAACAGGATCGCCGGCATCACGCCGATCGGTTTGCCGTCCCCATCGACCTGATCCATGAAGGCGACTTCACCTTCGGTCAATCCGTCGATCGACAGCGCCGTACTCGCGCCGGTGATGTAGTTGTTGTTCGCCGCCTTGAAGAACGTGCTGTTGGCCAGGAAGGTCGACCAGAAGACGTCATTGATCTTGAGGCCCGAGCCACGTCCCAGTTTGCGAGGCACGGTCGTGATCGCGTTGAGGTCGTCGTTGATGATGTCTCGGCGATCGATCGAGAGGAGCAGACCGTAGGTATCGGCCTTGTTCTCGTACTTTTCTTCGCCGAGCGTTCCGTGCTTCAGCTCGCCACCGGGAGCGACCTGTTCGTACTGGTCTTTGCCGACCAGTCGGTAGCTGGTGACCGTCTTGAAGTCACTGACGTTGCGAACGGCCGTGATGTTCCGCCAGGTTCGCTCAACGCTGAAGAAACCGTCGAGCAGAAACTTGTTGGCGACGTTCGAGAGGATGCCGCCGATGTCGACGGTCGAGAACCCAGCTTCCAGCGTCGGGTTGAAGGCATAACGCAACACGGCCCGACTGTCGCGGAAGTTGCGGCCCGTGTAACCGTTGGCCCAAGCCGCTTCGAGCAAGAGTTCCTGCAGGCCGATGCCGCCTCGAAATCGTGTGGTTGCCACGTCGAGCGATTGGTCGTCGACCATCGCCTCGACCTTGTCGACACGCCCCGTCAACAGGCAGGCCGCTTCGAGCACGCGAGCATTGACCGTCTTGTCCGGCACGTGAATGGCCGGTGCAGCTGGACGTTTGGCGCGGAGGACTTCCAGTTCGCAGCGCGTCTTGTCCCAGCCCTCGCGAATCGCCTTGGCTTCGATATCGGGATGGCGACCGGCACATAGTTGCCTGATCTGGTTGATCCTTTCGGTCTCCGAAGCGACTGCGGCTCGCATCTCCTTTACCGGGTCAGCAGCGGTAATGGGAGTTTGCTGTTTGGAATCGAGGCGGTCGTGTTCATCGTCTTGATGGGCCGCCCCGACTCCGTCCGTGTTTTGTTGGGTAGACATGCTGGTTTCCTCTTCCGATTGACTATTGGTTTTGTCCGCTGCTGCGGCGACTGTCGCACTCGTTTGTCCATCCGCGCCCAGGTCGACGAAACTGATTTCGCTGAGCGTCGACTTGCGAACGACATTCAGCGGTCCGGCGAACTCGCGGCCGTTGACGATCGCCGTCTGCCGGTCCTTGACGAACTCGAATTCATCAATGCTCGCTCCCACGGACGCCTGCCATGGGAATCCGTTCTTGCTCGAAACGACGACTTCACGAGCCGTCGCCGTGTCGCGCGAGATCACACCGGTCGCCACCAACTGGCCGTCATCCACGCGAATGGCGTCCGTGTGGCCCACACCGGCCGAAGCGTCATGGCTGAAACGGATTGGCCGCGACTGCGAAGGAATCGCCAGTCCGGCCAGGTCGATCACAACCGGAAAGCGCCACCCGGCGATCCGCATCGGCGTACCGGTGTAGGCGACCATTCGGAATCGCGGCAGTGTTGCGCTATCCTCCTCACCCTCGGCGGCGATCACTTCGATCACCGCTTCGGCCGTCAGGGCGAGCGTCGTCGGTGTGTCGATGTTGTCAGGCCGCGTGGGCGCGGGCGGTTTGGTCTTCCGCTTGCTCATCCTCTTCCTCCTCGGAGTTGTTCGTTGGTTGGGCGTCCGCTGCGGACAGACCCAACTCGGTCATGAGGGCCATTTCCTTGGCGCGTTGCCGCAGTTGTGTTTCCCAGTCCTGGCCTCGGCGCGCGTATTCGTCGGCAAGCGTGGTCGTGTGATTGGCAAGCCGCGCCGCCTGGGCGCTCGCTTCCTTGGCCGGGTCGACATGCTCGTGACCGTCCCAGAACCACTGGTGCGGCCACTCGGCGATCGGGCCAACGTCCGCCGGCAAGAAGCCCGGAATGAGGACCGCCTCGTCGAACCAGGCGGCGAGAATCCGGTCGAGTACAACTGATTCGAGATGGGCCTGCTCGACACGAATCGATTTGAAGTACGTCTGATGGTCGAGACGCCCGGAGGCGTAGTTGTAGCCAGATGAATTTCCCGCCGCGATATTGAATGGCATGTTCAAACAGCGGGCGATCTCGTTGAGAATCTCGTGTTTGAATTCACCGTAGGTCGTGGCCGGTTGTTCGGCTTCCAGCTGGCTCATCTTCCAGCCGCCGGGCATGGTGAGGAGTGCCCGTTGTTCCAGTTCGATCGGTTCGAATGGCTCAGCTGAATCAGCTTCCCCATTAGCGGGTGCATCGGTGTAGAGGATGCCCGCGAAGTCGGCGGCTGTTTCGGCGGCGGCGAGCACCGCCAGTGTGAATCGTCGCAATTGAGCGAACAGCGGCAGGGCCGGCATGATGTCGGGAATGCCGCGTGCCTGGCCCGGACGATCGGTACGGAACCAGTGAATCACCGCCTCCGCGGGAAGGCGGTTGTAGTCTCGCGTCAGTCGGACCGCTTCGCCCGGATGCGACTTGAGCACGTGGTATTCGATCGGGTTGCCGGAATCGTCGAACACGATGCCATCGATGCCATTGGTGAGCAGAGCATTCAAGTCGGGCGTGCAAACCTGGTCGGCTTCAATCAGGCGCAGGTCGAGTTGGATCGCGGTCGGGAGCACGGGATTGCTCGTCAAGACGGCGAACGCTTCACCGTCCTGGGCGCGAGACATACGCATCGTGCGAAGTTTCTCGGCCAGATTGACGGCTCTGGACCACGCGGCAAACTCTCGTTCAATCCGGCGATTGGCGTCGGCGTTATCGGTCAGCACCTGAAGCCGAGGCCCGGTGCCGATCGCGTCGTTTGCCAGCGTCAACACAATTCCACGGGCGTAGCTGTTGTTGGCTACCTCGTAGCGTGCTCGATTGCGAAGAATGCGCCGAACTTCGGCGCTGTTGGCCGCGTTGGCGGAAAGGCCGTCGGCGTTCCCCCAATGTCGGCGGTTATCGTCGTTGGTGACGGCTGCATCGTAGCGGGCACGAAGTACTCGCGCGGCTCGCGTCAACGCACGGCTTCCTGGCTTGGAGAACAGGTTGGTCAACCAGCGAAACACTCAGGACGCTCCTGGCGGAACGAGTTTGTTGAATGCCAGACCACGACGCTTTGACTTGGCCGCGTCTTTAGAGGCCAAGTACTTGTCGGCCGCGATTTGGTCGGGGAGCTTGTGCTGCTCCACAGACCCCGCGTCGCCTGCGGCCTTGGCAGGCCCTTCAGCGTTTTCGCGGATCGTGTCTTTGAGATCGTCGGCCATCGGGTTTTGCTCCGTTTGCAAGCGCGAATTGCGCTTGCCTATTTGGAGACCTACCCGGTCAAGCAATGAGATGACGAGAAAACTCAGGAGAGAACCGTGATCGTGCTATATTTAGCAATTCACTTTAAATTCGATCTAGCGATCAGGTTCTGTTTTCGATTCCGGTATGGCGCGATGACAGAAGCAATAAGTGAGTGGAACGGTAGACCTGTTCCGTGTTGATGGTGTCTTGGCTGATGGCAGTTCATTGCCCCAGTCGGAATGACTCTCCACCCGCCCAGACAAAGGAAACTCAATATGCCTGCAAGTAGACCGAACGTTCGCCAACACGTCGTGCCCCAGGTCTATCTGGAGAAGTTTGGCGATGCGAGGGGCACGCTCCAGGTTCAGGAGGTCGCCACGGGCGAGGTGCATCCCGGCAACCCACCGAAACTTTGCGTCGAGAAGGAGGTCTACACCCTTCTGCACGAACGACGACGTGATGATTCCTGCGACAAAATTAACAACGAAGTCGAGGGAGCGATTGGTGGGCTATACAAACGCCTCGAGGCTGGCGTCGACATAACCGACGAGCAGACAAAGCGAGAGGTATTCACCACTCTCGCCGTTTTCACTGCAAACCTAATCGCACGGTCCCGCGTGCTCCGCGACCACTTCAATGGTGCGCTCGATGCGATCAACCGATTCCTGACCGAACACCCCGATTTCCTCGACGATTTTCCCGAAGATGATTATCAGAAGTTCCTCCGTGACCCGTCAGCCTACCCGTCGATCCTCAGCAAAGTTCCTGCGTTCAATAAGTTGGCACCGATGTTGCGCGAGCACAATGAAAATGCAGAGGAACAGGCCAACGCCAACTCCACGATCGAGGCCTTGAAGCAGTTGAAGTTGTTACACTACCCAGTCCTCTTGCGACCGAAGACGAGTATCCTGCCTGAGGTGATGCTGCAAGCAGGCGTGAGGGCCGACCTCCTAGAGCCGCGGGCGGGACGTTTCATTTCGGCCGACGATCCCATCGTCTTTATCGCCGACGGCGAGCGCGCAACCAGGATTAACGCTACGGACGTGCGGACCTGGTCGGCACCAGGACGAAGTATCTACCTGCCTCTGTGCCCGGAGTTGGCGGTCCATTGGTCGATGGATGGGACATTTTCGCTACGCGCTATCCCGGCAGCGGAAGTCAATGACTTCAACCGCCTGGTTGCCGAAGGTGCCATTCGCCAAAGGTTTGCAGTAGATGTTGCGGACTTCCCTGCCTGATTCGCTCCGTCGGGGCCGGCATTGCACCAGAAACGGCTTGGTCAGACCCAAATGGAAAGGGCAATGTTATGAGTTTGACGAACTTATCGTAGACTCGAATGTCACGATCTTGCGCCCACAATGCCGGCACTCCTTGCGGCGGCGAATGCGGCCATCTCGGAGCGGCTCGGTGTGAGTCGTGTAGAAATAGCGACACCCGCATTTCGGGCATTCGATGCCACGCACGGACGACTGCGGTTGGACGCGTTTCATCGGCGACGCCTCCGCTGCAACTCTGCGAAACTGACTCGCTCGCGTTTTGAGGAAGTCCGTCCGCCCATTCCTTCCAGCGCCGCGCCCTGAATCGAAGCGGCGACGCCGCATCCAACAAGGCAGTCGAACCAATGGTTGTCGCCGCGCTCAGGGCGCATTTTCCATTCGTCGACCGTTCGACCCCGCCCTTCGGTCTTCACGCGATATTCGGCGGTGAGATGTTCCGCGAAGAGGCGATGCCGGTCAGGATTGTCACCGAATAGCGACAAGCAACCTCGGTCACCCATCGCCACGGCGAGCCGCGCGTGTACGAAGGTCTTCCAGTAGTTCGTGTCGTAGACGACGTGCCGCACGGCACGCTTGCCTCGCACGTTTGGCATCCGCCAATTGTGGCCCACGCGATCTCCAGGCTTCCGTTTGTACTCCGAGAACGGCTGACTTGAAGCACCAACGAACCGGCCATGACTTGGAATGAGGATGCCGGCAAAACTCGATTGACGACAGAACTGATAGACGACGTCCGTGGACGAACCCCAGTTGGCGTCGATGAGACAGCGCTCGATTCGTACCATCGCTCCGTCGTCGCGTTTCCACTCGCGACCCAGGTGTTCTTCTGTTACCCGCTCAAGACCGGCGTAAATGGAACCTTCAAGTGCGCTGATGTTCGTCGCCATCGACAGCGTTTGCCGGGCATCGCGTAGTGTGAAGTGCGCTCGTTGCTGATCTGGAAACGCGCCATAGTCCACCACGCAACCGGTGAACTCATCCTCCCAGGCCGCAACCACGTAGAAGAGCAGGTTGGCCTGCACGTCGATGAACATTGTCAGATGGTTGCACGCGATCGGTATATCGCATCGCTTGATGCGGTTGATCTTGCAGGCGATCTGGTCCGCCGTCAGCTCGTCTTCGGTCCCGGTTTCTTCGGGCAACGGCTCGTTCTGATATTCGGCGAAGAAGGCGGCTTCATCCTGTAGTTTCAAGTTCATCGCGTGCTGGATCGCCGATTCCTCGTCGTGGTTGAATCGCTCGTCCCAGGCAACTTCCGCGCCAGCGTCCATCGCGGTGCGGTTTGCGGCATAGAACTCTGTCGCCAGCCGAATGTCTCCGTGAACGCGAAGACTCTCGGCGCGAAGCTCGCCGTAACGTAACCACAGCTTTTCGTCTGTTGGGAACGAGTACACCATCTTGGTGCGCTCCCCGTTCCATTCCGGGTGTTTGTCGCGATCGAGAATGTTGTCCGCCATATCGCTCGGGCGAATGACCGTGCAAGGCATAATGCCGGAAATCTTCCTGCCCGGTCCGGCCAGACCGAGGATCGCGCCGGCAAGGATGCCCTCGCGCGTCGCGCACTGCGAAAGCGACCGAGCGGATTCATCGGTTTGCGGATCGTCGAGCACGACCAGCGAAGGGCGAACGGTGTGGCCGTCGGCTCGCTTGTACTTCATGCCGCGAATGCGACCCGTGATGCCGGCGACCTTGATGATCGCGCCGCTCGCCGTGCTGGCTGGCATCGTGGGGAGCACGATCTCTTTGGCCGTCCAACCGATGTGCGTCCGATTGCCCTTGTAAAGCTGGCCGTTGCAGCGATTGGCGATACCGTCGAGGCACTGAATCGGATACACGACCTCGGGGTAATCCTCCAGCAGCAGGTCGTTGCCGTCGAGTTCCATCTTGATCGAATCGAGCATGTCCATCGCGTGTCCTTCGTCGCTTCCGATCAGGCACACGAACTCCCGGTGACCGTTGAGCACCGCCCAGATGCACGCGCATTCGCAGATAGTCGTCTTGCCGCTGCCGCGCGGCATGGCCATCGAAAAGAGACCACCCCGCAAGACCGCCTGCTCGATCTTCTCAATCACCTTCAAATGGTCGGGCGACCACGGCAAATGGAACGTCAACGGAAAATACGACTCACAGAAGAACCGAAAGTCGGACGCCGCCCGCGCCTTGCGATCCGCATTCACAACTTCCGGCAACTCGCCAATGTCCCGACCGGCAATGGCGAGTGCGACGTTACGCGCGCGGGCGCGATCCTTCAGCTTCTCGTAAGGATCGCCGTCGGCATCGGGCTTCGGCTCGTGGCGACTCTGGACCAGCCAGGCGACGTAGCGCAGCAGGTCAACGAACCGCGCATCACCGATTCGCATACCCGCGCGCGTGCGGTGGCGATGGAGTTGCCGTTCATTGATGACCTCGCCAAGCGGCGTCGAGTTCAACAATCGGCACAGCTCGCTCGGTCGTAGTTTCCGGGGATCAGTTGCCACGCGACATCTCCTTCACCAGCCACGCGGCGTAATGCACGAGGTTGATCGTGCCGTCGGGATTCTGCGGCGCGCCAGCATCTAAGTCTGCGGTGATCTGTTCTGTCGGGACGCGCACCTTGGCGGCGGCCGATAGCAGCTTCGACGCTTGCTCGGTGGTCAGGCGCGTTGGGTCCAGGGGTGCATCGCTCATCCGTCGTCCCCCGTCGCGAGAACTTGCCACGTAGGCCCACGTGTGGCCGCGTCGCGTACCGGGCGGGCGATTCTGGATTCGTGCGACCACTGGTAGCGCCCATCGCGACACGTTGCAACACGGGGCGATCGTGCGCGCAGTTTGCCCTGTTTGAATTGGGGAGAAACATGCGAATTCCTGACGGAATGTTCGCCAGCCGCGCTTGATGCCGTGCGGAATTGATGGCTCATGTGTGACTGTCGCAAACGCAATCCCAACCACCTACGCAAAGGAGAACCCACATGAACGACCGTGAAAACAAGAAGCCGAATCTGACCGCCGAGGCCGCCTACGAGAACGCCCACCTGGTTGCCCAGGACTTGGTGCAACGGATCGGCGAGCTGCTCTTCGACCAGCCCGCGCCGGGCAACGACGAGCACCCAATCCATTGGGGCCATGTCGGCAGCCTGAACGAAGTCAACAACCGCCTCTCCTCGGTCGTCGCCTTTCTCGAAGGGACCGAAGAGTAACAACCAACCACGAAAGGAACCTTCGCCATGACCATCGACGAATTGATCCAGCGCCTCGAAGAGTACCGCGACGCCATCGGCGGCGAAGCGGAGGTCCGTTTGATGACCCAGCAGAATTGGCCGTTTGAAAACGAGGTCGTCGGCCTCGCTTCGGGCGAAGAGATCAACGAGCCCGACGACGGGGAAGATGAAGACGTGGACGAAGACAGCGTGGTCTTTATTGTCGAAGGCCAGCAACGCTGCTACGGATCGAAACGGGCCTGGGAGGTCGCCTACTAAAGCCGAAACGCCCGCGCGGGCGTCGCGGCGGGTGGTTCCCGCCGCCTGATGATGGCAGCCCAACCATCGCGACCGTTTCTCACAAGGAGCCAGATCATGGCAACGAAGAAGACCACGACGAAGAAGACCACAGCAAGAAAGACTCCTGCGAAGAAGGCCGTTGCCCCAAAGGCAACCAGCAGCGCCAAGTCGACCAAGGCCGCGCCGGCGAAGAACGCGAAGCCGGCGGCGAAGAAGACGAAGCCCGCCGCGTCGAAAGGCGGGGCCAAGGCCAAGAAGCTCAGCGCCATCGACGCCGCCGCCAAGGTGCTGGCCACGGTGAAGGAACCGATGAACTGCAAGGAACTGGTCGAGGCGATGGCCAAGAAGAAACTCTGGATCAGCCCCGGCGGCAAGACGCCACACGCGACGCTGTACAGCGCCATCCTGCGGGAGATCAACGGGAAGGGAAAGGACGCTCGCTTCAAGAAGGCGGAACGGTGGGGTGCTTCATGTTTTGTGGACAGTCTAACTCCTTAAATCGGCACAATGGTTATTGGGATTCAAACTCGACTGGAGTGAGGTAGCCGAGCGACGAA
>JANQQK010000047.1 GCA_028289375.1 Phycisphaerae bacterium | reverse complement strand
GAGCGAGACCAACAACGGCGGAGCGTTAAACCGTGGCTGGCGGCGTGATGCGATGGGCCAACTGATCGACGATGTGCTCGAGGGGAAACGGGCCATACGGGTCGCGATCGGGACGGACGGTCCGGCGCTCGTGATCGAGTGAAGCGGGGAGCGGCGTGAGCGATTCGGAACGAATCGTGATTTTACGTTTTGAACGACAGTGACTTACGAGATCATCCCTCCTCATTTGCAAGCGATTGTTGCATCGCCGTTTTGGCGTTCCTATACTTGACAGATTCACCCACTCGCGGGCGAGCCGAGGGTGCATTCCAGGACAGCCAGTGAGATGAGCAACCCCCATGACAGATGGTCTATTCACCAACAAGTCGATCCTCATCGTCGATGATGACCCCGACGTCGTCACGGCCCTCAGCGGTGCGTTTTCAGACCAGGGCGCGTCGGTCAGCACTGCGACCGACGGCAACGAAGCCATCACCCGTGCGGACGCCGACGTTCCGGATCTGATCATCCTGGACGCCATGCTTCCGAAGCGCAGCGGATTCCTGGTGCTGGAAAAATTGAAGGGAAAAAAGAACGGTGACGCCAAGCCTCGCGTGATCATGATCACCGGCAACGAGGGCAAACGGCATCAGTCGTGGGCCGAGAGTCTGGGTGTCGACGCGTATTTCAACAAGCCGTTCCGACTGGACCGCCTCATGGAGTCGGCCCAGACGCTGCTAAGCTGACGCGGTCTGCTCACGGCTCGATCAACGCCGCTAACCAACCCACGGCACAACGCTTATGGACCGACATGCCACCTTTTGGCACCACTGTCGGGGTTGCATGCTGCGCGGTTCGGTGTTACCTTTCCGCCAAGAAAAATCGGAAGTGGAAACAGGGAACCTCGCCCGACTGCCCACGTGGGTTGTGAACCATGGCAGGGTGAGCCAAGTCTGAAGGAATGACGGTTTAGACACCATGACGCCCGAAGCAAAGACAGCCGTACTCAACGATTACAAAACGCATGATGGTGACACCGGTTCGCCGGAAGTGCAGGTCGCGGTATTGACATCGCGGATCAACGAACTGACCGAGCACCTCAAGACGCACAAAAAGGATCACTCCACGCGTCGCGGACTGCTCAAGATGGTTGGTCGCCGGTCGAGTCTTCTCAAGTATCTCGCGAACAAGGATCGCAGCCGCTATCAGAACCTGATCGGTCGGCTTGGTCTTCGCAAATAGCATGTTGTGTTGGTTTGGCCGGTTCGCGTTCGGATCGAATCGGTCTGTCGGGGACGTGTATGTCGGGTAGGCCGTTCATTCATTCCTTGTCGGATTGACGAGAGCCCCGTTTTCATTGCAGAAGCATGATGTCTCCGCGCAGGACGCTTGGGAGACACTTTAGAGAATCATGATGTCGTTGTGCGGCGGCCATGAGTCGGCGGTCGCGGTGTGTCGGTGTTGGACGCAGAAATGAAAGTGAATCGATGGAACCAATTGTCGTAGAACGTGAAATCGCGGGTCGCACGCTCCGGATGGAAACGGGAAGATTGGCCAAGCAGGCCGATGGTGCGGTGCTGGTGACGTATGGCGAAACCAGTGCCCTGTGCACGGTGGTGACGTCGGACCCGAGACCGGGCATCGACTTTTTCCCACTCACTGTGGACTATCGCGAGCGCATATATGCCGCCGGCAAGTTTCCCGGCGGCTTTTTTAAGCGCGAAGGTCGCCCGACAACCAAGGAGATCCTCACCTGCCGTCTGATCGACCGGCCCATGCGCCCGATGTTCCCGGAAGGGTTCTACGACGAAGTGCTGATTCAAGTGTTCGTGCTGTCGAGCGATCAGCAGAACGACCCGGACATCCTGGCGTTTGTGGGTGCGGCGGCGGCGGTACGCATTTCCGGCCTGCCTTTCCATCACTCGCTTGGCGCTGTTCGCGTCGGCTACGTCGATGGTGAACTGGTCGTCAACCCGACCGAAGCCCAGCTCGAGTACAGCGAGATGGACATGGTCGTGGCGGGTCATGCCGACGCGGTCAACATGATCGAAGTCGGTGCTGCTGAGACGCCCGAAAACGTGGTGATCGAGGGCATCAGCACTGGCCACGAACACATCAAGCAGATCGCGTCGATGATCGACGAGTTACACGAAAAAGCCGGCAAGGAGATCACGTGGGAAAAACCGGAGCCGAGCGCGAAGCTCGACGCCGATGTTCGTGCCCACGTGGGTGATCGCATTCGCGAGGCACGTCAGATTCCAGGCAAGCTCGAGCGCAAGGCGGCGATCAAGGAGATTCGCGTCGAGGCAGTCGAGAAATTCTGTCCCGCAGACGCTGACGAGCCGGAGTTCACCAAGGACGAGGTGGCCCACGTGCTCGAAGCGATCGAGTCGGAAGTCATCGTCGACATGATCATGAATGAGGACAAACGCAGCGACGGGCGAAAGGCCCACGACCTGCGCGAAGTCTGGTGCGATACCGACTTGTTGCCGCGCGTTCATGGTTCGGCGTTGTTCACGCGTGGCGAAACGCAGGCGTTGGTCGTTGCGACGCTTGGCACGAGTCGCGATGAGCAGATTATCGACGGATTGACCGAGGAATACAGCAAGAAGTTCCTCCTGCACTACACGTTCCCGCCGTTCTCGGTTGGCGAGGTGAAGCGCGTTGGCGCGGTAAGTCGTCGCGAGATTGGGCACGGAGCGTTGGCCGAGCGTTCGCTAGAACGCATCCTGCCGCACCCGGACAAGTTCCCCTACACGATTCGACTTGCGTCGGAGATTCTCGAGTCGAACGGATCGAGTTCGATGGCGTCGGTATGCGGTGGAACGCTTGCATTGATGGACGCGGGAGTGCCGATCATTCAGCCTGTCGCGGGCATCAGCATCGGCATGGTGCACAATGACAGCGGTTACAAGATGCTCGTCGATATCATCGGCGAGGAAGATCACTTCGGCGACATGGACTTCAAGGTCTCTGGCTCGCAGCGCGGCATCACCGGTATCCAGCTCGACATCAAGATCGACGGTTTGACGATGGAGCAGATCGCCGAAGCGATCGAGCTTGCCCGCGAAACACGCATGAAGCTCCTGCGAACGATGCTGTCGACGATCCAGCGGCCAAAGGCGGACATCAGTGCCTACGCACCGCGCATTCTCTCGATTCAGATCAATCCGGAGAAAATCGGCAAGGTCATTGGCCCGGGCGGCAAAGGCATTCGTGCGATCGAGGGCGACTCTGGAGCAAAGGTCGACATCGACGACGACGGCACCATCACCGTGTCGAGCACCGATCTGGCAGCCGCCGAAAAGGCGATGGACATGATCCGTGCGGTGGCAGAAGACGTGCAGCTTGGCCGGATTTACGAAGGCAAGGTCAGCAGCGTCAAGGACTTTGGTGCGTTTGTTGAAGTCGCGCCGGGTCAGGACGGTCTCTGTCACATCAGTGAGTTGTCCGACGACTTCGTCAAGAAAGTCGACGACGTCTGTGCCGTCGGCGATGTCGTCCGCGTGAAGGTGATCGCCATCGACGATCAGGGCCGCATCAAGCTCTCGCGTCGCCAGGCGTTGATCGAAGAAAGCGAAAACGGCGAAGAGACAGACGAAGATTGATGCTCCGCCGGGCTGACATCGTGTCCGGCGGACCCATCGCAGTCCGACCATGAGCAAGGAAAAGGCATTCGTCCTGATTGTGGACTCGGACGAAAGCGCCAGCGCGTCCCTGTCGGATAAACTGCGCGCTGCCGGCCACGTCTGCAAGGTCGTCCACACTGATGACGAGGCGGTCAGCAGCGTCAGTCAGCGACCGCCCGATGTGGTTGTCGCGGTGCATCATCCCGACGACGGAATCGATGGCATGTCGATCCTGCAGTCGACCAAGTCGCGATCGCCGGAAACGGAAGTGGTGGTCATTTCCAGCACCGACAGCGGCGAAGAGGCGCGGACCGCACTCAGCCCCGTCAGCGAGCACCGCGCGTACGACTACCTGACCGAATCTTCGGACGTCAAAGCCATCACCCGAGCGGTGGATGGTGCGGCTGAAAAAGCGCTGACGCAGCGACACGATCGGTTGATGCGCGAGCGTCTCGGCGAGGCGTTCGATTTCGAGGGAATGATCGGGACCAGCGAGGTGCTGGCCCGTGAGATTCGTCGCATCACCAAGATCGCGCCGACCAAAAGCCCGGTGCTGGTCGTCGGCGAAACCGGAACGGGCAAGGAACTGGTCGCCAGTGCCATCCACCGTCACTCCGATCGCGCGGGCAAGCCGTTCCAGGTTGTCAACGTGGCGGCGCTGAGCGATACGTTGGCCGAGAGCGAGTTGTTCGGACACATCAAGGGCGCATTCACCGGGGCGCTTGGCGATCGCAAGGGATTGGTGGAGTCAGCCGACGGCGGAACGTTGTTTCTCGACGAGATCGGCGACATGTCATTGGGGTTGCAAGCCAAGATCCTTCGCACGCTCGAGAACGGCGAGGTGATGCGCGTCGGATCGAACGAAGTGCGGCACGTCGATGTGCGCTTTGTGGCGGCAACACACCATGACCTGTCGGAGCTGGTCGAGAAAGGGCGGTTTCGTGAGGACTTGTTCTATCGGCTTCATGCTCATGGTGCGATTCGACTACCGCCGCTGCGGAACCGGCGTGAGGATATACCACTCTTGATTCGTCACTTCGTGGAACTGGCGAACGCCGAGTATGGGCGATCGATCAACGGCATCTCTCCCGAAGCGCTGCGCAAGATGACGAACCATACGTGGCGGGGGAACGTGCGTGAACTGCGCAATGTGATCGAGCGACTGGTCATTGAAGCCGACGGCGATCTGCTGGAGGTCGAGGACCTGCCGGAGAACATCAGCGGGAGCACGGACATCGTGCCGGTCGGCTTGCCGAGTTTGACCGGGTTGAGCATGGCCGACGTGGAGCGGATTCACATTCTCAATACGCTCAAGCTGACGGGTGGTAATCGGGAAAAGGCGGCGGCGATTCTGAAGATCGGCGAGCGCACGCTCTATCGCAAGCTCAAGGACTACGGCATCACGTGACGGCGGAAGCCATTGCGTTGCTCGCAACGACTTCACCACTCCAACAAAAAAACGTCGCCTTCCCGTCGTGCAAACAGGAAGGCGACGCGCACAAAGAATGGAGGAGTGCTCCCTGAACTGCCTGTGGCAGCTTAGGAAGCGCGACGGCGACGCAGCGCCGCCATGCCACCTACACAGAGAATCAGAGCGGTCGCCGGCTCTGGCACACCTTCGACCAACGCATCGCCAACGTCGGCACCGGTGAGATCCGCCGAAGCGAGACCGTTATCAAACAGGAACGTCGCAAACTCAGGCGAAACCAGCAGGTTCGCACCGATCGTCAGGTTGCTATCGGTGGCCTCGAGCTGCGAAGGATTCTCGACGTCGAAGAGGATCGCGGCGATGCCGGTCGTGCTTTCGACGAAGAAACCACTGTTGTCACCACCGACGCGGCCGGCGTCGAAACCAATCGTAAAGTTGCCAACTTCGACGGTATCGTTGTTGAAGAACACCGAGCCGGTGTGCTCGATGGCGCCACTGAACGTGCCGAGGAAATCGGTGTCATCGTACGCGAATGTGGTCGGCAACGCCGGAGCCATCGCATCCCGCGGGTTGATGCCAAATGCGACCGAACCCGGGATCGTCCCCGGTGCAATTACGTCACTCGAAACGCCCGAAAGGTCGAGGCTTGCAGCCGCGCTCAGCGTATCCGTGTCCAGCAGAACGCTGGTCTGACCACCGCCGATTTCGACGGCGCCGGCCGAAGCATCGACCGCCATGAGGGACAAGGCGAGGCCCATCCCCAATCCACAAAGTACCTTCATGCTCCTAACTCCTTTTTGTGTTTGCCTTCTCTTGATAAACAAACAAGTCCAAAATATATGCGTCCAACGACGCTGAAGAACAATCTTGCTTACGCTGACGTCCATCGGCATCGGGGCCCGATGTCGCACTCACATCCCCGTCGACTCACCAGCCGTTACCGGAACGGTCACGGGCGCGACGTCGATCACTTCAAACTCACACGGCATCCGCGATTCATTCATGGGCAGCACCGTCATCGCGAACACACCACCAACCACGGCAGCGACGGCGTTCTTCTGCTTCAGCCGACGACCGCTTCCACGCGTCAGCCAGTCCAGCCGGTCGATCACCTGCCCGCTGTGGCCAAAGAACGCCAGAGTGGCTGGGTGTGGTTGTGCGAGGCCCTGCGTTCTGCCAACCAGCCTCAGCAATGTCTCGCGGTAATCCATGGAACGGGCTTCAAGCCTGGCCGCAACGGTCGCATCGCAGCACAGTTCGATGGTTTCGATCAATCGGCGTCGGAGCAGCCAGACAAACGGGTTGAACCATTGCAGGGTCTGGATGCCGAGTGCGATCGCGTGAAACAGCAGGTCGCGGCGCTTCACGTGGGCCAGTTCATGCAACAGCATGTGCTCGACTTCACGTGTGTCTTTGCGCTCCACAACCTCGCGCGGGAGGATGATCGTAGGCTTGAACGCGCCCATTACCGCGGGTGACGTAAGACGCGGGGAGATTCGAAGCTGCACGCGATGCCCATAGCCCAATTGCTGCTCCGCGGACTGCAGAATAGTCAGAATCCACGAGGGAACATCACTCTCCGATTCAGCCACCAGCGTACGTCGAACCGCCGCCGTGCGTCGCATAATGAACAGGCCGCACAGCGCCACACCGATCAGCCAGACCAGGAACACACCGGTCGCCAACGTGATTGCAGCAGTCTCGCCCGGTGGTGTCCAGGGCGCCACCGGCACCAGCGGGATGCCGCCAAGCAGCCGTCCCAACATGCTCACTTCCGGTTGTTGGGCGACACGTTCGACGATCGGCGTCGTCAGACTCGTGGGCATCGCAAACGTCGGCGGCAGAATAATCTTCACCGCGGCCATCACCCACAACGCAAGCCGAATCTGCGGCCACACGCGTCGACGCAGGAATGAGTCAACGATCGCGAGCGCGGCGATGATGACACTGGCTTGCACCACAGCAGGGACAAACCACAACCACCAAAAGGAAGCAATTTCGTTAAGAATCGCCATCACGATACCCCGTCCGATTGCGTGTCGTTCTCGGACTCCGTCCCCGTGTCTATATCCTTCTCTTCCAACTCCTTCAGCAGACGGACCAACTCGGCCTTGTCCGCGTCAGAAAGTCGTTCATCTGAAACGAGAAACTGCAGAAATGGGCCGAACGCCGCATCGAACGCACGATCCATCAGGGCCCGCACTGCGCTGCGACGGGCCTCACCTCGGGAAATGGCTGGACGGTAGATTGCGCGGTTGCCCGACATCGTCGCCGACAACGCCCCCTTCTCCACCAGCCGATCCAGCATCGTCTTCACCGTCGTGTACGCCCAGCCGGTCTCACCAGCCAACGCCTGCATCACCGTGCGCGTGGCCACCGGGTGCTTGCTCCACACCACATTCATGACCCGCCACTCGCCTTCGCTCAGTTGCATTTCAATTCCCTCTTCTACAGCAGTCGAAGATAATACGACACGTGTAGAAGAAATTCAACCCGATAACCGCAAGGATTCAATTTCTTCTAGCGCAATTCGTTCAATTCGACCACATCCATCGATGTTCCGCCCACGTCTGGCCGGATTCTCGCCTCAAAAATCGTGCAATTCGATCATTTCCAGGAGTTTGCGATCAGTCGAGGAAGCGGAAGCGTACGATCGCCCAGAGAGCCGCGAAGCCGTCCCGCCAAGTGATTTTCTTGCCTTCGTCGTAGGAGCGACCGGCGTAGCTGATGCCGACCTCGTAAATGCGCCAGCCGCCGCGGGCGACCTTGGCGGTCAGTTCCGGCTCGATGGTAAACCGGTCGCTGACGAGGCTGAACGTGAGGAGGACGTCGCGGCGGAAGACCTTGTAGCACGTTTCCATGTCGGTCAGATTGAGGTTGGTCATCATGTTGGACAGCAGCGTCAGGAACTTGTTGCCCATCATGTGCCAGAAGAGGTGGACACGGTGGGCGTCGGAACCGGTGAACCGCGAGCCATAGACGACGTCGGCTTTGCCTTCGAGGATCGGCTTGAGGAGACGGGGATAGTCGGCGGGGTCGTACTCGAGGTCCGCATCCTGCACAAGCACGATGTCGCCGGTGGCAGCGGTGAATCCGGTCCGCAGGGCCGCCCCTTTGCCGCGATTGACCGGCTGAAGGATCGTCTTGATGTTGGCGTTTTCGTGCCGGGCTTCGATGACGGGGTAGAGTTCACGCGTGCCGTCGACACTGCCGTCATCAACCAGCAAGACCTCATGCTCCAACCCCGTGTCGATGGAGAGGACGCGGGCGACGACCTGCTCGAGCGTCGCACGCTCGTTGTACACGGGAATCACGATGGACAGCCGGCGAGGCTGCTGGGCGGATGCATCGGGCGGTGGCGGCGGTGCGGGCGTGCTCATCATCCGTTGTCGAAGCTGGAAAACCCTTCGGCCAGCAGATCCTGAATGTCGATCATGCCAACGACGATGTCCTCGTCATCCACGACAGGAAGTTCGTCGATGCGGGCCGGCTGCATGATGTGCAGGGCGTCGAGCACTTTCTGATCCTGGCGTACGAATTTCGGTGTGTGTGTCATGACGTCGCGGATGATGCGGTTGGCGGGGTGTTCCGATTCACCGAGCAGTCGGGACAGGTCGCCGTGCGTGAAAATCCCGAGGAGCTTCCCAGCATCGTCGACGATGATCGCGGCACCAGCGCGACGCGGAGCCGAATGGACCGCTTCGTGGTAGGCGCGAAGGGTTTCGTCGGCGTGGACGGTGGGGCAGTCCGTGCCGGTCCGCATGATTTCATGAACACGCATGAGGTTGCGACCAAGCTCGCCGCCGGGGTGATTCTGCGCGTACTGCTCGGGCTTGATGTTCTTGAGTGTCATCACCGTGAGGGCGAGGGCGTCGCCGAGGGCGATCATGGCCGTTGTCGATGCGCTCGGGGCCATGCCAAGCGGGCAGGGTTCAGGCGTGCTGCCGATGTTGAGCACGATGTCGGCCTGTCGGGCGCTGCGTGAAGTCGGTTTGGCGGTGATCAGGATGATGCGACATCCGATACGCGTCAACGCGGGGAGCAGATGCACCATTTCCTGACTCTCGCCGCTCTTGCTCAGGGCGAGAATCACGTCGTTCGAACGAACCATGCCGAGGTCGCCGTGCAAGGCTTCGACCGGATGCAGGACGATCGACGGCGTGCCCGTGCTGGAGAGCGTTGAGCAGATCTTCTTGCCGATGTCGCCGGCTTTGCCAACACCGGTTACGACGACGTGGCCGGTGCATGACTCGATGAGGTCAATGGCTTCGACGAATGCGTCACCAAGATGCTCGCTGACGGATTCGATGGCTTGTGTCTCGGCGGACAGAATCTCCATGCCGCGTGATCGGATGAGCGACGCGCGGTCTGACGCAGGCGTTGCGTCGGCTTGAGCGTCGGTCGTGTGTTCTGCAGTGCCTTTCATGGCTGATCACTATCGCGGGCAGGGCGTTTGGGGTCAACATCATCCTTCGATGGTGTCGCAATTCGCACGACGTTGACGGTTGCGTTGCCGCCCTGCGTTTTCTTCAAGCGTGCTGCCGTCTCCTCGACTCGCGCCTTTTCGATGCCTGCTTCCGCCTCCAGCCGAATGTTGATGCGCTCGGCGTTTGGGTTGGCTTTGCGGAAGCGATCAACGCAGGTCGTCAAGGCGTCTACGTTGGCAGGGCGATTGTCGCAAAGGCAGACGCCATCGGCGGACATGCGGATCACGATGGTTGCCGCGGCGGGGCGGATGACCAGTGTGACATCCGTGCCGAGCCGCGGGATGGCGTCGGTGCGTGCCTCCAGCCACAGGAGTTCATTGTCGGCGCTCTTCTGAAACGGAAGGGCGATCAACGCGGATGGAAAGTCGACGACGGCGATGACGGTACCGTCAGCATCGGCCGTGAAGGTGCCCGCCTCGGTGGTGAAGGAACCACTGAAGACCCAGTCGAGCTTTCCGAGCGGCTTGGGATTGTCGATCTCGCGCATCCAGTCGCCGATCGGAACTTCGCGTGTCTTGCCATCCTGCACGAAACGCACGCTGATCAGAAGCGACTCGCCAGTCGGCGGTATCCAGGAATTGTTGGCTTCGTCGTAGCGAACCGGATGTCCGGGTGTGAGACCGATCAGGCCGAGAGCTTCGTGAATGCGTTTGGGCTGCGGTTTGACGACAACGACGCTTTCGTGCTCGCGGGTGCGGATGATGCAGGCGAACAGTTCGAGCAGGCCCTGACGCATGCAGACCTTGCCGTCGACCTCGACGGCGCGTTGTGCATAGTCGATGCGCAATCCCTTGCTGTAGACGACAACGTTGCCGGTTTTGTCGTCAGCGCCGATGCCCGGTGATGACAACGGCACCAGCGCAACCAGTGCCGCGACAATGATCAGCCTTCGGTGAAGGACGGGAACGCCTCCTGCTCAGCTTCCGACTGAATGATGATCTTCGGCTTGATGAGGATGAGCAGCACCTGCTCGTCCTTGACGAGGGTGCGCGAGTCGTAGAAGCGCTTGAGGATCGGAATCTTGGATAGAACCGGGACGCCAGCCTCGACTTCGATCTCGCCGGCCAGTTTCTGACCACCGATCAGCAGGGTACCGCCGTCTGGCACGGAGACTGTCGTGCGAACCACCTGACGGGTGATGTTCGGCAACTGAACGAACAACCCGCCACCGCCGGGACCGACGTTGAACTGAAACGTCTCAATGCCCAGCAGACGACCGACAGAAGGTCGCAGGGTCAGCGTGACATATCGCTTGTCGGCGGAGACGGTTGCCTGTGCATCGAGCACGGCACCGGTTTCGATCGTTCGCGTGGCAGGGGCCTGTCCCTGAGCGTCGACGACTGGTTCAAGCGAGCTGACGAATGACGACTGGTTCACGACCGCGACCCAGGCACGCTGACCATTGAAGAGCACCAGACGCGGTGCGGTCAGAAGGGTCGTGCGGGAATCGGCTTGCGTCGCCCGGATGAGGAAGTCGACCTGGATATTGTCCAGGAAACTGCCGAAAATCTGCAGCGCGGGCTGAAGCGTCGGGTTACCGGCGAACGTACCCGGCAAGTCACTGGTGAGCTGGCCTGGATCGGTAAAGCTGAGGATGTTGTTGAGGATCGGGACCGGACTTCCGCTGCTGCCGCCAAGACCGCTGTTGCCGCGCGATGGGACAAGTGCGGGGTTTTCAAAAGGCTGTTGAAGCGGTGTCGCCGCGGTATTCGTGCCCGGCGCCAAGGCGGTTCCCAAACCAGCCGGTGGGTTCGGCGTAAAGCCGAGTCGGGAGAACGATCGTGGAAGCAACAACTGGCTTCCGAGGGTGGGATCGACGAGACGCGTGCCACCGGGGCCTGGAACAAAGTCGAACCCTGCATTTCCGGCGTTGAGCACAACGTCGAGGTCCATGCCAAGCTCTTCGAGGTAGTTGCTCTGCACGGTGATGAACCGCGCCTCGACCGCGACCTGAACCGCACGCTGCTCGCGAAGTTTGGAAAGCAATCCGCCAACGCGCGCGTGGCCGGTCGGCGTCTGCGTGATGACGAGTTGTCCGTTCAGTTCGCGAATGGCGCCGACGTCTCCGCCGTTTTCCCGCCAACTGTCGGGTTCAACGGTCGACAGGATCGTGTCGATGAGCAGTTTGGCGTGGAGGTCCATGGTCTGCCGGCGGACTTCTTCGTCTTCGTCTTCGGGGAAGATCTGGCGGCTGGCGTTGGCGTTGCGGTTGTTCAGGTTGATGTAGCTGTCCGGCTTGGAGAGATCCATCTGCGGGGCGTCATCAAAGTGGGGGATGGGCATGAGCAGATCGCGGACGTCGTACGGCACCACCGTCGTCTTTTTGTTGAGGAATTCGCGCGTTGCGATGGTGACGACACCCTCGTCGGCGTAGTAACCGAGGTCGACGCCTGCACCGCCGGCCTGATCAAGCACTTCCCTCAACGCCCGTCTCATGGGGACGGGGTTGTGGAGTTGCAGGTGGATCGGCGTGTCGGACGGGATTCCGGCGGCGGCGAGGTCTTTCCAATTCGGCACGATGTTGACCTGGTGTGCGTCGGCGAACGCCTGCATCACTTTGTTGAGTGGCGTTCCATCGAATTGGACGGGCAGTGGCTTGTCGAGTCGTGACTGCAGCCGACCGTCAACGCCGCTGCGTCGCTCACTGCCTGGTGGCGTCCGCGTTGGCCGATCGATGATCTCCTTCCAATTGGGTGGGTAGGTGATCTCTTCGACGATCGGGATACGTACCTCTTCGACATCGACGAGCAGGTCCTGCTGCTGCTTGTAGAAACGATCGCGCTGGCGTTCCTGAAAACGATAAGAGAGCGCGTCCTCGAGGTTTTCGACGAACCAGCGGGCATCATCATTGTGCGGTTCAATCGCAAGCACCTGTTTGGCCACCCGTACCGCGCCGGCGAGATCGCGATCTCGTCGCAACTGACGGGCCTGGACCATGAGGCTGTTCATCCGTTCGCGTTTGGCATCGAGAGCACGGCGCTCACGAGCGCGGGCACTTTGCAATGCTTCCGAACGCTGACGTTGCAGGACGTTTTCGTTGTAGCGACGTTCTTCATCGACGACGAATTCCTCGAGCGCCGCTACGTCGTGTTTCAGCGCATGGTAACGCGCGACCGGATCTGCGAAGGCCTTGCCGCTTTCAACCGCCTGTTTCGCGCGGAGCAATACTTGTTTTGCGATGTCGTAGCGGTTGTTGATCACGTGGTCGCGGACCTCGCGTTCGGCTTCGCGATAGGATGCTTCGGTTCGCTGCCACGCGATGGCGTTGCGCGATTGAATGCGGTCAAGGAGATTGACGGCACCGGTGGATACCTGCCC
>JANQQK010000036.1 GCA_028289375.1 Phycisphaerae bacterium | reverse complement strand
CCTGCACGCGGCGTCGCTCCGTCAGGCTTGCGCCCATTGCGGAATATTCGTTGCTGCAGCCACCCGTAGGTGTCCGGGCAGTGTCTCAGTCCCGATGTGGCGGATCGCGCTCTCACGCCCGCTACCCGTCGTTGCCTTGGTAGGCCATTACCCCACCAACAAGCTGATAGGACATGGGTCGATCTCGGACCGGCGGACCTTTGCCCAAAGAACCATGCGATTCCTTGAGATTATCAGGTATTACCGGCACTTTCGCAAAGGGAGCAAGCTCCCGCCGCTATTCCTGAGTCCGAGGCACGTTACCCATGCATTCCTCACCCGTTCGCCACTAAACTTACCGTCGGTTACCCAATGATAAGTTTCGTTCGACTTGCATGCCTTAGCCACGCCGCCAGCGTTCGTTCTGAGCCAGGATCAAACTCTTCAGTTAAAATTGTTTCCACGCGACCGGCCCGAAGACCGATCACGATTGGATACAAAAGGGCTACATACACTTACTGGCGTTCGTAAGAATGTAACTCCGACCAGTCACTGGCATGACCGATCGAATTGGGTGACACTCATCTTTCGATAAGCGTCGGTTTAGACGACAATGACCCGAACCGGCCCGAAGACCGCTTCACGCTCCAGATCAATGCCGCCTCACATTCCCACGACGACAATCGCTGTTCACTTGAGAAAGAGCAGCACCTGAGCGACTTCCGCCCCTCAGGTGCGAGAGGTAAGAATACCACGACCCCAACCACCGTCAACCGGCCCTGAGGCGATTTTTTGACGTTTTTGCAGATTTTTCAGGCTGCAACGAACGTCCCGCAGGCCCCGCAGCTACACCTGCCCGCATGCGTCTTCGGAACCTTTTGTCCTGTCTGAAAATACGGCGGTACGCGCGATTCAAGCCGTCTCTAGAGCAGGAATCCGGCCACGAGCTGAAGCGGAAAAAGGGCAAGAAATCCGAACGCGACGATCGTCATTTTTCGCCGCGCAGGTCGCGTCAATGCGATGATCGCGCACACCAAGCCACCGACCCAGACCAACAGGGATGTGCAACCGCCGGCCATGAGCACCAGCAACCACGGCTCGATTTCGCCGCCTTGGACTTTCTCCTGCGTGTATCGCTGCATGTCGGACATACTGGGCTCAGTGTCCCCGAACGCTTCCAGCATGGCCGGGGCGGCAATCATGCTGGTCCCGATGCTGATCACCAGCCAACTGATCGACAGCACCAACGCCCAAACGGCGATCGCATTGCCAGTTTTTGCCGGAGCAACCTGCTGAGGGGGATAGCCCAACGGCGCCGGCGGCGGATAACCACCCGGTTGGGCCATGGGTATCTCAGCCGACGGTTGATACGTCGACTCAATCGGCGCGGTCACCGTGTTGTGACAGTACGGACAAGCGACCTGCTTGCCCCCCCAAGCGTCGTCGATTTCGATCGGGTTACTGCAGGATGGACAGACGAATTGAACAGCCATGAAAGGACGATAGCAATGCCGTCATGCGGGGTCAATCAGCTCGCAGAGGTGCTACGACGGAGTCTCCACGAACGTAATGACCGCGTGGTGACGTAAGAGAAGCTACCCCGGTGCGACCAGATTCAGGTTTGACAGGTCCATCGACTTACGGCCCGTGCTGAACTTCGTCAGTTTGACACCCGGGTCCACGAGGAACAGGTAGACGAGCTGATAGTTACGCTTCAGGTGACGATCCTTGACGAGTCGGAAGTCGCGCGTGCCGCCGCGATTCGTCGATGCCACCTCTTCGGGGTAGTACATCGCTTCGATGACCTGATCGCCGTTGACGTCAGCCACCACGATCTGCCCATAGACCGGCACCTGATTGCCACGATCGTCGTACAGCTTGTAGTTCTTCACGCTCTTGACCGCGAACTCCAACGCCTTGCCAAGGGTGCTGCCCGCGCGAAGCACCTGCACGTCAAGCTGAAACATGCGCTTGTCGTCGGGCACCTCGAACGCCGTGATCTTGCGTGACGATCCACTCGACTGCTCGGACACCTTGCCATAGATGTGGCCGGTCGACAGTGTGTCACCCCGACCATCTGCGCCGGCTGACTGATAGTCCGTCATCGCCACCGGCAGTGTGTTCGAGAACTTGTGACCGCCGCCCCCGAGCTTGACGCCCGACACCCGACCACTCGTCGACGATGTCGACGCCTGCGAAGACGTATTCGATCGCGCGTTGTTGTTCGAACGGTTCGCGAAAGGATTCAGCGACGACAACGGATTGGACGAATCATTCTTCTTCGCATCGTCGGATGACTCCTTCGGTTTCGGTGCATTCTTGGGAATGGTCATTCGCGCACCGATCTTGTACTCGATGAACTCCGGCTCGAATGACTCAGGCACGTCAAACACGACCGAAACCTCACCGTTGTTGTACGCCGCGTACAATCGATCATCCTTGATCAGGAAGCGAAGCTGACCCTGATCGTTGTCATCTTGAATCGCGATGGGTGTGAGTTGGATGCGTGGCCCGTCTTTGCGCTCCAGGCCAACAAGCCGGACCTGACGTGGCCCGAACCGGTGCTTCTGGTCCTCGTCCTGCGCGTCGGGCAGCAATGCCATCCGCACCAGCAGATACTCGCGACCACTCTCCGGTTCGATCGGTTCCGCCGATTCGTTGCGGTTTTTCTTCTTATGCACGTAGGGCACTTCCGACTGCCCGCGCTCCATGGCAACGAATTTCACCGAGTCGCGAGGAACGACATGTCGCGTATCTGCATGGGCCGACTGACTCCACGAAATTTCCTGAATGAAATCCGGATGATCCTCGCTGAACAGCCGCTTCCCGCCGAAAATGCCATCCGACATGAACGACGCCATCCCCGCAGCAAACCGGTCATGACCAAGCCAAAAACTGTTGGCGTCCCCCGTCTCAGCATTGAACGACTGAAACCCGAGAAACGTGTTGCTGATCGGCGTCATACGAATGGTGATGCCCATCATGCCCGTCGCGATGAACGCAGCCACAATCGCACAACCCGTCCCCATGACGCGATCCAGGAATGAGGGAATCAGATTCGAACGCACAATGAACTGATCCAGAACCAACCGCAGAACACCCAGCGGTACCACGAACGTCCCGATGAACGCCGCCGGCAAGGCCAGATCTCCCAGTGGCCCCAGCAGCAACTCCATCGCCACCCACTCGTACATCGCAAAGGCGAATACCGCACTCAGGATCGTCAGGCCGCAAACGATCATTGCGCTGACCAGTCCCTGGATCAGCACCATGTACGCAATCGCCGCCAGCATCGCCAAAAGAAATAGTGAAACCCACATCGTCAGGCTCCGTCGTTACTTGCCGTCATCCCGCAGGCCGCGAATGATCTCGTCCAGACTCGTCGTTCCGTCAATGACCTTCAGCAGTCCCGCCTCCTGCAGGTAGTACATCTTGTTCTTCCGCGCCTGCGCCTTGATCTGCTTGATCGGCGCACCAGCCGCAATCAGTTCCTTGATCGTGTTATCGACGAGCAGCAGTTCGAAGACGGCTGTCCGCCCGACGTAACCACTGCCCTGACACGACTGGCAGACAATTTCGCGACCCTTCTTGTCGTAGATCGGCTCGGTCGGCGGACGGTGGAAATTCTCGATCTTGTTCACCGGCAGATTCGCCTTCCGCAGCAGATTCTCATCAGGCTTGAACGACTGACGACACGACCCGCAAAGCAAGCGGATCAAACGCTGATTGACCACGCCGACCAATCCCTGCGCCACCAACTTGTTGTCCTCAGCCAAACCCACCAGCCGCGACAGCGCGTCGAACGTGCTCTTGCCTTCCATCGCCATGTAGACCTTGCGGTCATTCTCTGCCGCACGCAACGCAATCTGAGCCGTTTCGCGATCCTCGCAATTGCCGATGCCGACGATGTCCGGCTCGCGACGCAGCACCGTCTGAAGCTGACGCGCGAAACTCACATCGCTGGCGGCCCCCTCATGCACCGACTGCGTGATGTTGTCCAGCTCATACAGCAGCTTGGACTCAAGCGTGTAGATGTTCGTCATGAATGCATCATGCTCACGCAGGATGGCATAGAGCGTCGTCGTTATGCCGCTCTGCTTCGGACCGCTGATCAGGAACAAGCCGTGTTCCTGTTCGACAATCTTCTTGACCAGTTCGAGGCGCGACGACGCCATCCCGATCTCGCCCAACCGGCGCTTGCTCGTCGACTGCTGCACGCGTAGACGCAACCGCTCGCCAAGCGTCGAACCCGACGTCATCACCGAAATGCGGCTTGTGTCCGTGTCACCCAGAAGCCCCGAATAGAATTCACCATCCTGAGGCCTGCGGATTTCCTCCGGATTCAACCCCGCAAGTCGCTTGATGTACCCCAACGCCAGCTCCGCATCCTCGCGCGGCACCACGTCCGTCCGCTCACTGGCCACCCCGTCGATCTTGTAGACGATCCGCAACTCTTCCTTGCCGACGAGAATCTCCGCGTCCGATGCGCGCCGCCACAGAAGATCGAACATCAATTCCTGAACCGCCGAATATTGAGCGAACTCGTCGCGATCCGTGGGACGCGAAATGTCCTTCTTCGCATGATCCGCCAGCTGAATCCGCTGACCCTTGTCGATCTTCGCCGTCTCGTCCTGCTCACCCGACGTCACCAGCCGCTTCACGTGTCCGATCGTCATCACCTTCTGATCCGGCACCACCCGACCATTGCGGTGAATCACGTACAGCAGCAGCGCACCTCCCGCCAACACGATGTAAAAGGCCAAACCGAGGAAATAGGCGTTGCCCGCCCAAGGGATCAGGAACATCACCGCCAGACCAGCCAATCCGCCGGTCAGCACGATCAGGTTCCACCGCTCCCGTTTGGTCTTGACGAAGTCCGTGTCGATGTCGACCCACTGATGGGCAAAGCTGACACCGACAAAAAGAGCAGCCACCACGCCCAGTTTGATCAGATTGAAATACTCACCAGGACCCGCTGCCTGCATCAGGATGGTCAGATTCATAGTGCCATTCGAGGATGACGGGCGGGTCGCGACCGATCCGGAGACGTCGACACCGCGCGAAGGTTCACCAATCAATAACAGCCGGAACGAAGACTAGCCGATGATGCCGCCGCCGGAAACCGAAATGCCCTTCAAGCGCATCTTCAATTCTTCCGGATTCGGTGCAGCCTCATATGCTGTCTGCGCGGAAATATACTCGTTCTCGACCAGATAGCGAAGGGACTCGGTGAAATCCTGCATGCCTTCCTGAAACGAGCCGCGAATCACGCCCAGCAACTCGTTGTCCCGCTTCTCCTTGATCATCTTCCGAACACTCGGGTTCGCCAGCATGATCTCCACCGCCGGAATCCGCGGAATGTCAGGCCGAACGCCTTTCAGGAGCTTCAGAACGATGACGGCCTGCAAATTGAACACGAGTGACATGCGGGCCAGGTCGCGTGCCTCAGACGGGAACAACTCCAGCACACGCGTCACCACACTCGCCGCGTTCGACGCGTGCACTGTTCCAAAGGCAAGGTGGCCCGATTCCGAAGCATGCAACGCGGCTTCAAACGATTCGCGGTCACGCATCTCACCAATGAGCACCACGTCCGGGTCTTCACGCATCAGGTATTTCAAAGCATCGTGGAAATCGATGACGTCCATTCCGATTTCACGCTGATTCACGAACGCCTTCTTGTCCTCGAACATGAACTCGATCGGGTCTTCCAGCGTCACGATGTGGCACATACGCGTCTGGTTGATCTGCTCGATCATCGACGCGATTGTCGTACTCTTACCGCTGCCTGTGATCCCAGCGACCAGCACCAGCCCCTGATGCAGCTGGGCCACCTCCGCCAAAATTTTCGGCAGATGCAACGCTTCATAAGGCAGGATGTTGCGCGGAATGTGACGGGCTGCGATCGACGTCATCGCCCGCTGACGGAACACATTGATTCGGAAGCGGTTTTCCCGGTCAAGCTGGAACGAAAAGTCCGTCGACCCCTTCTCCGCATACTTCTTCTGCTGCTTCTCATCCATGATCTCGAAGATCATCTTTTCGATCTTCTCGTTCGGCAGCGGATCGCCGGTCAGTGGCCGCAGCTTGCCCTTGACGCGGACGCGTGGGTTCGCCTCCGCTTTGAAGTGGATGTCCGACGCGCCCATCTGGGCCATCGCCTCGAAGTAGCGACAGATCTTCGGTCTCGAGCCATTGCCCGAGTTGCTCTTCTCTGAACTGCTCACAGATGTATCCTCACCAGTGTCTGCTGTCGCCCCTCGAGGCGGGTACCCGTCCGATGAATGTATTCTAGGCACGTCCCGACGGGCTTCAAGACGCACTTCACCCATTGCAAGCCAGCTTCGCCGCGGACGCCCACATCGGCCTTCACCCGGTCATTGCCCCGCGACCGCCACGCATCTATCCTCCCGGTCGCGGATCAACCGCACAATCTGACCCGAAACCGATCATTTGAGGCGTGCATCCCCATGAACACGACCACGAAACTGCTCTTGCCGGCCTGTTCGATCCTCCTGCCAAGCCTCATCGGCTGCGTCGGCACCCGCGACATCCGCGTCACCCATTACGATCTGTCGCTGAAGATCGACCCGTCGCAGAACCACCTGACGGCCGAGGCGGAAATGCGCATCGTCCCGCTGGCGGGTACATTTTCGCCCGGCGGCGTCCACTGCGTCGAATTCGACCTTCACCGCAACCTCTGGGTCACCGACGCCGTCGCCACCGGCGCGACCGTCGTCGATTTCGAGCACGAACCCTGGTGGCGACAGCCCGACGGCGAAGAAAAGGGCAAACCCCGCATCGACCGCCTCTACGTCAAGAACATCAAGGATCCAAAATCCTTCGCCGTGCAACTCACCTTCGCCGGAACCCTCAAACAGGACATCGCCGCCGGCGAAAAATCAGGCCAAATCCACAACTTTGCCGTCTCATCCCACATCAGCCCCGAAGGCACCTACCTTTCGCCCTCGGCCGCATGGTACCCAACACCGCACTGGGACATGGACGACTACGACCCCGCCTGGATGCTCGCCCACTGGACTGTCCACGTTGCCCCCGTCGACGATTACGAGTTCATCGCCACTGCCCTCCGCGGCGAAGGCGACCAATACCGCTGGCGGTCGCCGCACCCCATGACCGGCGTCATGGTCACCGGTGGCCCCCACGAGGTCTGGTCCGACCAGCGTGGCGACGTCCGCATCAACGTCCACATGCAAGCCCCCAACGACGACAACCCGCGCAGCGACAACGAGGAAATCGCCCAACGCTACCTCGACCGTGCCGCCCTCTACATCGAACGATACGAACCGCTCCTGGGCCCATTCCCCTACGACCAGTACACCATCATCGAAAACTTCTTCAGCTCCGGATTCGCCTTTCCGACGCTCACGCTTTTCGGCCCCATGGTCATGCACATGGGTGAGAACGCCTTTCGTCACGGATACCTCGATCACGAACTGGTCCACAGTTGGTGGGGCTGCGCCGTCGACGTCGACCCGCGCGACGGCAACTGGTGCGAATCGCTCACCAGCTACTGCACGAATCACTATGGCCACATCCTCGAAGGCGACGACGCAGGCGCCCGCAAACGCCGCCGCGACTATTCCAATTTCCTGAGCCGTTTGAAACCCAAACAGGACAAGCCGCTCGGCACCTTCGGCAAACCCGATGGCGCCGGACGCGGCATCGCATACAGCAAAGGCGCAGCCGTCTTCCACATGCTCGCCCGCCAGATTGGCCAGGACGCCTTCTGGCAAGCCTGCCGATCACTGACAAGCGACTTCACCGGTCGCCACGCGAACTGGACCGATCTGCAAAACGCCTTTGAATCCGCCTCCGGTCAGAACCTCGACGTGTTCTTCGAGCAGTGGGTCCGCAATGGGGGTGCACCGGCCCTCAGATTGACCGCCGCTGAGTACAGCAACAACAACGTTCGCGTCGAACTCAACCAGGGAGATACTGCGTTTGATCTCCTCGTTCCCCTTCGCATCCACTTCGCCGACACCCACAAAGACGTCGATTTCCACATGACCGAATCAACTGCGTCGTTCGATGTCCCGGTCGACACGCAACCCGTCGCCGTCGAACTCGATCCCGATTACCACGTCTTTCGCAAACTCGACGCCTCCGAGATCATGCCAACATCCAACACGACCAAAAGCGGAAAACGCCTGACCGTGATCGTTCCGCCAGGAGAATTGTTCGATGCCTACCAGACCGCCATCGACGGTTTCGAAGCCGTCGTCTGCAAGCGCAAAAATGCCGAGTGTCGGATGCTGACAGCCGACGATGACCTGCAAGCCAACGACATTGGCAAGGGCGGCGTGCTGATCATCGGCAACGCCGCACGGCACCCGGTCGTGCAGGAACTTCTTGCCCGGTCGGAGTCACCCATTCGCTGGCAGCAGGGCGGCTTCAGCATCGACGGACAAGTGTTTGACCAACCCAGCCAAGCCGTCTTCGCCACGGTGCACCACCCCGATTCTCCCGCCGATGGCATCACCATCTATACCGGCAACAGCGAGGCATCCCTCGCCAACGCGAACCTGCTGAGCTTCTACGCCAACAGCCTCCTCGTTTTCGAGACAGAAGGTCGCTCCGAAGTCGTCCTGCGTCGCGACTTTGAATCCAGCCAGAGAATCGATATGCTCCAGCCGTGAACAAGCGAACAGATTTTCAGTCTCGAAGAGGGGAATAGCTCATGTTTCATCGATCCTGCACCCGCAACATCACGACCGCGATCTTGGCGCTCGCATGCCTGATGGCCTGTGGATGTCCCGGTGTCTCCATTCAGGACGTTGTCGATCTCGTAGAGGATCAGCTCGACGAGCCGATGGCGATGGATGACAGCGACGTGGGGCCAGTCGATGACCAACCCGCTGACGAAGATCCTGCCGACGAAACGCCCGCTGACGAAAGACCTGCTGACGAACAGCCTGCCGATGACGACGATCGTGACGACGAACCGTCTGAAACTCAGGTCCGTATTGACGTCCGGTTTATCGTCCTCGAAGACATGAATATCGAAGAACTGGGCCTCGACTTCGATCAGACGATTGAACTGATCGATGACGTCCCGACCGACGCCGTGTACGGGAACGATCCGCTCGGGCCCGATGGTGTTGTGTTCCCTGAAGTCGGCCGCGATACGCTCGATGACGTTGTTGAGCCACTCCCGGGTGCTGACAGCACGTCACGGAACATCGTGTCACTGTCTGCCGCCGTCGTTGATCCGAGAACACTCCGTTTGGCCCTCCGTGACATCAGCCGGACGGGTATCATCGAAACGACGGAGTCAGTTGAACTGGACAATGAACAGGCGGGCTTTGCGATTCTGTCCAACGAATCACGAACGCCCATCGAGTTGTCGGACACATTTCGTCAGGCGCTTCAGGGGATCGATCCATTGATTGCGTCGTTCAACACCGGCCCGACGCTCGAAATCGTTCCGCGGGTTTCGGGCGACGGAAACATCATCATGGACATCCTCCCCTCGCGCGGCGGCGTGTTCTGGACACAAGCGACAGGTGAGTGGCGCCCCCTCATTCAGCAATCCGAAAGGCGGGCGTCGGCCACCATCGCCGACCAGGAGACCATTATTCTTGCTGGTATGACCGACGTGCAGGGCGAGCGCGTGGATGGCGTTGCTCCGCTGTTCGCCAACGTGCCCGTCGTGTCACGACTCATTGAAAACCGCGAATTCGTGACGGATGATTCGACGCTGCTGATCTTCATTACGGCGCGTCTGATCGATTGACTCCGGGCCTGAGCGCGGCAGATCAACTATTCCGCTTTGAACAATCGTTCAAACGTGAGCGACGTTGGCGAGTGCGACGCAGCGGGTTGAATCTGCCCGTTCCATGTGCCATACGCAAGGTCCAAACGCTTCTGGTCGGGATAAAGCACCAGCGAGTGCAGCGTCGGATAACTTCCCTGGGCCACGACCTCGGCCAACGCCTGCCACGCCGTCTCCGCGGTCACGGTCGTATTCAGCCGCCGCGAAATACGCTTGTACCGCAGCACCGACCATTCGTGGGCCTGTTCAACCGCCGTGCCATCCGACTTCAAATAGTGATTGGTCGTGATGCAGTAAGTGCTGCCAACCGGGTTTCGGCTGAGACCGTCTGCATCGAACCGAAAGACCGTCACCGGGGCAGCGTTTCTGGTTCGCAAAGTCGGCGTGACGACGCGGAGCATGTAACTGAACGGGTAAACGCCGGTGTGACCAATCATCTTCTCGGCCACGCGCGCAGCGTCGGCTGGCTTCGATTGCTGCAGGATCTGCGCGAGCGTTACCGGCACCGGTGTGTACCGGGTTTGCGGCGAACTGTGACGCGGTCCCGTTCCGTCGTGCATGAACGTGCCCACGCCGTGTTCGTTGAATCCGGTGAACGCGCCGATGTAACATGGGAATGTGATCGTCGCGAACGCATGACCCTGATCGGGATGACGCACCAGAATGATCTGCCCCTCAAGCTGCTCCTTGGTGGCGGGGTAATCAAAGTTGCGAGTGGCCACGACGCCGAGGTCACCGGTTTTCTCACCCCACGCGGTAAACCCCGAACACCCGAATGCCCGCAGTGCATCGGTGGTGTTCAGATACAGCAAATCGCCATATCCAAAGTCGCGGTCCAGTGACGTCAGTCGCGGCATCTTCCCACCAGCCGCCTTCTTGATGCCGGCCAACATTCCCATCAACTCTGCTTTCGCAGTCTCGGGAAACGCAATGAACTGGTCGAGCCTCTCGATGGTTTGCTCGTAGGTCTTCGGCTCAGGCCAACCGTCCGCCGCCAATTGCCGATCGAGGTCCTGCACAAACCCCAGCCCCACCAGCGCCCCATGCGCAAACCCCATCTCCTCCGCCGTTCCCCAGACGCGCAACAGATTGAACGTGCCCACCTTTTCAAGCCGACCGTTGACGTCCTTGTCTGCCGCCGAAACCGAGGGCGTCGCCACCAGTGGCAGTGTCAGAATCAATGAAGCAAGCAGCCAGGATCGATGCTGTCCAGTCAAGGTATTCATGGGTGAGTTCCAATCGTCATGGGTATGGGGAAACGACCCGCCAGGCGGATCAACGATGTTGGGATCATACCGGGTCGACTCGGCATGGGCGAATCGCCGAAATCGTGCACAAAAAAAGCCCGCGGTCGGGGGAACCGCGGGCCTGGGGACATCGCATCAGGATGTAGATCTAGTTGCTTTTCACTTCGATGCGACGCGGTTTAACTTCATCAGCTTTGGAAACTGTAACGGTCAGCACACCGTTTTTCAACTCCGCCGAAACGGTATCGTCTTTCACCTGATCAGGCAACCGCACACCGCGCGAAAATCGCCCGACCAGCCGCTCCGAATGCAGGATGTTCTCACCCTCCTGCAACGCTTCGTGCTTCCGCTCACCACTGACGGTCAGGACACCGTCTTCCAGCGTGACTTCAAGGTCTTCCTTGGCAAAACCAGGCACGTCGACCTCCAGGAAGTAGCTGTTCGCATCCTCGCGGAAATCGACGCGCACCGGCATCACGCCGTCCTCGCCGAATGCCCGTGTCGCAAAGCGCTCAATGTCCTCAAACGGGTCAAAACCCCAGCGTGTCAGAACCGGACGAGCCAAACGTGATGTTCTCAGGATCGGCAACATGGTCAGTACCTCCTCTTCTTGCATTGTCGTGATGACAAACCTCATTGCACACCGTGAATAGGGGCAACCTGCGTGCCAAAGTTGTGCATTGATGTAAGTGATTGATTTCAATGGGGTTATCGTGTAGCGTGCAGCCATGGACGGCCTGTGGATTCTGTCGTTTTGACAGCCTCTGGGCGTCGGGAATTGACTTAAACGTCTGCAAAAAAGAGACTTACGGTCTGCCGTGTCACATTGGCCCCCGAAATGAGCGATCACCTGCCCCTCCACATCACCTTCATCATTGGCTGCACCGGCTGCGGAAAAGGTTCGCTCGGGCGGGAGCTGGCCAAGCGCGTGAACGGCGAAATCCTCAGCGCCGACTCGATGAAGGTCTACCGCGGCATGGACATCGGCGTCGCCAAACCGGACATCGAAGCGCGGCAGGGCGTTCCGCATCATCTTTTCGATGTCGTCGATCCCTGGGCGGAATATTCGGTGGCCCAATTCGTCAGCAATGCGGAAACGGTGGGGCGTGACATTCAGGGGCGTGGCAAACGGATCGTGGCCGTCGGCGGGACGGCGTTGTACATCAAATCGCTGTCGGAAGGGCTTTTCGAAGGACCATCTGCCAATGCTGATATTCGTTCGAAACTTGCCGGCAGGGCTGAAAACGAGGGTTTGTCGGTGCTGCATCGCGAGCTTTCTGCCATCGACGCTGAAGCCGCCGAACGAATACACCCGAATGATCAACGAAGAATCGTACGGGCACTGGAGGTTTATGAACTGACGGGGCAGCCAATCACCACCCTGCAGACGCAATGGGACCAGGAGCGGACAAAACACCGATGCCGGTTTATCGGACTACGGCGATCCCTCGAGGATCAGAACCACCGAACCAACAGGCGCGTCAAACGTCTGATCGAGATGGGCTGGGTGGATGAAGTGAAGCGCCTCTTGGCCGACGATCGCGGTTGGAGCACCTCGGCGCGGCAAGCGTTGGGTTATCCCGAGCTGGTTGAGCATGTGGGCGGTAAATTGTCGCTTGAAGATGCGGTGGAAAAGATCAAAATCTCCACGAGGCGATTTGCAAAGTCGCAGCGAACGTGGTTCAAGCGGTTTCGCGACGCCACCTGGATTGACCTAGGCCCGGACGATCGCGCGTCGGACGTGGCCAACCGGATCATGGAGGATCGTGTGCTTTGACGACGCACGTCACGGAAATCACCAGCCTCGCTGTCGATCTGATCGGCGTGAAGAAGTCTTATGGCCGATCGGTCGAAGCGCTTCGCGGCGTGAACATTCAGGTCCGCAAGGGCGAGGTGTTCGGGCTTCTTGGTCCGAACGGCGCGGGCAAGAGCACGCTGGTCAAGATCATGATGACCGTCGTGCGTCCCGACGCGGTGGCGGGCACGATTCTCGGTCGTCCCATTGGCCACCTCGGCAAGAAGTCGGTGATGGGCTACCTGCCGGAGGTCACACGTTTTCCCAACTATCTGACCGGTCGTCAGGTGCTCGACTATTACGCCCAACTCTCCGATGTGTCTGCGTCGGATCGCCGCCGCGTGATCCCCGAACTGATGGAGCGTGTCGGCCTCAGTCATCGCTGGCATGACGTCAGGTGCAGCAAGTACTCCAAGGGTATGTTGCGTCGCCTGGGGTTGGCGCAATCGCTCGTGAACGACCCGGAGTTGGTGGTTCTTGACGAGCCGACGGACGGTCTGGATCCGATCGGGCGTCGCGATGTTCGCGAGCTGTTGACCGAATTGCGATCGACCGGCAAGACCATTTTCCTCAATTCGCACCTTCTCAGCGAAATCGAAATGGTGTGCGATCGGGTGGCGATACTGAATCAGGGATTGGTGGCGCGGCAGGGAACGCTGACAGAGCTGACCGATCATTCGGTCGAGTGTCACATCAAGGTTGACGGGGACGCTGCGGCGTTGACGGCCGAGGTCGAGCAGCAGGGCGGTGAGATTCGTGACGGGATGATCGTGATGACGCAGCATGACGGTGAGAAGGTCAACAACATGATCGACCTGTTGCGCGGCAAGGGCATCATGATTGAATCCGTCGTTCCGCATCGCTTCAGTCTTGAAGACGTGTTCGTTCAGATACTCGGGGCCGATGCGCGGGGACTCAAAACCGTCGAACCGGGAAAGACGCCACCTGTCGCCGCGAGGCCGGTGTCTTGATGATCAGGAGCTATCCGTCGTGACGCAGGTATGGTCTTTGATCTGGGATTCGTTTCGCGAATCGATCGACCGGATGATGTTCTGGGTCATGGTCGTGCTGACCGTGGTCCTGGCGGCGGCGATGGCGTGCGTCTCGTTCGATGAGAAGGGCGTCAACATTCTCTTCGGCGCGTGGAAGATCGAGTCGGAAAGCTTCTCGCTTTCGAACCCCGACTTCAGCAGCTTCGTCGGTACGATCGTCGTCAAGTTCATCGCCGATTACTATCTTGGCCTTCTTGGCGTGATCGTGGCGTTGATCACGACGGCCGGCGTGTTTCCCAGTCTGATGACGTCGGGGACGGTCGACCTGTTGCTGTCCAAACCCATGTCGCGATCGAAGCTCTTCTTGAGCAAGTACATCGGTGCGTTGACGTTCGTATTTCTGCAGTCGCTGTTGTTTGTCGGGCTGACGTTTCTCGTGATGGGGATTCGTTGGCACGTCTGGATTTGGGGTTACTGGGGGTTCGTGCTGCTTCTTGTCATCTTGTTCAGTTACCTGTTTGCATTCACGGCGTTGTTCGGTGTGATGACGCGAAGTTCGTTGACGGCGTTGTTGTTGACGGGGGTCGCGTGGATGGTCATCTGGACGCCCACTGCGGCGGCGGACACGCTGGAGGCATTTCGCATGGCTCCCGGCATGACGGTGAATGGTGAGCCTGTCGAACGATCGGACGAGATGGGCAAATGGGAGCGCGTCTTCCGCACGGCGAGTTGGTTCGTTCCCAAGACCACCGACATCACGGAGATCGCCGGCCAATGGGTGGGTGCGGCGTTGTTCAGCGATCTCCTCCTGTCCGTGTCCGATTCCGCACCCGAGCAGCAACGTCGCGATCTTGAGGAATCGAGGGAGTTCGAGTCGAAGGTGTCGCCCGTTGACCCGCTGACCTCGATTGGCTCGTCACTGCTTTCCGAGGCGGTGATCGTGCTATTGGCGATGTACCAGTTTGGACGGCGCGATTACTGATGCGGTGGATCTTGGTGACCACGATCATTCACGCTTCCGGCGGATAGCCCACCTTGCGTCTCGCTTACGTCATCACAGACCTGGACACCGGCGGCGTGCCGTTGCATCTGTCCCGCGTTGCACCGCGCGTGCGGGCGGCAGGGGTGGAACCGATGGTCATCTCGTTGGCGCCGTTGGGGGAAGTGGCCGGGATGCTCGAGGACGCCGGTGTGCCGTGCGTTTCGTGCAATGCGGCGGCGGCGTGGGATGTTCGCGCGATCGCGAAACTCGTGTTGCATCTGCGTCGATTCAATCCGGACGTGGTTCATGCTCTGCTGTTCCATGCGAACATGGCTTGTCGTGTGGCGTGTCCGTTGGTGGGCGTTTCGCCGCGACGGCTGATCTGCGAGATTCAAACGGTTGAGATCGAACGAACGTGGCATCTGACGGTGGGGGGGATGGCCCATCGGTTGGGACGGTTCGTCGTCGGAAATTCGCCATCGGTCGTCGAGCATCTTCATCGACATGCACACATGCCGCGCACGCGACTGCGCTGTGTGCTTGGTGGTGTGGATGCCGCAGCGCTCGATGCAGCCGATGATGTGAACATCGCGGATTACGGTGTTCCGAACGATGGGCCGATCTTCATGTGGGTCGGGCGGATGGATCCGGTCAAGGGACTGTATGAGTTGGTGGCTGCGTTTGAGCACATTTGCAGGCAGCGTGGGGGGCGACTGGTGTTGATCGGTGACGGGCCGCAACGTCCCATCGTCGAACGTGATGTGCGTGTGCGTCAGCTCGATGAGCATGTGCATCTTCTCGGGCGGCAGACCAACGTGGCTGGTTTCCTGCGACACTGCGACGTGTTCGTGTTGCCTTCGTACACAGAAGGCATGCCGAACGCACTGCTCGAAGCCATGGTGGTGTCGCGTCCGGTCGTGGCGACCAACGTGCCGGGATCACGCGACGTGGTGACACATGGTGGCACTGGATTGCTTGTTCCGCCGCGCGACGTGGAAGCGTTGGCTGGTGCGATGGACGACCTCAGGATTGATCGTCGGATGGCCGAGCGACTTGGGAAGGCTGCTCGTGAACACTGCCTGGCCAACTTCACGCTGGATGCGTGCGTGTCGCGTTACCGCGATCTGTACAATGAGTGCCTGGACGGCTGATGCGATGCCGGATGCGGCGTCTGGCTATTCGCCGCTTGGCGGTGTGTAGCGAACGCGAATCGTGCGCGAGTGGTCCTTTGCAGGATTGGGAAATTCACCGTTGGTGCCCATCGCAATCTGGCAGAATTCTGAAAACGCGTTTGCACATGCCTCGCGCTCGCCTGCCTCGTTGAACCACTCGACGCGTCCACCCGAGATGAATTCCGGGTTGCCGGACGGGTAGTAGGCGATCAGGGTGATGAGCTGCACGGCGTAGGGATTGTTGCTGGGCCGGCGATCAATGCGCGTTGTGCAGGATCGTGACTCGGATTCCGCGCGGAAGTCCGGATTCTCGTTGCCGCACAGAACGCGATTGGACAGTGCGCTGACGAGGATGTCGTTTGGGGTTTCGTTGATGATGGTCAGGGCGAGTCTGCATTCACCCGGTCCCTTGTCCCAGAGCACGTCGTGATCGGGCGCGAATTGCGGAGCCGACGGATCGGAACTGTCGTAGCAGTTGCGCTGGCAAAGTCCTTTCTGCGCAAGGAGCCAGTTCTCCGCGCGGACGCCGCGGGTTTCGAATGCTTCGTCTGAGAATTGTCTGCCGCGATAGAGATCATCGGCGTGCTGAAGTTCGTGGAAGAACGCGGCGCACCAGTCCTTGGGCGCGTCGTCGCAGCCATAGTTTCCCGTGAGCGTGCCGGTGGTGATTGTAATTGGTTGGCCCGGACGTGGCTGCGTGCCGACTTCGCCGGAGACGGTCGCATTGGCGGTATCGTTCGGTTGGTTGATGACGTTGATCGGCGTATCGGCCAGCGATTCGAGGAGTTCGGTTCCGAATCCACCATATCCCGCGATTTCGTCGAGGCACGCTTGGCCTTGGGTTGGGTAGTTTCCGTCGCCGTTGAAGCCCACGTCGAGTGAGAACGCTTCGGATGCCGGGAGGTTGAGGTCAACCGATGGGATGTCGGAGGCGTCATCCGAAGTCGGCGGCGGCATGATCACGTTTGGATCATCGCGGGGGGCGTCCGATTCGGCCGGTGGATCCTGTGACGAAACGACTTCGTCGGTGAGGGGAGCCTCATCGGTGTTCGTGCCGGTCAGGACCACGTTCTGGCAGCCAAACGCGACGACCAATCCGCACGTCAATATGAACCGGCACGCGAGGGTCAGCGTCGGTGTACGTTTTGTGAAATCGGTGTCATGGAACAAATCCGCATTCCCTCCGTCGGGCCGCTTGATCAACCTTGATGCTACCTAGACGGATTCCGTGATTCCACGTGAATCTGGTGAAACCAGCAGGATCCATTGCGTCGTGCCGCGAAGGCGTTGGGTCGCTGGCGGCGGTGGGGGTTTGGGCAGATGGTATCGGTTCGGCGGAGCCTGGATGATCTGAGCGGGACGTGCAGGCCGGGTGAATTACACCGGGTGAGCAGGATTTTCCGGGGGCGTACGATGGGTTGTAGCGGCAAGATGGACATACCCCAAGGGCTGGGTATGCGCGCGGGATCAGCCAAAGTGGAGAAGAAAAACCCAGAAAAGTCTTGCGTTATGGGACTCTGAGGGGCATAATCCCACACGTTCCCACGAAGTGGGGGACAGGTGGCGAGAACCCAGACGTGAACAGAGTTCCATTTACTGATGCTTATGTTCGCACCATCGACAGCAAGAACCGATTGCAGATTCCCGCACAGATGCGGGGCGTCATCAATCCGGAAGTCGATGGCAAGTCTCTCTTTATCGTCCCCGGCGAACGGGGCAACACACTCTCCATCTACACCGAGACTTACTTCTGTGACAAAGCGGCATCCCTGCGGACCGACGAAATCGCCGGACCGGATGCCATCGATTTTGAGCAAATGTTCTTCGGATCAGCCAGCCGTGTCGAGATGGATTCCCAGGGACGGGTTGTCCTCCCGGAGCGGCAGTTGTCAATGGTTGATTTGGGGGCTGAGATTTACGTGGTTGGCGCACAGTACCGGATCGATCTCTGGCGGAAGACGGATTACGAGGCCTTCATGCAGGAAGTGGTGGCTCGGCGTGGATCGCTGCATCAGTTCCTTCGAAGGCCGGGGCGTGCGGCGCCTTCGCCAGAACAGAAGGAATCTTCCGGTTTGCGGTTTTAGTGCGTCGCGGTTCGGGTCATGTTGATCTGGATGGTGGCTGCGGTTCGACGGGTGGAAGACGTCGGCGGTGGTTCGATCGCGAAATCAAGTTTGGAATTTGAGGGTCGGCGTTGACGGCTTCTGCTTGAAGGAGCGGCTGATGGCCAGGAGGGCGATCGGAAGCTCGAGTCGGCACCTCTCAAGTCGCCTGGCGGCGTCATGGATGACGCGGTCGAAGTGCGAGCGGTTGTGATTGCAATGTGGCACCGCCTGGGCAGGCTGCGTACAGGGAAGTACCGCTGTTTGGGTTGCAGGTGTGTCGCGAATGTCGGAACTGTGGCCGGTGAGGCACAGGGTGTTTGTCGCGGATGGCTTTGCTGTGATGGCGGGCCTGCGGCCAGGTGTGAGGGACGTCGCTCGCGTCCGAAGCGCTTGACGAAATGGAAGCGATGATCACTGTCCGGTCTTGCAGGATGTTCGTGGTGCACAGCACGAGGGCGTACGCGTTTCCATGGATGGACAACGTGTCCTCGTTGGTGTTTTAGGTCGGTGCAGATGGACGATGCGCGGCATACGCCCGTACTGGTGGCACCGGTGCTTGCGTTGCTCGATCCACAGCCGGGCGACACGGTGGTCGATGTGACGCTCGGTTTGGGTGGGCATGCTTTCCGGCTTGCGTCAGCGGTCGGGGCGGACGGACTCCTGGTTGGCATGGATGTCGACGTTCGCAATCTCCAGATTGCTGAGCAGCATCTCTCGAGTGCATCGTGCAGCACTGTTTTTCTTCGGGAGAACTTCGCGCGGATGGGTGAGGTTCTCGCTGAGGCTGGCGTTTCCGGTGCGGACATCGTGCTGGCCGATCTTGGCGTAAGTTCGACGCAGTTGGACGAGTCGATTCGCGGATTCTCATTTCAGCAGGATGGTCCTCTCGACATGCGGATGGATGATCGGCTTGAAAGAACGGCAGCAGACCTGGTGAATCAGTTGCCTGAGTCGGCGCTCGCGGATTTGATTTATCAGAATGGGCAGGAGCATCGGAGTCGGCGGATTGCGAAGGAGATCGTCCGTGAGCGGAAGGTCTCGGGCATTCGCACGACGGGCCGGTTGAGCGAGGTGGTGTGTCGGGCGTTGCGGGTAAATCCTGCATCGCGGCGATCGAAGATTCATCCGGCGACACGCGTGTTTCAGGCGTTGCGTGTGGCGGTGAACGATGAGATGGGTGTGCTTGATGCGTTCCTGGATCAGGTGCCGCGCGTGCTCAAACCGGGCGGTCGCGTGGGCGTGATTTCGTTCCATTCGTTGGAGGATGGTCGGGTCAAGTGGGATTTTCGTGCGCGTCAGAAAGCGGGGGTCTACGAGATTCTGACGAAGCGGCCTGTGCAGGCGGATGATGAGGAGAAGCGGTCGAATCCGCGTTCGCGCAGTGCAAAGCTGCGCGTGGCGCGGCGGACCGAAGGGCATATGGACTGAGTTGGACACGTTGACGGCAGGGCGGTGTCGCGCCGGTCGCCTGGGCGATCGTCATGGATGACGACGCAGGGCGGGTGTTGAAGGTGCGATGCGGGCATGGCGGTCTCAGAGAAGGGATTTGGAAGAGATGGCCGTTGAAACGAAAGTCGGGTTGCTGGTTGGGTTGGCGTTCATCGTTTGCTTCGCGGTGATTCTGTCGAATCGGGGGAGTGGCGACGTGGCGAGCACGCAGATGGCGTATCACCTGCTGTCGCGTCATGCCGCGGATGATGGGGTTCAACCGAAAGAGGATGTGACGCGGTCGCCGAAGAGGCGTACGCCGCGGCGGGATGCTGATCGTTCGGTCACGATGCCTCGCGCGTCGCGTCCTCGGGCGAACGCAACGACGCCATCGGAATCAGCGTCGACGGGTCGTGCGACGCAGGGGCGTCGGACCCTGCCCCGACCGCGAACGACCACGCCGCAGGATCGTCATCAACCGCATCGTCGCAGTGCAACCATGTCCGCGACGCAGCGTCGCGATCGGACCAACGAATCGCAGCGCACCCGTCCTCAGCAGACGCGTCAGTCTGGATCGGCTCGTCCGATGGCGAATCAGTCGAACAGTTTCGATGCGATTTTTGGTGAGAAGAAATCGGAACAGGGATCGCAGAATCGCAGACCGTCCAACGCCAAACCGTCGCGTCGTCAACAAGACCCGCAGGGTGCGGCGTCCAAGCCATTGCCGAAGCCCATCGCGAAGCCGACGCAGCGTCCGCAACGGCAGTCGACGCCAACGTCGAATCTGTTGCCGCCCACGCCGCGTCCGCGCAAGTCGATTGAGCCGAAGCGCAAGACGGCGCTCGTGAAGTACGAGGTCAAGAAGAGCGACACACTGTGGAAAATTGCGCGGCAGGCGTATGGTGATGCGTCGCCGGCGATCGTGAATGCGATTTTCGAGGCGAACAAGTCGGTGATGAAGAGCAAGGATCATCTTGTCGTTGGCAAGACGCTGACACTGCCGACGGTCGATGGTCATGCGCCGAAGGCTCGCCCGTCGACGAAGCACGCGTCGGAGAAGAAGTCGAACACGCGTCCGAAAGCCAAGCAGAAGCCTGCGATTCGCTATTACCAGATCAAGAAGGGTGATCGCTATACGTCGATCGCCGAGAAACTGCTGGGCGACAAAAACCGCTGGAAGGAAATCTACGAGCTCAACAAGGACATCTTCCCGTCGGCCAGCGACATTCGCTACGGCGTTCGGATTCGTATTCCGGCCAACGATCGCACGTTGGCGAGTACACGATGACGATCGTCCGCGGACTGTATCTGCTGTCCTTTCTGGGTGTCCTGTCGGTCGGCGTGGTGGCGTTGCGGACGGATCAGATACGGACGGCGGCGAACATCGAGCGGATGCGCGGGGACGTATTGCAGTTGCGACGGGAATCGTGGACGCTGCAGATGGAGATCGCGCGGTTGCGAACACCGGAGCAGGTGCGCAATCGTGTTGAGCGGTGGACGTTGAACATCGAGCAACCGGTTCCACCAAGTGAGCAGGTCGGCGAAGTGCAGTGGGCGTCGGTGGATTGGGAATAGTGTCGGGGGCGGGGCTGCGAAAGGTGGCCGACGATGGAAGCAGGTCAGCAGCGCCGGCTGTTTGTGATGGGCGGAGTGATCCTCGGCGCGTTGTGCCTTGCGCTGGCTGGTCTTGTGGGTCGACTTGCCTACGTTCATACCTTTGAATCACCGAAACTGACGAAGTTTGTGCGTGCCCAGCAGGAAGGGTACACGAGCATTCCGGGACGTCGCGGGTGCATCGTCGATCGGCATGGTCGGATTCTGGCGGGGACGCGCGACAAGCCGTCGGTGATGGCTGACCCGTCGTTGATCGATAATGTGGCTGAGGTTGCGGAACGTCTCGCACCGGTGATTGGTCTTGAGGCATCGGCGGTCGCGGCGACGATCGAAAAACATCGCGGGCGACGGTTCTGTCGCATCAAGCGTTATGTCGAACTTGCCGAGGCGGATGCGGTACGGGCGTTGGGAATTCGCGGGCTGATGGTTCGTGACGAGTCGCAACGCACGTATCCGACAGAGCTGCCGGTCGGTCCGATCCTCGGATTCGTGGGTACGGATGGCCAGGGACTTGAGGGGATCGAACTGCAATTCAATGAGCACCTGTCGGCGGTGGATGGGCGAACGGTGGCCGTGTATGACGGTCGCCGTCGTCGTCGTCCGATCTGGCTGCGGGATGATCTGAGTCGTCCACCGCAGGATGGCGGACATGTGGTGTTGACGATCGATTCGGTGATCCAGGCGATTGCGTATGAAGAGGTGCGCGATGCGGCTGAGACGTTCGACGCGCGGTATGCGGTCGGCATGGTGATGGACCCGCACAGCGGTGAGGTGCTGGCGATGACGCAGCATCCGAGTTATGCGTCGGAGTCGTTTGCGTCGACACCGGCGGAGCATCGGCGCAATTACGTGGTGACCAATGCGATGGAGCCGGGGAGCACGTTCAAGCCGTTCGTCGCGTCCGAGGCGATTTCGATGGGCGTGGTGGATCCGACGGAGCTGATCGACTGCAAGAATGGTCTGCACTATTTCGGCGGCCAGCGGATGCGCGATACGAAGCCGAAAGGCGAGTTGGATTTTGTCGGCATCCTGACCTACAGCAGCAACATCGGGATGGGATTCATCGCGGAGCGGATGGGCAATGCTGCGGTTCATGACGCCGTGCGGCGATTTGGGTTTGGTCAGCCGACCGGGATTGATTTCGTCGGGGAAGCGTCGGGGCATGTTCGGCCACTGTCGTCGTGGACGAGCTATTCGACGCATTCGGTGCCGATCGGGCAGGAGCTGGCGGTGACGCCGTTGCAGTTGATCAATGGGTTTGCGGCGATTGCGAACGGGGGGACGCTGCTGCGTCCGCGGTTGGTGCGTGCGATGATGACGGCGGAGGGAGACGAGGTCGCGAGAACGGATGGGCGCGATGTGGTGCGGCAGGTGTTGTCAAAGGAGGCTGCGCGGTACATGCGTGAAGTGGCGCTGGTGAATGTGGTGAAAGAGGGAGGGGGGCGTCGGGCGGCGCTCGATGATTGGCAGGTGTTCGGCAAGACGGGGACGGCGCAGGTGGCGTTTGATGATCGCGCGGGTTATGAGCCGGAGGCGTACATGGGAGCGTTTCTGGCGGGGGCGCCGGCGCATGATCCGGCGTTGGTGGTGCTGGTGATGGTGTACCGGCCGGATGCGGAGTTGGGCTACTACGGGTCGAAGGTGGCGGCGCCGGCGGTGGGTGAGATTCTGAAGCGATCGTTGTCGTACCTCCGCGTGCCGGCGGATCCAAAACCTGAATCCGAACAGGAAGAACTGCCCGCGGCGTGACACGATGAGAGGCCACATTAGAATCGGCGTCGAAGGAGCGCGGTGGTGCGGAAGGAAGCTGATCATGTCATGGAGGTCCGGGAGCTGCTGGCGGAGGCGGGGCTGTCGGAGCTGATGCGGGATAGCACGATCCCGCAGGAGCAGTCCATTTCATTGGTGACATCGGATTCGCGTCTGGTGAGGCCGGGCGGTTGCTTTGTGGCGGTTCGCGGCGGTCGCGTGGATGGTCATGCGTTCATCGATGAGGCGGTGCGTCGTGGTGCGGCGATGGTCGTGGCTGAGGACGATGTGGTGACGGATGGTGCGGTCGGGATTCGGGTGACCGATGCGCGGTCGGCGTTGGCGCGATTGGCGGCGGCGTATCATCGGGTTTCGGGGGATGGGGGTGCGCGAGGTTTGACGCTGGTGGGTGTGACGGGGACGAATGGCAAGACGACGACGACGATGATGATCCGGTCGATCCTGCAGGCGGCGGGGCATCGGACGGCGCTGCTCGGGACGGTTGGTTACGATCTTGTTGGCGAGCATCGCAAGGCTGCGTGGACGACGCCGCCGGCGGATGTCCTGGCGGAGATGTTGGGGACGTCGGTTCGATATGGTGCGACGCATGCGGTGCTGGAAGTGTCGAGCCATGCGTTGGATCAGCGGCGGTGTGACGGGATTGAATTCGACGTGGCGGTGTTTACAAATATTTCGGGGGACCATCTGGATTACCACGAGGATTTTGATGCGTACCTGTCGGCCAAGAAGCGTTTGTTCGATGGGTTGGGCGCGTCGGGTGCGGCGGTGGTGAATGCGGAGGATGGAAACAGCGGCGCGATGGTGGCGGATTACTCGGGGCGTGTGGTGCGGTTTGGAGTGACTGGCGAGGCGGACGTGTCGGCGGCGATTGTGGCGGAGTCGATTGATGGGAGCACGTTTGATTTGCAGCTGGGCGGTGAAACGGTTCGCGTGACGTTGCCGCTGGTGGGGACGTACAACGTGTCGAATGCGGTGGCGGCGGCTGCGGCGGCGCGGGAGTTGGGCGTGGAAGTGAACGCGATCGGGCGGGGGCTTGAGACGTTGGCCGGTGTTCCGGGGCGGTTGCAGCGCGTGCCGACTGGTAAGCGGAGTGTTCATGTTTTTGTGGACTACGCGCATACAGATGATGCGTTGGTGAACGTGTTGGGGGCGTTGTCGCCGTTGGTGGATGGGAGGTTGATCTGCGTGTTCGGGTGCGGTGGGGATCGGGATCGGACGAAGCGGCCGAGGATGGCGCGGGCGGTGGAGCGATTTGCGGATGTGGCGGTCGTGACGAGTGACAATCCGCGTCACGAGGAGCCGATGGCGATCATTGACGACATTCTTGAGGGCTTTTCTGGTGACAAGCGGTGCGAGGTCGTTGTGGAGGCAGACCGAGCGATGGCGATTCGGCGGGCGTGCGACATGACTGGGCGCGGAGATACGGTCCTGATCGCGGGCAAGGGTCATGAGGATTATCAGATTCTCGGGGATCAGACGGTGCCGTTCGATGACGTACAGGTGGCGACCGAAGCGTTGGCAGCGGTGGGGACGAAGCGATGATCCCGTTGACGCTTGATGAAATCGTGGAGGTGATCGGCGGGAAGCCGACCGCACCGGTGGTGCCAGTGACGGTGACGAGCGTTTCGATTGACTCTCGGACGGTTGAGTCGGGGGCGTTGTTTCTCGCGGTCAGGGGCGAGCGGTTTGACGGGCATGATTTCGTGGAAAAGGCGCGCGACGGTGGGGCGGTGGCGGCGATCGTAAGCAAGCCGGTGGACGTGGCCGATCTGCCGATCGTGGTGGTGGAGGACACGTTGGCGGCGCTGGCGAAGCTGGCGAGCTTTCATCGGGACCAGCGCAGCCTGCACGTCATCGGTGTGACGGGCAGCAACGGCAAGACGACAACCAAGTCGATGATTCAGCACGTGCTCGGTCAGCGATTGCGAGGGCACGCGGCGGTGAAGAGTTTCAACAATCACATCGGCGTGCCGCTGACGCTGCTGGCGTCGAATGCGTCGGACGACTACGTGGTGGTCGAGATGGGGACGAGCGGTCCGGGTGAGATTACGTATCTCGGGACGCTGGTTCGGCCCACGATCGGCGTGATCACGTCGATCGGGTATGCCCACATCGAGAAGCTCGGCAGCCTCGACGGCGTCATTCAGGAAAAGGGGAGCATGATCGATCACATTCGCCCGGGGGGTTGTGCGATCGTTCCGGCGGATTGTGCGCCGATCGTTCAGCGTGCGCGGGCACGAACGGACCTGACGGTGGTGACGTTCGGCGAAACACCGGAGGCGGACCTGACGGTGTCGGACATTCGCACGACGATTGAGTCGGTGCGTTTCTGCCTGAACGGCAATCAGGAACTGTCGCTCGGTGTTCCGGGGCGACACAATGCGGGCAACGCGGCGGCGACGTTTGCGGTGTGTCGCCGGTTGAATGTTGATCCGCAGTCCATTGCCGAGGCGATGTCGGCATTCAGCATGCCGGAGTTGCGGCTGAACATCGTGCGGCATGATGGGATGACGATTATTGACGACACGTACAACGCGAATCCGTCGAGCACGTCGGCGGCGATTGATGTGTTGAGCAGCGTGGAAGACGCGCGACGGGTGTGCGTGATCGGGGATATGCTCGAGCTTGGTGAACACGCACGCGACATGCATGAATCGATCGGGGAGCGTGTGGCCAAGAGCGGCGTTGCGTGCGTCGTGGGTGTGGGGCAGTTCGCTGATGCAGTGATTCGCGGGGCGACGCGCGCGTCGGGCAAACTGGAGACGGCGATCTTCCGCGATACGGAATCCGCCTGTCGGGAACTGCCGCGACTGCTGGAAGAGAACGATACGGTCCTGATCAAGGGATCGCGACGTCTGGGGCTGGACAAACTGACCCGTTCCCTGCGGGTGCCGACCGAAGCATCGGTACTGAAGGAGTAGGCTGCTTTGCTGTATCATCTCCTTCGTGTCTGGCTTGGTGGTGCCCATTACGCACACGAGAATCCGCTGTTTCGCGCGGGGTGTGCGGCGCTGCTCTGCTTTTTGCTGGTGATCATCATCGGTCCCCCGATTATTCGGCAACTCGTGCGGTGGAAGGTCGGCGATCGACCGGAGTTCGATCATGAGGGACTGAATCATCTGAACATCGCCAAAGCCGACGTCCCGACGATGGGCGGCGTGATCATCATGGCGGTCGTACTGGTCGGGACGCTGCTGCTTGCGGATCCGTTTAATTTCTACGTGCAGATGGCGTTGGTGTGTTTGTTGTGGCTGACGATTCTGGGGGCGGTGGATGACTGGCGGAAATTGTCGGGGTCGCGACGATCGGGGACGCGTGATGGGTTGCGCTTCTGGGAGAAGATGATTTTCCAGATGGGACTGGGCGTGCTGCTCGGTTTCTTCATTTACAACCATGGGCGGTACAACCACGCGATCGTCGGTTCGCCTGCGGACCTGCAGTCGATCGAGTCGTTTCGTGTGCTGATGGTGCCGTTCTACAAGCAGGGGATTTTTCTCGGCATTTACGCATTCATGTTTCTGACCGTGATGGTGGTGACCTTCACGTCGAACGCGGTCAACCTGACCGATGGGATGGACGGGCTTGCGTCGGGATGCGTGGCGTTGTGTTCGGGTGTGTTCATGGTGCTGGCGTACGTAGCCGGCAGTCAGGATCTTGCGGGCAAGCTGCTGATTCCTTTTGTGCCGAACTCTGGGGAGCTGTCGGTGCTGTCGGGCGCGATCATGGGGTCGACGCTGGGATTCCTGTGGTACAACTGTCATCCCGCGCGCGTGTTCATGGGCGATACGGGTTCACTGCCGCTCGGCGGGCTGATCGGGTACATCGCGATTGTGACGCGGCAGGAACTGATGCTGTTTATCGTGGGCGGGGTCTTTGTGTTTGAGGCCGTCTCGGTGATGCTTCAGGTCGGGTGTTTCAAACTGACGCGCGGGAAGCGGCGGATGTTCCTGGTGGCGCCGATTCATCATCACTTTCACCTGGCTGGCTGGAGCGAGCCTCAGACGGTGATTCGATTCTGGCTGTTGGGCGTGGTGTTTGCGGTTTTTGCGCTGGCCACGGTGAAGATGAGATGACAGAATAGCGGCTCGCTTATTCGCATGACCGTCAAGGATGACCACGTCATGAACTGTAACCGAACCACTCCGAATGGTGTTGCTTTGTTGGTAATTGCGGCGGCCCTGATGACCGTCGGCGTGGTGATGCGCGCGTCGACGGCGGCCGAGTTGGATCAGTCGCTTCGCGGGCATTTCGCCTGGAATGGTCCGGTGGTGCGACAGTTGTGTTTCGCGGTCGCCGGCGTGTTGGTGATGCTGCTTTTTTCGAGGATTGATCCTGCGTTCTTCCGTTGGCGTGGTCTTGCGTTGTTTCAGCCGGCGTTTTGGATGTTCCTGGTGGCGATCGGGCTATTGGTGTGTGTCTGGGTGCCGGGCATCGGGCATGAGAGTCACGGTCGCAACCGCTGGATCAACTTGGGACCGATCGGGTTTCAGCCGTCGGATCTTGCGAAGCTGACGGTGGTGGTGGGGTTGGGGGCGTTGTTGTCGCGGACGCGGAAGCGCCAACCCCATGAGCCGCCGGACCTGCTTGTACCAGCGATGGGGATCGGCGTGCTGTGTCTGTTGGTGGGGATTGAGGATTTTGGGACGGCGGCGTTGATCGCGATGGTGGGGGCGGCAATGTTGGTGGCGGGTGGCTGTTCGTTCAAGGCGATGCTCGCGTGGGCGACGCCGGCGGTGGCGGCGTTTGCCTACCTGTTGCTGGAACATCCGTATCGCGTGCGGCGATTGATGACGTTCTGGGACATCTGGGAGGATCCGCGGGGTGACGGGTATCACGCGATTCAGTCGCTTGCGGCGATTGCGTCGGGTGGCTGGACGGGGCGTGGACTTGGTGCGGGATTGGCGCGGTTCGATTACCTGCCCGAGAGTGCGGCTGATTTCGTGTTTGCGGTCATTTGCGAAGAGACAGGGTTTTTCGGGGCGACGTTCGTCATCGGTTTGTACATCGCGTTCGTCTGGTTTGGGTTGCGGGTGATGCGGCGGGCTGTGCGCGCGGGTGATCTGTTTCGCGGGCTGATCGCGTTCGGGATGACGTCGGTGGTCGGGATTCAGGCGGCGATCAACATTGCGGTGGTGACGGTGGTGGCGCCGACGAAGGGTATTGCGTTGCCGCTGATCTCGGCCGGCGGCACGGGTTTGCTGAGTTTCAGCGTGGCCATCGGGATGATTGTTGCGGTTGATCGCTATGCGAAGGCGCCGGCTGATGCGGCGAGTGGGGTGGACGACGTGGTATCCGTTCCCAATGTTGAGCCTGCGGTATGACGCGGTCGGTCTCGTCAACGCGATCCGGAGGTCGACTGCACGTCGCGTTTGCCGGTGGTGGCACGGGTGGCCATCTTTATCCGATGTTGACGCTGGCGGGGGATCTGCGTCGTCGCGTGGGCACGCGGTTTACGTTTTTCACAACCGACCGGGCCATCGATGAGCGGATCATTCGGGCGACGTTTGGTGACGACGAATCGATTCGCATCGTGTCGCAACCTGTTCGACCATTGCCGGCGCGGGTCGGGGCGATCCTGCCGTTCTGGCGGTCGTGGCGGTCGGCGATCCGGTTGTGTCGGGCGTCCATCAACGATGACAAGCCCGATCTGATCGTTGGCAGCGGCGGGTTTGGCAGTGCGCCGCCGATCGTGGTCGGTCGCAGGCGTGAGATTCCGATGGCATTGCTCAATCCAGACGCTGTCCCCGGAAAGGCCAATCGGTTTCTCGCCCGGCGCGTGGATGTGGTGTACGTGCAATGGTCTGTCACGCAGGGTCACCTCGCGTCGGCGCGCGAGACGATCGTGTCCGGTTGCCCGGTCAGGCCTGCGTTCGTGGACGCGGATCGCGGCGCAGGTGTTGAGAGATTCAATCTTGATCCCGATCGCAGGACGCTGCTGATCACCGGCGCGTCGCAGGGGGCGCGTTCGATCAACGACGCCATCGTGGACGGGGCTGAGCGCATCGCCGTTTGCGAGGGCTGGCAGATACTTCACCTTGCCGGCCGCGATGATGTTGAGCGTGTTCGATCGGCTTATCAGAAACAAAACGTTCACGCATCGGTGCTGGATTACACCGACCACATGCCCGAAGCGCTTGCCGCGGCAGACCTCATCGTCAGCCGCGCTGGCGCATCGACGTTGGCTGAGATTGCGACGGCCAACGTGCCTGCGATTCTGGTGCCATATCCCTATCACCGCGATCGCCATCAATATCACAACGCCCGAGTGCTGGAGTCGGTTGGTCTGGCAAGAATCGTCGATGATCCGGTGCTGGGGCCTGAGAATGCGACGCGATTGATCGATGGGCTGGTGGAACTGATGACAACGGAATTGGCGAGAATATCGATGATCCAGCAGGATTTCGCGCTGTCGAATCGGGACGCAGCGGGTATCATTGTGGACGACCTGCTGCGACGATTGGCGGATTCAACAGCGCGGACATCCGCCGGACCTGCGCGAGGTCATTCCGGAAATCAGTTGCCACGCGACGGTGTTGCCTGTGCGCGGGTGGCAGCCAACTGATCGCACCAAGGCAATGAGGCGGTCTCGTTGCGGGGCGTGCAAGCCATCATGAATGGAAGCGGAGATTTCGCATGGATGCGACGACGGTGCCGCACGCAACCCTTCGACCTGTCACCAAACGGCGATCACGTAAACGCCGATCGCTTTTTTCCAAGAAACATGTGCATTTGATCGGCATCGGCGGTTGCGGCATGAAAGGAGTGGCTGCATTGCTGCTCAAGCATGGCGCGACGGTGAGCGGTTCGGATCGTGCGCCGTTCGATGGTCAGGCCGACCTCACCGCAGCCGGTGCGACGATTCACATTGGCCAACATCCTGACAATCTCCCCGCGCATCCGGACGTGGTCGTGCACAGCGCCGCCGTTCCCGCGCACAATCCGGAGTTGTCAGCCGCCCGATCGCGCGGTTGTCGCGTGCTCAAGTACGCCGAATTGCTGGGCGAGATCATGCGGTTTCGGACGGGTGTGGCCATCGCTGGTACGCACGGCAAGAGCACGACGTCCGCGTTGACGACGTATCTGTTCCGAAGGGCGGGGCATGATCCGTCGTTTGTGATCGGAGCGCACGTGCCGCAGTTGGGCAGCGGATCGGGTGCAGGGCTTGGCGAGCACTTCATCGTCGAAGCGTGCGAGTTCGACCGCTCGTTCCTGAATCTGCTGCCACAGTCGGCGGCGATCCTCAACATCGAAGCGGATCACCTGGATTGCTATCGTGGGATCGATCAGATCGTGGAGGCATTCGGGCAGTTTTCAGCGTTGGTACCGTCCAGTGGACTGGTTGTGGCACCGCACGGATGTCCGTTGGCGGCGGCGGCATTGAATGCGACGGGCGCGCGTGTGGAGACGTTCGGATTTGAGGAGGGGGCGACGTGGCGGGCGACGAACTACATTGTCGATCGCGGTCGCTACGAATTTGATATTCTGTTTGAAGAGATGCCGGTGGTGCGGACGTCGCTGGCCATTGCCGGGCGACACAACGTAACCAACGCACTGGCGGCGACGGCGCTGGCGTGGAACGCCGGCGTGACGCGCGACCAGATTGCCGAGGGCTTGTCGTCGTTTGAAGGCGTCCAGCGACGGATGAGTCTGCGCGGGACGGCTCGCGGCGTGACGGTGGTGGATGACTACGCCCATCACCCGACCGAAGTGCAGGTGACATTGCAGGCACTGCGTGATCGCTACGCGCCAAACCGCCTGTGGGTGGTGTTTCAGCCACATCAGCATTCACGGACGCGGATGTTCATGGACGATTTCGCGCGGAGCTTCGGCGACGCGGATGAGGTGATCATCCCGCCCATTTACCGCTCGCGTGACCATGACAGCGATGTCGACGACCGGCGTGGGGCGATGCTGGCCGACAGAATCAAGGAAAACACGCGGAACGTGCGTTACATTCCCGCGTTGGATAGAATCGCGACGATCATCGAAGACGAGGCGGCTGACGGCGATCTGGTGATCACCATGGGCGCTGGTGACGTCTGGAGGCTGGCGGATGACGTGGTCGAGCGACTTCAACGGCATGCTTGAGCAGGACGTGCCTTTGGCGGACATGACCTGGTACAAGCTGGGCGGCAATGCGCGATGGGTGGCGACGCCCGGCAGCATTGATGAACTCTCCGCGGTATGCCGTCGGGCATCGAAAGAGGGAATTGCGGTACGAACGTTGGGGCGCGGTGCGAATGTGCTCGTGCGTGACGACGGCTTCGATGGCGTGGTCATTCGGCTGGACGCCGGCTGCTTCAAGGCGGTTCGATACGACGGACCGATCGTTCATGCCGGCGGTGGTGTCGACCTGATGGAATTGGCGCATCAGACGGCGCGATTCGGATTGGCGGGTCTCGATGTGCTCGCCGGAATTCCCGGTTCGGTCGGTGGTGCGATCCGCATGAACGCCGGAGGACGATTCGGCAGAATCAGCGACGTGGTCACCGAAGCCACGATTATGGACCTTCAAGGTGAGCAGCGGACGCTGTCCAACGATGAACTGCAGTTTGGCTATCGAACATCGGCGGTCGGTCGGAACGTTGTGGTGTCGGCCACGTTGGAACTGCGCGAGGAAGATCCCAAGGACACGCTTGCCCGCTTCCATCATGTGTGGCGTCTCAAGAAAGAGTCGCAGCCGATGGCGGACAAGTCAGCCGGCTGCATTTTCAAGAACCCGAATGGATACGCAGCCGGGGCGCTGATCGATCAGGCAGGCCTGAAGGGCACGCGCGTCGGCAATGCCAAGATTTCCGAGCGGCATGCGAATTTCATCGTGGCCAAGCGCGACGCGAGGAGTCGCGACATTCTGGAGTTGATTGATATCGCGCGGACGCGCGTCCGCGAGCAGTTCGGGGTGGACCTCGAGTTGGAAATCGACGTTTGGTAGCAGGGATGCTCATGTCTGGACAACCAACAAGCGACACAATGGACAATCTCACCATCGTCGTGCTGGCGGGCGGGCCAAGCCACGAACGTGAGGTCAGTCTCGAAAGCGGAAAGATGGTGGCCGACGCGCTGAAGCGTCTGGGACATCAGGTGCACATCCGCGACATCAGCCCCGATGACCTGTCCGCGCTGGATGAGCCAGCAGACTGCTTCTTCATCGCGTTGCATGGTCCGTTCGGTGAAGACGGTCAGGTGCAGCAGTTGCTCGAGCAGCGCGGATTGGTTTACACCGGCACCGGCGTTGATGCGTCTGCGCTGGCGATGGACAAGCTCAAAACCAAGCAACGCTGGCTGGAGCATGACCTGCCGACGCCCGACTACGAAGTCGTCAGCCACGATCAACCACACCACACCATCGCCGCACCAGCCGTGGTCAAGCCGATCGGTTCGGGAAGCAGTGTTGATGTCACCGTGGCCATGTCTGACGAGGTGTTGAGAGACGCAATTTCAGACGTGACCGCCAGGTACGATGCCACCCTCGTCGAGCAGTTCGTTGACGGACTCGAGTTGACGGTTGGCATCCTGGATGAACGGGCGCTGCCGCCGATTCAAATCCGCACGAAGCGGGCGTTCTACGATTATCAGGCCAAGTACATCGACGATGACACCGAGTACCTGTTCGATATTCCGCTGGCCGACAACGTGCTTCGCGAGATTCAGCAACTGAGCATCAAGGCCGCATCGATCATCGGGTGTCGTGATTTCTGTCGCGTGGATTGGATGGTCGATGGTCAAGGCTCGACACCCTTCGCGATCGAGATCAACACAATTCCAGGGCTGACCAGCCATTCGCTGCTTCCGAAAGCGGCGGCGGAAGTTGGCATCGGATTCGATGCATTGTGTCAGCGCATCATCGAACTTGCCATGCAGCGGGTCGCACGCCCGGCTGAGAAGGTGCCGGTGCGATGAAGCTGTTCACGAAGCAGAAGAAACGAGGCCGTCCGCGCAAGAAGAAGGTCGATTCCGAAACAATGCGTCGTCGCGTCGCGATCGCTGTTCGATGCACGTTCGTGGTCGCCGTGATCGCCGGCAGCGTCTATGGCGTTCGATCGCTGGATCGCCACGTACGCGAGCATCCGGAGTATCAGCTCGCACCGGCCATTGTCCTGGTCGACGCCCCGGCACCGCTGGAGCAACGCATTCACGACTTGGTCTTCGACCATACCGATCGACCCTGGCTTGACGAGACGCTCTGCCGCGACATTTCGCAGACGTTGACGCAGTCGCCGTGGGTAAAGCGTGTGCATTTTGTTCGCCGCACGTCCGACGCGATGCTTGAGATCTCGGCGGATTACCGCGAACCATTGGCACTTGTACAGGTTGATGGCAGCTTTTGTCTGATCGGCGATGACGGCGTGCGGCTGCCCGGTGACTACGAGTATCACCCGTCCTATGTCATTGTTCAGGGGGCGGCTGCACCACCTCCCGCGCCGGGTCAGTTCTGGCCGGGCGAGGACATGGCCGTCGCTGTCGACATGATCACACGTTTGAAGCGGGAGCCGTTCTACGAGCAGATCACGGGCGTGATCGTGAGCAATTACGACGGTCGCCAATCGCGCCAACGTCCGCATATTGAGCTTGCCGCCGCACCGTCGGGATCGCGCATCCTGTGGGGATCGCCGCCGGGCATGGAAATCGAAGAACCGACGTTTGAACAGAAAGTGGCGGTATTGGCCGAGAATGACCGGCGTTGGGGCCGAATCGACGCCAAACGCCACGAAATCGACGTTTCCACCTATTCCGACAGTTTCAGCACGTACAACGCGCGGCAATAACGCACGCTGGGATGAAATTCGCCGGGAAATCGGGATAGAATGGTTGTCGGAGCGACGGGGATTGCGGAAATATTGCCACGCCCGGCACGAACACTGTCTTGAGGAGATGACCTCATGACTGATTTTGCACATTTTTTCGAACAGGTTGGAAGTACGGTTGACCAAGTGATGGGTCGGGACGTCAGCATGACGGTTCTGACGGTCTGCGCCATTGCTGCTGGCGGCATCGGGCTGCTTGTCGCCGTCTTGGGTGCCAAACTGTGGCGATTCACGCTGACGGCTGCATCCGTGCTGGTCGGTGTCGGGCTTGGCGCGCAGGTTGCGTCATCAATGGGTTACACGCCGCTGGTCGGAATGGGGCTTGGCGCGGTGGTGCTCGGTGTGGTGGGCTACAAGCTGTTCCGCCTTTGGGTCGGCGTCGCCGCCGCAGCGTTGTTTGCGGTCATTGCCGGGTCCGCCGTCGGATACAACGACGTTTGGCCGCAGTTGGCCGATTATGGACCCCCGCCGGCTGTCTCAGCCCCGAGTGTGGCGCAGGCGTCCGCTGCGTCGTCCGGAGACGCTGAGGATCGCGGGGCCGCGCTGGGCCAATGGTGGTCGCAGCAGGGGCCGGCCCTTGATCAATGGGCACGCGGATTCTGGGACCATGCCAAGACGCAGAACCAGAATGTGGGACGCAATGTCACGCTCAGCGTTCTCTTCGCAGCCATCGTCGGACTCGGCCTGGGCATCTTCGCGTCGCGACTGACCGCCGTCACCATCACATCAGTGGCTGGGACGTTGCTGCTCACCGGCGGCGCCACGGCGCTCGTGCGCGCGTGGCGGGCGGACGTGTACAACAACGCCATGAACCAACCCGCCATGATGGGTGCAGCGTTGGGCATCTTCCTGCTGGCGTCGTTTTCACTGCAGATGTTGCTGACGCGGTCCGATAAGCCGGCCAAGTCGGAATCCGCCAAATCCGATTAGCCAAAGCGAACCTCCGGGATACTCGATACGGATGGTAGAGTTTCACTGAAACACCCCGCGCTGCGCGGGGATGGGGTGATCGCCATGCGCATCGTCATCGTCGACTGGATTCAATTCATCGAACGCGCGGGAAGCCTGATCGGCCTGCTGATGGTCGCGTCGGGGGCCGTGTTCATGCTCAGCGGCTGGCGTCTGGCCAGGATGGCGATGATCGCAATCTACGCGTTGATCGGGATCGGCGCCGGAGTCGCCCTGGCACCGGAGTCGCTTGGTCCCACGACCACCGCCATCGCAGCAGGCACGATCGTTGCAGGGTTGGGCTACTCGCTGAAGGACTACGCCGCACCGGTGTTGGCCGGCATCATCGGCACGCTCGGCATCTGGGCGATTCTCGGGTCGTCGACCATACCGGCTCCGACAATCTTCATCGTGTTGTTCATGGTGTTCGTCGCCCTGACCGCGACGGCGTTGAGCAACCGCATCGCCACGGCTGTCTACCTGACGTCGTTCGTCGGTGGCACGTTCATCGCGTCTGGCATTGTCTCGATGATCATGGCCAGTCAGGCGATGGCGCCGCATTTCCGCTCGATGACGAAGTTCTGGGTGTTCTACCCGTTCATGCTGATCGTGCCGACCGTCTGCGGAATTCTGCTTCAACTCGGCGACGCGAAAGCCCGCGGCAAGTAGCGTGTCCTCAAGGATTGAACCGCGCGATCACCACACTGGCGGTCACCGTCACGAACATGACGACTGTGAGCATGATCTTGAGGACAGCGCCGGTGATCTGACCGGCCGCGGCGATGGCACCGACGCGTGCGGCATGTCCGGCTTGCTGCGTTTGCGACATTTCGGCGACGACGGCCCCGATGAAGCAGCCGAGTGCGCCACCGATCAAGGTCCCGATCACCGGCAAAGGTATCGAGAACACGAACATCCCCAGGAATCCCCCGATCATCGCGCCCCAGATCGCCTTGCGACTCGCACCTGATCGCTGAACCGCCACGGCAGACGCCCCCGCCTCAAAGACTTCCGCGAGCACCGCCACCACCGCCAGCGCGACCAGAACCTCCCATCCAGGTTCCGACCAGCCGTGGTACCAACTGTGCAGCGTGGCGGCCCCGAGGATCAGCCACGTGCCCGGCAGGCGAAAAACCGAAATCGCCACTCCGACCAGCGATACGAAAATCAATCCGATGGACCACAACCAGATCAATGACAACTCCCGGTTCCCACGGTCTCGGCCGGACGCTCCTTGCCCGACCCGATCGGCGTGCCTATCCTGACTTCAACAACGACTGATACTACCAGCACCGGAGAATTCACCATGGCTGACACACCTGCGACACCGCCGGTGGCTGCATTCGTAACCGACATGATCTTCGCTTCGAAGATCCGTGCAACCGCTCAGGCGCTGGGTCGCCCGCTGTTGACCGTCGCCAACACCGCGCAGCTCCAAAGCGTCCTCGACCAGAAACAGCCCGAGACGCTGCTCGTCGACCTCAGCATCGATGGCGACGCACCAATCGATGCTGTCCGAGCGGCCAAGTCGCACGATCGAACACCGCGTGTCGTCGCGTTCTGTTCGCACGTATTGGTCGACCGCATGCAAGCCGCCGCCGATGCCGGCGCGGACGACGTCTGGCCTCGGTCGCGCTTTTCGGCCGAGTTGGAGACTCTCCTCGCCGTCACCGCATGACAGGGCACGCTCGTCTCGGTGCATTCGTGTTCGGCTGCCCATTATTCGCATTCGGCACGCCTTGCGTCCGATAGGCGTCACCCGATAATGACAGGTGGTGCATGGACCGATGTCCCTGATACGGAGACTCGGAACACACCGAACAAAACCCAAGCCTCAGGGGGCCACGACACCATGACACGCATCCTGGTAGCCGACAAACTCGCCGATGCCGGCATCGAAAAGCTCGAACAGGCGGAAGACGTCAGCTACGAGATCAAGACCGGTCTGTCACCGGAGGAGCTGGCGACAACCATTCAGGACTTTGACGGGATGATCATCCGCTCCGGCGTCAAGATCACCCCCGAGTGTCTGGCCAATCCGGGCAAGTTGCGGGCGATCGCACGCGCGGGCGTTGGGGTCGACAATGTTGACCTGGGGGCAGCCACTGCCGCCGGCGTCCTCGTGATGAACACTCCCGATGCCAACACGATATCCACGGCCGAACACACGCTGGCGATCCTTTTCGCGTTGATGCGGCGGATTCCCGATGCCCACGCCCACGTCAAGGCGGGCGAATGGAAGCGGTCGCAATTCACCGGTCGTCAGTTGGCGGGCAAGACGCTCGGCATCGTCGGGCTTGGTCGTGTCGGCAGGGCGGTCGCTCAGCGGGCGATCGCGTGCGACATGCGCGTCGTCGGATATGACCCACTCATCGGAGCGGCGCACATTATGGACGGAGCGGTAAAGCTCTACCCATCGCTGGACGAGATGCTCCCGCATGTCGACGCGCTCTCGCTGCATGCCAAGGTGACCGACGAGACGCGCGGCATGATCGGTACCGGTCAATTGGCATCAATGAAGTCTGGTGCGGTCATCGTCAACTGTGCACGGGGCGAGTTGATCGACGAGCAGGCGTTGGCAGACGCCTTGAGCAACGAGCAGATCAGCGGTGCGGCCATTGATGTGTACAGTGTCGAGCCGCCGGAAGGCAATCCACTTTTGGCATCGCCCAATCTTGTGCTCACACCGCATCTGGGGGCGTCTACGGCAGAAGCGCAACTTGCGGTTGCAACTGAAGCGGTGGATGCACTGCTTGACTACCTGGTTCGCGATGAAATCCGTTCGGCCGTCAATGTCGTCGGGATGCCCACGCATCTGTCCGATCGCGACAAGACGTACCTCGACCTCTGCGGGCGGATGGCCAATATCCTCTCGCCCTGGTGCGCGGGGGGCATCTCGCGGTTGGACATCACCACTCGTGGTGAGTCGATCGAATCACTCGCCCCGACGTTGGCCAAGCAGTCGCTGGCCGTTCTGCTCGACCCGCACTTCGACACCCGTGTCAACGTCGTCAATGTCGAGCCGATCGCCCGAGATCGCGGCATCGAAGTCAACACCATTACCAAGGCCGGTCATGGCGACCATGCCGAAATTGTCCAGATTACGATCCACACCCGCGATGGCCACCACGAAATCGCCGGCACCGTCTTTTCCGACGGCAAGCCGCGTGTGCTGGCCATCGACGGATATCCCATGGAGATGGTGCCCGAGAAACACCTTGTGCTGATTTTCAATGATGACAGGCCCGGCGTCATCGGGCTGGTCGGAAAGCTGTTCGGCGACCACGAGATCAACATCGCCGATATGACGCTGGCTCGGCGTGATCGGACTGCCCTGATGCTGCTGAAACTCGATACCGAGCCCACAGCCGGATGCCTCGAAGAGCTGCGAAAAAGCGATCCGATCATCTCGGTACGCACAACCTCGCTTTTGCCGCTACAATCGACCTCGTGAAAGAGAAGCACTACATCGGCGTCGACATCGGCGGGACCGCCACCAAGATCGGTCTCACCAACCATGCGCATGAATTGCTCGACCACAGGTCCATCCCCACAGATCCGGACCGCGGGCCGGCCGCGCTCATCGATGACATCGCGTCGGCGGTGACACGCATGGCGTCGAACACTCCGGCCGCGATCGGTGTTGGCTGTCCCGGACCGCTCAGCCCCTCACGAGGCATCGTCTTCTCAAGCCCCAATCTCAACGGTTGGGAGAACATTCCGCTGCAGGAGCTGATGCAGACGCGCATCGGCGTACCCGCATGCATCGAGAATGACGCGAATGTTGCGGCTCTTGGGCAATATGCGGCGTTGCCGCTTGAAGAGAAGTCCGATCTGGTCCTGCTCACGCTCGGAACCGGGATTGGATCCGGCACGATTATCAACGGTCAGATTTTCCATGGTCATCATGAGACCGGGTCGGAATGGGGGCACTGCATCGTGCAGCCGAACGGCCGCGCGTGTCCCTGTGGTCAGCACGGCTGTCTGGAGCAGTATTCTTCGGCGACGGCGATGACGATCATCGCACGCGAGGAAATCGAAAAGGGAGGCGACACGTCGCTGACATCGGGTGCGACGGCGGAAATGATCGTCAACGCAGCGCGCGACAAGGATCCGATCGCGTCAAGCGTGTTGAACAGTGCTTGCCTCTACCTTGCGATTGCGATCATCAATATCCAACATGCCATCAACCCCAAGTATGTTTTTCTTGGCGGCGGCGTGTCGGGGGCGGGCGAGTTTCTGCTCGAGGGCGTCGTGGAGCACGTGCGCGCTCAACGCTGGTCCGCGCACGACGACCATCCGATCATTCGACTCGCCCCGTTGGCCAACACGGCCGGCATCGTCGGAGCAGCCACCCTCGCCCAGCAGCATGCGGGTGCGTGATGGATTCCGCATTCGTCCCGCGGCAAGCCGTCACGAGCGGTACACTGAATGGTTGAGTCCGCATCGTCGGCGATTCGGGCCGCTGAAAACATGACGGCCAATCGGCATCTCATCGAAGGCGATCTTCACTGCGTCGATTGCGATTACAATCTGCGTGGCCAGCCAATCGACGGGATCTGTCCTGAGTGCGGCCGGTTCATTGGTCAGTTTTTCGAGGATGCGGACGTCGTCATCTCCGTTCGCCTCTTTCGCACCGTCGCGATTCGTACGCGCAGTCTGGTCGTGTCGTTTCTGGGCACCTCAGCGCTGATCCTGATATTCGCGGCGCTTGCTCCGGTCACGTCGCCCGAGTTCGCCGGATCCCTCGTCAGTCTGGTGGTCGTTGTGGCCACGTTGGTTCACATGGCCGCCGCTCGGACGATTGCCCGCACCGTCGATGCACTTCCCGACCCGATGGACCGCGTTCTCCTCGTGGTGACGTATATCATTCTGGCGCTGAATGTCCTGGACGTGCTTGTCGCGCGGACCGCATCCGGTAAGGCCTACCAGATGGTGGTCCTTTGGCTGGCTGTCGCGATGGCATGGTCAGCGGCGTCCTTGCGCCGGTTCTTCGCGCAGATCGGGCGGGATTCGCTGCGGACTTGGGCACTCGCAGCTCACGGACCAGCGTTGGTCGTGGTCCTCTTCTGGCTTATCGCACTTGTCGTGAACCCGAGGATTCGCGCGGCAGCCGACCAATTGCAGATGTTGGCCGGGTTCGTGTTCATTCTGCTGTTGCCGGTGTATGTCACACTTCTCGCGAAAGCATCGCGATGGTTGTCACGATCGCTGCCGTTCGTTGAATATGCCAAGGAACATCAGATCTGCTCCACCGACGTGGACTGATTCGGCCCCAACCTTTCCGAACGAGCATTCCAAAACCCCGTTTTCAGTGCAGTACAGGGGTGATCAAAGGAAAAACAAAAGTTCGATCACCCGTCACGTTCTTTAGGGTGAGCGCGTCGGGTCACGTTCGATCCGGCCGGCGAGGTATGGCAGCGTGGAAGAAGAACAAGAACATGAGTGACAGACACCGGCACTGCAACAAGCTCCACGGATTTTCATTGCGTCGACCCATCAAATCATCTACGTTCCCGAAACTTACCAACGTACGCGTTTCCCTCCCGTTACGAGGCTCGGGAATTCTGACACAGCTGGAAGGAGTCTGTAGACATGCCGGGAATCTCACTGTTCAAGCGTATCACCATTCAAGCCTCGATGGGCGCATGCATGCTTGCGGCATTCGCACAAGCACAAGACACAGGAGGAACCACCATCTCCGCCGGGACCGACCTCTGGCAGACGCCGGGCGGCGGTCAGAGTTTCCAGGACTTTTCTGAGAACCCCATCCCCGCCGACTTCTTTGGCGAAGGATCCGACCCCTTCGGTGGCAGAATTGAATTCATGGGTGTTCCCGTCGGAGAATCCGCCCTCGGCGATTTCGTCGATACAGGCGTCACCCGACTCGAGGATGCCGTACTCAACGGCCCCGGATCCGAGGCCACCATTCCCGTTCAGATCACGCTGCTCAATCTGCAGAGCATCGAGCCGATCACCGTCATGATCGACGGCGAGGAAACGCGCTGGAACGTTAACGTACAGCTCTCACAGGCACAGCAGAATCAGCAGGGTACCATGACCATTCGTCAGACCGACGAAGATGGTGGCACGTTCGATTCCCTCTTCCCGGTTATTCCGGTATTCACCTTCTTTGATGTCAACGAACAGCGCGAACAACGTCAGCTCGACACCGGCGAATTCCCCGAACTCGCCGTTGAAGTTGAGTCGCTCAATGCGCCGTGGCTGTTTGACGCCGGGGACGCTGAGATCGTGACACTCGACGAGCCGCTGGATCTGACGTTTTTCCCGGGTTTCTCCCTGACGCCGACAACACCGAACTTCATCCCCGGCCTTGCTCTTGATCCGAACCGGCGCGTGAAATGGGTCTTTGTTCCGGAAAATGCGCGACTCGCTCGGCATGGCGTCATTACCGCCCCGTTGGATCCCGGCATCGACGCCGACCAGGACAGCATCCGCGACGATTGCGATAACTGCCCTACGGTCCCCAATCCGCTTCAGGAGGACACGGACAACGATTGCATCGGCGACGAGTGCGACAATTGCCGCGATGACGAGAACTTCGATCAAGCCGACAGCGACGATGACGGGGTCGGCGACGAGTGCGACAACTGCTTGCTGACGATGAATGCCGATCAGGTGGACGCCGATGGCGACGGTCTTGGCGATGCGTGCGACAACTGCCCCGACGACGTCAACGCCGACCAGGCCGACGCGGACATGGACGGCATCGGCGACGTGTGCGACCCGGTGATGGATGACCCCGCCGATTTGGACAATGACGAGGACGGCGTCACCAATGATGTCGACAATTGTCCCGACGACCCGAATGCCGACCAGGCTGACGAAGACGGTGACGGCATCGGCGACGCCTGCGATCCCGACTTTGTGGACGATGGCGGCGAACCCATGGACATGCCGTTTTGCCCGGCCAACGGCGCCATGCAGGGCATGATCATGATCCTGCCGCTGATGGGCATGATGCAATTCATCCGTCGCCGGCGACGTTGATCGGACGACCTGCAGAAAAAAAAAAGAGGCCGCCGAGCAACTCCGCCGGCGGCCTCTCTTGCGTTTATCTCGCTTGCGCGGGTTTCAATCTTCTTCAAAGACCGCTTCGCGGCGCATGGCTTCTGCGCGCTGGAGCACTTCGTCCGGTTCGGGCGTGGTGGCCTCGGCCAGGGCGAACGTCGCTTCGCGCTGATCGTGGATGGTCCCAGGCCAAAGGACATCCGCGAAAAAATCGATCGCAGGCCATTGGTACCACGGCGCCTTCACGACCCAATTCGTGTTCAGCGTTTGATAGCCTTCCTTGCGGCAGATGACGCTGTAGTCGCCGTACCAGGTGAAGTCGACCGAGACCGGCGATGAGCCGACCTCCTCGTCGTTGAGAAACACGACGGCGCCGGCTGGCTCGGTGTTGATCGTGAGCGTTCGCCGCACGCATCCGGACAGGACACAAAGCGATACGAGGATCACAGAGAATGACATCCGTTTCATGGCTGTACATCCAGTTCGATGATATCGACTTCAAGACTGTCGGTGTCCAGGGTTGCGACGGTGCACGTGCCGTGGACCCAGCCGCATGCCTCGCCCGGGTTGAGGAGCAGTTTGTTATCCTCGCGTTCGACCGAAACGGCGTGCGTGTGACCGGTGATGACAATATCCGCGCGGGCGATGTCGGCTGCGTCGCACCAGTCAATGAAATGGTGCACGAGGATCGATCGGCCACCCAATTCGACAACCAGCGGACCGTCGACGATTTGCGGCAGGACAGACTTCAGCCCGACCCGCTCGCCATCGTTGTTGCCATACGTCACGTGCAGTGGAACCGGCAGCGACGCGAACTTCTTGGCCGCGAAGGGAGCGACCACGTCACCGGGATGGATGATGGCGTCGACCTCGCGATCGAGAAGCGCGGTCAGTCCGGCATCGATGGCCGGCATCCGGTCGTGCGTATCTGAGATGACACCAATCAACATGAAAGACCGCTCCAGTGGCTGGCGTTATAAACGCCGGCAGAGCGGTCGGCAAGGAATTCGGGGCGAGACTCAGCAGCAGCAGGTGGCGCAGTCCAGGTCGGCGGCGGTCTCGGCATCGTCGACATCGCCGGCGGCTGCGATCGCCCGCCAGACGTCGCGCAGTTCGGACTCGATTTTGGCGATGTCGGCCAATGGTTCGCGGGCTATCCACGCTTTCGCCAGGCGTTCCCGCAATACCAGCCGGCGCGATTCGAGTTCGGCCGTCGACAGAGCCACGAGATGTTCGTTCATCACATTCTTCCCCCAGCGTCGGAGATTCAGTCGTTGCTCATCTGATCATAGACCGACGGCCTCCGTGCGACCGTGCGATGCCCACATCATCGGAGAGAAACCGACCACGCCTTGAGACGATGGAAAAATCGACGCTACGGTACAAACTTGTAGCCAATTGTGTGCACCGTGATGATGTGTTGGGGGTTCTTCGGGTCCGGCTCCAGCTTTCGACGCAGGGACACGATGTGGTTGTCGACGGTTCGGTTGGTGGGGTAGGCGTCGAGGCCCCAGATTTTGTCGAGCAGTTCGTTTCGGGGGACCGGCTCTTCCGCGCGATCCACGAGCATTTTGAGCATCTCGATCTCAAAGTAGCCGAGATTGAAGGTCTCCTCGCCGCGTTCGACTTTGCCCTTGATGAGGTCGACCGTGGACTCGCCGACTTTGAGGATCTTGGAGGCCGAAGGCGTCGCCCCGGCATGTCTCAGTGCCACCTTCACGCGGGCCATCAGTTCTTTGACGCCGAATGGCTTGGTGATGTAATCATCGGCACCCAGCTCCAGCCCGCGGACGACGTCCATTTCCTGCGAACGGGCAGTGAGCATGATGATCGGGGTGGTGAAACCGGCCTCACGGAGATTGCGGCAGACTTCGAATCCATCCATTTTGGGCATCATGATGTCGAGCAGGATGAGGTCGGGACGATCGTTGCGGGCCTTTTCCAAAGCCACTTCGCCGTCTGCGGCTTCGATGACTTCGTATCCTTCGTAGCCGAGGTTGTCGCGCAGGCCCAAGGCCATGTCCGGTTCGTCTTCCGCGATGAGAATGCGTGCCATGCCGATTCCTTTCAGGTGAGAATTTCTGCTTCCAGCGGAAACGTACGATACCGAACTGTCAGATGGTGTATTCCTCTGTCGCTTCTTCTGTATCCGCGTTGCGCTGCGGCAAGAATACGCGAAAAGTGCTGCCCTTGACCAGCCTTGATTCGACATCGATGCCGCCGCCGTGGGCATCGACGATGTGTTTGACGAGTGCGAGGCCCAATCCCGTGCCGCCGCGATCGCGAACACGTTCGTCGTCGGCGCGGAAAAACCCGTCAAACAGACGGGCGCGATCCTCCGGCTTGATGCCGATGCCGCTGTCGATCACCGAGATGAGCACGCCGTGTTTGTCGCGGCGGGTTTCGTCGGCCACCTCAATGCGCACGCTTTTTTCGTCGCGGCTGTACTTGATGGCGTTGCTGAGCAGGTTGACGACGATCTGGGCGATGCCATGGCTGTCCGCGTGGATCTCGGGTGCGGCGGGGTCGACCTTCAGCTCGTGCTCAAAGCCCTGTCGTTCGAGGTCGTAGCGGTAGTCGTTGTAGATTTTCGTGACGATACCGCCGACGTCGACGGGTTGGAACGAGTACTGTTTCTTACCGGCTTCGATGCGGGAAAAATCGAGGATGTTCTCGATGAGGTGTGTCAGACGCTGACTCTCGCGGGCGATGATCTCGTAGTATTCGTTGCGCTTTTCCTCGCTGGGTACGCGGCCGTCCTTGAGTGTCTCGACGAACATGCGGATGAGGGCAAGCGGGGTTTTGAGTTCGTGTGAGACGCCGGCAACGAAGGTGCTTTTCATATGGGTGAGCGCGACCTCGCGGTCGACCAGTCGCAGGAATTTGCGGATGAGCACGAGCAGCGTGATCAGGAAGAGACTGCCGCCGGTGACGTAGAGAACCGTCTGCACGACGACCGCACGTTCACGTCCGGCGATGAACTCCGGTGACGGAATGATCATGTAGGGGGACAACTGCGGGTCGATCGGTTCGAACCAGGCGTACGATTTCGCGTCGCTGAGTCGCGCCACGTTCAGCTTGCCTGATTCCGCGAGAACCGGGCGGATCAGGACGTCGGCCAAGCGGTCGAGATCGATGCGGGCGGCGGCGATGATTGGTCGTCCCGTCTGCGTTTGCGATGCCAGGTACGTCAGCAGGATCGATTGTTGCCCCATCTCCACAAGCCGCATGTCGGGTTCCCACTCCAGTTCCGGCGGTGCCATCACATAGGTCAATGCGCCCAACTCGTCGTGAATGAGACGGGTGATGTTCCGATCGGCGTCGCGCGTGTTTATCGGTCCTCGGGTTGTGAGGATGCACATGTCCGCCAACCACGCGGGCTGGCTGACTTCCGGTTCCATTCCGCGTCGCGCAGTTTGGCGGTAGGCATCGAGCAGGTCGCCCAGGGTGTCTTTTGATGCGTCGGTCAGCCGTCCGAGCACAATGTTCCTATATCGGAGTGCTTCACTGCGTGCGTCGGCGATCAGCAAGTTGCCCAGTTGCCGCGTCTGCTTGACGGCGAAGAAAAGCCCGAGGGCGACGAAGCCAACGGCCAGCGCGACGATCAGCGCCCACACGGTGGTTGTGCGTCGGTCCAGTTTGTTCACCGGTTCGGACATGCGGTTATGTTATCGTGTCGTCGGCATGTTCAACATGACTGAGTTTGGCGGGTTGGCGGTTGGCTGATGTCTGGGGCATCTGGAAAACGGTCTCGTCAACCACTATATTCCGTCAGACGATCATCGATCGACGAAATCACACATGTACCCCGAAATCGGCACCGGAGGGCGACCCTGATGAGCGTGACGAATGAACAGGTGATGGAGCGGCTGCGGACGGTCAACGATCCGGAACTGCACCGCGATATCGTGACGCTGAATATGGTCAAGGGCGTCGCCATCGATGGTGGGGCGGTCAATGTGCATGTTGAGTTGACCACACCGGCCTGCCCGCTCAAGGATCAGATCACCCAGGATGTGCAGCGGGCGGTTATGGTGCTGGATGGCGTTGACAAGGTCGAGGTCGAATTCAGCGCTCAGGTTCGCGGCGAGTCGAGGCTGCAGCAGTCATTGCCGGGGATCAAGAACGTCGTCGCCATTGGTGCGGGCAAGGGCGGTGTCGGCAAGAGCACCGCGGCGGTGCTGGTCGCATTGGGTTTGCGACGCAGTGGCGCGAAAGTTGGTATTCTTGACGGAGATGTCTACGGCCCGTCGATTCCGACCATGCTGGGCGTCGAGGGTCAGAAGCCGAAAGTCAACGGTGAGAAGATGGTGCCGGTTGAAGCGGCCGGGCTGAAGATCATGAGCATCGGGTTCATGGTAAATCGCGATCAGCCGCTGATCTGGCGAGGCCCGATGGCACACGGTGTGGTGAAGCAGTTCCTCGAACAGGTGGATTGGGGCGAGCTGGACTATCTGATCGTCGATCTGCCGCCGGGGACTGGTGATGTGCCGCTGACGCTCGCACAGTCCATCCCGATGACCGGTGCGATCGTGATTTGCACACCGCAGGATGTGGCGCTGCTCGACGCACGCCGGGCGGTGATGATGTATGGCCAACTGAATGTCCCGATGCTTGGGATCATCGAGAACATGAGTTTCTATATTTGCCCGAGCTGTGGCCACCGCGACGAGATTTTTGATCATGGCGGTGCTGAGCGGGCGGCCAGCGAGATGGACCTGCCGTTCCTCGGTGCGATACCGCTGAATGCGAAGATCAGGCAGTTCTCGGATACGGGCGTTCCGGAGAAGACCTTTTCGGATGCGGACGCTCGCGTCGCAAGTGCGGTGGAAGCGGTCGCGCATGCGGCGGCTGGGCAAATCAGTGTGCAGAGCATGAAGGCGGAGCAGCAGCCGACGCTCTCGATTGAATAGGATGGTGCCGTGATGGGTGACCGGGCGGCGTTGCTTGCGGATCAGGTGGAGGTGAGTCGCGACTGGACGTTGCGGTTGCTGGCGGATGTGGAGGGTGATGATTGGCTGTATCAGCCGTTTGACGGTGGGCATCACATTCTCTGGTTGGCAGGGCACCTCGCGGTGGCGGAGCATTTGCTGGTGATCACGCGTTGTCTCGACGGTGATCCGCCCGATGCGGAATTTGCGGCGCATTTCGGGATCGGCGATCTGGTGAAAAGCGCCGGTGAACATGACTGGCCCGCGCCGGATGTCGTGCGGTCGAAGATGGATGCGACGCACGGTGAGGTGATTGCTGCGATCGCGGGCATGTCCGATGAGCAACTCGATAAACCGGCTTTTGGATTGAACGGGGCCATTCACCCGCACTACAAGACCGCGGCTGGCGCAATCGCGCATTGCGCGCGTCACGAAGGATTTCATGCCGGGCAAATCGCAATGCTGCGGCGACTTCGGGGCAAAGCTTTTCTCCGGTAGAACAGGAAACCGAAATTGAACGAGCAGATGCGGTCGGCTATTGAGGCGTGTGAGGCGTTCATGGCTGGTCGTGACGATGCGTTGGCGATACCGCGCGAGGCTGCGGAATTTGTGCATGCGCTGGTGACGATGCGTGGGGCCGCCCGTGGACTGGAAATCGGGACCAGCTACGGATACAGCGCGCTTTGGACGGCAGGCGTGCTGCGCGATCATGGTGGTTGTCTGGTCACGATCGACATGGAGCCGGCCAAGCACGAGGTTGCGTCTCGCTATTTTGAGCAGGCCGGTTTGGTCGACGCGGTGCGCTGTGTGCAGGGCGTGGCGTTGGATGTGCTGGCGGATGTCGATGGTCCACTGGACTACGTGCTGATTGACGCGGACAAGGAGAATTGTCGGGCGTATTTTGAGTCAGTTGTGCCGAAGCTGAGTGATCGGGCCGTCGTTCTGACGGACAACACGCTGACACATCCGGACGAGCTGGCGGCGTATCTCGATTGGCTGCGGGGGCGATCGGATTTCGTGAGCGCGCATGTTCCCGTCGGCAATGGAATGGAAATGTCTGTGTACGTGGGGGGGCAGGGATGAGTGTGCGCGTGTTGTTCCTCGGGCCTGCATGTGATTGGGCGGGGATGTCGGAAGCCAGTTTCGAGCATGGTGAGGGAGCAACTGTTGCGACGCTGGCAGAACGTATCTACGCGGATTTGCCGGCGTTGGCGGAACGGCGTGCGGTGTTGCGGTTTGCGGTGAATCAGAACTTTGCGGGGGACGACGTTGAGATTCATGATGGAGATGAGGTCGCGATCATCCCGCCGGTTTCCGGTGGGGTGGCGGATGCTGACGACCTGGTTGCGATCGTGGATACGCCCATCGATGCTGCTGCGGTTCGCCATCATGTCGACGGTGATGGTGGTACGGGGGCGGTCGCGGTGTTCGAGGGTATCACCCGCTTTGAACGTCATGTCGAGCATGGCGGGTTGTTGCGGTTGGAGTACGAATCTTACGGCGAAATGGCGTTGAGCGAGATGCGGGCGTTGGCGGAGAAGGCACGACATCGCTGGCCGATCCTGAAGCTGGCGATCGTCCATCGCGTGGGGGCGGTCGGAATCGGCGAAGCGAGCGTCATGATCGTGGTGGCGAGTGGTCATCGTGCCGAGGCGTTCGACGCTTGTCGCTGGCTGATCGATACCCTCAAGCAGCAGGTACCGATTTGGAAACGTGAAATCTGGGCGTCGGGTGAAAGCAGCTGGGTCGATCCGACGGCGAGTGGCGAGGGATCGTGAGGCATGGCGAAGGCGGAAACGGCGATCAAGACGCGTGAGTCGGTGGCGACTCGGCAGGAGCGGTGCGGGAAGATCATCCGGGGGCTGAAGAAGCTGTATCCGGATGCGGAATGTGCGCTCATCCACGACAGTGCGCTGCAATTGCTCGTGGCCACGATCCTGTCAGCACAGTCGACGGATGAGACGGTCAATAAGGTGACGCCGGTGCTGTTCGGGAAGTACCCGACGGCTGCGGAAATCGCGGGGGCGGACCCGGCCGACATCGAGGAGATCATTCACTCGACCGGTTTCTTTCGTCAAAAGACCAAGAGCATTCAGAAGGCCTGTGCCGCCATCGTCGAGAATCACGACGGCGAAGTTCCGGGCACGATGGCGGAACTGGTTGAATTGGCCGGCGTCGCGCGGAAGACCGCCAACGTTGTTCTGGGTACGTGGTTCGGCAAGAACGAAGGCGTCGTCGTGGACACGCACATTGGTCGGTTGGCCGCCCGGTTGGGTCTGACGTGGCGGAGCAAGGACACCAAAGACGCCGTGAAAATCGAGAAGGACCTGATGGAAGTGGTGCCACAGAAGCAGTGGACGAATTTCGGGCACATGCTGATCTGGCATGGCCGGAAGGTGTGCTCGGCCCGGAAACCGAAGTGTGATGCATGCAAGCTGGCCAAGCATTGCCCGTCCGCGGGGCGGTTCGACTGATGCGCGTCGGCGGTGTGAATGTGTCGTTCATTGGCGCGATCGTTGACAGGGCGGGCGAGACCGCTTATTTTCTCACGGTTTGCACCTAGAAGTGTTGGGTAAGAATTTGAAGTGTAACGCGAACATGTCTCGCCGGTGATATCGGCGGGTTTTTCGAGGGTTGTCATGCTCCCGGTAAAGAAGAAATCCAAATGTGCCAAGCGGAAGCGCCGTTCGCATCACGCGCTGAAGGCACCGAACTTGGTTCCCTGTCCGAAATGCGGTAACTCCAAGCTGCCCCATGCGGCTTGCGACATGTGCGGCTACGTGAGTGGCAAGCAGATGCTCGTGACGGAGACCGCCTCGGAAGAGTAGGGCGGTCTTGTGTTGCCTCCGCTGATCGGAGGGTTGTCCGCGTGCGAAGCGCGGACTTTTCGTATTGCGTTCTTTCCGTTGGTCGGCTGATCTTGGCGCTTGATGTGGCTGGCCAACCCGTTGTGTCGCGGGTCGTCCTGACCTGTGGTGTGTACCTGGGCATGCAGTTTTTGAAGGCGGATTCATGGATATCGTGACGCCTGTGATTATTCGCGGGACTGGGTCATTTGTTCCCGAGCAAACGCTGACGAACGATCACTTTGCATCGTACCTCGACACGAGTGACGAGTGGATTGTGCAACGCACGGGCATCCGCAAGCGACACAAAGCGGGGCCGGGTGAATCGACATCGACGATCGCCGCTGAGGCGTGTCGTCGTGCGGTTACGGATGCGGGGATGGACCTGCAGGACATCGATTTGCTGATCCTGTGCACAGCCACGCCCGACATGCCGATTCCCTCGACTTCGTGCATTCTGAAACATCAACTTGGCATCGAGGAAGCGGCCTCTTTCGATATTTCGGCAGCGTGCAGTGGTCTGGTCTACGGCATGGTCGTGGCAGGGCAGATGTTGACGACCGGTTTGTTCAAGAATGCGTTGGTCTGCGGGGCTGAGGTACTGACGCGCTATTGCGATCCTGAGGACCGTTCGACGTGCATCCTCTTCGGTGATGGGGCCGGTGCGGTGGTGATGTCGAAGTCGCCTGATCCAGAACGTGGATTTCTGTACAACAATCTCGGGGCTGACGGCAGCAAATGGGATTTCATCTGGATGCCGGCCGGCGGCACGCGCGAGCCGATTTCGCAGAAGGTCGTTGACGAGCGTTTGCACTACATTCGCATGCGTGGCCGGGATGTGTACAAGATCGCGGTGACGAAGATGCAGCGGATGGTGGACGATGCGTTGGCTGCGTGCGGTTTGGAGCCGAACGAATTGTCGATGGCGATCATGCACCAATCGAATCTGCGCATCATCGAGTCGGTGCGGACGCGATTGAAGCTTCCGCCCGAGAAGGTGGCGGTCAATATTGACGAGTATGGCAACACATCGGCGGCGTCGATTGGGTTGGCTTTGGACGCGGCGCGCAAGGATGGTCGGGTCAAGGAGGGCGATCTGATTCTGTTGATGGCGTTTGGAGCCGGTGTGACGTGGGGCACGATCATTGCCCGCATGTAAGGCGCGTTGCAAGAGAGCAGACTATCGATGAGCAAGACGGCATTCATCTTTCCGGGACAGGGATCACAAGCGGTCGGCATGGGCAAGGACGTGGCCGAAGTCAGCTCAGCTGCACGTGAGATTTTCGCACGTGCGGACGAGGCGCTGGGCATGAAGCTGTCGGATGCGTGCTTCGAAGGTCCGGACGCGGAGTTGACGCGGACGGATGTTCAGCAACCTGCGATCTTCACGGTGAGCGTCGCGATCTGGGAATCGCTGAAAGAGCGCGGTTTGGACGTTGGGTCGCTGATGGGGGCGACGGCAGGGTTGAGCCTCGGGGAGTACACGGCGTTGTACGCTGCGGGCAGTTTGTCGTTCGAGGACGGAGTGCGGCTGGTTCGCCGTCGCGGGGCATTGATGCAGGAGGCAGCCACGTCGACGCCGAGTGGGATGGTGTCGATCATTGGGGGTGATGAGGAGAAAGTGGTTGCGTTGTGCGAGGATGCGGCGCAAGGTGACGTTCTGGTGCCCGCGAATTTCAATTGTCCCGGGCAGATTGTGATCAGCGGAGCGACTGCCGCCTGCGAGCGTGCGGTTGAACTGGCGGACAAGCATGGTGTTCGGGCCATCGCGCTGAAGGTGGCCGGTGCGTTTCACTCACCGATCATGGCTTCTGCGGCGGATGGCCTGTCGGGGGTGTTGGCTGAGACCGAATTTGGGGCGTCCAACTGCCCGGTGATTGCAAATGTCGACACCGAGCAGCATGGCGATGCGGATTCGACGCGTGACAAACTGACGCGTCAGATGACTGGTGCAGTGCGATGGACCGATTCGATTCAGCGGTTGATCGGCGAGGGATATGACTGCTTTATCGAAGTTGGCCCTGGGCGCGTTCTGACCGGGCTGATGCGCAAAATCGATCGCAAGAAGCGTGCGATCAACGTGAGCACGGCTGACGGATTGGACCTTGAGGCGGTGCTGGCGGCGGGATAACGGGAGACGCATTGATGGCAGGTTTGACAGACAAGGTGGCAATCGTGACGGGGGCGAGCCGCGGAATCGGCAAGGAGATTGCCCGTGGGCTGGCGATGCAGGGTGCGAAGGTATACGCCTGTGCTCGTTCGGAAGATTCGCTGACGGTCTTGGCGGGGGAGATCAAGGATGGTGATGCGACTGGGGAGGTGATTCCCTACGCATTGGACGTCAGCGATCGTGCTGCCATCGACGCGATGGTCGACAAGGTATCCGAGGAGCGGGAGCGCATTGATATTCTGGTCAACAACGCCGGGATCACGCGCGACGGTCTGCTGATGAACATGGAGGATGATCAGTTTGACGATGTGATTGCGACGAATCTGCGGTCGGTCTTCTGGCTGACGCGGGCGGTGTCGCGACACATGGTTCGGGCGCGGAAGGGGCGGATCATCAACATCGCCAGCGTATCGGGCGTGATGGGCAATCCGGGTCAGTCGAATTACGCTGCCAGCAAGGCGGGGGTGATCGGATTCACCAAATCGGTGGCGAAGGAGGTCGCCCGTCGCGGGATCACGTGCAATGCGGTGGCTCCGGGCTTCATCATGACGGACATGACGTCCATTCTGCCGGACGCGGTGAAGAGCAAATACAAGGAGTTGATTCCGATGTCGCGTTTTGGCGAGTCGGAGGAGATTGCCCGCGTCGTCGAATTCCTCGCATCTGACGGTGCGGGATACGTGACGGGGCAGGTGATTGTGGTGGACGGGGGTCTGTGCATGTAGCGGAGTCCGGTGGCGAGCGGATCGCGGGTGGTCGTTGCGTGGAGCGTGGCGGCTGGTTATAGTCTCGCGATCGTTTCCATACGGTTACGAATAGGTTTGGAATCAGTGGAGGTAAGGACCGGTGCCGACTGTGGATGAGATTGAAGAAAAGGTCATCAGCATCGTCAGCGAGCAACTCAGCGTCGACAAGAACGAGATCAAACGTGAGACTTCGTTCGTGAACGACCTGAATGCCGACTCGTTGGATACGGTTGAGCTTGTGATGGAGCTCGAAGACGAATTCGACTTGAACATTCCGGACGACGAGGCTGAAAAGCTGCAAACGGTCGGTCAGGCGATCGACTACATCAAAGGCAATATGGGCTAGTTTATTTGTTTCTGTTCTTGCGGCATGTGAGCAGACGTAACCGCATGCGCGATTTTCGAGGGCGATGATGAGCCGTCGTGTGGTCATAACGGGAATGGGAGCGGTTACGCCGCTCGGTGCATCGGTCGACACGTTCTGGGATCGACTGCTCGATGGTGCGAGCGGTGTCGGTCCGGTCACGCTGTTTGATACGACAGGCTTCGATGTTTCCATCGGGGCCGAGTGCTCCGATGCAGACTTCAGTGTGCTCGATCGCAAGACGCTCAAGCGTCTGGACCGGTCGGCTGTGCTGGCGTTGATCGCGGCCAAGGAAGCGGTCGCGCATGCCGGTCTTGCGGATTCGTCCTTCAACCCGAAGCGGGCCGGCGCGATCGTCGGCTCGGGGATCGGGGGTCTTTGGGAACTGGAGACGCAGAAAGAGCGTCTGCTGACGAAGGGGCCTGGGAAGGTCTCGGCATTTACGATTCCGCGTCTGATGGTCAACGCTCCTGCGGGCAACATTTCGATTGAGCATGGTCTTCATGGTCCGTCGAACGCTGTGGGGACGGCGTGTGCGTCGGCGGCGGATGCGATGGGCATCGCGCTGGATGCGATTCGCCTGAACCGGGCTGATGTCATCGTGACAGGTGGAACAGAGGCTGCGTTGTCGCCGCTGGGCATCGCGGCGTTTGCGGCGATGAAGGCGCTGAGCAGTCGCGAATGTGACCCGTCCCAGGCGTCGTGTCCGTTTGATTCGGCACGCGATGGTTTTGTACTTGGTGAGGGTGCGGGCATCCTCGTATTTGAAGAGTTGGAGCACGCGAAGAAACGCGGCGCGCGAATCTTCGCCGAAGTGCTGGGCTATGGTGCATCGTCTGACGCCGGCCACATCACGCAGCCACATGAGGATGGTCGCGGTGGGGCGGAGGCCATGGAGTACTGCATGGCCGACGGCGGGTTCAGCAAGGATGACGTTCAGTATGTCAATGCCCATGGGACGAGCACACCGCTGGGCGATGTGGCGGAGACGACGGCCATCAAGCGTGTGTTCGGTGATCGCGCCAAGGACATTGCTGTCAGCAGCACGAAGAGCAGCATTGGACATCTGCTCGGTGCGAGCGGTGGTGCGGAGTTGATTGCCTGCGTTCAGGCCATCAATCATGGTGTCGCACCGCCGACGATCAACCTGCACAACCCGGCCGAGGGATGCGACCTCGACTACATCCCCAACACGCCTCGAGATCTTCGAATCAACGTGGCGATGAGCAATTCATTCGGTTTCGGCGGGCACAATGCGTGCTTGGCTGTGGGCCGATATTCCGAGTAATTAAGTCCGCCCCGAATCGGTCCGATACGATGGCAGCGCACAAAGCCTGCGCGCGGAGTTCGGACCATGGATATTCTCGATCAGAGCGAAATCGACGCGCTGCTTGCCGCCGCATCCGGTGGGGGAGCCAAGTCTGAAGCTTCCGCCTCCACGGCTGCAGCGCCACGTCCGCAGACTACCCACAGACGCATGACATTACCGGACGAGTTTCGTCTGAGGGCGGAGCCACAGCGGCTCAAACGGTTGCTTCCGGTCAAGGTTCCGGTGGTCGTGAGGCTGGCAGAGCGTCAGGCCAACGTTGAGCAGATCCTCGATTGGACGGTCGGCACAATCATTGAGTTCGACAAGCACGCCGACGCGGACCTGGATCTGGTCGTCAGCAATATCCCCATTGCGTCCGGTAATGCGGTCAAGTGTGGCGAGAAATTCGGACTTCGCGTCGCCCGCGTGCAGCCCTGGACGGAACGGCTGCTGTCGGAAGGGCGTCTGCGTTAGCCTTCGCACATTTGGCACGCGTCCACTTACTCAAGCAATTCTCGCAGAAGCTTCTCGGCGTCAGACTTCGTGGAAATCTCGTTGTTTCGCTGTGCCCGATAAAGTGTCCGGAGAATCCGCGCGTATTGCGGGCCTTGTGGCACACCGCGCGTGAGGAGGTCATCGCCGGTTAACAGTGGTGGTGGGGCGATGTCTTCAGTGGGAATGGACCGGCATGTGTCCATGAGTTTGTCGTGCGGGTCGGTCGGCTGATCGGTGGCGAGCAGATCCGTGCGGTGGAGCGCGAAGAGGCGTCGATCGTGTTCGCTGGCCAGCCACTCCTTGATGTCGGCCAATTCCAATTCGTTGAATCGATGCACCCGTGGCAGTTGTGTGATCAGCCACGTGGCGGCGCGTGCTTCTGCGTTGCTGCACGTGAATCGTCGGCATGCCGCATCAGCCTGCTTGGGTTCGAGATGCCGAAGCAGAATCGTCATGACCATCATGAAATCGGCGTCTGCCGCCAGGGCGGTCAGCCGCTTGGCGATGTCGGTGGCCTGCTGGTCGTTCCATGTCACGCCTGGAATCAGGTGATCCGCGAGGCCGAGTGATCGAATCATGGACCAGCCGACAGCGCGGGTCGGTTCGGTCAAGACTGTTCGAAGCTCCTCACGGACACGCTCGACACTGATTCTTGCCAATTCACCAGCATGGTGGGTAATGGCTGCTGCGGTGTTTGATTCGATGGTGAATCCGAGACGTGCCGCGAAACGCACGGCCCGCAGCAGGCGAAGATGGTCTTCGGCGAAACGACGATCGGGATCGCCGATGGCGCGGACAAGTCTTGCATCGAGGTCGGCCTGTCCGCCGACGAGGTCGATCACACGGTTGTCGCGCGTGTCGAAGTACATGCCGTTGATCGTGAAGTCGCGACGTTCCGCGTCATCCTCGAGCGAACCGAACGTGACGGCGTCGGGATGGCGACCGTCCGAGTAAGAGCCATCCGTGCGGAACGTGGCCACCTCGATCTGCTGACCCATCAGTCGAACGAGCACGACACCGAATTTCGCGCCAACTTTGTCGCTCTTTCGGAAGATATTGGCAACTTCGTCGGGCGTTGCGTCTGTTGCGATATCGTGGTCCTTGGGGGCGCGATCGAGCAACAAATCGCGTACGCAGCCGCCGGCCAGAAGGGCGGTGAATCCCTGTTCGGTCAGTTTGTCGATGACGAATTCGGCAGCCTGTCGATTCGAACGCTTCACGGCGCGTCCCGATGATCGATGAAGGAGATGGCCGTCGAACCGTACGACCGACGATCGAACACGCGCCACGGTGAGCGCTCGGTCGGTGTGAACACGACGTCGTCTTCATGGTGCAGCACAATCGTCGTATCGACGGTGGCCCATGACGCCCGGTAGAGGTCGTTCAGCATGGTGCAGACGCGGCTGCGCGGGGACGTGTCACGAGCGTCCGCGTAGGGCGGATCGAGGAAGATCAGTCCATACGGAGGATTTGGTCGCGGAGTCGTCAGGCAGACCGACCACGCGTCGAGGCGGATGATTGTGGCCGAGTCGCCGGCATTGAGGCTGTTCAGATTGCCCTTGAGCGTGGCAACGGCCAGTTTGCCCTTCTCGAAGAAATCACACGCGGCGGCACCGCGCGACAGAGCTTCCAGTCCCATGCTACCGCTGCCTGCGAACATATCGGCCACGCGGCAGGGCGGGACGGTGCCCGGTTGCCCCGCCCAGGCGCCGATCATGTCAAACACGGCTTCCCGAACGCGATCGGGCATGGGGCGTGTTCCGCTGGTGGGCGGTGCGCTGATGCGACGGGATCGCCACCGTCCGGCGATGACGCGGAGTTGCACGTTGGAATGTCGGGGAGTCGGCATCTTCATTGACCCTGTCGCACGCATCTCTTTATAATCCGCCAACGGCTTGGCTTTGACAAGGAAGGAAGAACGCCATGGGATGCACGCTCTGCGAGCACTGTACAGCCGTCTGCTGCCATTATGTCGCACTGCCGATCGAAAAGCCGACGACGCGTCGCGATTTTGACGACATGCGCTGGTACCTCATGCACGAGGGGGTCATCGTATTCGTCGAAGACGGCACGTGGTACATCCAGTTCCGAGCCAAGTGTCGGAACCTGCGCGCCGATTTCATGTGCGGCATTTACGAGACCAGGCCAACCATCTGCCGAGAGTACAAGGCCGAGAACTGTGACTACGTCGGCGGCGACTACGAGTATGAGCACGTGTTCAACGAACCCGAGCAGATCGAAGCCTTCGCCAAGGAACATTTCGCCAAGAAGCGAAAAACCAAGACGCGGAAGACCAAATCAAAACGCAAGAAGGTGGCGTAACATGACGGGCGCCGGCCGCTGGTCGACGTGTGCACTGATCGTGGCTGCGCTGTGGTCGTGCACCGGTTGCATGACGCTGCGCGGATCGCTCGCGAGCAGTACAGGTCCGAGTCCCGATGCGTGGTCCACGGCTGATGAACAGATGGTGCATGTCGGTGAGCATGTGCGTTTCAGCTTCGTGATGACGCAGTCGCTTCATGCCGAGCAGGGCATCGACCCTGTCGGACTGGTCGACTACTGCCTGATGCGCGTCAACAACAAACTCATCGAACCGGAAATGTCCACCGGCGGCCAGTACATCCTGTCGCACCTGTTCGATGACATAGTCGACGGCCAGCAGATTCGCGTTGCCGCCATGACGTACCGCATTCACGGTCAGCGCGATCGTCGCCTCATTGCAGGTGAGTGGGTCAACCTCGACACACCGGACCGGGCCGATCAATTGGTCGCCAGGGACGAGATACTGCTCACGGCGTACAAGAGTCGGATCGAGCTTCCTGTCACTCCGATTGGCGAAGGTTGGGACATCCTCGGGGGTCGATTGCGGCTGATCCGATCTGATGGCGGGACGGTCGTTATTCGTGCAGCGATCGGTCACGACGATGGTTTCGTGGTGCGTGGGCCGTTCGAAGAGGGCGAGTACATGATCACTTACGCACCCGACGCCGAGATGCTGAATCCGAAAGGCACGACTCGGATCCAGTTTGTTGTCACCGATGATCGCGGCAAGCAGCACGTCATTGAACGCCTGTTGTCGACACCATGAGCAATGCTACGAAACAAGCGTTCGCTGATAGGGAGATGCGCGGATGAAGTTCCAACGGCCCAAGGGGACACGCGATTTCTATCCCGACGCGATGGCTGTACGCAACTGGATCGTCGATCGCTGGCGCGAGGTTTCCAGACGCAGCGGTTTCGTGGAGTTTGACGGTCCCATCTTCGAATCGCTTGATCTGTATCGCGTGAAGAGTGGCGATGAAATCGTCAGCGAGTTGTTTCACTTCACCGATCGCGGGGGCCGTGAGTTTGCCATTCGCCCGGAGATGACTCCGACGTTCGCGCGGATGGTGGCTGAGAAAGCCGGCGCCCTCGCCCGACCGGTCAAGTGGTTTTCGATTCCACGCCTATGTCGCGCCGAACGTCCGCAACGTGGGCGACTGCGTGAATTCTTCCAATGGAACATCGACATCGCTGGCGACGACAGTGAGTTGGCCGATGCGGAGTGCATCTTCGTTGCAGCCGATTTCTTCCGCGCGATCGGGTTGTCTGCCGACAACGTGGTGATCAAGGTCAATTCGCGCAACCTCGTCGCCTCGATTCTCGAGCACGCCGGCATCGCTCCGGATCGCATGGATGGCGTGTACGCGATTCTCGACAAGCGCGACAAAGTGGACGCAGATGCCTTTGCCAAAATGGTGGGCGATTTGGGACTCGACGATCGGCAGGTCGAGGTCCTCTTGACGCTTGGCGACGCGAAAGGCGACGAGGGACTACGCCGCGTCGAAGAACTGGTGGCTGGTTCGGAAGCGGGATTGGCTGAAGTTCATCGCTTGAAAGAACTGTTTCAGATGCTCGATGTGATGTCGGTGGGGCATTTGTGTCGCTTCGATATGGGTGTTGTCCGCGGATTGGCCTATTACACCGGCACGGTATTTGAAGCTTTCGGAAAAGGGGGATTGCAACGCGCCATCGCCGGTGGGGGGCGGTATGATCAGTTGATCGGTCAGATGGGCGGCCCGAGTATGCCCGCGATCGGATTTGCAACCAGCGACGTCGTCATCGAGGATGTGCTGGCCGAATTCGATCTGCTTCCTGACCTGACGGAGAAAGCAGACGTGTTCGTGATTGACGCCGACAAGGCCCACTTCAGCCACGTGCTCAGCATCACGGCCAATTTGCGCGAAAAGGGCGTCGACACGCTCTTTTCCTATAAGCGACAGGCGATGGGCAAGCAGTTCAAGCAGGCGTCTGCCAAGTCGGTGCGGCGTGTGATCGTCGTTGATGAGCGAACGGAGAGTGAGCGAGTCGTTGGCCTCAAGGACATGAACTCCGGTGCGCAGATCGATCTGCCGCTCGAATCGGTGCTGGCGGATCCCTTCCAATCTTTGGAAGGGCAGTCATGACAAGGCGGCACATCCATTATGAGGCTGCCTTCGAGGACTACCTGCGATCGCAGGGGATCGCCTACATCGCGGTCGATGAACAACGCAAGGCCATTTTTTCCGGGGCGCGTGTCAAGTCGTTCGATTTTCTGGTGTACCGTTCGCCGGGCGAAACGTGGCTTGTTGATATCAAAGGCCGCAAGTTTCCGTACGACACCAATGCCAATAAACGTTATTGGGAAAACTGGGTGACACGTGAGGATCTGGATGGTTTGTTGAAATGGCAGGGCGTCTTTGGTAATGGTTTTGTGGGAATGTTTGTGTTCGCCTATCTGTTATTGGGTCCGGACGATCGCCTGCCAACGCCGCATGTCCATGCGTTTCGGGAATCGCATTATGCGTTCATGACGATTCCAGTATCAGACTACCGGGATCATGCGCGGACCAGGTCGGAAAAATGGGATACACTTTCGATGCCGACTCGGCAATTCAGGGAGATGGCGACTGCGATTCAGCGCTCATCAGCATGAATCTCCATCAATTTATCGATATTAATTCAGGAATTAGATGATGTTTGACTGTTCACGAATCTACATGAAAGTTGCGGCGATCGCCGCGGTGATGCAGAGTGCAGTCTTTGCTCAGGCGGAGGCAATGGTCGCGGAGGAGTCATCACCCTATCTGCAGTGGATATTCTTGTTTCTATCGGCTGCGCTGGTGATTGCCGTCTCAGTCAAGAACGCCAAGCGGACCCATAAAGGTTGAGTAGAGCAGGGCCGCACATGAACCAAAATGCCAAATGTGTCCCAAAGGAGGCCAAACCGTGAAACCCAGTAAGCGAAGCATAATCGTGGGCCTTGTAGGCCTGAATGTGTTCCTGTTGGTGGCGATGGTGCTGAGCACCTGGTCGCTGCCGAAAGCGTTTGCCCAGCGCGCGGGCGCCGCGAGTAACTACATTGCTGTTACCTGTCGGGCCGATCAGGACTTCGATGTTGTATACATCGTGGATCTCGCGCAGCGACGCCTGATGTGTTTCGTGCCGGATCGTAATCTTAAAGGCAAGATGGTCTTCGGCGGCGATCGTGATCTTGGGGCTGACTTTAACCGTCAATAGGGGGCACTCATGTCAGAAAACACAAAACAAAATGGACTCAACCAAAAAGATCTCGCCATTGGATTGCTCAGCATCACGGCGGTGATTCTCTTCGTCGGGCTGATCCTGATCAGCCTGCAGCCGAAACCCGCATTTGCCTCCGGCATGGGTGATCGCGGCGGCGACTACATCATGATCGTGGGCGAGCTTCGCGACCAGGAAGAAGCACTCTACGTGATGAACACGGCCATGAACCGCGTGATTCAATACCGCTATGACTTCCGCAAGGGTCAGATTTACGTCCAGAGCGGTACCGACCTGAACCAGCTCATGCAGCCGCCCGCGCAGAAGCAAAATCCTCGTAATCGCGGTCGTGGACGTCGCCCGTAGCGACGTGTTGGTTTGAAGACGCGACGACGATCTTGGTCGTGACATTTCGAAGCAGCAGGTCGTACGGATGATGGCGCGGTATGCGCCCGGTGGTTGGTGAGCCGTTTCCCGGTTTGGGAAGTTGAGCCGGTCGTCCCGGTCGTGCGTTTGGGCCGGGCGGGGCGTCACGCATCGGCAGACGATGTTGCGAGGACAGCGAGCGTTTGGTCCGAAATTAGGTCAGCATGCCTGACGAACAGTCCTGATGCCTGATTGCGTCCAATGCCGCTTTCACCGCCCTATCCTTAACGTCCGATAATATATGTTCCGTTGCATTCGGGCGGAAGGGGGGTCATTTCACGTGTATCGGGCCTGCGACGACGGCTGCCAACGCCCTATCAAATTCCTTGCGTTTTGCGTTGGCCAAGAAGGATCGCGTGGCGTGGCGTTGGATGGAATCAGTCACGCCCGGTTCGCTGTCATCACCCTGTGGTGCCAACGCGGCCAAAAGCGCGGCAGACAAGTCGCCGTCGTACAGACACGCAGCGTGGAGTTCCGGTGGGATCAACTCGGGATAGCTCAGTCGATTTGGCAGCACCGGGCGACAGCCGGCCAACATCGCCTCGACCATCGCCAAGCCAAAGTTCTCCTGAATGGCCGTACTGACGACGATGTCGGATCGCAGCAACCAGGACCAGTAGCTTCGCCGATCCGGAACGAACCCTGCGTGTAGAATCCGTGTTTCGAGTTGGCTGCAAGCCGCACGGAACACGTCCGGAGCGGTCCGAAACGTCTCCCCGAGTATCACGAGGCGAAACGGGACGTCGTCGGCATCGAGTTCGAGCAGCGCCTCGAAAAACGGCTCGGGGTTCTTGTCATACTCCCAGCGATGACTCCAGAGAATGATGGGCGCACCATTCGGGGTTGTCGCCGGCTCCGAGTCATCAGGCGGTCCCTCGACGAGCGGATAAACGACGCTCGACCTATCACGAATCGCATCGGTCACGTGCGCCGGAACGAAATCGGGCATTTTTCTGAGCAGGGCGTGCGCAGCGTCGAGAAATGCCTCACGGTGACTCTGCGAGTTGAACCAGACCGCGTCGGATGTCAGACACGTCGTGATGTTGGTGAATCCATACTGAAAGTCGCGATCGGTCTCGTCCGGTATCGGGTAGGTCAGTTGGTTCTCATGGAAGTACGTGATGATCGGCAGCGATCGGCGACGTTCGGGCAACAGGGCGCGAAGATCGGCAACGTTGACCATGTCACAGGTGAAAATCAAATCGATCCGCTCTTCCATGGCAGCCACTTGCTCGGCGAACCAGATGGCTGATCCGCGCATACGCCACTTCCACTTTCGGGCAGGCAGGGTCCGAATGTGAACGTGGTGCGTGGTCAAGGCCATCCACGTCTCAAGGAACGCACGATGTGATCCGCCAAAGTACGGTTCCAGCACGAGGATGTTGAGCGGTTCGACGGGGTTGTCAGCCATGAATGCGATTGTAATGTCGTGCTGATTTCGTGCATGCTGCCACAGTGTTTTTGATTGGTGGAGCGTCAATTCGGACTGTATGATGAGATCGCCGGGGATGGCGGAGACCGTCAAAACCGCCATCGATGCAGGCGATCTGGAGCGAGCTGATGACAATTCTGCGTAGTGGTGTCGTGAAGTTGATGGCCGTTTGCGTGCTGCCGATGGTGGCCGGTTGTCCGGGTGTCGGCCCGACCGGTGACGGACCGGTGGCCGATGACATCGCCGCACGCCTTGGTGACCCCCTGCCGAGTGCGACGCCTAATGAGTTGGCGGTGTTCGATCGTGGTCGTGCGGTCGCCGAGAGGCGTTTCGCCCTTTCGGACGGTTTGGGTCCGGATTTCAACGTGACGTTCTGTGCATCGTGCCACGAACGCCCCGTGACTGGCGGCAGCGCCGGGACCTATCGAAATTTCTTCCTTGCAGGCCGTACCACTGACGACGGTGCATTCATCGAAGCCAGCGCCGGCGGTGTTGTCCGCAAGAACCGATACGCCGACGATGCGTCGTTCTTTCCGCCGATCTCGGACACGCTGAACACATTTGGACAGCGAAATCCGATTCCCTTTTTCGGTACAGGCCTGCTGGCGGAGCTGTCTGACGAAGAGATTCTGTCGCGCGCGGACCCGGACGATGAAGACGGCGATGGCATCAGCGGGCGTCCGAACTTCGATCGTGGATTCGTCGGACGTTTTGGCCGAAAGTCGCAAACGGTGTCCGTGGAGGGATTCATTCGCGGTCCGCTCAACAACCATCTCGGCATTACCTCCGACCCGCTCACAGAGGCCCAACGCAGTGCCCTTCCGGTGGACAGCTCATCGGGAGCCGCGTTGCGTCGTGCGGGCATCATGGGTAAGCCGGTTGGCGTTCTGCAGGCGGCTGCACCGGATGGACCGCTTCGCGACGACGATGGGGTGCCCGATCCCGAGCTTTCGTCCGATGATCTGTTCGACCTGATCAGCTTCACGATGTTGATGGCCGCCCCGGAGTTGGAACCGCTTACCGGACAAGGTGAAATGGGTCGCCTTCTGTTTCACGACGCCAATTGTTCCGCCTGCCACACCCCGCGCCTGAACGGACCTCGAGGCCCCCTGCCGGTCTATTCGGATCTCCTGCTCCACGACATGGGAGAGGCGTTGGCCGACGGCATCGTGCAGAACGAAGCCAGCGGATCGGAGTTTCGTACCCAGCCGTTGTGGGGCATCGCGTCGGTCGGCCCTTATCTGCATGATGGCCGGGCGGGCACGATCGAAGAGGCGATTCTCGCGCATGGCGGTGAAGCCGAGGCGTCGCGTGATGTCTTCGCAGCATATACCGCGGATCAGCGCGCTGCCGTGGTCGAGTTCCTGTTGTCTCTCGGCGGGCGTAACCAATTCTCGACGGGGCTTGTTCCGCCGGACACACCCGTCGGCGACGTGGGCAGCTATGGCGGTCCGATTCGCGACCTTTCCGCAGATGAGCAGGCGCTGTTCCTTGCAGGCCGCGAGCTGTTCGATCGCGAGTTCTCATTCTCAGACGGCGTTGGCGGTTTGGAAGGCGAAAATGGTGCACGCTTCAATGGTGACAGTTGTCGAGCGTGTCACTTTGAACCGGTCATTGGCGGGGCGGGTCCACGTGGTGTGAATGTGATGCGTCACGCCACGGTCACCGATGATGGGATCAAAGTGTCACGCTCGACAACTGTCACCATTGAAGCGTGCACCATTTTCGCCTTCCAAACCGCCAACGCCGTCTGAGA
>JANQQK010000025.1 GCA_028289375.1 Phycisphaerae bacterium | reverse complement strand
AAAAGACTCCTTTCGATCGCCAAGTAAAACCGATCTTCAGCTACAGCGCAAATGCGCGAAAACCACTTTACGTCAGGGGTTATGAAACCGCTTCTAGGAGAATACCTTTGCGTGCCCGCTTTCCTTCCAGGCTACCAGCAAAGGCCTGAACCGTGGGTCGGCCGACGGTATTCTGCCATCGTTTCGCCTGAATGTAGACGACGTCCAATCCGAGTCGATCCTCCTTGATCATACCGTCGATACCCTCGTCCCCGGATCGACCGATGGCCTTACCAGCGTCTTCTCTGGAGCCGCCGTATCCCAATGCAACGAGCAATTCCACGACTAGGTTCTCAAAGAACCTTGGCGAGCACTTTAATACAGTTTCAAGTAGGTCGTTCGCAAGTGTATCGCGGAGATCTTGATAACGCGCTGCTAGAAGCTCTTCAGGTGTTTCTTCGGTGTCCTCGGACGTGTCGGCAGTAACTTGGTTGTCGCTCGTTCGGCCCCTTCCTTGCTTGAACTCGGCGAACTCGGGGAACCGCATCAGGTAGTTGTTGTCGAGCGTGACGGTGCCCTCCTCAAGGACGCTCTTACCTCGGTTTGTGATTCGGAAGCGGCCTCGCCCCGAGCTTTCAAGGAGCCCGGCCTTCTTGAGGTATGTGCAGGCCCATGATATGCGATTGTCAAAGCGAGTCTGCACGCCACTCGGAACCAGTATCTTGAGGTCTTCATCGACAACATTCAGCACGTCGGCAACGTGTTCCGCAGCCGTACGAAGTGTATGCTCGCGTTCGTCACCTGCGAGGCGAAGCAGGTGAATCTTCATTTCGTCGTAGGTTGGTACCACCATTTGCAAGTGAACTCGCGATTTATCTCCTGATTCGTCCAACGAGTATCCGCGTTCGACTTCCTCTGTGCAATGCAGAATGTCACCGCACGTTGAAGTATTTGGCTTCGGGGTGGTGGGTGATGAGGGCGGTGGTGGATTGTTCGGGGTCGAGTTGGAAGTCTTCGCTGAGCTGGACGCCGATGGACTCGGGGTCGAGCAGTGGCCAAATGCGGACCTGGTCTTCGAGACGGGGGCAGGCGGGGTAGCCGAAGCTGTAGCGTGAGCCGCGGTACTTTTGCTGGAAGATGAGCTGGCGTTCGCGGGCGTCCTGATCGGCGATGCCCCACTCGACGCGGATTTGCTTGTGCATGTACTCGGCCAACGCTTCGGCGGATTCGACACCGAGGCCGTGAAGGTGCAGGTAGTCGCGGTACTTGTCTTCGGCGAACCACTGGCGTTCGATCTGTGAGACGCGGCCGCCGACGGTGACGATCATCATGGCGACCACGTCCATCTCATCGCTGGTGACGGGTCGGAAGAAGTCGGAGAGGCACCAGTAGGGCGACTTGCCCTGCCGCGGGAACTCGAAGCGGGCGATCTCACGCGAATGGTTGTCGGGGTCGAAGACGAGCAGTTCGTCGCCGTCGGACTGGGCAGGCCAATATCCGTAGATGGCTTGCGGGTGGAGGATGTCCTCGGTCATGCACTGTTCGACGAGGTTGCGAAGGATGGGGCGGACTTCGCTGTCGATGTAGCGGTTGTATTCGTCTTTGGTTTTGCCGGCGCGGCGGTATTGCCACTGGACGTTAAAGAGCATCGATTCGTTGAGGTAGGCGAGTGCTGCGCGGATGTCGATCTTCTCGACGACGCGTCGGCCCCAGAAGGGCGGCGTGGGGATGGGGACATCCTGGGCGATGTTGGAGTGGCCTGCGCGCGGTGCAATGTCGGTGGCGCGGCGTTTGGGGGTTTCGGCCGTCTTCTTGCTGACGGGTTCGGGGACGGAGAGATCGCCTTCGGCGATTTTGTTCATGATGTCGAGGCCTTCGAAGGCGTCCTTGGCGTAGTAAAGGGGGCCTTGGTATTCGCGGCGGAGGTCGTCTTCGACGTATTTCCGGGTGAGGGCCGCTCCGCCGAGGATGACGGGCACCTTGATGTCGCGTTCATTCAGGACGGGCAGGTTTTCGCGCATGATGACGGTGGACTTGACGAGCAGACCTGAGAGGCCGATGGCGTCGGTCTTGTGTTCGTTCCACGCGTCGATGATGGCGTTGACGGGCTGTTTGATGCCGATGTTGTGCACCTTGTAGCCATTGTTGGTGAGGATGATGTCGACGAGGTTTTTTCCGATGTCGTGGACGTCGCCGCGGACGGTGGCGAGCAGGATGGAGCCTTTCTCGCTGCCTTCGATGCGGTCCATGTAGGGTTCGAGGAAGGCGACGGCGGCTTTCATGGTTTCGGCGGACTGGAGGACGAACGGGAGTTGCATCTGTCCGGCGCCGAAGAGGTCGCCGACGGTTTTCATGCCGTCGAGGAGCAGCTCGTTGATGATGTCGAGCGGTTTGTAAGTCGTGAGGGCGTGGGTGAGGTCGCCTTCGAGGCCATTGCGGTCGCCGTTGATGATGCGTTGCTTGAGGCGGTCCTCGATGGGGAGTTTCGAGAGGTCTTTCTTGGTCGAGCCGATCTCCTCGTCTTCGGAGAAGAGGGAGATGTAGTGCGTGAGTGGGTCGAAGCCTTCGCGGCGGCGGTCGTAGACGAGGTCGAGGGCGGCGTTCCAGCGTTCGTCGCTGATCTTGGTGCGCGGCAAGATCTTGCTGGCGTGGACAATGGCGGCGGTGAGGCCTCGGCGGGTGGCTTCGTGGAGGAAGACGGAGTTGAGGACGGCGCGGGCGGCGGGGACGAGGCCGAAGCTGACGTTGGAGACACCGAGGATCGAATTGCACTCGGGCATGTCCTTCATGATGGCTTCGATGCCGTCGAGCGTTTCGAGGCCGAGGCGGCGGTCGGCGTCGTTGCCGGTGGTGATCGGGAAGGTGAGGCAGTCGAAGAAGATGTCCTTGGGCTTGAGGCCGTGCTTGTTGACGCAGAGGTCGTAGATGCGTTGGGCGATGGACAGCTTGCGATCGGCGGTCTTGGCCATCGCTTCTTCGGGGTGTTCGTCGATGGTGAGGGCGACGACGGCTGCTCCGTATCGTTTGAGCATGGGGCAGACGGTGTCGATTTTGTCTTCGCCGTCTTCGAGGTTGATCGAGTTGACGATGGATTTGCCGCCGGCGAGTTTGAGGCCTGCTTCGAGGACGTTGACTTCGGTGCTGTCGAGCATGAGTGGAACGGTGACGTCCTGGGCGTAGCGGGAGATGACGCGTTCCATGTCAGGGACGCCGTCGCGACCGACGTAGTCGACGCAGACATCGAGAACGTGGGCACCCTCGGCGACCTGGTCTCGGCCTACCTTGACGACGCCGTCGATGTCGTCTTCGAGGAGGAGTCGCTTGAACATGCGCGAGCCGTTGGTGTTGCTGCGTTCGCCGACGATGAGGAAGGAATTGTCCTGGCGCATGGAGACGGCTTGGTAGATGCTGCTGACGCATGGTTCGCGGTTGGGATCGCGCTGTTTGGGCGCGCGGTGGCCGATGGCGTCTGCGAGCATTTTGAGGTGGTCGGGTGTTGTTCCGCAGCATCCGCCGACGGCGCCGACGCCGTCTTTCTCGACGAACTCGACAAGCCAGCGGGTGAATTCGTCTGGGGTGAGCGTGTACTTGGGTTGGCCGTCGATGAGCTGGGGCAGACCGGCGTTGGGTTGCACAATGATGGGTCGATCGCTGAGGCGGGACAGGAGGCGGATGTGCTCGCTCATTTCCTGTGGGCCTGTGGCGCAGTTGAGACCGATGGCGGAGACTTCGTCGTATTGGGAAAGGGCGACGATGGCGGCGGTGGTTTCCGTGCCGACGAGCATGGTGCCGGTGGTTTCGACGGTGAAGGAGCAGAGGATGGGCAGTTTGACGCCTTTTTCGTTCATTGCGTCGATGCAGGCGACGACGGCGGACTTGGCCTGGAGGATGTCCTGGCAGGTTTCGACGAGGAAGGCGTCGACTTTGCCGTCGATGAGGCCACGCGCTTGCTCGGTGTAGCTGTCGACGAGGGCGTCCCAGGTGGTTTGTCTGAGGGATGGCAGTTTGGTGCCGGGACCCATAGAGCCGAGGACGAAGCGCGGTTTGTCCGGTCTGGAGTATTCGTCGCAGGCGGCGCGAGCGATGTCGCCGGCCATCTTGTTGAGCATGTGGGTTTGTTCGGAGATGCCGAATTCGGAGAGTACGATTTTGTTGGAGCCGAAGGTGTCGGTGAGGACGCAGTCTGAGCCGATCTCGAGAAACGATCGGTGGATTTCACTGATGACGTCGGGCCGGGTTCGGACGAGGATGTCGGTGCAGTTCTCGTGTCCGTCGAAATCGGCAAGGGGCAGGTCGTACTTGTAGATGGAGGTGCCCATGGCGCCGTCGAAGACGAGCACGCGACGCTGCAAGGAATCGAGGAATTTGGAAGTCATATGGTGTTCTATCGGCTTAAAGGTGACCGCTTTTTGGCGTTGGGTGGACTTCAACGTATAGTTGCCGCGCGAAAGGGTGTCAAGGATGCACGCGATGGATGAATCAAACAAGACAGAGCGGACGACGGGTCAGCGGATGTTGCTGCTGGTGGGGTCGATTGGTCCCCTGGGGCATATGCCGGCGTCGGGGACGGTGGCGGTGCTGGTGGCGGGGGTTCCGCTGGCGTACCTGATGCGGACGACGTTGCCGCCGTGGGCGTATTGGGTGGTGACGGTGTTGTTCGCGTTGGCGTCGATCTGGCTGCATGACAACGGGGATCGGCTGCTGGGCGAGAAGGACAGTCGGAAGCTGGTGTGGGACGAATTGGCGGGGTTTTTCGTGGCGACTGGAATCATGCCGCTGACTTGGCCGATGTTTGTGATGGCCTTTTTCGCCGAGCGGATCATCGACATTGTGAAGGTTCCGCCGGCGAACTGGATCGAGAAGAAGTGGCCTGGTGGGTGGGGCGTCGTGGGGGATGATCTGGTGGCGGGGGGGTATGTGTTGGGGTTGTTGTGGTTGGTTGAAAAGTTTGGGCCGGGGTGGCTAAGCGGGATCTAATTTTGGGACAGGGACGAAGGGACGAAGGGACGAAGGGACTAAGGGGAGAGACGCTGCGCGTTTGTTTTGTGTTTGGGACGCGGCCTGAGGTGATCAAGTGTGCGCCGGTGATTCGGTGTTTGGCGGAGCGGGACGGGTTTGAGGTTCAGACGGTGTTGACGGCGCAGCATCGGGAAATGTCGGATCAGGTGATCGACGTCTTCGGGGTGCCGGTGACGGTTGATCTGGATCTGATGCGCGCGGGGCAGACGTTGTCATCCCTGACGGCGGGGCTGGTGGAGCGGGTGACGGGGGCGCTTCGTGAGTTGATGCCCGATTGCGTGATGGTGCAGGGGGATACGACGAGTTGCTTTGTCGGCGCGTTGGCTGGGTTTTATGAGGGGATACCGGTTGGGCACTTGGAGGCGGGGTTGCGGACCCAGGATGTGCGTCAGCCGTTTCCGGAGGAGATGAATCGTCGGCTAGTGGGGTCGTTGGCGTCGTTTCATTTTGCACCGACGGAGGGGGCGAAGGCGAACCTGCTGCAGGAGAACGTGGCGGCGGATCGGATCTGGGTGACGGGGAACACGGGGATTGATGCGCTGCGGATTGTGAGTGAGTCCGCCACCGTTGCGTCGGGATCGGTGCTGGCGGATGTGTTGGCCGGTTGCGACGGAACGGTGATGACGGTGACGTCGCATCGGCGTGAGAATCAGCCATTCATGTCGGGGATTGCGTCGGCGATTTACGAGTTGATCGAGGCGGTGCCGGATCTGCATGTGGTGTTTCCGGTGCATTTGAGTCCGGCTGTTCGCGATGCGGTAATGCCGATTCTGCATGGCGTCGAGCGGTGTCATCTGTTGGAGCCGCTGGCGTACGATCAGTTTGTGGCGTTAATGAAACGGAGTGATGTGATTCTGACGGATTCGGGGGGGATTCAGGAGGAGGCGCCGTATCTGGGCAAGCCGGTGCTGGTGATGCGTCGGAAGACGGAGCGTCCTGAGGCGGTGGATGCCGGGACGGTGATGCTGGTGGGGGATGATCAGGCGACGATTTTCGATCGCACGTTGACGTTGCTGCACGATGGTGAGATGCGGGAGCGGATGGGTCGGGCTGTGAATCCGTATGGGGATGGGTATGCGTCGGATCGGGTGGCGAATGTGTTGATGGCGGAGCTGGGGACGGGCTGAAGACGCAATCGCGGCACGGAAAACAAAAGGCGTTGGACAAATGAAAATTGTCCAACGCCTTCTTGCTTGTTGGTGTCCTGAGCCTTCCCGTCACCCACTAGGGGTGACGCTACAGAAGAGTAGGTCAGATCAGCGTCACGATGGGGATCACTTCTTTTTCAATTCGGCGTCGATGACCTTGGTGACCTTTTCGGACATGGGGTCTTCTCGGGGGCCGAACTTGGCGATGACGTTGCCCTTTTTGTCGACGAGGTACTTCTGGAAGTTCCATTTGACCGCACCGCCGTGTTCGTGGCCGACGTTGGTGGCGGTCAGGAACTTGTAGAGGTCGGCCTGGTCATCGCCCTTGACCGAGATTTTCTCGAAGAGGTCGAATGTGACGTTCCGCGCTTCGCAGAAGGACTTGATTTCCTTGTTGCTGCCGGGTTCCTGGCCCATGAAGTTGTTGGCTGGGAAAGCGGCGATGCGGAAGCCCTTGTCTTTGTATTTTTGAAATAGCGACTCCAAACTGGAGTACTGGGATTTGGTGAGTCCTCACTTGCTGGCGACGTTGACGACCATGAGGACGTTGCCGGCGTAGCTTTTCATGGCAAAGTCCTCGCCGTCGATTGTCTTCACGGCAAAGTCGTGCACGGTCTTGCCTTTCATGGCTTCGTCGGCTTTGGCGGGTCCGCTGATGCCAAGGATGCCGAGCGCGGATGCGATGGCCCATCGAAACATTGTCGGTCTCCTGAGTTCTGTGTCTGGACTGACTCCAATTCGGCGATTCTAGGGATCTGTGCGGGAATGGACCAGTGACCGCGTCCGATGGGCTGAAATCGGCGTACAACGGAGCGGGGAGGCTGGCGTGGGGCGTGTCGCGAAGCGTCTAGCGGCGATTTGAAGATGGCATCGAATTTTTCCTAAACAGATACGGGGTGGCGGCATCTGAGTGGGTGTGACGCGTGAAGGTGGACTTGGGACAGCATCGGAGAGACGCCTCGATCGTGGCTGGTCCGGAGGAAGATCAAGCGGTACCAGGCGTTTCGGCAGCGGAGCGTCGTCGGCTGGAGCAGTTGGCGTATCGGTTCCTGTGGAATCGGGCGGACGCCGAGGATGCGACGCAGGATGCGTTGCTGGCTGCCCATCAGAAGCGCGGTGCGTTGCGTGATGGGGACAAGTGGTGGGCTTGGGTTCGGCGGATTGTCGTGCGGCGGTCGCTCCTGGTGCGACGGCAGCGGTCGCGTCGGCGGGAATCGGGGTCGGGTGAGGAATGGCTTGAATCGGCGGTGGCCGAATTGCCTGCTGAGAAGCGTGAGCGGTTGTCTGCGTTGCGCGCGGGGATTGCCGGATTGTCGGACAAGCAGCGCGTGGCGGTGACGTTGCGGTATCTGGAGCAGATGTCGTATGGCGAGATCGCGGGGATTCTGGAGGTATCGGAAGCGACGGCGCGGGTGCATGTGTGTCATGGATTGGAGGCGCTTCGGACGGCGATGCGTGTTGCCGACGGGGCGTCTGACGAGGTGATCGTGCGATGAGTTTGACTGATTGTCAGGATGTGCGATTGGCGTTGGCGGATCGCATCGAGCGAGAAGAATCGATTGCCGGTGATCCGCGTCTGGACGAGCACTTGGTGTCTTGCGCGTCGTGTCGGGCGTTTGCAAAGGATGTCCGGACGATTGTTGTCGATCTGGCTGAGCTGCGGGGGCTGAGTGTGCTGGATGATCGGCCTGTGGTCCGTCTGCCGGTTTTGCGTGGCTGGCGGTGGACGGGCGCAGCGGCGGCGATAGCGGCGGTTGTGGCGATGTTTGTCCTGTTTCCGCAGGGGCATGACCGTGATGGATCGCAGCCGCTGGTTCAGGTGCTGACCCCGCCGACGCAGGTGAGGCCGGTCAGTCGCATGGTGCGTCTGGAGGGGGCGTCACGGGAGCGGTATTTCGCGGTTGAGCGGGAAGAGCCGACGTCGGGCGTGCGGGTGATCTGGTTGCACAAGCAGTTTGATGCGACGGCGGCGCAGCAGTCAGACGATTCGGGCGGGCGGAGCATGGCGTTGCCGAAGCCTGTGTCGTCGGTGGGTTGATTCGATTTGGTGAGGTGTTTGCGGGCGTGCAACGACGTCGCCCGAGATCAGGAGTATGTCCTATGAAGACGATCGTGTTTTGTTCGATGGTTTCGCTGTGTGCGGGTGTTGCCGCGTCGGAAGTGATGGCGCAAGACGATCAGAGGCAGGGCGTGTTTGAATCTTCGGATTCGACGATTCAGGTGTTCAGGCCTGAATCCGCTCGTCCGACCGAGTTGGTGTCTCGACTGAAGCAGTTGAATCTGGGTGTGCGGATGGTGGGTGACAATTCATCCAATACGATTGTCGTGTCGGGTCCTGAGGCCCGTGTGATCGATACGGGTAAGTTGATCGCGGAGCTTGACGCGGAAGCGAACGACCGGAGGACCCGGGCCGAGTTTCTTCAACTTAAGCATCGCAAGGCGAGCGAGGCTGCACGGCTGCTGAACGACGCCATCGCGCAGTATGGCAACACTCGGATCTCGGTTGATGAGCCGAATCGCACGCTGGTGATCTCGGCGGCGAAGGCGGAGTTGGAGCGCGCACGGTCGTTGTTGTCGAAGATCGACACGCCACGTTCGTCATTGATGATGCGGTTTCACTTTATTCGCGGACGCATCGATCGTGGTGGAGGTGTGTCAGGCGGAACGCTGCCGGCTGAGATGTCCGGTGTGTTGTCGGCGTTGAATCAGCAGGGCGTGATGGATGTTTCGCTGCTGGCGCCGATGACGGTGCGATCCTGGGAGTCGGCTGATTTTGCAGTGAATGGAACAACTGTCGGTCCGGACGGCGTGGGTCGGGAGTTTTCCGTTCATGGCGAGGTTCAGCAGATGTCGGCTGATGACTCGGCGCGGCTGAAGGTTGCGTCACAGGTGATCCGCAGGCCGCCCGGATCCCCGCCACAGGTGTTGTTTGAAGTGGGGACCACGCTGGAGATTCCGGTTGGTGAGTACATCGTGCTTGCGGCCGCACCTGTGAGCCTCGATGCGGATGAGGTGATTGCGTTGGCAGTGTCGGTGTCGACCGGAATGTAGCGGGACAAGACCAGCAGCGACCATCGTGTTGATGCCCCGGAACGGTGACGTCTGAATCACTGTTCCGGGGCGTTTTTGCGCGTTGTTCGGGCGTTGTGATTCGGGTTGTGGGGGATGAGGTGCACCCCTATACTGACTTCCCGATTTGACGAAAGAGGCCGCAACAGGAGATGGATTCTTGACTGAGGTAAAGGCGACAAACATCACGTGGCATGAGGGGCATGTCGATCGGGAAGCCCGTGAGAAGCTTCTCAAGCAGAAGGGTGCGTTGATCTGGTTTACGGGGTTGAGCGGGTCGGGCAAGAGCACGATCGCCTTCACGTTGGAGCATGCGCTGGTGGAGCGCGGGCATCTGGCGTATTGCCTGGATGGTGACAACGTGCGGCACGGATTGAACAAGAACCTGGGATTCAGTGCCGAGGATCGGGCGGAAAACATTCGTCGCATTGCCGAAGTGGGCAAGCTGTTTGTCGACGCAGGGATCGTGACGTGTACGTCGTTTATCAGTCCTTATCGGGCCGATCGTGACAACGCGCGTGAGGTCGTGGGCGATCGGTTTATCGAGGTGTTCGTCGATACGCCGCTGGACGTCTGCGAGGATCGCGATCCGAAGGGTCTGTACAAGAAGGCGCGCGCCGGCGAGATCAAAGGTTTCACGGGGATTGATGATCCTTACGAAGCGCCGGAAAAGCCCGAGGTCGTGATCAACACTGCCAACCTGTCCCCGCAGGAGGCGACGGTACAGTTGGTCGAGTTGCTGGAGCAGCGCGGATACATCGAGAAGCTGTCGAGCTGACGGGTCGGCATTGCGGTCGCGCCGGTGAACGGAAGTGGCTGACTGGTCGTAAAAAAATCCAAGGGACCCGAGCTCGCCGTATCTCGGGTCCCTTTTTCGGGCTGCCCATCCTTTCGGATGGAGACCCACAGCCCGAATGAACGTATCGGTTACGCTTGGGCGGGTCTTGAGTTAGCAGAGGATCAATGGTGATTGCCAATTTGAGGAACCGTTGGATTATCGGTCGTACCGGGTATGTCGCGGCGATCCTGTGTTTGATGGTGGCGGGATGCGTGCCGTTGCCGGATGAGGCAGGCGGGACGATTCCGCCGCCGGAAATCGATACGAATGTTCCGCCGGGGAGTGATCCCGGCGATGGTGACGGCGGTGGTGGCGGGTCGATTGGTTCGGGTGTGTTTGATGTGACGATTGAGGCAGCGTCGCTGGCGATCGGGGGGATTGCGGTGGAGGCTGTCCTGACGGTCGTGACGGAGGAGCAGGCGAACGGGACGGCGGTGGTGACTGAATTCACGCTGCGGGACACGGTGAACGATCCGGGGGCGACATTTGGCCTGTCGGGCGGAATTTCGCTCGTGTCGATGCTGAATGGGATTGAACTCTTCACGATCAATGATGCGGGCGGCGGGAATGTGACGGCGTCCTTGAGGCCGACTTCGGGAACGACGGATGGGGCAAACATTTTCATCGTGCAGGAAGGTGGCGGTCCGTTCAATCCGGGCGAGTTGGGTGTTGGCTATGCGGTGCAGTCCGGGTCGACGCTGACGTTCTCGATCAACGGGACGAACGTGACGGGGACGTTGGATTTGTCGGGGACGCCGATCAACACAACGGGCAATGCGGAGGTCTACGTGGGGACGTTTGCCGGAACGCGTCGTGGGTCGTGATGCGACGTCGGGCAGCGGGACAGACGGGGTGTCGCCGGTTGGGGTGACCGGTGAAACAGGGGATGCACATCGACGGGCGTGGCGTGTTGCGCTTGAGACGGCTGCGCTGCTGATTCTGCTGGTTGTGATCGGATTGAGGCCGCTGATCGCGGAGCGGTATGACTCTGCGCCGTTGTCGACGACGGCGGCGTTGGAGAACGTGCACGATGCGTCGCCGGTTCGGACGGCGGTGCTGGATGGGCTGGTGTGGTTGGCGGGGGCGATGTGGTTCGCGAGCGGCGTTGGGGTGGGGCGGCGGTATCGGTGGACGGGGTTTGAGTGGGGGTTGGTGATTGTCGCGGTGGCGGCGGGGGCGTCGTGTGTGTTTGCGGGGAACAAGCGGTTGGCGATCAACGGGGCGGTGGATTGGGTGACATGCGGTTTTCTGGGGTTGCTGTTGGCGCAGGTGGTGCGGACGCGGGCGGATTGGCGGCTGGGCGTTTGTGTGTTGATGGCGTCAGCGTGTGCGGCGGGTGTGGAGTGTTTCGATCAGGTTTTTGCAACGTTTCCGGCGACGGAAGCAATGTATCTGGAGAACCGTGAGGCGTTCTGGGCGGATCAGGGCGTGCCGTTGGATGCGCCGCAGGTGGCGTTGTTTGAGGCGCGGATGAAGTCGCGGGAGGCGTCGGCGTTTCTGTCGCATTCGAACGTGGCGGGTGCGTTTCTGGTGGCGTGTGGGTTGGCGGGGGTTGGTGTGGCGTTGGCGGGTGTGGGTGGTGGAAAGGTGCTGGCTGGGGCGATTGCGGTCGTGGTTCTGGGGGCGTGTGTGTTGACGAACAGCCGTGGGGCGGTGGCGGCTGGGGTGCTGGTGGGTGTGCTGTGGTTGGTTGTGTCGTGGCTGCGACTCGGCAGGGTGCGGCTGGTGACGGCGGGTTGGGTCGCGGCGGTTTTCGTCGGGCTGGGGGTTGTGGGGTATGGCGCGGCAAGCGGTGGGTTGCCGGGGCGGTCACTGGATTTTCGGTGGGGGTATTGGACGGCCAGTGCGGAGATGGTGGCGGATCATCCGTTGACGGGGGTGGGGCGGGAGAATTTCGGGCGACACTATCTGCAGTACAAGGCGATCGAGAGTCCGGAGGAAGTGAAGAGTCCGCACAACATGGTGGTGCAGGCGTTTGCGGATTGGGGACTGCCGGGTGGGGTCGGGTTGCTGGTGATGTTGGTTGGGGCGTCTCGGTGTGTGGCGCGGTCGGGGGTGGAACGCGGCGAATGGGTGTTTTCGTCCGATGGTCGGCAGTGGTGGTTGGGGCTTGTGGTGGGGTTGGCGATTTTTCTGCCGCGGGTGGAGTTGCTGGACAGTGAAGACGTGAACTATTTGTACGCGGCGTCGATGATTCCGGGGTTGGCGTGGGGGTTGGGATTTGCGGGGATGACGGTGGCGACGCGGCGGG
>JANQQK010000024.1 GCA_028289375.1 Phycisphaerae bacterium | reverse complement strand
ATCGTGGCGAGGTGCCGACGTCTTTTCGCAAGTAAGGTGATTGATTGACTGACCGACGCCGGTCGCAACCTGCCAACATGCAGGGGCGACCGGCGTTTTTTTGTGATCCCAGGGGATTCTGCGGCCGTATGCGGTGGACAGTTGGCGGTCGGGTTGCTGATAATTCTGAGGCGTGAGGGCGATTGTCGCGAGCCAGCGCAACTTGACGTACCGGAAGAGAAGATGATGGGAGCGTGACCTGTGGATCATGAGCAACGGATCAACCAGTTCAGGAACATGGCTGAGGCGGACCCGGAGAACGAGTTGGGGCATTTCAGTTTGGGCAAGGCTTACATGGATGCCGATCGATTCGCCGAGGCAGAGGCATCGTTGCGGCGTACGCTGGAGTTAAACGATCAGCATTCCAAGGCGTTTGCGCTTCTGGGTCGATCGCTGGTGGAGCAGGACCGCAAGGATGAGGCAACCGAGTTGCTGACGCGTGGGTACACGTTGGCTGCGGAGCGTGGGGATGTGTTGCCGCGTGATGAGATGGCGACCATGTTGAAGGGGTTGGGGGCGGCGGTGCCGGAGGTGAAGGCGCCGGTGCGGGAACGTGCGACGGCGTCGGGGCAGAGTGGTTTTCGTTGCAGCAAATGTGGTCGGCCTCATGGGAAGCTTGAGCGGGCGCCGTTCAAGGGAGCGTTGGGTGAGAAGATTCATAGCAGAATCTGCAAGGACTGTTGGGACGAATGGATCGGGATGGGGACGAAGGTGATCAACGAGCTTGGTTTGCCGCTGGCTGATCCCCGTGCGCAGGCGATCTATGATGAGCATATGACGGAGTTTCTGGGGCTGGATGACTGAGGTGGTGATGATGGTGCGGATGATGGGACTGCTGGTACTGGTGAGCCTGGGGGCTTGTGCGACTTCGGTTTTGGCGGATGAGCCGATCATCGTGGATGGTCTGTATGAGGATTGGTCTGATGTGCCGGCGATTGTTCTCGATCCGGTTGGTGATGGCGCGGGGGCGTTTGCGGATATTGGTCGGATCAGCGTGACGAACGATGCCCACTATGTGTACGTACGGGTTCGGATCAACGTGGTGACGAATCTGCAGACGATTCCGGGGCCTGTGCGGTTGTACTTCGACATCGATCAGGATGCGTCGACGGGTTGGCCTGTTGGCGGGATCGGCAGCGACTTTGCGTTTTACTATCCGGAGAAGGTCGGGATTGAGCAGACGGCAGCTTCCCAGGAGGCGGCATTCCTGGGTCATGCGGCGCTCGATCATTACTCGGGGCCGACGTACGCGGCAGACGAATTCGAGATGCGGTTTCGTCGGTCGACCGTGTTGCCGAATCGGGGCGTTCCGGTCTTTGGTGGTTCGGGCTTTGATTTTGTGATCGAAGCGCAGACGACGGGTGGGGTACCGGCTGACTTCGCGCCGAATGTGGGGACGACGGTCTCCTACACGATGTCTGATGAGCCAACGCCACCGTTGGAGCGCATCGAGATTGAACGTTGCAATGATGAGCACGTGCGGGTTGTCGTGTGGAACATGCTGAGCACGGGGTTGTTGTCGCGGACGGAATTGTTCGATCGGATTCTCGATGTTCTTGATCCGGACATCGTGGCGTTTCAGGAGTCTTATGTCGGTGAGAATCAGTTGTCGCCGGTAATGAATACGATATTGCCGCTTCCTGATGGGGCAGAGTGGAACATCCTGGCGGCGGGGAGTCCTGCGATCTGCAGCAAGTATCCGCTGAGTCTGCAGCGTGATGATACGGTTCCGGGGACGGGGCGTGGTCAGGCGATGGCGTTGGTGGACTTGCCGGATGATCGGTTCGACCGGGATTTGTACTTGGTCAGTTTGCACATGAAGTGTTGCGGGTCGATTGGCGGGTTTGAGGATGTGCGCCGGCAGCGGCATGCGGACGCGAACGTCAATTGGCTTCGTGATTTGCGGGAAGCGGGGGGCGTGGAGACGATTCCGGCTGGTACGCCCGTGGTGATTGCGGGGGATTACAATCTTGTGGGTGGCGTGCAGCCGCTGCGGACGATGCTGACCGGCGACATTTTCGATGAGATCGCGTATGGGCCTGACTCGCCGCCGGATTGGGACGGAAGCGAGCTGCTGGATGTGTTTCCGCGGCATCAGGCGGGGCCTGCGACGTATACGTGGCGGAGTCCGGGGAGCAGTTTTGCACCTGGGCGGCTGGACTTTGTGTTGACGACGGATTCGGTCGTGCGTGTGGCGAAGTCGTTTGTGTTCAATACGGCTGATCTGTCGGCGGGGGAGCTTGCGATGTATGGGTTGCAGGCGACGGATACGGAGAACACGTCGGATCACTTGCCGATTGTGGTGGATCTGGTGATCGGGACCGAGCCGGTGGTGGCGGATTCGGATGGTGACGATGATGTGGACCTGTACGACTTTGCGACGTTTGCGGAATGTGTCACGGGGACAGTTGGGACAGATGGGTTTGATAAGCCGGACGAGTCTTGTGCGGTGTGGTTTGATGGGGATGGCGATGGTGACGTTGACTTGATCAATCTGGGGGCGTTTCAGCGATCGTTTGGTGGCGGGCTTTGTACGATTCCCTGATCGTGGCGGGAATCCGGAGCACGGCACCAAGGGCATGCCCGTCACCCACGAGGGGTGACGCTACAGCAGATGGGACGGATCATGCCGGTGTCGGGCGTTGTCGCGTCTGCTCAATTGGTTGCTTCGGGCGCGTAGCGCTGCAAGAATAAAAACATGAGCGAACAAGAGCCACAGAACGGGTCGGGTGAGGCGACGACCTTGCCGGATGGGGAAGTCTATGCGCCGGGCAACAGTGCGGTGGAGATTGCGGCGAGGCGTGGGTTTGGTCCGCTGAGTCCGATTGGCGGCGATTTCTGGCATGGTGATTCGCGGCCTTGCGTGAGTTGCGGGCAGTTGGTGCGTCGTGATGCGACGGAATGTCCGGACTGCGGGGAGGATCTGTCGGATGACATGCTGCAGAAGATGCGGCAGGCGGCCGGGCCTTGGTATGTGCTGGAGCATGTTCGGCCTTTTCCGGGTGTGACGCTGGATCGGCTGGTGCGGCAAATTCGGCGGGGCGTGTTGACGCGGACGACGATCGTGCGTGGGCCGACGACGCATCATCAGTGGCGGTATGCGGGTGAGACGCCGGGGTTGAGCAAGTTTCTCGGTGTGTGTTGGAATTGTCAGGCGGCGGTGGGTGAGGGCGATGCGGCCTGTTTGTCTTGCGGGGTGTCGCTGGATGAGGGGATTCCGGGGGAGGTTGAGGCGGCTGAGGCTGAGCGGGCGGAGTCGTCTTCGGATTCGTCGATGGCGCGGGTTTCGGGGGTTGTGGTGCCGGGGGCGGCTGCGACGGGCGGTGGTGTGACGCCGGGGGCGATGCGGACGTCTGATGGGTTGCGTGATGATCTGGCTGCGTTGCGTGCTGCGGTGTCGCAGGTTGGTCATCGCCGGCCTGTGGAGGCGGTTGAAGAGGATCAGCGTGTCGGCGGGGTGCCGGTGACGTGGATCGTGGTGTCGATTCTGGTGGCGACGGTGGCGGTGGTGTTTGCGGTTGTGAGTATGCGGGGTGGGTAGTAGTCGTCGCCTGATTTTGCCGGGATATGACACAGCCGAGCCACTGACTCCCTCAGAGCATGCGATTTACTCGACATTCTCAGTAATACCTACGTATTCTGCCCTGTTTGGGAATGAGCCAACGCTTGAGCAGCTTTTAGATGTCGTGACTAAGTACGCCCCGTTCGAGTGGCTCTCGTTTACCTCTCGCCTGCAGAACATGCTGTCAGGCCACAACGCTGTTGAAAGAGAGAGAATTCAACAAGCTATGTGTGGCACGTGTGACGACGATACACATGCAAGATTGGTGCGGTTTGCAGATGAGCGTCCGGGCGATAGCAAGTTGGGCTTATACTATGAGCGCCAACTGTCGACATTGCAGCAACTAGCCATCTTGCACGGGACGTCTGAATCTGAAGAAAAGCTGGACGATGTAAATAATCGCGGCGACTTGCCACGGGCCCTGTTCATGACTTACGATCTAATGTGCTTGGGGCGCACGGATCGAGACAAAGATTCTGCATTGCTTGCATGTGCGATACAAGACGCAATCCGAGTAGACCTTACGCCGCTTCTGCAGTATGCCGTGCGAGCGTTCAAGCTGTACCAGATGGGGACGACGCAGCCGAGTGCACGCGTCACGAAATACTGCAAGCTATTTGAGTTGGCAACGGGTGTGACGGCCACCGAGTATCTACTTGGTGGTCTTGCGACTCTAGTGCGAGAAATCATACAAGATGGGAGAAAGCTAGCGAAGGGCTGGAGACCTGTAGACTTAAGTGGGAACTCTCCAAGCCGCCTAGAAGGAGAGTGCCTCGCTGCATTCGAAAAGGTAAGACACAAGGATCTGAATGAGCTGCGCACTATTGTGCGACAATTTGAAGGGGAGCGATCCATTGTGGACTGGAATCTGATAGGCCTGTCATGCGGACCGATATGTGCATTCCCAGGGCACGGAGCGTTCGTAGTCAATCATACGGCACTTGGTGCTAGAAGCGGTTTCATAACTTGTTGAGCGTGATCATGAGGCAGGCGACGTGGATAAAGGCTTGGTACATTTCGACGTGCCGCTCGTGACGAATCAGC